>NZ_JBVJLZ010000002.1:0-802305 GCF_055584465.1 Dyella sp. NPDC103356
CGGCGCGTGTTGCATGACCTGGCCGATGCCCAGGAGGCCTTCGATACGTTTCGCGATATCTACAACCAGCAACGGCCCCATCAGGCGTTGGACCTGGCCGTGCCGATCTCGCGTTATCGCCCGAGCGAGCGCACCTATCCCGAGCGGCTCCCGCCGATCGATTACGGACCCGCGGCAACGGTACGCAAGGTCGACAGCAGCGGACGCATCGTCTTGCGAGGACGCAGTTACCGCATCGCCAAAGCCCTGCAGGGCTTACCTGTCGCGGTGCGACCCGATCCGGAAAATGATCACTGTCGGATCGTCTATTTTTGCCATCAACCCGTCCGGAGGATCGATCTGACCGCCAACGACCCGATGGATTAACCTGTTACCCATGTCCCCGAACACCTGTCACCTATGTCCCCGGTCCATACACTGAGCCAGGGGAGAGGGTTGGAGTGAGGGGCACAAAAGGCGGTGCGAAGCGAGCCTGCAGCTTTATTGGCCGCCACCATTTACCGCGGCCCCACTGCTACAGGATTTGCCATGCAGCACCTGATGCAGCTGGTTGGCCAGCGCGACACAGCGCGTGCCCAACTGAGGCCGCATGTCGGGATCCTGGGAATCTTCGATCAGGCTATGGCGCATCTGGTCGTAGCGGCTTTCGATCTGGTCGGGCGCGTAGATGCCAGCAGCCCGGTGGCAGGCAACATAGCTGGCCAGGTAATCGTCGCAGGCGGCAATGCCAGTTTTGGCCGGCAGGTCCGAGGACGTTTCCGGCTGGGCTGGTGCCGTCTGCTTCGGCCTGGTCGAGGCACCGGAGCGAGAGCTCGCGCCGGTCACCGTGGTGTGCGTGCTGCCGGTAGTGGTGGTATGGCGGGCGGGTTTGTCCGCACAGCCGGCCACGGTCAGGCCAGCGATGAGCGCCAGCAAGGCAAGTCGAGCTGAGGAAGTGAACATGCGCGCGCTCCTGCGTAGCGGTGGATGCTTTGGCGGCGTCAGCATACCTGTCGCCACCCTGTCGACCACTAAACTATGCTCGTGGTAAAGGAAAACTGAAGGAAAACCTGTGGCATGAACGTGTTTAGACCGATCTTAAGCCGATCCAAGTCTCGTTATCGCATAAATAAATTCGCAATGGCGCGAATCTGGGCTATGATCCGCTAGCTGTGTTTGCCAGGGGTCACCAGAGTTTTGTGACCCGATGCCTCAGATCTGCGATCTGCCTCATCGCCTCACCCCTAGGGTTTCCTTAGCACACCAGTAAGCCGTCCGAGCCGTATTTTGTGGTTCGGACTGAGTCTTTCTATACCTTTAGGAGTGTTTTACATGTCAGATCGTCAGATCGGTACCGTCAAGTGGTTCAACGATGCCAAGGGTTTCGGCTTCATCAGCCGTGACAATGGCCCGGATGTTTTCGTGCATTTCCGCGCGATCCAGGGCAATGGCTTCAAGAGCCTCGCCGAAGGCCAGAAGGTTAGCTTCAAGGTCGTGCAGGGCCAGAAGGGCCTGCAGGCAGACGAAGTCAACGTCGCCTGAGCTAGCTCAAAAGTTGTAAGAAAAAGCCGGGCAGCAATGCCCGGCTTTTTTTATGACCAAATGTGAAGACGATTAATTGCACAAATAATCGGCCAATACCCACTTGTAATCCGAAAATCCGTTATGCTGGGGTCACTGTGTCTGCTAGGTCACGTGCGTGCCCCGATGTTCGGTTCCACAGAATCCTCACATCGCCTCACCCGAATTCCTGCATGCCCAGTAAGTCGTCGGCCAGAGGGGAGGCTGACTTGTCTCAGTATCGAGAAGAGTCGGAGTGAGTGAGTCATGTCGGATCGTGAGAATGGCACCGTAAAATGGTTCAACGACGCCAAGGGGTTCGGGTTCATCAGTCGGGAGAAGGGACCGGATGTATTCGTCCATTTCCGTGCTATCCAGGGCACTGGCTTTAAGTCTCTCAAAGAGGGGCAGAAGGTCAGTTTCAAGGTAGTGCAGGGACAGAAGGGCGAGCAGGCCGAGGAAGTTCAACCGCTCTGAGCGGTACTTTCCGAAGCTTAGGTTTGTCGTTAAAGAAAAGGCCGGCGCTAGCCGGCCTTTTCTTTAACCATAGCCATAAAGCCGAGAGCCTGCGTGCAGCCTGCCGATTCGGACACACCGATCCACGAAACTGGATTACCCGTTACTGCCGCCGATGGAGCCTCCACACAGTTATTGTGGCGTGCGCCGGAGACGCCAGTACATGAAGTGCTCTACTGGATGCCAGCCCTGGGCGTGGCCGCCAAACATTATCTGCCGCTGGCCGATGCCCTGGCCGCACGCGGTATCGCGGTGGCCATTCATGAATGGCGTGGCATCGGGTCGAGCAATCGCCGCGCCGGTCGCCAGACCGATTGGGCATACCGGCAATTGCTGGAGCTGGACATGCCGGCAGGCATTGCCGTGGCGCGAAGCCAATGGCCGGGTGCGCGGTACTGGATCGGCGGGCACAGTCTCGGCGGCCAACTGGCCACGGTGTACGGCGCGCTCCATCCGCAAGCTTTCAGCGGCCTGGCCCTGGTCGCCAGTGGCGCGCCTTACTGGCGGCGATTCCCGCGATCCTGGCTGATCGGATTGGCCTATGTCGCTGCGCCCTGGCTGGCGCGACTGGTGGGACACCTGCCTGGGCGCCGTATCGGTTTTGGCGGCAACGAAGCGCGTGGCGTGATCGACGATTGGGCGAGGACCGGCCGTACCGGGCGATACGCTGCGCGTGGCATGGCGGACACCATGGAAGCGAAGCTCGCCGCATTGCATTGGCCGATCCTTACGCAGCGCATGCACGACGACTGGTTGGTGCCGCAGTCGTCGCTCGACTGGTTGATCGACAAGATGCCGCTCGCGTCGCGTCGCTCGTATGTTCTTGCATCGAGCGACCTCGGTCATGTGCACGCGGATCATTTCAGCTGGATGAAAGCGCCGGGTGCCATCGCTGGACATATCGCCGATTGGATCGACAGCGGCACTTGAACTGGCCGGAAGTGAGGGCACTTAGCCGTGATGCCTTTCTTTTGAGATGACCGGAATGAACCTCTACGCACCTTTTGCACAACGCAGTCTCACCTTGCGCAATCGGCTGGTGATTTCACCGATGTGCCAGTACTCCGCCGTCGATGGCGTGCCCAATGAATGGCATCTGGTCCATCTGGGCAGTCGCGCCGTCGGCGGTGCGGCGGTGATCGTGACCGAGGCGACGGCGGTGTCGCCGGAAGGACGCATTTCGCCCGGAGACGTCGGTCTGTGGAATCAGGAGCAACTGGATGCGTGGAAGCCGATCGTGCGTTTCATCGCGGCGCAAGGGGCGATCCCCGGCGTACAGTTGGCCCATGCCGGCCGCAAGGCCAGCGCGCAGCGTCCCTGGGATGGCGGTGGCGCGTTGCGCGCCGATCAGGATCCATGGACTACGGTAGCGCCGTCGGCCGTCCCGTTCGACCAGGGTTGGCATGTGCCGCAAGCGCTCGACGATGCGGGTATCGCCAAAGTGATCGCGGATTTCAGCGCGGCGGCGGTGCGCTCGCTGGAAGCCGGCTTCCAACTGATCGAACTTCATGCTGCGCACGGTTATCTGCTGCACCAGTTCCTCTCGCCGCTGAGTAACCATCGCGACGACGGCTACGGCGGCAGCTTCGAAAATCGTACCCGTCTGGTGCGCGAAGTGATCGCCGCGGTGCGTGAAGTGTGGCCTGAGCATCTGCCGTTATGGCTGCGCATTTCTGCTACCGATTGGGCCGAGGGTGGCTGGGATATCGACCAGAGCGTGCGACTGGCCGCGATGGTGCGTGAACTCGGCGTCGACCTGATCGATGTCTCCAGCGGCGGCCTGATACCGCATGTCAAAATTCCCCTTGAGCCCGGTTATCAGGTGCCCTTTGCTGCACGCATTCGTCGTGAGGCAAAGATCGCCACTGGCGCGGTCGGCCTGATTACCGAAGCCGACCAGGCCGCCGGTATCGTCGACGACGACGCGGCCGATCTGGTGCTGATTGCACGCGAAAGCCTGCGCGACCCATATTTCCCGCGTCGCGCGGCGAAGACACTGGGTGCGGATATCGCCGCGCCGGCGCAATATCTCAGGGCCTGGTAAGGAGTTCGATATGGAGCAGCAGCCGATCTTGATCGATGGTCGCCAGCACGATCTGGGCGATGGGTTTGTAGTACGGCGGCTGTTGCCCGTATTGCAGGCGCGGCACGTCGGGCCATTCGTGTTCTATGACCATATGGGGCCGGCCCGGTTTGCGCCGGGTCGCGGCATGGACGTGCGGCCGCATCCGCATATTGGCCTGGCCACCGTCACCTGGTTGTTCGATGGCGCCATCCGGCATCGCGACAGCCTGGGCAGCGTGGCCGATATTCGTCCCGGCGAAGTGAACTGGATGACTTCCGGTCATGGGATCGTCCATTCCGAGCGCACGCCGCCGGAAGAGCGTCGCGACGGACAGACAGTGCACGGCATCCAGGTCTGGGTGGCCTTGCCGCAGGGCGATGCCGAAGTGGATCCCGAGTTCCATCATCACGATGCGAGCCAGCTGCCGCGGATCGAGCGCGATGGCGCGTCACTGGTCCTGATCGCCGGTACGGCTTATGGCCAACAATCGCCGGTGAAAGTGTTCGCGCCGATGTTCTTTGTCCAGGCGCATCTGAAGGCGGGCAGCGAACTGGAGTGGCCGAGCGAACACATCGAGCGAGGTTTGCACGTGATCGACGGCGAGGTGCAATGGGGCGATCTGACGGTGGCTTCACAGCGGGTGGCGGTGCAGGCAGGCGAGAAGGCCGCGCCCATGCGCGCAACCCAGGACAGCCGCGTGATGCTGTTTGGCGGCGCGCCGCTCGATGGCGAGCGCCACCTGTGGTGGAACTTCGTTGCCAGCAGCCACGAACGCATCGAAGAGGCCAAACAGGCCTGGGCCGAGCAGCGCTTTCCGCGTATTCCCGGCGACGATCAGGAGTTCATTCCGCTGCCGGAGCGCTGAAGCAGCATCGATCGGGTCTTAGGGTTTAGGCTTGTCGCCATCGCTCCAGCGGAGGTTTGTCCCATGTCCGGCTTTGCCAGCTTTCGCCAGTTCTATCCCTATTACCTGGGCGAGCACAGCAATGTGCAGTGCCGCCGCCTGCATTTTGTCGGCAGCACACTGGTGCTGCTGATCTTGCTTGCTGCGGTTTTCAGCGGGGCGTTGGTGTGGCTATGGCTGTTGCCGGTGGTGGGCTACGGATTTGCCTGGGTCGGGCATTTCTTCTTCGAGAAGAATCGGCCGGCGACGTTTCGCCATCCGCTTTACAGCCTGATGGGCGACTGGGTGATGTTCTGGGATGTATTGCGCGGGCGCGTCAAGCTCTGATCAGCGGTACTGCTGATGACAGGAATGGCAGGCCTCGCCGATCGGCTTGAGTGCGGCGGCCAGGGCAGGGCAATCCGCCGGTGCGGCCACGGCGGCGGCCTGAACGGCCGCGTGCAGCTTGTCGGCAGCATCCAGGAACGGTTGGTCCACCCCAGGAAAAGCCGGTCCGATGTCTTGCGAAACCGTCAGCAGGCTGCCGAGTTGGGCATGCGTCTTGGCGGCGTCGCACTGCTTGGCCTTGACCGCGTTACCCAGTTCGCCGAAGTGATGGGACATCACCACCATCACCGAGTGCGGCATGGGGTTGCGATCGCGCAGCGCATTCATCGAGAAAACGGTGCCGATGACGCCGATCACCAGGCCCAACACAATCAATAGAGCGGCACGCATCGTCGGTTCCCTTCTCGATTCGAATCAGGGCGGGAGGGTAGCACAGGCTTTGCGGCCGCTTCCCGGATAAAATGACACGCTGGTTTTCAGGAATTCGTTCACATGTCCCGCCGTACCCGTTTCTTCATCCAGGCCCGCGCATGAGCACCCAGGCGCAACAGAATCAGGCGCAGCATGCCGAGCGCTTTGCCGGCGTGGAAAGGCTCTATGGTGTCGGCAGCCTGGAGAAATTTGCGCGCAGTCATGTCGCTGTCATTGGTGTCGGCGGCGTGGGCTCGTGGGCGGCCGAGGCGCTGGCCCGAACCGGCGTGGGCCGATTGACGCTGATCGACGCGGACGAAGTGTGCGTGTCCAATACCAATCGTCAGCTGCATGCACTCGATGGCGAATACGGCAAGCCGAAGGTCGGCGTGGTCGCCGCGCGTGCGCACGCGATCAATCCGGGTATCCGCCTGGAAGCGATCGAACGGTTTCTCACGCCGGCGACCTTGGATGAATTGCTCGATCGCGGCTACGACGTGGTACTGGACGCCTGCGACGCGTTTCGCGTCAAGCTCGAAGCGATCGCCTGGTGCCGGCGTCGCAAGCTGCCGATGGTGACGGTGGGCTCGGCCGGTGGCCGCACCGATCCGACCCAGGTCCGCGTGCGCGATCTCTCTCGCACCGAACACGATGCGATGTTCAGCCTGATTCGGAAAAAGCTGCGCCAGGATTTCAACTTTCCGCGCAACCCCGATCGTTACTTCGGCGTATCGGCCGTGTACTCGCTGCAGAACGTGCAGTATCCACAGCCCGATGGCACCGTTTGCGGCACGCGCCCGCCAGGCGGCGATGCATTGAACCTGGCCTGTGGCGGCGGTCTCGGCGCGGCGACCCATGTCACCGGGGCGTTCGCGTTTGCGGCGGTGGGGAAGGTGATCGAGAAAATTCTCGAGAAAAGCTGAAGTCGTCGACCTCGGGGACCTCTAAAAAACCTCTCCGACTCGTCATCCCGGCGCAGGCCGGGATCCAGTGGCGTTGTGATCGGTTATCGCGAGAGCACAGAGAATCCGCTCTATCGCGAAAGCCGTAAACCGAAGTCACTGGATCCCGGCCTACGCCGGGATGACGATATGGAAACTGTGGTTCCTTCAGTCGGTGTTACCACCCCATGTAATGACCGCCATTGATCGCCAGGTTCGCCCCGGTGATCCAGCTGGCTTCTTCACCGGTGAAAAACGCCACGGCATGCGCGATCTCTTCCGGTTTGCCCAGGCGCCCCACCGGAATCTGCGCGATGATTTTCTCGCGGACTTCCTCGGGCACCGCCATCACCATGTCCGTACCCACGTAACCCGGTGACACCGTGTTCACGGTGACGCCGAAGCGTGCGTTCTCTTGCGCAAGCGAAATAGTGAAGCCGTGCATGCCGGCCTTCGCCGCCGCGTAGTTGGCCTGGCCGTACTGGCCTTTCTGTCCGTTGATCGAGCTGATCTGCACGATGCGACCCCAGCGCTTGTTGCGCATGTTTTCAATCACTGGGCGCGTGACATTGAAGCAGGCATTGAGGTTGGTGTTGACCACCTCGGTCCACTGCTCGTAGGTCATCTTGTGGAATGTGGTGTCGCGCGTGATACCGGCGTTGTTGACCAGGATCTCCACCGGGCCCAGCTTGCTGTTGATCGCCTCGACCATCGTTTCGCAGGCGGCGGGCTCACCCACGTCGCCGGGAACCAGCAACACCTCGATACCTTCGCGGTTCATTGCATCGCGCCATGCTTCGGCCTTGGCCTGATCGCGATAGTTGGTGGCGACCCGATGGCCTTGGCGGGCCAGATAACGAATGATCGCGCTGCCGATGCCGCCAGTACCGCCAGTGACCAATGCCGTGCGTTGCGTCATACCTCGTCTCCTCAACTGTTTGGATGTCCATTTCGCAGCACCGTCTACGCGGTGAAACTCCGACGCAAACAGCCTAGCGATGGATCATGGCAGAACGTTGGCGTTCCGGGAACGCTGTTTGTGCGTAAAGATCGTGCTTAGTTCATCGAAGCAAGATTACGCGTGACGTTCGCTGCAGTGCGGTAAGGCGCTGGGGTCGAAATGGCGCAGCGCATCTTGCAGCAATGTGTCTACGTCATGGCTGATGTTCGACGTGTCGACATCGAGAAAAGCCAGTGCGCGACGCAGCGCGGGCAGTGGATTCATGGGATCGACAGGCAGGGCGCCATCGGATTTGGACAGCTTGCGGCCTTCATCATCCAGCGCCAACGGCAAATGTAGATAAGCCGGTGTCGTCAGGCCCAGGCAGCGTTGCAGCCAGATCTGTCTGGCGGTCGAATCAAGCAGGTCATGGCCGCGTACCACTTCGGTAATGCCTTGATCTGCATCGTCGACCACACAAGCCAGTTGATAGGCGTAGAAACCTTCCACTCGCTTGATGACGAAGTCGCCGGCGGCCTCTCGCAGGTGCTGGCGTTGCTCGCCCTGCAGGCCATCGGTAAAGACGATCTCGATATCCGGGACGCGTATCCGCCACGCCGGCGGTCGTAAAGGGTCCGATGCTGCGACGCAATATCCGTCGCGGTGCATGCCCCTGCTGGCCGCCAGATCGCTACGGCTGCACCAGCAGGGGAACACCATATCGGCGGCACGAAGACGCTCAAAAGCGACGTCGTACGCTGCACTGCGTTCGGATTGGTACATGGCGGGTCGATCGGCCAGCAATCCGAAGGCGGGAAGCGCGGCCAGGATGCTCTGCGCCGATCCGGGCACTTCGCGCGGCGGGTCGATGTCTTCCACCCGCAAGAGCCATTGCCCACCGACATGCCGCGCGCAAAGCCAGCTGCCCACCGCGGCCACCAGGGAACCGAAATGCAGCCGGCCGGTCGGAGAAGGGGCAAAACGTCCGCGGTAACTCATCGGTGCGATTTTAGAAGATCGAACCCCGGAGTTCGCAACGCTTTTTGAACGGCCGGCGGGAGCGGGTAGCCACGACTACCCTTGAAACTCACCGGTACAGCCACGATTCTTGTTAGGGTTACACCCCCTTTCATGACTGCCCGAGAGACAGCCATGCGACGCATCGCATTATTCCTGCTTACCAATATCGCCGTCCTTTTCCTGCTGAGCATCGTCTGCCATCTGTTTGGCATCGATCAGTGGGCTGCCTCCCGTGGTTACGGCGGCATGACCGGGCTACTGATCTATGCCGCCGTCTTCGGCATGGGCGGCGCTTTCATTTCGCTGGCCATGTCCAAATGGATGGCCAAGATGTCCACCGGCGCCCGGGTGATCGAACAGCCGCAGAACGAAGGCGAGCGCTGGCTGGTCGAGACCGTGCGTCGCCACGCCCAGGCTGCCGGTATCGGCATGCCCGAGGTGGCGATCTACGACGCGCCGGACATGAACGCCTTCGCCACCGGCATGAGCAAGAACAGCTCGCTGGTGGCCGTCAGCACCGGCCTGTTGCAGCAGATGGACCGCGAGCAGGTGTCGGCCGTGCTCGGCCACGAGATCGGCCACATCGCCAACGGCGACATGGTCACGCTCACCCTGATCCAGGGCGTGGTCAACACCCTGGTGATCGTGGCGGCGCGCGTGGTCGGTCGTATGGTCGACAGCTGGCTGTCGGGCGGTCGTGACAATCGCGATGGCGGCGGCATCGGTTATTTCGTGACGGTGATGGTGCTGCAACTGGTGTTCGGCCTGTTCGCCTCGATGATCGTGATGGCGTTCTCGCGCTGGCGCGAATTCCGCGCCGACGCAGCCGGCGCCAGCCTGGCCGGGCGCGCGTCGATGATCTCCGCGCTGCAGCGCCTGCAGGCGGGCCACGGTGAGACCACGCTGCCGCAGACGATTGCCGCGTTCGGTATTTCCGGTCATCTGGCCGGGGGCTTCAAGCGCCTGTTCATGAGCCACCCGCCGCTTGAAGAGCGCATCGCTGCGCTGCAAAAGTAGTTCTGAACATTCCGGTAGCAAGGCGGGCGCCTGACTGAGGCGCCCGTTCGCTTTTTCCCTTTTCTCACTCCATCGACTTTCAAGTTGCCATGACCGCCGAAACCCATAAGTTCCAGGCCGAAGTCGCTCAGGTGCTCCACCTGGTCACGCACTCGCTTTATTCGCACAAGGAAATTTTCTTGCGCGAGCTCATCTCCAATGCATCGGACGCGTGCGACAAGCTGCGCTTCGAATCGATTGCCCAGCCCGACCTGCTCGGCGGCGACGGTGAATTGCATATCGATGTCAGTTGGGACCCGCAGGCACGCACCGTGACCGTGCGCGACAACGGCATCGGCATGACGCGCGATGAAGTGGTCGCCAACATCGGCACCATCGCCAGCTCCGGCACCCGTCGTTTTCTCGAAGCGATGTCCAGCGAACAGAAGACCGACGCGCGCCTGATCGGCCAGTTCGGCGTGGGCTTCTATTCCGCGTTCGTGGTCGCTGACCGCGTCACCGTGCTGACCCGCCGCGCCGGCGCTACCGAAGGCGTGAAGTGGGAGAGTGACGGCAAGGGCGAGTATTCGCTCGAGTCGACCGAATTGTCCGAGCGCGGCACCCAGGTGATCCTGCATCTGAAGGCCGACGAAGACGAGTTCCTGAAGCCCTGGACCTTGAAATCGCTGATTACGCGTTACTCCGATCACGTCGCCTTCCCGATTCGCATGCCCAAGGAAGAAGACGGCAAGCCGGGCAGCGAATGGGATACGGTCAATGCCGCCTCCGCGCTGTGGACGAAGCCGAAATCGGAGATCAGCGACGAGGACTACCAGAGCTTCTACAAGTCGCTCGGTCACGACTTCAACGATGCGCTGGCCTGGACGCATAACCGCGTCGAGGGCAGCCAGAGTTTCACCACGCTGCTTTATCTCCCGGCGCAGCCACCGTTCGATCTGATGATGGGCGGGCGCGACGAGCGCAAGGGGCTCAAGCTCTATATCAAGCGTGTTTTCATCATGGATGCCGCCGAAGAGCTGCTGCCGAACTATCTGCGCTTCGTGCGCGGCGTGGTCGACGCGGATGATTTGCCGCTCAATGTAAGCCGTGAAATCCTGCAGCAGAATCGTCAGCTCGATCGCATCAAGGCGGCCTGCGTCAAGCGCGTGCTGGACCTGATCGAAAAGCTGGCCCGCGATGAGCCGGAAAAATTCGCCACCTTCTACAAGGCCTTCGGCAATACGTTGAAGGAAGGCATCGCCGAAGATCAGGCCAACAAGGAACGCATCGCCAAACTGCTGCGTTTCGCTTCGACCAAGGGCGATGGCGCGGCACAGACCGTGTCGCTTGACGATGTCGTCGGCCGGTTGCCGGTGGGCCAGGACACGATCTGGTACATCACCGCCGACAGCTATGCGGCGGCGGTCGGCAGCCCGCAGCTAGAGGCCTTCAAGGCCAAGGGCGTCGAAGTCCTGCTGATGTTCGATCGTATCGACGAGTGGATGCTTGGCAGCCTCAACGAGTATGCCGGCAAGAAGCTCAAGAACGTCGCCAAGGGCGAGCTGCCGCTGGACGAAGCCGACAAGAAGCAACAGGAGGAAGCCACCAAGGCCGCCGAGCCGTTGCTGGTCAAGCTGAAAGAGCTGCTCGGCGATCGCGTGGCCGACGTACGCGTTTCCGCCCGCCTGACCGACTCACCGTCGTGTCTGGCATTGAGCGATTACGAAATGGCCCCGCATCTGGCGCGCCTGTTGCGCGAAGCCGGTCATGACATGCCCGAAAGCAAGCCGACGCTGGAGATCAATCCGCAGCATGCCTTGCTTAAGCGCGTCGAGGCGGAGGCTGATACCGGCAAGGCAAAGGATCTGGCCAACCTGCTGCTTGAGCAGGCGGAGATATCCGCGGGGGCGCAGTTGCCGGATCCGGCGGCGTTTGTGCAGCGGATGAATCGCGTTTTACTGGGCTGATGGTGACGGACAGAAATTTCTAAGCACCACCTCCTACTCGTCATCCCGGCGCAGGCCGGGATCCAGTGACGTTGTGGTTGGGTTGTCGCGAAGTCATCAAGCATTTGCTCTGCCGCGAAAACCGGAAACCGGAGCCACTGGATCCCGGTCTGCGCCGGGATGACGATATAAGGAGAGGCCTTCGGTAAATAACCGAAGGCCTTTTTTGTCGTGCTATGTTGAACATAGGCCAAGGGGATAGCCGCCTATGTCATGGCATCAACTCAATGTTGGCGCACATATCGCCATGGGCGCATTCGGCCTGCTGGTAGGCTTGCTGCCGCTGTGCTCGCGCAAGGGTTCCACGATGCATCGGCGCGCCGGCCGCCTGTTCGTTTGCCTTGCCGGTGTCGTACTGACCACGGCCGCGATCGCCGATGTATTTTTCCCTGTGCCCATGACGCTGGTGGCAGTAACGCTATCGGCGGCCTACCAATACGTGAGCAGCCTGCGCGCGTTGTATCTGCGCACGTCACCACCCGGCCCGCTCGATGCCGCCCTTGCAGGAGCGACCCTGCTGGCCTGCGGGTTTTTCATCATGTCGATGGGGAAGGGCAATGCGTCCTTCACGCCGGCGATCGGCTATTCCACCATCGGTTACGTGGCGATCGTGGCCATCTACGATCTGTCTCGTGGTTTCTGGGGTGAGCTCTGGCTTCGTCGCGTGCGCCCGCTCGATCATGGCCTGAAGATGACCGGCGTGTATTTCGCCATGCTATCGGCGGGTGCAGGTAATCTCCTGCGTGGGTTGCAGCCTTGGAGCCAGATACTTCCCTCGGTGGTTGGAACACTCGTGCTTATCGCGCTCGCAGTCCGTTATATCCGCCGATGGCGTGCTGTCACGGCCAATGCCATGCCGATCGTGGAATAAACGACTGATGAGTGCCTTGCTGCTGCTTTTTACCTGTCTGCTCCTGGGCATCGCCGTTGCGCGTTGGGCAAAGCCGCCGGCGGGCATCGTGCCCGGCATTAACTGGTGGGTGATCAACGTCGCGCTGCCGTCGCTGGTGCTGGGGCTGATTCCCAAGATCCACTTCGATCCGCAGCTATGGTTTCCCGTCGCGGCGATGGCGATAACGTTCGGTGGCTCCTGGCTGGTGTTTGCCACGCTGGGCGCATGGCTGGGCTGGTCGCGCCAGCGTGTCGGCGGGCTGATCCTGGTGTGCGGCTTGGGCAACACCTCGTTCATGGGCTACCCCATGATGCAGGCCCTGCACGGCAAGGAAGGCCTGGCGGTTGCCGTGGTAGCCGATCAGCTTGGCTGCTTTCCCTTGCTGGCATCCGCCGGGGTACTGGTGGCGTCGCTTTATGCGGGACGTCGTCCTCCAATAGGCCTGATAGCGAAACGCATCCTCAGCTTTCCGCCGTTCATTGCGCTGGTGGTGGGCGTGCTGGCAGGTCTATGCGGCGGCTGGCCACCTATGGTCGATGACGTACTGGCGCCGTTGGGCGCAACCTTGACCCCGCTCGCTTTGTTTTCGGTCGGTTTGCAGTTCAAGCTGCATCCTGGCGAAGGGCAGATCAAAGTGGTGGGATTGGGCTTGGCATGGAAGCTCGCGCTTGCACCACTGGTTTGCTGGCTGCTCGGCATCGCAACCGGCGTACATGGATTGACTCTGACCGTTGGCGTTCTGCAGGCCGCGATGGCACCGATGATTTCCGCGGCAATTCTTGCCGACGAATACGAACTCGAACCCACGTTGGCCAACACCGTGCTCGGGGCGGGTATCGTGCTGTCGCTGGTGACGATTCCCCTCGGGAATTGGTTGTTGTCAGCGTAGATCCAGGTGGCGTCGAGCGGCGATCGCCTCGACGGTATCCTTGGCTTCGCGTAAACCAACGCCGGTATGCTCGCGATACAGCTTGATCGCTTCGATCTTGCTGCGCTGGCTCAACAGCAAAACGACCTGGCTTTCCAGGTCTCTGTCCATCAGTGGTGCTGCCGGTGGTTTGTAGCTGGCTTGAACGGATTTGGGGCGCCGCTCGTGCTGCGGACGCTGGCGCGCGGTAACGCGGCCGATGACAAAGCCCAGTATCAGCAGCAAGGCGTAGACGATATAAGTCTGCGTTTGTTGATCCATAAACACCTCGCCGGGAATCGATATACGGGATAATGCGCCCATGTTGACAGATCACGCCAACCCGCCAACCCAGGTGCGTGCCGACCAATGGTTATGGGCCGCCCGCTTCTTCAAGACGCGCAGCATCGCCAAGCAGGCGATCGAGGGCGGCAAGATCGATGTGAACGGTGCCGGCTGCAAGCCGGCCAAGACGTTGCATGTCGGCGACACGCTGAAGATCAGCCGTGGCGAGGAACGCCTCGAAGTCGAAGTGCTCGCCTTGTCCGCGCAACGTGGCCCGGCATCGATCGCGCAGACACTCTATCGTGAGAGCGAAGCCAGCATCGCGGCCCGCGAAGTCGCCCGTGCCGAGCGCGGCACACGCAACGGCGGCTTGTTGCGCCCGCCCTCACGACCGAACAAGCAGGAACGGCGGCAGCTCATGCGCTTCAAGGATCAGGATCAGGGCTGACGCAAAACCCCGCGCATCGTGGGCTGCTGACTCACGATGCGCGGGGAATGCGGGTGGAGCGTTTTACAACGTCAGGCCGAGCGCCTTGGCCACGCCTGCTGCATAGGCCGGGTCGGCCTTGCCAAAATGCCCCAGCTGACGGCGAACAATGGTTTCCGGCACGCCCTGCATGGCGGCCGCAATATTGCCGAACAGCTGTTGCTTCTGGTGCTCGTTCATCAGGCGGAATAGATCGCCGGCCTGAGTGTAGTCATCGTTGCCTTCCCGGTGGTCGTAGCGATCGGCATCGCCCGAAATCTTCAACGGTGGTTCTTTGGCCGAGGCATCCTGTACCGGACCGTTGAACGAATTGGGCTCGTAATTGACGCTGCCACCACCGTTGCCGTCAAAGCGCATCTGACCGTCGCGGGCATAGTTGTGCACCGGACAGCGCGGGCGATTGACCGGTAGCGCATCATGATTGACGCCCAGGCGATAACGCGCTGCGTCGGCATAGGAAAAGATGCGGAACTGCAGCATCTTGTCCGGGCTGTGGCTGATACCGGGCACCACGTTGGCTGGCGAGAAACTCGATTGCTCGACCTCGGCGTGATAGTTCTCCGGGTTCTGGTTGAGCTCCATTACGCCCACTTCGATCAGCGGATAGTCCTTGTGCGGCCAGACCTTGGTGAGATCGAACGGGTTGTAGCGGGTTTTCTCCGCATCGGCTTCGGGCATCACCTGCACATACATGGTCCAGCGCGGGAACTCCTTGCGCTCGATGGCTTCGTACAGGTCGCGCTGATGTGACTCACGGTCTTCGCCGATGATCTTGGCCGCTTCCTCGTTGGTCCAGTTCTTGATGCCTTGCTGGGTCTTGAAGTGGAACTTCACCCAGTAACGCTCGCCTTGTTCGTTCCAGAAGCTATAGGTGTGGCTGCCGAAGCCGTGCATATGGCGCAGGCTGGCGGGGAGGCCGCGATCGCTCATCAAGGTGGTGACCTGATGCAGCGACTCGGGCGATAACGACCAGAAATCCCACATGGCCGTGGCGCTGCGCATATTGGTGCGCGGGTCGCGTTTCTGGGTGTGGATGAAATCGGGGAATTTGTAAGGATCGCGCACGAAGAACACCGGCGTGTTGTTGCCGACCAGATCCCAGTTGCCTTGTTCGGTATAGAACTTCAAGGCGAAACCGCGCACGTCGCGCTCGGCATCGGCCGCGCCGCGCTCACCCGCCACGGTGGAAAAGCGCAACAGCAGCGGCGTCTTGCTGCCCGGCTTGAACACCTTGGCCAGGCTGTAACGGGTGATGTCATGCGTGATGGTCAGCGTGCCGAATGCAGCCGAGCCCTTGGCATGAACGACGCGTTCGGGAATGCGCTCGCGATTGAAATGGGCATGCTTCTCGAACAACTGGTGGTCTTGCACCAGCAGCGGGCCGCGGGGACCGGCGGTGAGGCTGTTCTGATTGTCCGGCACCGGAGCACCGGAGTCGGTAGTAAGCGTTTTACGGTCGCTCATGGGCTGATTTCATCCTGGCTGGGCGTGTGGGGAGTGGGCTGACGATGCCCTGCCTGGATGGAATCTACGGAGGTTTGCCGACTAGTGGAATTTGATTGATTTGATGCTCTTCATAGGCGATGCCTATTATGGGGTTGAGGGACGATCTCCCCTCAACCCTTCAAATGCTTCAACCGATAAAGCGCCTCAAGCGCCTCACGCGGCGACAGTGCATCCGGGTCGATATCTTCCAGCGCGCGCTCGACAACCGAAGGCGCAGCAGCAAACAAACCCAGCTGCGGCGATGCATCGGTCGACGCGGCCGGCTTCGCCACATGCGCATGCATGCCGCGTTCAAGCTCGGCCAGGGTGCGCCGAGCATCGGCAATCACACTCTTTGGCAAACCGGCCAGCGCCGCTACCTGCAAACCGAAACTGCGATTGGCGGGCCCTTCCTTGACCGCGTGCATGAAGACCAACTGTTCGCCGTACTCCACTGCATCCAGATGCACGTTGGCGATGGTCGAATACTCGGTGGCCAGCTCGGTCAGTTCGAAGTAATGCGTCGCAAACAAGGTGTAGGCGCGACTGGCCGCAGCCAGATGTACCGCCGCGGCGCGGGCGAGCGCCAGGCCATCGTAAGTGCTGGTGCCGCGACCGACTTCGTCCATCAGCACCAGGCTGTGTTCGGTGGCGTTATGAAGAATGTTCGCCGTCTCGCTCATTTCCACCATGAAGGTGGACTGGCCACGCGACAGGTCATCGCCGGCGCCGATACGCGTGAAGATGCGATCGACCGGGCCGATCGTGGCGCTGCTGGCCGGCACGTAGCTGCCGATATGCGCGAGCAGCACGATCAACGCGTTCTGGCGCATATAGGTCGACTTACCGCCCATGTTCGGGCCGGTGATCACCAACATGCGGCGCTCGTTGTCGAGCTTGAGATCGTTCGGCTCGAAGGGTTCGTCGCGAACTTTTTCGACGACCGGGTGGCGACCGCGCTCGATGGCGATGCCGGGCGCATCGATCAGCTTTGGCTCGCTCCAATCCAGCGACGCCGCGCGCTCGGCCAGCGTGGCAAGCACGTCGAGCGCGGCCATGGCGGATGCAGCGGCTTTGAGCGGTTCGAGTTTTTCGATCAGGCTGTCGAGCAGCGCTTCGTACAGCGCGCGCTCGCGCATCAGCGAGCGTTCCTTGGCCGAAAGCACCTTGTCTTCGAAGGTTTTCAACTCTTCGGTGATGTAGCGTTCGGCGTTCTTGGTGGTCTGCCGGCGCGTGTAATGCGTCGGTGCCTTGTCGGCCTGCCCCTTGCTGATTTCGATGTAGTAGCCGTGCACGCGGTTGTAGCCGACTTTCAGCGTACTGATGCCGCTGGCGGCTTTTTCGCGTTCTTCCATCTCGACCAGATACTGGTCGGCGTTGGTGGCCAGGCGACGCAGCTCGTCCAGCTCCGCGTCGTAGCCATCGGCGATCACGCCGCCGTCGCGCTGCAGGACCGGTGGCTGTTCCACCACGGCGCGCACCAGCAGGGCAGCGATATCGGCGTGGTCGCCGATGCTCTCCACCAGTGTGTGCAAGAGCGGACTGTCGAGCGTGGCGATCCGCTCACGCAAGTTGGGTGCGGCAGCCAGACCGTCGCGCAAGGTGGAAAGATCGCGTGGACGTGCGGAACGCAGCGCCACGCGAGCCAGGATGCGTTCGAGATCGCCGATACCGCGTAACGGTTCGCGCAGGTTTTCGTAATGGCGATTCTCGATCAGCATGCCCACCGCCTGATGGCGGCGGCGCAAGATGTCCTGCGAACGCAAGGGACGATTGAGCCAGCGGCGGAGCAGGCGTGCACCCATCGGCGTCACCGTCTCGTCGAGTACGCCGAGCAGGGTGTGTTCGACGCGGCCGCTCGGGTGCGTGTCCAGCTCCAGGTTGCGGCGCGTGGCCGCGTCCAGCGCGATCGTTTCGCTGGCGCTTTCCACCGCCATGCCCGAAAGATGCGGTAGTGCGCTTTTCTGCGTCTCTTCGACATAGCCCAGCAGGCAGCCGGCAGCGGCAATCGCCAGCGGCAGGTTGTCGACGCCAAAGCCATCGAGGCCGCGCGTGCCGAAGAAACGATTGAGTTCGCGTCGCGCCGCGTCGCCGTCGAAATGCCACGGCGGGCGCTTGCGCACGCCGGGTAGGGCGGTGACCAGGCGAGGCCAGGCGATGTCTTCGCTGACCAGGGTTTCGGCCGGCTGCAGGCGCGCCAGCTCCGCGGCCAGGGCTTCGGCGGTCGGCACTTCGCTCAGCAGAAAGCGGCCACTGGAAAGATCCGCCCAGGCCAGCCCGTAAGCGCCTTGCGCGCCGGCGGCGATGGCCAGCAACAGGTTGTCGCGGCGTTCTTCCAGCAACGCAGCATCGGTCACCGTACCGGGAGTGACGATGCGTACCACTTTGCGTTCGACCGGCCCCTTGGACAAGGCCGGGTCGCCGATCTGCTCGCAGATCGCCACCGACTCGCCCAGCCGTACCAGCCGGGCCAGATAGTTTTCGGCGGCGTGATAAGGCACGCCGGCCATCGGAATCGGTTGCCCGGCCGACTGACCGCGCTGGGTCAGTGTGATATCCAGCAACCGCGCGGCCTTGCGCGCATCGTCGTAGAACAGCTCGTAAAAATCGCCCATCCGGAAAAACAGCAGCACGTCCGGGTGCTCGGCCTTGGCCGACAGGTACTGGCGCATGAAGGGGGTGTGGGCGGCGTGGTCTGGTCTATCCATCGAGCGCTTGGCTTGTCTTGAAGGCAGGCACGGCAGCGCCGCGCGGAACGAGCGATTGTGCGCTGGACCGGCTTTTATCTCCAGCCTTGCCAGGTTGCCGTGCCGCTCGGGCAGTCGTAGGGCATGCGTTAGAACCTGCCACCCTGGCCGGCGCAAACGTCGGTCAAAAGTCGATTTAACTCGTGGAAAACCGATTTGAATAGCCAAATATGACGTAACAAATTACGTGAGTGATGTCGGTCACGAAAGCGCAGCGCAAGCTTGACGGCCTCCTGGGGCGGGCGCAATCTCGTGAAGCTGCGGGTAGGGGGCTCCTCGCGCGTTGGATCCGGTGCATCGAAGCACCGGAGCATTTCCGCCACTGCTGGGAGGCTGTGCGACGATGCTTGCGTCTGTGCCCTTATCTTCTTCGACCGTGCCGCCGATGGAGGCTGTACCTCCGGCGATGCACGTGCTGGTGCTCGAAGACGACGATTTATTGCGTGATCGTGTCCTGGTGCCGCGGCTGCGGCAGTTCGGTTTCGACGTCGTCGCGATCGGCCAGGCGGCGGATCTGCCCGATCAATTGCGCCGTCGTCGTCCCGATATCGTGCTGCTTGACGTGGGTCTGCCCGATGCCGATGGCTTCGACGTGACGCGGCAGTTGCGCCGCGATACATCCGAGATCGGCATCGTCATGCTGACCGGCCGCGGTCGCAAAACCGATCGCGTGCGGGGCCTCAGCGAAGGTGCCGATGCCTATCTGGCCAAGCCGATCGATCTGGATGTGTTGGGCGCGACGCTTTTCAGTCTGGCGCGGCGGCTGCGTAGCGCCTGCACCTTGCCCGAATCCCTGACCCGGGGTTGGCGTCTGGGTGCCGACGGCTGGTGTCTGATCTCTCCGGCGGGTGGCACGGCGGCGTTGACCAAGACGGAGGGGCGCCTGATGGACAAGTTCCTGAAGAACATCAACCGGGTGATTTCGCGCGAGGAGTTGATTGCGCTATTTACCGCCGATGCGTACGACTTCGACCCGCATCGTCTCGACTCGCTGATTCACCGTTTGCGCAAGAAGGTCTTGACCGTGCTTGGTGAGCCGCTGCCGTTGAATGCGGTGCATCGCGAGGGGTATGTGATGGTGCGGGTGTAGGACTAAAAAGCCTTTCCTACCCGTCGTCCCGGCGAAAGCCGGAATCCAGCGCCTTACGCTGCAACGTGTTGAAGGCGCTGGGCCCCGGCGTTCGCCGGGGCGACCATGAAAACTGAGGTTATTTGAGATGAGTGAAGAGTAGCGAGCGGATAGAGAAAAGCTCGGCACTCACTCATTCCCCGAGTTACTCACCAGGTCAGGTCGTCCGGCACCTGGAACTGCTTGTAATACTCGTCGTCTTCGCTAGTGCTGTCGGCGGTACTCGCGCGGCCATGGTCCAGCACGATCATCGACGCGTCGCGCGCATAGACCTTGTCTGCCGCGGCGCGGGGCAGCAGTTCGTAGCCCGCGTCGTGACGCGCAATCACCAGCGCGCCAGCCGCCAACTGCTTGCGTAGCGCATCGTTGACCAGCAGGCTCTTGATCGCGTTGCCGTCGGAAAAACGGTAGTCGATCTCGCCTTCGCGTTTGACCTTGTTGGTTTCCACGATCTGGCGGATCTGCGCGCGCAGTTCCTTGGCATGTGCCTGCGCGTTGCGCTCGGCGGCAATCGCACGATCGCGCTCGGCCCGTTCGGCCTGTACGCGCTGGGCATCGATACGCTCCGCGTCAGCCGAGACCGGCGCTTTTCCCTCGCGTTGCTTGGTCTGTTCGCGCACCACCTGGGCGACCTTGCCCTTTTTGACCAGGCCCGCTTTAAGTAGCTGTTCTTGCAGGGGATTGCGCATATGAATACGAGTCGGGCGTTGATTTTGACGCGGGCATTGTACCGCTGGAGGGACGGTCGCGACTCACTCCTCACTCCTGATCACTGCTCTTTCCCCGGCGACCTTCAACACGCGCGCCAGCAAATGGCTGGGCGCAAACGGCTTGGGTAGCCGCTCGGTGAAATCGTCCTCATTGCGAAACGGTTGCCCGTCGCTTTCCAGGTAGGCGGAAATCAGGATGACCGGCACGCCCGGCAGGTGTGCGCGCAGTTTCCTGAGCAAGGTGATGCCGTCGGTATCAGGCATGCGGTTGTCGCAGACGATGATCTGCGGCGCATGTCGCGCCGTCTGCACGAGCCATTCGGCCTCGTTGCCGGAGGCTGCCATGCACACGTCGCAGCCGCCTTGCTCAAGCGCGTTGGCAAGCAGGGTGCGCAGATCTTCGTCATCATCGATCAACAGCACGCGCACGCGTTGACGCGCCTCCACCAGTTGCGTGCGGGGAGCTACCGTGGCCGGCTCGCTTATCGGCAGGATCAAGGTCAGGCTCGTTCCATGGCCGGGCGAGCTGTCGACATCGATCGAGCCACCGGCGCGTTCGATCAACGCATACACCACGGAAAGGCCCAGACCGGTGCCACTGTCCGCGGGTTTGGTGGTGAAGAACGGCTCGAAGATGCGTCGGCGAACCGATTCGGACATGCCCGCACCGGTGTCGCTGAGCGTGATGCTGATGGCCGCCGGGGCATGACGCGTGGCGCAGATGGTGAAACTGCCGCCGTCGGGCATGGCATCGCGTGCATTGGAGGCGATATTGAGTATGGCCAGTTCGAACTGGCTGCGATCGAAACTGATCGGTAGCGGCAACGGCGACGATTCGATCAGCAGCCGTATGTCCGGCGGCAGCAGCTGGCGCAGCAAGGGCACCAGTTCGCGCAAGGCTTCGTCTGCGTCGAAGGTTTCGATATGGGTCACATCGTGGCGCGAAAAGTTCAGCAGCTTGCCGCTGATCGAGGCACCCCGTCGCGCCGCCATCTCCACGCCTTCGAGCGCATCGGCCAATGCCTGCGTGTCGGCATTGAGGGCGGCGTCGGGCTCGTTGAGCCGATGCCGTTCCATGCTGAAGCCGAGAATGATCCCCAGCACATTGTTGAAGTCGTGCGCGATGCCGCTGGTAAGGCGGCCCACGGCGTCCATCTTCTGTGCGTGCAGCAGCTGTTCCTGCGCATGCTCCCGCTCGATCATCTCGTGTTGCAGCTGGCGTCGTTGCAGGTTCGACTCCTCCAGGCTGCTGCGCAGCGCGCTGGTGCTTCGGTCGAGAATGATCACCACCAGAAGGTAGCTCAAGGCCAGCGAGATCAATCCGTCGTACGAGGCCAGCAACGGCTGCAACGAATGCGTCTGGCGAAACTGGTCGCGGGTCATCCCAGCCACGAAGACCAGCATCACGATACCGTAGATGCTCCACAGTGCAGTGCGGCCGAGCATCAAGCCACCCAGCGCCAACGCAACGATCGCCACCAGATCGTGCGGCCAGGCCACGTAGCCGAAGGTGCTGTAGGCAATGGCCGAAGAAAGCAACAGCACGGCCAGGAACTGCGCGACGGCAGGGCGGAAGCGCCCGCGACGCAACAAGTAGAAACCGAACCATGCCGAAAGCGTGATGACCAGGTCGGTACCCAGGTCGATTTCCAGCGCAAAGCGAGGCCAGGCGGCGATATTGCCCTGGCGAAGCAAGGCATAGGTGGCGTTGTAGCAAAGCAGGTACAGCTTGTTGAGCGGGATTTCGCATCCTTCGTAGATCATCAGCAACTGCATGAAGAATGCATTGCGCAGATCGACCGGATCGTCGATGGGCAGCCGCTTGAGCCACCCGATAAGGCGTTGCCACATACATCCCCCTGCCCAAGCTCGCCTGTACGCCGCGGTTCGACGTGCCCCTGTCATTGGACGGCTGGCCGTCCGAATGCCGCGGTGACTTTTGGTGAGTTTAGCGAAGAACTCGTGCGTGACGAGCGATATCGGTACTCACTAATTTCGAAAAGGCGATGACCGCCACATGACGGTTGTCGACAAACGAGTCGGCGAGATCACTGTCTTTCTTGGGGAGAGGTTGCCTTGAACACGAAAGCTTTCAAATTGAATGCATTGGCTGCGGTTTTGGCACTGGCTTTGGGCAGCCAGGCGTCTTTCGCGGCCGATGTCGCAGCGCCGCTGTCGGCGCGTATCAACGCCAGTGCGATGCAGGAGAACGGTTCATACGATCGTTTCATCATCACCTACCGCGACGGCTCGACCCAGCGCCGCGACCACGCCGCAGCCACGCAAGCGGTCAGTGCAGCCATCGGGCGTGCCGGTCTGGTGACGCGCGCGGCGGCTGGCAAGGCCTCCGTGCGCACAAGTACTGTCAATGCCGTTTACCAGCGCAAGCTGGCCATCGGTGCCGATCTGGTGAGCATCTCGCGCAAGTTGAGCCGCGCCGAAGCGGTCTCGCTGATGCAGCAACTGGCAGCCGATCCGAACGTGGCTCACGTGGAGCCGGACGTGATGCTGCGCGCCATTCGCGACACGCGTGCGTCGGCGATGCTGGCACCGACGGCGTTCACGCCGAACGACCAGTACTACGCGGCCTATCAGTGGCATCTGCGCGCCGGTGACGGCACCAGCGAAAAGATCGGTGGCGACAGTTCCAGCTACCCCAACAAGGGCGGCGCGGATGTCGCCGCGGCCTGGGACCTCGCCGATGGCACCGGCGTGACTGTGGCGGTCCTCGATACCGGCCTGACCCATCATCCGGATATCGATACCTCGCTGGGCGATGCCGGCTACGACTTCATCAGCAGCGGTTTCGTTTCCGGTCGCTCTACCGACGATCGCGCCGCGGGCGGCTGGGACACCGGCGACTGGACCACCGGTGACGAGTATCTGGCCACCAACGGCGGTTGCGTGGATGCGACCCATCCGGCCGAGGACAGCTCCTGGCACGGCACGCATGTGTCGGGCACGGTGGCCGAGTTGACCAACAACGGTACCGGCATGGCCGGTTCCGCATTCAACGCGAAGGTGTTGCCGGTGCGTGTGCTCGGCCATTGCGGCGGCTTCAACTCCGATATTGCCGATGCCATCGAATGGGCCTCGGGCGGCCATGTCGACGGTGTGCCGGACAACCAGAATCCCGCGCAGCTCATCAACATGAGCCTGGGTGGTGGCGGCAGCTGCTCGGCCACCGACGTGCTCGGCCAAGCGATTGCCGACGCCAACAGCCGCGGCACCGTGGTGGTCGTGGCTGCCGGTAACAACAATGCCGACGTGTCCGGTTTCTCGCCGGCCAGTTGCCCGGGTGCCATTGCCGTCGGTGCGATCGGTATCTCCGGCAAGCGTGCGTTCTACTCCAACTTCGGCTCGGGCATCGCGGTCGCCTCGCCGGGCGGCGGCATCTACGCCAACGACGCGTCCAGCGGCACACAGGTACAGGCCGGCTTCGTATGGTCGGCGATCAACGATGGCACCACCGTGCCGGACGAGAGCGGCTACACCTATGGCGGCTACGCGGGTACTTCGCAGGCCACGCCCCATGTCACCGGCACCATCGCGCTGGTGATAAGCGCCTTGAAGGCCGCCAGCCTGCCGGCATTGAGCCCGGCCGATGTGCGCACGCTGATCACCTCCACTGCACGTAGTTTCCCCAGTACGCCGGACCAGACCCTCGGTGCGGGCATCATCGATGCCGCCGCCGCGGTCAACAAGGCATTGGGTAACGATGGCAATCCTGGCGGTCCCGGCGGCGATGCCACCGCGCTGACCAATGGTGCCGCGGTCGTAGTCAGTGGCAACGCCGGCGATACGAAGCTGTACAAGATCGACGTGCCAGCCGGTGCACACGCATTGGTACTGCGCACCTTCGGCGGCACTGGCGACGTATCGCTGTATGTGAAGAACGGCGATGTGCCGACCACCAGCAGCTTCGACAAGTCGTCGGTGCATGTGGGCAACAGCGAATCGGCCGTGTATGCGGTACCGGCCGCTGGAACCTACTACCTGCTGGTCTCTGGCGTAGCCGACTTCAGCAACGTCTCGGTACAGGCGACCTTCGTGTCTCCGTAATAGCTCGTAAGCAACACCGGCCGCGCGATCGACGGGAGCGATCGCGCGGCCACCTGGCTTGACCGACACCAGTACGCAGCGATGACGCAGCGGGCCGCTTCGAAGTGGTGGCCCGAAGGCGAGTGTCGCGCGAGCGCTCAATTCAACGCATCACTGCTGCGGCGCGCGCAGTGAGCTAAGGGGAATGTCATGAACAAGATTTACAGCAAGGTATGGAGCAAGTCGCTGGGGATGCTCGTTGTGGCATCCGAGATGGCCAGGGCGAACGGCAAGGGCGGTACGGCACGCCGCACGCGCGCCGGTGTTGTAGCACGAACGCTCATGGCCTCGACGCTGCTGGCCGCTGCTGCCGTTCTGGCACAGCCGGCATTGGCTGCCGATGCAGCGCAACCCGCTAAAGCTGCGACGACTCAAGCCAAGACCACGCAAAAAGCCAAGCCGGACAAATCGGCGACCGCGCTGGGCGACAGCGCCAATGCATCAGGACAATCGTCCACCGCTATCGGTTCGGATACGCAGGCGGCGGGTGACTACAGTTTTGCCGGTGGCAACGCTTCCACCGCGTCGGGCACCGATTCGCTCGCCATCGGCGGCTACGGCGCCAATGCAAGCGGGCAGGGTGCGGTCGCGCTGGGCACGCAGAGTGCTGCGGCGGGCAAGGATGCGGTGGCACTCGGCGATAGCGCCGATGCGCGCGCAGCCAACAGCATGGCGCTGGGCGCCGACAGCCAGAGCACGGCCAAGAACAGCGTGGCGCTCGGCGCAGGTTCCGTAGCCAACCGCGCCAACACGGTGTCGGTCGGCAGTGCCGGCAATGAACGTCAGATCACCAACGTCGCCGCCGGTACCAAGGGCACCGACGCGGTGAACGTCGATCAATTGAACACACTGGCCGACGCAACTTCGTCGGCTGCACATTACTTCTCCGCCAATGGTGCGGCCGATGGCAGCGATGATGCGTCGGCGACGGGCAAGAAATCCGTGGCCGCCGGTCCCGATGCCAAGGCATTCGGCAAGGATTCGGTGGCGATCGGCAACAAGGCCGTGGCGCGCAAGCAGGGCGCGACCGCTGTCGGTAACCAGGCGACCGCCAAAGGCCAGGAAGCTACCGCGCTAGGCGACGGCGCGCAGGCGACCGACAACTTCGCCATGGCGTTGGGCGGTGGCGCGCTGGCTAACAATGTGGGTGCTACGGCCATCGGTACGTTCGCCTCCGCGGTGGGCGACCAGTCCACGGCAATCGGCAATTCGGCGCGCGCTTCCGGCGACAACACACTGGCGATGGGCACGGGAGCCTATGCCGCAGGCGTCAACAGCATGGCCCTGGGTCCTGACAGTTGGTCCGATGGCGAGGAATCGATTGCCATGGGGCAGTTTGCCACCGCAACAGGCGCTAACTCGCTGGCCATCGGCGACAACAGTTCCAGCACCGGGCAAGGCAGCGTGGCGCTCGGGTCCGGCGCATGGGCGTTGGCCGATGGCGCCACCTCGATCGGCATCAACAGCCAGGCTAGCGGCAATCTGAGCACGGCGCTGGGTCAGACCGCGTTCGCTAGCGGCCTGGGTGGCACCGCGCTCGGTGCGCAATCGCATGCCACCGGGACGCAGGCGACTGCGGTCGGTTCGGCAGCGGCGGCACAGGGCGATTTTTCTTCGGCGCTCGGCAGCGGCGCTACGGCGGTCAACCTCAACGACGGCAGCGACGCGACCAACGGCACCGCCGTTGGTGGCCAGGCGCTGGCCGGTAATCAGAACGCGACCGCCATCGGCGCCTTCAGTCAGGCCACCGGCAGCAACAGCACGGCAACGGGCGAAGGCTCTTCGGCATTCGGCAACGACAGCACGGCGACCGGCGCCAACGCCATCGCCAATGGCAACGAAAGCGCAGCCTATGGCGCCAACTCGGTAGCGTTCGACGACAACAGTACGGCGACCGGTGCGAATGCGATCGCGCAGGGCGTCGGTTCCACTGCGCTGGGTAGCGGCGCGGCCACCAACGGCAACTACGCTACGGCGACGGGCTATGGCGCGGCGGCAAGTTCGATCAATGCAGCGGCTTATGGCGCCGGTGCGCAAGCCAGCGGCAGCAGCGCGGTGGCGATCGGTGGCCAGGCGGTGGATGCCGATGGCAACCCGCTGATCGTCTATACCGCGACCGGTCAGGCGGTCGGCCCGGCACTGGCCAGCGGCATGGCCGCAACGGCAGTAGGTCCCAGTGCGCAAGCGACGGGAGATCTGAGTGCCGCACTGGGTACGGCGGCACTCGCTTCGGGCACGCGCTCGGTAGCCACCGGCTCCCTGGCCGATGCCTCGGGCAATTTCTCGGTGGCAAATGGCTACGGCGCACAGGCCACCGGCGAGGAGAGCGTCGCGGTCGGTGGTGCGGCGTTGGGCCTGGTCAGCGCGCAGGCCAGCGGCCTGGGTGCGGCGGCCTTCGGTGCGGGTGCCTTTGCCACCGGAGATCTCTCGACCGCCAGCGGCTGGATCAGCACGGCCTCCGGTTATCAGTCGTCCGCGTTCGGTTCGGCCTCGACGGCCTCCGGCGACAATGCCACCGCCATCGGTGGTGCTTCGCAGGCCACCGCCGTTTTCAGCTCCGCTATCGGTTCGGGCTCGGCCGCGGAGGGGCAGCTGTCGACCGCGGTTGGCGCCGGTGCCTTTGCGCAGGCCGACAGTTCCACCGCTATCGGCACAGCCAGTTACGGTGCCGGAGAACAATCGACCGCGGTCGGCCTGGCCGCCAGCAGCCTCGGCGACAACAGCACCACGGTCGGCGCGTACACCACCGCTTCGGCTGCCAACAGCACGGTCGTCGGCGGCAACTCGCAAGCGACTCAGGAAGGCGGCACCGTGACAGGTGCGAATGCCGCTGCATTCGGCAGTAGCGCCACCGCCAATGGTGTCAACGCCGTGGCCAACGGCAACGAAAGTACGGCTGTCGGCGCCAATACGGCAGCGATCGCCGACAACAGTACGGCGGTGGGCGCGAACGCGACCGCGCAGGGCGAGCGTGCGTCGGCGTTTGGTAGCGGCGCGGCCACCAATGGCGACGATACGACCGCAGGTGGTTATGGCAGCGTGGCGGCAGCGAACAACACCACCGCCTATGGCAGTCAGGCGCAAGCAGGCAATACCTTTGCCACGGCGGTCGGTGCGAACGCGCAAGCCCTGGGCAACCAGGCACTCGCTTTTGGTGCGTCCTCACAAGCGTCGGCTGATTACTCCGGTGCCATCGGTTACAAGAGCGAGGCGACCGGCGAATCGAGCCTGGCGATCGGTGGTCAGGCCAACATCTTGCACGGCATCCCCGGCGGTGCCGCTTTCCTGCACACGCAGGCGCTGGGTTATGGCGCGACATCCATCGGTGCGGCGGCGTATGCGCGCGACTACGGCACGGCTGTCGGTCTGCTGGCGGCGTCGGGCGGTACGCAGGGCACCGCGGTGGGTTGGAGTGCATCGGCGTATCAGGAAAATGCCACGGCCCTGGGCGAGTTCGCGATCGGCTACGGCGTCAACTCGACGGGTGTTGGTGGCGAAGCGACGGCCTATGGCAACAACTCCATCGCGCTGGGTTACCAATCGGGCACGGATGAGGCCGACACCATTTCGATCGGTTCGCACAGCACCGCGGTGTTCGATGGCGCGGTCGCACTGGGTACCAATGCCTACGCGAACAACACCAACTCGGTAGCGTTGGGCACCAATTCCATGACCGTGCGCGACAACACGGTGTCGGTCGGTGCGTCGCAGGAATGGGTGGATCGCAACGGCGTGGTGCACGAGCCCTTTACTCGGCAGATCACCAATGTCGGCGCGGGTACGGAAGCGACCGACGCGGTGAACGTCAGCCAGCTCGATGCGCTCACGCAGCAGACAGCTTCGGCATCGCATTACTTCAATGCCAATGGCGCGGCCGACGGTAGCGACGATGCCTCGGCCACCGGCGAACACAGCGTGGCGGCCGGCGCCAACGCTATCGCCAATGGCACGGAAAGCAGTGCGTTCGGCGCGGGTGCGGTGGCGTTCGACGACAACAGTACGGCGGTGGGCGCGGGCGCGATTGCGCAGGGTGTCGGTTCGTCCGCCATCGGTAGCGGCGCCAACACGGCAGCCGATTATGCGACGGCGGCGGGTTACGGCTCGGTGGCGTCAGGCGGCAGCAGTGCGGCATTCGGCGCGAATGCACAGGCGATCGGTAGCGGTGCTGTGGCGATCGGCTCGGCGACATCGGCCAACGGTGCGGCAAGTACGGCCATCGGTGCCAATTCGGTGGCCGGTTCCGATAACTCGATTGCTATCGGCGGCGCATCGGTGGTCGGCACCAACAACTACAACAGCATTGCCGCGGGTTTCTTCACCAGCATCGGCGATGGTGCGGGTAGTTCGATCGCCATGGGTGTGGATGCTTCGGTGGCCGCGGGTGCGGCCAATTCGGTGGTGTTCGGTTCGTTCGCGCATGCAGGCGATCAGAACGCGATCGCGATCGGTCCATTTGCCTATGCCAATGGTTTCCACAGCATCGCCATCGGTGCGCTGTCGAGTGCGTTGACGCAATCGTCGGTGGCTGTTGGTGGCATCTACGATGGCCCGACGCTGATCCGCGGTACCAATGCCAGCGGTGCGCAGTCGGCGGCCTTCGGCGCAGGTGCCTGGGCGACCGGTGCCAATACCACGGCATTGGGCACGGCAAGCCAGGCCGACGGCGCCAATTCGGTGGCGCTCGGTGCGCTGTCGGTGGCCGATCGTGCGAACAGCGTGTCGGTGGGCAGCGTCGGCAACGAACGTCAGATCACCAATGTGGCGGCCGGCACGCAAGGTACCGATGCGGTCAACGTGAATCAGTTGAACGCCCTGGCGGCATCTACCGCATCGGCTTCGCACTATCTGCAAGCCACTGGCGCGGGCGATGGCAGCGACGATGCGGCGGCGATCGGCGACAACAGCGTGGCAGCCGGTTCGAACGCGATAGCCAATGGCAAGGAAAGCTCGGCCTACGGTTCGGGTTCGGTCGCATTCGACGACAACAGCACGGCCGTCGGTGCGGGTGCGATTGCGCAAGGTGTCGGTGCATCGGCCTTGGGTAGCGGTGCGAACACCAACGCCGACTACGCGACAGCCAGCGGTTACGGTGCGAGCGCATCGGGCGTGCATTCGGCGGCCTACGGTGCGGGTGCGCAAGCCAACGGCGAGTCGTCGACGGCGCTCGGTGGGCAGAGCGTGCAGATCGATCCGGTGACTGGCAACCCGGTACTCGATCCGAACGGCAATCCGGTACTGCAATCGACGACCGCAGGCACGTATGCAACGGCGGTCGGCGGCGGTGCGCAGGCGAACGATGCATCCACGGCGGTGGGCAATCTTGCTCAGGCGTCCGGCGTGCAATCGACGTCGGTGGGCTTCCAGAGTGGGGCGTCCGGACAAGGTGCGTTGTCGGTCGGTGCGTATAGCCACGCGAGCGCGGACTATGCCGCGGCCGTCGGTTACCAGGCACAGGCCAGCGGCCAGTTCGGCATCGCGATGGGCACGGCGGCCAACGCCGCGGGTGTCGACAGTGTTGCCATTGGTGGGGTGGATACCTTGAGCGGCAGCAATGCATTCGCCATGGGTACCGGTTCGACCGTAGTCGGCGCGGCGGCATACGACTATCAGGACTACGGTACGGCGATCGGCTACTTCGCCGGTGCCGGTGCGCAAGGTGTGAGCGTGGGTGCGGCGGCGCGCACGTTCGGTACGGGTGCAACGGCTGTCGGTGCGCTGGCCCGTTCGGAAAACGATGGCGACACGGCGCTGGGTTATCTCTCGCACGCCTATTGGACCAACAGTACGGCAGTGGGCTTCCAGGCCCAGTCGATCGGTGACAACGCTGTCGCTATCGGTGCCGGTTCTTATGCGCAGGGCGAGAACAGCATCGCGATCGGCAACAAGTCGCAGACGGGAGACGGTGCTGGCGGCACCTATGGCCCCGAAGCAGTCGCATTGGGCGATTCGGCCTGGGCTTCGCAGCAGAACAGCATGGCCTTGGGCGCCAACGCCAATGCATCGGCGGTCAACAGCGTTGCGCTCGGTGCCGGTTCGGTGGCCGATCGGGCCAATACGGTGTCGGTGGGCAGCGTCGGTAGCGAGCGCCAGATCGCCAATGTGGCTGCGGGCACGCAGAACACCGATGCGGTCAATCTCAGCCAGTTGAATCATGCCGTCGCCAACGTCAACGGTGTGGTGGGTGCGGAGTACTCCGCGCTGGGCGAAGACGTTGCCGCGGCGATGGGCGGCGGCGCGATGATGACGCCCGGCGGCTTTGTCGGTCCGTCGTACAGCATCCAGGGCTCGAGCTACAACAACGTTGGCGCTGCGTTCCATGCGGTCGATGGCGTGTTGACCGGCGCGCTGCAAAGCATCAACCAGTTGCAGAACGACGTCGCGCAGTTGCAGAACGGAGGTGGTACCAATGGTTCGGGCGGGACCGGCGGTGGCAAGGTCGGCACGGGCGATCCGCAGAACGGAGGTCACGTACTGGCGACTACCGCCAAGGCGGCGATAGCACCACAGGCACCGGCCAATGCATCGGCTTCTGGCGGTGCGATCACGGCAGCGGCTGCCGCTGCACCGGTAGCCGCGGCCAGCCCGGCGCAGGCGGCCGCACCGCTGGCCAGTGGCGATGCAACCACCGTGTCGGCAGCCAGCACGACCGGGGGTACCCGCCGCGTCACCAACGTCGCGGCGGGTACAGCGGCGACCGATGCCAGCACGGTTGGTCAGGTCAACGACGCTCTGCAAACCGCCAAGACCTATTCCGATGCGGGTGATCGCACCACCTTGAGCTCGGCGCAGGCATACACCGACGCCAAGGTGGCCGGCATGGTCAGCAGCAGCGATTTCGATAACTTCCGCAACCAGGTTTCCGATCAGTTCCATAGCGTCAACCAGCGCCTGGATCGCGTCGGTGCCATGGGTACGGCGATGGCGCAGATGGCTGCCAACACCTCGGGCCTGGCTGGAAACAACCGCGTCGGGGTGGGCGTGGGCAACTACGGTGGTCAGTCCGCCTTGTCGGTGGGCTATCAGCGGGCCTTCGCCAATAACCACGCCAGCATTTCGATCGGCGCTTCGGCATCGGGGTCGGAAAGCAGCGTGGGCCTGGGCGGTGGGTTCAGCTGGTAAGCATTAGATGAGGTAAACGGGCCGGCGGCGCGCGCCGCCGGTCCGTGCAGGTGGGCGCAAGCTCTTGCCGTCAAGTCTTGGCGGCGCGCGGGCGAAAGAGTAGAAAGCCCTCGATGGACGCCTCTACTACGACCCAAGATATCCATGGCCCGAACGATGCCGAGCTCAATCGCCTGGCTCGCGAGGTCGCTGCCGCCGTCCAGTTGCGGCGCATGATGGCGGTGACCGCCGAGTCATGCACCGGCGGCTGGATCGCCAAGGTGTTGACCGACCTGGCGGGCAGCTCGGCCTGGTTCGACGCCGGCGTGGTCACCTATAGCTACGAAGCCAAGCAGGCACTGCTGGGCGTCAACCCGCGCACGCTCGAACGCACCGGGGCGGTCAGCGAAGAAACCGCGCTGGAAATGGTCTCCGGAGCCCTGTCGCGCTTTGGCGCCGGCATCGCCGTGGCGGTTACCGGCATCGCCGGCCCCAGCGGCGGCACGGTCGACAAGCCAGTCGGCACCGTCTGGATCAGCTGGAAGTGTCGCGGCGGCTATCCGCGTGCGCAGCTTTTTCATTTCCCCGGCGACCGGGAAGCGGTGCGGCGTCAGACAGTTGCGGCCGCTTTGAGCGGCATGCTCGAGATGCTGACGCATGGACCGGGAAAGTCCTGACCGACTTGACCGGTGTGGGATACTCGAACTTCACCTGATCAGATCGCAGCCCGTGAGACATGACACGGGCATCATGCATTTCATTCACAGCCAAACCGGGATTCAAGACGATGGATGACAACAAGCGCAAGGCGCTCACTTCCGCCCTCAGCCAGATCGAAAAGCAGTTCGGCAAGGGTGCCGTGATGCGTCTGGGCGACCGCGCCGACGAGGCCATCGAAACCGTATCCACCGGTTCGCTGGGCCTGGACATTGCCTTGGGCATCGGCGGCCTGCCGCGTGGCCGCGTGGTCGAAATCTACGGCCCTGAGTCCTCGGGCAAGACCACCCTGACCCTGCAGGCCATCGCCAACTGCCAGAAGAACGGCGGCACGGCGGCCTTCGTCGACGCCGAGCATGCGCTCGACCCGACCTATGCTGAAAAGCTCGGCGTCAATGTGGCCGATCTGCTGATCTCCCAGCCCGACACCGGTGAACAGGCGCTTGAAATCGCCGACATGCTGGTGCGTTCGGGCGCCGTGGACATGGTCGTGGTCGACTCGGTCGCCGCGCTGACGCCCAAGGCCGAAATCGAAGGCGAGATGGGCGACTCCCACGTCGGCCTGCATGCCCGCCTGATGAGCCAGGCGCTGCGCAAGCTCACCGCCAATATCAAGAAGTCCAACTGCCTGGTGATCTTCATCAACCAGATCCGCATGAAGATCGGCGTGATGTTCGGCAGCCCGGAAACCACCACCGGTGGTAACGCGCTGAAGTTCTACGCTTCGGTGCGCCTGGATATCCGCCGCATCGGCGCGGTGAAGAAGGGCGACGAGGTGATCGGTTCGGAAACCCGCGTCAAGGTGGTCAAGAACAAGGTCGCGCCGCCGTTCCGCCAGGCCGAGTTCGAGATCCTCTACGGCGAGGGTACCTCGCGCGAGGGCGAGATCATCGAGCTGGGCGTGGCCCAGAACCTGATCGACAAGTCCGGCGCCTGGTACAGCTACAAGGGCGATCGCATCGGCCAGGGCAAGGAAAACGTCCGCCAGTTCCTGCGCGACAACCCGGCCATCGCCAACGAGATCGACGCCGAGCTGCGCGTGCGCCTGCTGACCAACGGCAAGGGTGCCTCGCCGGCGGCCTCGGCCGCTTCGGAAGAGGCGCTCGAAGAGGTTTGATTCATCGTCTTACGACAGTGGCCGCGTCAAATTAGGACGTGGCCCCGTTTTTGGCTCGTCATTCCGGCGTAGGCCGGAACCCAGTGTCGTAAGAGCTCGGTCTTCGCGACAACTGGCAACCGATGCCACTGGGTTCCGGCCTACGCCGGAATGACGGCTTGGATGGGTTTCGAAAAACATTAGCGCTTCGCATGCCCAAACGCCGCCCCGACAACCCCGACGACAAAAAGCCCAAGCGCAGCGCCTACGACAAGGCGCTGGGCCTGTTGGCGCGCCGCGAACACTCGCGTCGCGAACTGGGCCTGAAGCTGCGCCAGGGCGGCTACGAGGGCGACGAAGCCGGTGCCGCGCTCGACCGCCTGGGCGAGCAGCAGTACCAGGACGACGACCGCTTCGCCGAAGTGCTGGTGCGCAGCCGGGTGGGACAGGGCTACGGCCCGCAGCGCCTGCGCGCGGAGCTCAAGAGCCACGGCCTGTCCGATACGCGTATCCGCGAATGCCTCGATCAGGCCGAGGTCGACTGGAATGCCTCGGCGGTGACCCAATTGCATCGGCGCTACGGCACAAAACCCCCGGTGGACCCGTCGGAGCGGGCCAAACGGGCGCAATTTCTCTTGCGCAGAGGCTTTTCCGCCGCCACAGTACGGAGTGTTACCCACGCCGAAGTGGACGACGCAGCCGACGGAGACGACTGATCCTCGAAGCTGGAGCGTTCGAATGGCGTGTCCCCGCAGCTTGACGCCACGAATCCATGAAAACCGCTGAAATCCGCTCCGCTTTCCTCGATTACTTCCGTTCCAAAGGCCATACCATCGTGCCGTCCAGCTCGCTGGTTCCCTCCAGCGATCCGACCCTGTTGTTCACCAACTCGGGCATGGTGCAGTTCAAGAACGTGTTTCTGGGCAGCGAAAAGCTGTCCTATGTGCGCGCGGCCGACGTCCAGCGCTGCCTGCGTGCCGGCGGCAAGCACAACGACCTCGATGCCGTGGGCTACACCGCCCGCCACCACACGTTCTTCGAAATGCTCGGCAACTGGTCGTTCGGCGACTACTTCAAGCGCGACGCGATTGCCTTCGCCTGGGAACTGCTGACCGACGTCTTCAAGCTGCCGAAAGAAAAGCTGTGGGTCACCGTCTATCACACCGATGACGAAGCCTTCGATATCTGGAACAAGCAGGTCGGCATTCCGGCCGAGCGCATCGTGCGCATTGGCGACAACAAGGGTGCGCCGTTCGCCTCGGACAACTTCTGGCAGATGGCCGACACCGGCCCCTGCGGTCCTTGCACGGAAATCTTCTACGACCACGGCGCGGAGATCGCCGGTGGCCCACCCGGCTCGCCGGATGAAGACGGCGACCGTTACATCGAAATCTGGAACCTGGTGTTCATGCAGTTCGACCGTGCGCCGGACGGCACGCTGTCGCCGCTGCCGGCGCCCTGCGTCGATACCGGCATGGGGCTGGAACGCCTGGCGGCCGTGCTGCAGCACGTGCATTCCAACTACGAGATCGACCTGTTCGCGCACCTGATCAAGGTCGCCGCCGAGCTCACCAGCACCGCCGATATCGGCAACAAGTCGCTGCGCGTGATCGCCGATCACATCCGCGCCTGCTCGTTCCTGATCGTCGACGGCGTGCTGCCGTCCAACGAAGGCCGTGGCTATGTGCTGCGCCGTATCATCCGTCGCGCCTTGCGTCATGGCTGGATGCTCGGTGTGCGTGGCGATTTCTTCTGGAAGATGGTGCAGCCGCTGGTCGAGGAAATGGGCGAGGCCTATCCGGAATTGGCTGCCAAGCAGCGCTTCGTCGAAGAGGCCTTGCGTACCGAAGAGCAGCGCTTCGGCGAAACGCTCGAGCACGGCATGCGCGTGTTCGACGAGGTGGCCGGCAAGTCGGGCAAGACCATTCCCGGTGCCGACGCCTTCCGCCTGTACGACACCTACGGCTTTCCCGTTGACCTTACCGCCGATATCGCGCGCGAACGCGGCCTCGATGTCGACATGGTCGGTTTCGAGCAGGCCATGGAAGAGCAGAAGGAACGCGGCCGCAAGGGCAGTAACTTCCAGGCCAAGGGCTTGATGCCTGCCGAGCTCGCCAGCCAGCTCAAGCCCACCGAATTTCTCGGCTACGACGCACTGAGTACGCAGGGCGGCAAGGTCGTCGGCATCGTGCGCGACGGCAAGCAGTTCGATCAGTTGAACGATGGCGAAGACGCGCTGGTGATTCTCGATCGCACACCGTTCTACGCACAGTCCGGCGGTCAGGTGGGCGATATCGGTACGCTGGTCAGTACGGCGGGCCGCTTCGACGTAGGCGATACGCTGAAGATGGGCGGCGTGTTCTTTGGTCATGCCGGCCAGTGGCATGGCGGCCAGCCGCTGCGCGTGGGCGACGAGGTCGCGTCGCATGTGGACGCCGATCGCCGCCAGGCGATCGTGCTCAATCATTCGGCCACGCATCTGCTGCATTCGGCCTTGCGCAAGCTGCTGGGCGAACACGTCGCGCAGAAGGGCTCGGAAGTCGCGCCCGAGCGTCTGCGATTCGACTTCTCGCACTTCAAGCCGCTCAGCCGCGACGAACTCGCGCAGATCGAGGCGATGGTCAACGAAGAAGTCCGCCACAACGATGCCGCCGAAATCCATCACATGGGCTACGACGAAGCGATCGACTTCGGCGCCATCGCGCTGTTCGGCGAAAAGTATGGCGATGAAGTGCGTGTGTTGAAGATGGGCGATTTCTCCACCGAACTTTGCGGTGGTACGCATGTGGGCCGTACCGGCGACATCGGCTTGTTCAAGATCGTCAGTGAGTCCGGCGTCGCCTCCGGCGTGCGCCGGATCGAAGCGGTCACCGGTGCGGGTGCGTTGGCCTATGTGGCCGAGGAGGAGCGCCGCCTGGGCGAGCTGTCGCAGCTGCTGTCCAGCAGTGGCGATGACGCCGTGGAGAAGCTGCGCCAGGTCTTCGACAAGCAGAAAAAGCTGGAGCGCGAGCTGGAATCCCTGCGCTCCAAGGCGGCCGGTTCGGCCACCGCGGACCTGGCCGCCTCGGCGAAGAACGTGGACGGCATCCGCGTCGTTTCGGCCCGCTTGGAGGGCTTCGATGCCAAGGCCCTGCGCGACAGTGTCGACCAGCTCAAGCAGCAGCTTGCCGACTGCGTAGTACTTTTGGCCGGTGCCGCCGATGGCCGTGTGTCGCTCGTAGCGGGCGTGCATGGCAGTGCCATGGGGCGGATCAAGGCAGGTGACGTGGTTGCCCACGTAGCCGCGCAGATCGAAGGCAAGGGCGGCGGCCGGCCGGATATGGCCCAGGGTGGCGGTAACGATTCGGCACAATTGCCGGCACTTCTAGCAGGTTTGCCTGACTGGATCGGTGCCCGTTTGAGTAGCGCCAAAGCGTGAACGGCCGGTTTACACCGGCCCGTACGCATTGCGCACGGTACTTCCGCTCGGCTAGTATCGTTTGAATGTTGGTCCCGCCGGTAGCGGTGGGGCCAACGAGGCGAAGCGTCTTTAACCCGGAACGCGCCGCCTCGTTGCGCCGGGGAAGGCAGTGGGCCTTCGACGGTCGTAATCGTCGAACTACCAGCGGTGATGCTCAGGGGTGAGGCATCGCAGGTGGCTGGCCTGTGACCATAGCATTCATGGAGTGGCAAACATGTTGATTCTGACCCGTAGGGTCGGCGAAACCTTGATGATCGGTGACGAGGTGACCGTCACCGTTTTGGGCGTGAAGGGCAACCAGGTGCGTATCGGCATCAACGCGCCCAAAAACGTAGCCGTGCATCGCGAAGAGATTTACCAGCGGATCAAGAACGAACACGATCCCGAAGGTGGTCCTTCCGGTGACACAGGTGAGCGCTGACATACATTAAAAGCTTTACCTCGACCGCGCCGGTTTAGTATCCTTGCCGGCTCCGCAGAGATGCGGAACAAAAACGGAGAGATGCCCGAGAGGCCGAAGGGGCTCCCCTGCTAAGGGAGTATAGGGTCAAAAGCCTTATCGAGGGTTCGAATCCCTCTCTCTCCGCCAGATACGCAAAAAGCCCCGCAAGGGGCTTTTTGCGTATCTGGCGGAGAGAGATGTTATCTCGCACCCTCCCGGGTTATTCGGCGCATCCTGCGCCTCACCCTTCGGGCCATCGGCTGCGCCGATGTTCGCTCCGGCATTCTGCCTCCGCAGTCGACAAAATTGTCTGGAACAAAATTGGACAGCCGAAGGCTGGCCCCGAAGCGCGTAGCGCGTAGGGGTGAGGTCCATGGATGGACCTCACAATCCCGAGCGTCACGTAACCGAACGCACAACGAAGCCCGAGGGGCTTTTTGCGTATCTGGCGGAGAGAGGATGAGTGTTCGGCAACACTTCCAACTCGTCATTCCGGCGAAGGCCGGAATGACGAAGTAAGTGGGAGAGAGGCAAAGGATGGAGGCAGCGTGTCAATTGCCAGAGCGTTTGTCAGCGCGATCGAGTTACGCGCCCGACGCCACACTCAATCCACGCAACTCCGCCGTATCGGCATCCACACGCAACACCGACCCATGCTCGTACCAATCCCCCAGCACGATACGCTCGGCGGCTTTACCGTCGACATCGAACCGATGAACCGCCGGCCGATGCGTATGCCCATGAATCAACCGATCGACGCCAGCCGCACGCATCGTCTGCGCGACGGCATCGGCATTGACGTCCATGATCGTTTCCATCGTGCTGCCGGTATGCGCACGGCTGTCTTCGCGCGCCTTGGCGGCGAACGCACGACGGGCTGCCAGCGGCATGGCGAGAATATTGGCCTTCCATTCGGGCGTGCGCACCTGCTTGCGTACGGTCTGGTAGGCCACGTCATCGGTACACAGCACATCGCCATGCATCAACAGTGTCGGACGGCCATACAGGTCGTGCACGGTGCCGTCGTCCAATAGCGTGAGACCGGCGCGCTTGGCGAAATCCGCGCCCAACAGGAAATCGCGATTGCCGACCATGAAGTAGACCGGTACGCCGCTATCACTCAACGCGCGCGTTGCATGCGCGATGCGTTGCGGCAGTTCCGCATCGTCGTCGTCGCCGATCCACGCTTCGACCAGGTCGCCGAGTATGTACAAGGCATCCGCCTGCCGCGCTTCGTCGCTGGCAAGATAGCGTTCGAACAGCTCGGTGATCTGCGGACGCGCGTCGTCCAGATGCAGGTCGGCGATGAACAGCGTAGTCATGCGGCCTTTAGCCTTTGCTCTTGGTTTTGGCGGGCTTCTTGGCGGGCGGTGGCGGCGTGGGCGTCGATGCAGGGGCGGCTGGTGCGGTCACCGGCGTGGCAACGGGCGCGGCAGCTTCCTCGCCCACGACGTTGGCGCTGTTGATGACGACCAGCGGATTGGGCACGTCGCTGGCGAACGGTCCCTGGCCGCGGGTGGGCAGGGCGGCGATCTTGTCGACCACATCCATGCCCTTGATCACCTTGCCGAAGACCGCATAGCCCCAGGTCAGGCCGCTCTGGTTGCCGGCATAGTCCAGCCGGCGGTTGTCGACCAGGTTGAAGAAGAACTGCGCCGTACCGGAGTTCGGATCCGCACCTCGCGCCACCGCCACGGTACCGCGCAGGTTGGACAGGCCGTTATCCGCTTCGCTGGGAATGGCCGAGTGCGTGCGCTTGGGTTGCAGCTCGCGCGTATACAGGCCGCCTTGCACCAGATAGCCGGGAATGGCGCGATGCAACACCGTGCCGCTGTAGAAGCCGTCGCGCACGTACTGCAGGAAGTTGGCCACGCTTTTCGGCGCTTTGTCCGGGTAGAGCTCCAGGGTGATATCGCCCTGCGAGGTGTGGATCGCCACCTGCGGATGCGGCTGGGTATCGAGGGCGGTCGCCGCGGGTTTGGCGGTTTGCGCGGCCAGGCCAAGCGGCAGCATCAGCGATAACGTGGCAAGCAGGAGTCGGTGCATAACGGATCGGGCGGCGTGAGACATCCGTCCATGATACGCGGCACTGAGCGCGATGTGGCTTAAGCGCACTTTAAGAGCGCGTTGGCACGGCTCAGAACGTGTCGAGCTCCAGCCGCGCTCCCAGATCGGCCATCGGCGCACGTTCCTGCTCCAGGTCCGCCTCGGTCAGCGGATGCTGCTCCAGCCAATCGGCGGGCAGGCTCAGGCGCAAGCGCTGGCTGGTCGCGGCCAGGCGCATCTGCGGCAGGGATTCGGCGCGCCGCGCGCGGCGGAACAGCACCGCCAGGCGCAACAGGGCCGTGACATGGCGGGCCAGCACGCGATAGCGCTGGGGCAACGCCGAGAACAGCGCCTTGTCCGGTTTGCGCCGATGCGATTGCACGACCGCCGCAAGCAATTGCTGCTCCTGCCGCGAGAAACCGGCCAGGTCGGCGTGACGCAGGATATAGGCGCCGTGATGATGGTGTTGGCTATGGGCAATCGCCAGGCCGATTTCGTGCACGCGCGAACACCAGGAAAGCCATTCGCGTGCCTCGCCGTCGAGCTTCCACGCCTTGGCTACCTGATCGAACAACAGCAGGGCGGTCGACTCGACGCGCCGCGCCTGTGCCCGGTCCACGCCATACCGCGCCGCCAACGCATCGATGCTGGCCGTACGCGGATCGCTGCCGCCGGCACGGCCAAGCAGATCCCATAGAAGCCCTTCGCGCATCGAGCTTTCGCAGATGCGCATGCGCTCGATACCCAAGGCGGCAAACGCCGCTTCGAAAATCACTACGCCACCGGCCAATACCGGCGCACGGTCCTCGGCCAGCCCGGGCAGCTTCAAGGCACTGATCTGGCCTTGGGCGAGCAAAGCCTCGCGCAACGAAGCCAGCGAGGCCGGCGTGATGCCGTCATCGGAAAACTTCATGGCCTGGACCACCGAGCCGATGGCCTTGGCGGTACCGGATGAGCCATAAGCGTCGAGCCAGCCCGCCTCGCGGTATTCCTCGGCAAACTGTTGCAGCAGCACGCCGATCTCGCCCAGCGCCTTCTGCCAGCGTTTGCGATTGAGCTTGCCACCGGGGAAGAAACGCATGGTGGAGGCGATACAGCCGGCCTGCACGCTTTCGGTCTGCATCGGCGCCAGGCCTCGGCCGATGATGAATTCGGTACTGCCGCCGCCGACGTCGATCACCAGCCGGTTTTCGCGTGAAGAGGGCAGGTCGTGCGAGGCGCCGAGAAAGATCAGGCGGCCTTCTTCGCGGCCGGAGACGATTTCCACCGGATGCCCCAGCGCGCTTTCGGCGGCGGTCAGGAAGGCTTGCGGCGAAGCGAGACGGCGCACCGAGTTGGTGGCCACGGCGCGCACGCGCATCGAGGGCACGCCGGCGATGCGCTGGCCGAAGCGCGCGAGGCAGTTGAGCGCACGGGCACGGTGTTCGGCGTCCAGGGTGCCATCGGCACGCAGGCCGGCGGCCATGCGCACGGTTTCACGCAGGCGGTCGATCACGCGGGGTTCGCCATGTTCCACCCGCGCCACCACCATGTGATAGCTGTTCGAGCCCATATCCACGGCGGCGATCAGTTCGCCGTCTTTGATCTGAATCTGATCGCCTTGGCTCATACGTGGCTCTTGTGGCTACAAGTTGCCGATTCTCGCACGTAGGCGAGTGAAGACGAAGCTCACACTTTGGTCGTGGGGCAAATCTTTTCCAGCAAGATCTGCTGCGCGTTGTGCGGTATGGCGTCGCCGGGCTGTGCACGTTGGTAGTGCCCATCGCTGCCGAGCAGCCATGCCTGGGTGTTGTCGCTCAGGTAATTGGCCAGCGTTTCGTTGTAGACGCGTGCCGCCAGCTCGGGATCGAGGATCGGGAAGGCGATCTCGATGCGGCGCATGAGATTGCGTTCCATCCAGTCCGCACTGGCGCAATAGATTTCCGGCGCGCCATCGTTGGCGAACCAGTACACGCGGCTGTGCTCGAGAAAGCGTCCGACAATCGAACGCACCCGAATGCGCTCGGAGACACCGCGCAGACCGGGGCGGAGCGTGCAGGCACCGCGCACGATCAGGTCGATTTCCACGCCAGCCTGCGATGCGCGATACAGCGCCTCGATCACATGCGCCTCGTTGAGCGCATTGAGCTTGGCGACGATGCGAGCCGGCTTGCCTTCCTGTGCATGCTGGGTCTCGCGTTCGATTTTTTCCATCACGCTCTTGTAGAGCGTGAACGGCGAATGCAACAGGCGCTTGAGTTCGATCATCGGGCCCAGGCCCGAGAGCTGCTGGAAAATCTTGTGCAGGTCTTCGCCGATATCCGGGTTGGACGTCATCAGGCCGATGTCGGTATAGGCGCGGCTATTGGCCTGGTGATAGTTGCCCGTGGACAGGTGCACGTAACGGCGCAGCGTGTCGCCCTCGCGGCGCACGATCAACAGGGCCTTCGCGTGCGTCTTGTATCCGACCACGCCATAGACGACCTGCACGCCGGCCTCCTGCAGGCGCGTGGCAAGCCGGATATTGGCCTCTTCATCGAAGCGCGCACGCAGCTCGATCACCACGGTGACGTCCTTGCCGTTGCGCGCCGCCTCGACCAGCAGGTCGACCAGCGGCGTATCCACGCCGGCGCGATAGAGTGTCTGCTTGATCGCCAGCACGTTCGGGTCCTGCGCCGCTTGCCGCAGCAGGTCGACCACCACGGCGAACGATTCGTAGGGGTGATGCATCAATACATCGCGCTGGCGCAGCACGTCGAACTTGCATTTGACGTCGTCGAAGGCGTGCGGTAACTGCGGGGTAAAGCGTGGGAACTTCAGTTCCGGGCGGTCGAGCTGGTCGTAGATGATGCCGGCACGAATGATATTGACCGGGCCGTTGCAGCGGTAGACGTCGGTGTCTTCCAGTTCGAAGTTGGCCGTCAGCATGGACACGATCGCCTTGGGGCAATCGCTGCCGATCTCCAGCCGCACCGGCCGCGCATAGCCACGGCCGAGCAGTTCCTCGCTGAGCGCGCGCGCCAGGTTGTCCACCTCGGCCTCTTCGACCACCAGCTCGCTGTTGCGGGTGACGCGGAACTGATACGAACCGGCGACCTTGAAGCCGGGGAAGACCAAGTCGACGAACGCCTGCAGCAACTCGGCGAGAAACACGTAGTTGTCGCCGGTATCGCAGACTTCATCGGGCATGCGGATGATGCGCGGCAAGGAACGCGGCGCGCGCAGCAGGGCCATATGGCCTTCGCGCCCGAATGCATCGCGGCCCTTCAGCACCACGGCAAGGTTCAGCGTCTTGTTGAGAATGCGCGGGAAGGGATGCGCGGGATCCAGCCCCAGCGGGGACAGCACCGGCATCACTTCGTTTTCGAAATAGCCCTGCAGCCAGCGACGCTGGCGGTCGCTCCAGCGGTCGCGCGTGAGAAAGTGAATGTCCTCGCGCGCCAGTGCAGGCCCCAGCTCGTCCTGCCAGGTGATGTATTCCTCGGCCACTAGTTCGAGCGCGCGCTTGCGAATGCGCGTTAACAGCTCGCCCGAGGAAATGCCGTCGGGGCCGGGGGCTGCCGAGCCGTAATAGTGGTGATGCTTGAGCATCGCCACGCGCACCTCGAAGAATTCGTCGAGGTTGTTGACCACGATGCTCAGGTAGCGCAGCCGTTCCAGGACCGGAATCTGTTCGTCGCGCGCCTGCGCCAGCACGCGGAAATTGAATTCCAGTGCGGCGAGTTCGCGGCTGAGGTAGAGCTCAGGTGCGGAGCGGTCGGCGGTGGGCGAGGGTGTTTCGGGTTTACGGCGCATGACGCCATTCTGGCCTAAGCAGCTTTCACGTACATGCCGCAGTGCCGTAAACGTGATGGCCGTTCAGCGACGGTCAGCTCTCGTCGTTGCCGCCGGGCTTGAGCAGGCGCTCGTGGCTGAAGCTGCACGAGAAGGTCGAGCCCTGGCCCGGTTCGCTCTGGATGTCCAGGCGCGCCTGGTGCAGGTTCAGCACGTGCTTGACGATCGACAGCCCCAGACCGGTACCGCCGCTGTCGCGCGAGCGGCTGGACGATACGCGATAGAAGCGTTCGGTCAGGCGAGCCAGATGCGTCGCGGGAATGCCGAAGCCGGTGTCGGTCACCGAGTAGGTCGCGCCTTCAGGCGTGCGCCGCCAGCGGATGGTGATGCTGCCGCCGGTGGGTGTGTAGCGCACGGCGTTGCTGACCAGGTTGGACAGCGCGCTGTGCAGATCCTTGGACGAACCGAGCAGGTCGGCCTCGGCGGTCGACTCGAGCGTGATGCGATGCCGGCCTTGGCTGAGCGCTTCGGCTTCCTTGCGGATGGTCGCCATCAACGGCGTCATCGGCACGCGTTCTTCGCTGATGTGCTCCTGCGTTTCCAGACGCGACAGCGTGAGCAGGTCTTCGACGATCTGGCCCATGCGCTTGGACTGCGCACGCATTTCGCCGAGCACCGGTGCCAGTTCCGGCACGTCTTCCGGATCGATCAACTCGAGATAGCCGTGGATCACCGTCAGCGGCGTACGCAGTTCGTGCGAAACGTTGGCGACGAAGTCGCGGCGAATCTGTTCCAGCCGTGTCATGTGACTGATATCGCGCGCCAGCAACAGACGCTGGTTGCTGCCGAACGGCAGCAGCGTCACATTGATATGGCGGTTGGGATGGCCTGGAGCCGCGACATCGTTGAGCGGCTCGTGCGCGCCGTCTTCCAGCCAACCGGCCAGTTCGGTAGTGCTCAGGCGCTGATGTAGGTCCGCGCCGCGGTCATGCGGGCGGCGCAGGCCAAGCAGGTCCTCCGCCGCGTGGTTGAACCAGCGGACATGTTGATGACCGTCCAGCAACACGACGGCATCCGGAAGGCTGCCGGCGGCGCTGCGCAGATCACGCAAACTGGAGGCGATACGACGAGAACGCGTCATGAAACGGTCATGCTGCAAAGGGCTGATGCCGGGGACAGATGTCATCATGAGCTGTGTTTCATGACGAATTCGAGTCAGCAAAAAGACGATTTCCGCAATAGCGACAATAGCCACGCCAGTTGCGACATGCCCGCCCGCGAACCAGCCGATCGCGCCGCCGAAAAACAACGCAGCGGCCAGTGCTATGGCAAGTTTCCAGCGATGGGCGGGTTCGAGCATGTAGCGCTGCCTGGGCTTGGGACGCTCAAGCATCGGCAGTGCACTCAAGGAAAGCAAGCTGCCGAGTCGAGCGAGCCGGCACGGCAGCGCAGCCCTCAGGTGTTGGCGGAGAAGCGATAGCCGGCACCGCGCACGGTTTGCACCATGTCATCGAGCTTCCACGGTTCGAGCGTCTTGCGCAGACGGCGGATGTGCACGTCGACCGTGCGCTCCTCCACATACACGCTGCCGCCCCAGACATGGTCGAGCAGCTGCGCGCGCGAGTACACACGCTCGGGATGGGTCATGAAGAAATACAGCAGGCGGTATTCGGTCGGACCGATCGGCACGGCGTCGTCGCCGGCAAACACGCGATGGGCCGGCCCATCGATGCGCAGGCCGCCCAGTTCGACCAGGCCCGAGCCGTCGTCGCCCTGGCTGCGACGCAGCACCGCCTTGATACGGGCGACCAGCTCGCGGGTGGAGAAGGGCTTGACCACGTAGTCGTCCACGCCTGCCTCCAGCCCGTTCACCCGGTCCATCTCCTCGCCTCGGGCGGTGAGCATGATGATCGGGATTTCGCGGCTGAGCTCTTCCTTGCGCAGGCGGCGAGCCAGCTCCAAGCCACTGGTGCCCGGGAGCATCCAGTCGAGCAGGATCAGATCGGGGACTTGTTCGGCTATCGCCAGTTGGGCAGCGCGGGCATCGGCGGCGTGCGCCGCGTCCATGCCAGCCTTGCGCAGGGCGAAGGCGACCATGTCGCGGATCGAGGCTTCGTCTTCGACGATAAGTATGCGTTTATGCACGCTGGTGATCCGCTTGAGAGGCCTATGACGCAATTATTGCAACGATCCAATGTTACGCGACAATGACAAGCGGCACTTTTTGACAAAAATAAGCAGATTTTGAGGCTGGGTAACGATTCCGTTTTTGGGGTTTTCCGAGCTCAGCGGGTCAGTTCAGCTGCTGATCGCGTCCGGAAGGGTTGTCTTCGGTCTGTACCCGGCGTTTACGCAGCTCCATCACCAGCGGGGTCAGCTCGGTAATCCGGGCCTGGATACGGGCCCGGGCGTAGTAGTCGAGATCCGGGCGCTTGAGCAGGCGCTTGAGCTGCTCCATGGCGTCGAACGGGCGCCCCGACAGGTAGCTGGCATCGGCATAGGCTTCGCCGGCCCGGACGGGGTCGCCGGCTTTTTCGCTGGAGCGTGCGTAGGTGCGATACACCGTCGGCTCATCGGTATCGTCCAGCATCGGGCGCAACATATTGGCCGCCTGGATGGCATCGTCGCTGTTGCCGGCCACCAGCGCCTGCGCATAGCCCAGCGCGATCGCGCGATTGCGCGGCGACAGCCGGTTGAGTTCGGCATACAGCGACAAGGCCGCACCCCGCTGGCCCGATTGCAGGTACGCGTCGGCCAGGCCGATCTGCAGGATCTGATTACCCGGATAGGTCTTGAGCAGCTTCTGCATCTGCTCGGCAGCCAGCGTGCCACGGCCACTGCGGGTCAACGAGAGCGCGTAACCGTAATGGTTTTCCGGGGTATCGAATGTCTTGTCCCTGGCGAGGTTGTCGCCGTAGTAGGTGCTCAGCTGCAAGGCATCGCCGGACAGCACGCGAATGCGCTCGCGCATCAGCAGGTAGGTGTCCAGATCGGTCTTGGACGAACCCTTGAGCAGGGTGGTCGGGTCCTTCACGTAGATGATCGGCGCGGTGGATTTTTCCCACTGATCCTTGACCAGGGTGGTATGGCTGGGTTTCAGCTTTTGCTGGGCGATCAGCGTGCCGGCGCGCGACTTGGCGTCGCTGATGCGCGATAGCGTGACCGGATGGGTCTGCAGGAATTCGGGCACGTCGCGGTCGCCACCCGAACCCACGCGCATGGTGTCCTGCATGCGCTCGAAGAAATCGGCCATCGCGTTCGGGTCATAGCCTGAATTGGACAGCGTCTGGATGCCGGCGCGGTCGGCTTCGACCTCGTCCTTGCGGGTGAAGTTGATCTGCCGCTGCATGATCAACCCCTGGCCGCCGGCGAGCACCGCCGCGGCGCCGTCGCCCGCTCCGGCGCCTGCACCGGCGGCGATCGCGCCGAGCAGTACCAGGGCCAGCAGTGGGGCGTCCTTTTTCGATGCTTCGAAGGCGCGTTCCAGATGGTTCTGGGTGATATGACCGATTTCGTGAGAAATCACCCCGGCCAGCTCGCTTTCGCTGCGGGTGATGACGATCAGGCCGGAGTTGACCGCGATATAGCCGCCGGGCGCCGCAAAGGCGTTGATCACCGGGTCCTTGACGATAAAGAACGAGAAATGATCCTTGGGCTTGGCGCTATTGGCGGCCAGGCGGTGACCCAGGTCGTTCATATAGTCGTCGAGCATGGCGTCGTCGATGACCATGTCCAGCGCGCGCATCTGGCGCAACATGGCGGCGCCGTAGTCCTGGGCCTCCTGCGGGGAGATCAAGGCGTTGGCCGAGCTGCCCAGGTCGGGCAGGCGCGTGGGATCCTCCTGGGCACCGGCACTCAGGGCGAGGCCGGCGCAGATCAGGGTCGTAAGAAGTCGTACGGTCAGGGAGCGTGGTGCCATGCGCATAGGTGAGCGACAATACCATTTGAGACAACCGCCCGGCGTAACGGTTCAGCCGCCGCCGGGTTGATTTTTGCCCTTTTTGCCCCATAAAGCGGGCTATCTACAGCTCTTCCGGAGTGTGCGTCGTGTCCACCAAGATTGAGGTCTATTCGACCGCGGTTTGCCCCTACTGTGTCGCTGCCAAGAACCTGCTCAAGTCCAAGGGGCTGGAGTGGAGCGAAGTGCGCATCGACACCGATCCCGCACAACGCGACGCCATGCTGGCGCGCAGCGGCGGTCGCCGTACGGTGCCGCAGATCTTCGTCAACGATCAGCACGTCGGTGGCTTTGACGACCTGGTGGCGGCCGACCGTAGCGGCAAGCTGGCCGAACTGCTGGGGCAGGCTGCATGAGCAAGGATCGCGTCGCCGAGTTCACCGCTTTCCGCCAACGCATGAACGAGCGGATCCTGGGCGAAGACAATCAGGTCATCCGCCGTTTCTTCGCGCTGGACACTCAGACCTACAAGCCCGGCGCCCTGGACGTGAAGACCAAGGAACTGTTGGGCCTGGTGGCCTCGATGGTGCTGCGCTGCGACGACTGCATCAGCTACCACATTGCCCAGTGCGTCGAGGCCGGCGTGACCCGGGAAGAGTTCTTCGAAACCTTCAGCGTCGGGCTGGTGGTGGGTGGCTCGATCGTGATCCCCCATCTGCGCCGTGGCGTGGATTTCCTGGATCAGTTGGAAGGCGGTACGGCCGCTGGCGCGGAAAATTGCGCCGATCACGCCTGAGGGTTTGATAGGAGCTGTTGGGGCAACTTCAGTTGCGACAGCGCAGTTACGTCACGGGCGCTCGCGACTGAAGAAAAGCCCTAAATTCTCTCCTATCCGTCGTCCCGGCGAAGGCCGGGACCCAGTGCCTTACGCTTCAACGTGCTGAAGACACTGGGCCCCGGCCTTTGCCGGGGCGACGATGGAAACAGAGGGTATTGGAGGTTCCCTGAAATCTGTTCCTGCAATAACGGCAGGGGCAGGGCGCCCGTTCGAGTTTGCTTGACGCTGCATACGAGGATTTGCAACGCCTCACCACGCGTCCGCACTGTTCCGGCGCAGACGCATCGGCGATAATCGTTAGGTTATGCAGGCGCCTGAAGCCTTTGCCGCCTGATCAGCTTCCCCCTTCCGTTTGAGGAGTTCCCCCGATGAGCAAAACCATTGCCGTGATCCCGGGCGACGGTATCGGTCCGGAGATCATGAATGCCACGTTGCGCGTTCTCGATGCCCTGGACACCGGCCTGAGCTATGACGTTGTCGAAGCGGGCATGGTCGCGCTCGACAAGCACGGCGATCTGTTGCCGGCCGCCACGCTGGAGGCGATCGCCAAGCACAAGGTGGCGCTCAAGGGGCCGCTGACCACGCCGATCGGCGGTGGCTTCACCTCGATCAACGTAACCCTGCGTCGCCATTTCGATCTGTACGCCAACGTGCGTCCGGCGATCAGCTTCCCGGGCACCAAGGCGCGTTACGACAATATCGACATCATCACCGTGCGCGAGAACACCGAAGGTGCGTATCTGGCCGAGGGTCAGACGCTGTCCGAAGACGGCGAGACGGCGCAGTCGATCATTCGCAATACCCGCAAGGGCAGCACGCGCATCGTGCGCTATGCCTTCGAGATGGCCGTCAAGAAGGGTCGCAAGAAGGTCACGGCGGTGCACAAGGCCAACATCATGAAGACGAGTTCGGGCCTGTTCCTGAATATCGCGCGTGAAGTGGCGAAGGAATATCCGCAGATCGAGTTCAACGAAATGATCGTGGACAACACCTGCATGCAGTTGGTGATGAAGCCCGAGCAGTTCGACGTGATCGTCACCACCAACCTGTTCGGCGACATCCTTTCCGATCTTTGCGCTGGCCTGGTCGGCGGCCTCGGTCTCGCACCGGGCGACAACATCGGCGAGAGCGCGGCGATCTTCGAGGCTGTGCACGGCTCTGCTCCGGACATCGCCGGCAAGGGCATCGCCAATCCGTGTGCGCTGCTGCTGGCCGCCGCCGACATGCTCGATCACTTAGGCATGGTCGAGAAGGGCAGCAAGATCCGCGCAGCCATCCGCGACACCATGGCCAACGACCGTGACCACGTCACGCCGGACCTCGGTGGCAAAGGCAGCACGGAAAGCTTTGGCGAGGCGATCGTCAAGCGCGTCAAAGCCGCCTGATCCCAGGTTTCACCCACAAAAACCCCTCCGCATGCGGAGGGGTTTTTCTTTGCGTAACGATCAGGAAGCGAGCTTGGCCTGCGCCGGCTGGTAGTGCCCGGGTTCGGACTGGAAGGTGATGCCGAAGCGGTTGAAGCTGTTGATCATCACCACCGCCATATTGAGATGGACCAGTTCCTCGTCGCTGAACGCAGCGGTGGCCTGCTCGTAGACGTCGTCGGACACGCCGTGCTCGCCGAGTTTCGTCACGGCCTCGGCCCAGGCCAGGGCGGCACGCTCGCGCTCGCTGTACATCGAGGCGGCCTCGCGCCAGACCTGCACCAGATACAGGCGCTGCTCGGTTTCGCCCCCCGCACGCGCATCCTTCGTGTGCATGTCGATGCAGAAAGCGCAGCCATTGATCTGCGATACGCGCAGCAGCACCAGCTCGATCAGCGGCTGCTCGAGGCCGCTATGGCGCAGCTGCCCGGCCATGGCGAACAAAGGCTTGAGAATGCTGGGAAATTTGTTGTAGTCGAGGCGCTTGGACATGGGATGTCTCCTGTGAGTTGTGGGGCCAAAGTGCTTGGCTTCATCTCTAGGACGCACGACCCGGGCTGGGCGTGACAGCTTTCAGCCGGGCCAGTTTGAGCGGGTCGCGCAGGGACTGGATCGCCACGATCTGCTCCCCATCGGTTTCGATCCACATCACCGTCGCCAGTTCGCCCTCGACCCAGGTCAGCAGGGCCGGAGCACCGTTGAGCCACTGCAGGCGGTGTACCGCCTCCACCGTCTGATAGCGCGCGGCGATCTGCGTATAGAGCCGGGCGACGCGGTCACTGCCTTGCAGCGGACGCAGTGCAGCGGTGGCGCGGCCACCGCCGTCGGCCAGCATCATCACATCGTCGGCGAACAGGCTCTTGAGCACATCGGGCGTAGGCTGCTGCATGGCCTGCATGAACTTTTCCAGCAGACGTTGCTGCGTCTCGGGTGCATGGGTGAAACGCGGGCGACCTTCACGCAGGCGCTGTTTCGCACGATGTGCGCGTTGTCGGCAGGCGTCTTCGGCGATGCCGAGCATGGCGGCCGCCTCGGCATGGCTGTAGTCGAAGATGTCGTGCAGCAGAAAGGCGGCCCGTTCCTCGGCGCTCAGTCGCTCCAGCATCAACAGAAAGGATATCTGCAGACTTTCGCCGCGCTCGGCCCTGGTCTGCGGTTCTTCCTCTTCGGCGATCAGCGGCTCGGGTAACCAGGGACCGACATGGTGCTGGCGTTCGGTCTTGGCGCGACGCAGGCGGTCCAGCGCCAGCCGCGTGGTGACCGTGACCAGCCAGGCTTCGGGGTCGTCCAGCAGCGCGGTGTCCTGTTCATGCCAGCGCAGCCACGCATCGTGCAGCACATCTTCCGCGTCACCCGGCGTGCCCAGCATCCGATAAGCCAGCCCGAACAGGCGTGGACGGTGCTGCTGGAACAATGCGGTTTGTGCGTCCATCGGATACTCCTAGGGTGGATAGTCCCAGGACGCACGACTCACGTGAAACGTGACCGTCTCAGCGAAAGAAGGGGTAGGGCGCCAGGAACACCAGCCAGATCACCAAGACAATACCGGCGTACTTCGCCACACGAAAAAGCTTCGGATATTTTTTCTTGAACGCGCGGCTACGTTCGCGGCTACGCTGATTCAAGGCGAACATCTGGTTGACGAAGCCGGTTTTCTCTTCCGGCGACTCGGTATTGGGCGAGGCGGTGATCTTGCCCATGAAAGCGCCGACGCGGTGATTGATCGTATTCATCCAACGCGTGCGCAGCGGGCGCTCCACGTCGGCGAACAGAATCACGCGGGTCTGGTCGCTACGGTTCTCGGCCCAGTGCACATAGGTCTCGTCGAACACTACGTCCTTGCCGTCGCCCCATACGTGTTCCTGGTCGTCGACGATGATGCGGCAGTTATCGGAGTTGGGCGTGATCAGGCCCAGGTGATAGCGCAATGAGCCGGCGAACGGATCGCGGTGCGGATTGAGTTTGCTGCCCGGCGGCAACAACGCGAACATCGCTGCCTTGACGCTGGGAATCGAGCGCAGCAGTTCGACCGTCTTCGGGCACAGCGATTCGGCGGAGGCCAACGGCTCGCCGTACCACTTCAGATAGAAACGCTTCCAGCCCTGCTTGAAGAAACTGTTGAAGCTGGCGTCGTTGTGCTTTTCGGCAGCGCGAATATAGCCCTCGTCGAAAAGATGCATCGCCTCTTCGCGAATGGTCTGCCAGTTGGCCTGCAACAGATCGAGCTGGGGAAAGCCGCGGCGATCCAGAATAGGGCGTGCCGGCACGGCGGAGAACGCGTACATCAGCAGGTTGTACGGCGCAAAGATCGCCGAGTGATCCACCAGCTGGCGATCGAAGCGCAGTCGCGCCCGTCCGCGCAGGTGCACCAGCAGCACGCACAGAACAAACAGCGCGAAGACGATCAACAGGATGAGTCGGGGCGAAAGCATCAGTGGGACCAGGCCAGGGGGCGACAGATACATGGCTATTCTACTCCGGCCGGACAAGGGGGCGGATTCAACGATGTCGCAGGCCGTTCAGTGTCCCAGGACGTGGACGCTTCCGCCGCCAGGGCGATAGGCGCGCTGCAGGGCCTGGTGGACGTAGGTTGCCGCGCTCCGCACCGCCGAGCGCGGCGTGCGCCCCTTGGCCAGCTCCGCTGCGATGGCCGAGGCCAAGGTGCAGCCCGTGCCATGGCCTTCGAGCTTGAGCCGGGGGTGGTGGAGTTCGAGTACCCCGCGCGCGTCGTAAAAGTGGTCGATGACCGTACGACCGCCCGCATGGCCGCCCTTGAGCAGCACGCTCTTGGCGCCAAGTTCGAGCAGCGCCAGGCCGGCACGATCGAAATCCGCCGGCTTGCGAATCGACCAGCCGAGCAGGGCTTCGGCTTCGGGAATGTTGGGAGTCAGGATGTCCGCCAACGGAATCAGTTCCTGGACCATCGCTTCGACGGCGTCCTCGTCCAGTAGGCGCGCACCGCTGGTGGCGATCATTACCGGGTCGACCACCAGCCATGACGGCTGCCGCCGTTGCATCTCTTGTGCGACCAGCCGAGTGATGGCGGCGCTGCCCAACATGCCGGTCTTTACGGCGCCGATGGGGAAGTCGTCGAACACGGCGGCGATCTGGCTGCGGATATGTGCCTGCGGTACGGCATGCACTGCGGTGACGCCGCGGGTGTTTTGCGAGGTGATGGCGGCGATGACGGACAGGCCGTGCACGCCACGGGCGTGGAAGGTTTTCAGATCGGCCTGGATACCGGCGCCGCCGCCTGAGTCGGAGCCGGCGATGGTTAGGGCGATGGGTGGGGGGGCTTTGGGCATGAGGGATTTGAAATTGAATTGCGGTCAGCTTACCTACCTACTCGTCATTCCGGCGCAGGCCGGAACCCAGTGGCATCAGTGTCGAATAAAGATCGGTCCACTCCGGATTCTCGCCTTCAATAAGGCGAGCTTTCCATACACGGTGCCAACCCTTGAGTCGTTTCTCGTGCAGGATCGCAGATTCCATGGTTTCGTGCAGTTCATACCAGACGAGCGTATGCGCTCGATGGCGTCGACTGAAGCTATCGGCAACGTTGTTCTTATGCTGCCAGACGCGTTTGATCGGATCGCTGGTCACGCCTATATAAAGCGTGCCATTGCGCCGGCTCGCCATCATGTAAACACAAGGTTGCCGCCTTTCCATGGCGTGATCTCCACTGGGTTCCGGCCTGCGCCGGAATGACGAGTAGGTAAGGTGACTACCGAATACCTACCTTTTGATCGTCATCCCGGCGCAGGCCGGGACCCAGTGGCATCAGTGGTGATAGATGCTGCTATCAACATTTGGCTTTCTGTACAGGCGCAAGCCGGTCTTCCTTGTCATCTAAAAAGCCGGAACGGTGAAAGCTGCCCCGGCCCCAAACTCACAAAGCCTCAGAAGCAAAATCCGCCAACCTCGACCGCTCACCACGCCGCAACGTGATATGCGCCGAATGCTCCCAATGCTTGAACCTGTCCACCGCATACGTCAAACCAGACGTCGTCTCAGTCAGATACGGCGTATCGATCTGCTCGACGTTACCCAGGCAAACAATCTTGGTACCCGGGCCGGCACGCGTGATCAAGGTCTTCATCTGCTTCGGTGTCAGGTTCTGCGCTTCATCGATAATCAGATAACGCGACAGGAAGGTCCGTCCACGCATGAAGTTGAGCGAACGAATCTTGATGCGCGATGCCAGCAGGTCGTTGGTCGCCTGACGCCCCCAACTGCCGCCCTCTTCCGGATTGGCCAGCACTTCCAGGTTATCGGTAAGCGCCCCCATCCACGGCGTCATCTTCTCTTCTTCGGTACCCGGCAGAAAACCGATGTCCTCGCCAACCGACACCGTGGCACGCGTCATGATGATTTCGCGATAGCGCTGCTGATCCATCACCTGGGCCAGGCCGGCGGCCAGCGCGAGCAGCGTCTTGCCGGTGCCGGCGGTGCCGAGCAGGGTGACGAAATCGACATCGGGATCCATCAGCACGTTCAGTGCGAAGTTCTGTTCACGGTTGCGCGCGGCGATGCCCCAGACACTGTGATTGGCGTGACTGTGGTCATCCAGCAATACCAGGGTGGCTTTGACATCGTCGACATGCAGCACGCGAAGTTCGACGGCGTTTTCCCCAGGCAGGAACAGACACTGGTTGGCGTACCAGTCCTCGCTTTCGTGGCGATCGACTTTGTAGAACGTACGGCCTCGTTCGTTCCACGATTGAACTTCCGGATGCTTGTCCCAGAAATCTTCACCCAGCTCCGTGGCGCCGGTATAGAGCAGGGCGAAATCGTCGAGCGCGCGATCGTTTTCATAATCCTCTGCATCGATGCCATAGATCTTGGCCTTGATGCGCAGGTTGATGTCTTTCGTCACCAGGATGACCGATCGGTCCTGGTTCTGTTCCTGCAGCTCGATCACCGCGGACAGGATCTGGTTGTCCGCCTTGCCGTGTCCGTTGCTGGTGCGCTGCTGAAAATACAATCGCCCCACCGCGCCGCCGCGTTTGAGCGTGACGCCTTCCGGGTTGGTCAGTTCCAGGCCGTTGCTGATGCCGTGGCCGTTGCCACGGACGATCAGCTCATTGAGAAACCGGCTGACCTGGCGGCCGTTGCGGGAAACTTCCGAGGCGCCTTTTTTCTTTTCGTCCAGCTCCTCCAGAACTGTCATCGGAATGAATACGTCGTGTTCTTCGAAACGGAACAGCGACGTGGGGTCGTGCAGCAGAACGTTGGTGTCGAGAGCGTAAATGCGCTTGCTTCCGGTCATGCGGAAGTGCCTCGCTTAAGTCGCAGTTGGAGGAATCGCGACGGAGTCGTCGCGAGTGTCTGGCCATGGCGGCCAGTCGGCCCGCGGGCAGCGGGCCGGTGGAACGGGAAGTGACGATGCCGTTGGGTCACTTCGCCGGGATTGCGTCGAGCACAGCTTGCGCGTGGCCGGGGACTTTCACTTGACGCCATTCATTCACGAGTTTGCCTTCAGGGTCGATCAGGAAGGTACTTCGTACGACACCCATGTGACGTTTTCCATACAGCACCTTCTCGTGGATCACATCGAAGGCCTGGCACCAGGTTTCGTCGGGGTCGGAAACGAGGGGGAACGGCAGCTCCTGCTTGGTGGCAAAGTTGGCATGGGACTTCACCGAGTCGCGCGACACGCCAACGATCTGGGCGTTGCGCTTGAGGAACTTCGGATACAGATCGCGGAAGTCTTTCGCTTCCGTGGTGCAACCGGGCGTGCTGTCCTTGGGGTAGAAATACACCACTACCCACTTTCCCTTGAGACTGTCGAGCTTCAGTTCGCTACCGTCGCCGGTAAGAGCTTTCAGCTTGGGTACTTTCTTGCCGATTTCAGGCATGGATTCTCCTGCGCGACCTGGGGCGGCCACGGCTATGTGTATAAATCAGAGAAAAGACATCGTGACGACGGAGTCGATGGCGCGGGAGGGTGTTGGACATCGTGCGATGGATATCGCTCGATCTTCGGACCCGCATGCGCGCCCCTCCTGTGTGATGCCTTGGGGCAAAGACTAGCGCGATCCGGGACAGATAACAGCTCTTGCGGAGCGATCACCCTGGGAGCATTCTCAGAACTTCACTGGGTCCATGATGGCGTCCAGATTCAGGCCGTCGCAGAACTCCAAGAAATCGTCGCGCAAGGCGGCGATATGCGTCTGGGCCGGAATGCCGATAGTGATCTGCGCCTGGAACATCGCGGTGCCGGTCTGCATGGCGCGGTAGCGCATCGAGCTCAACTGTTCGACGCTGATCGCGCGGCGATCGAAAAATTCCACGATCTTGGCCAGGATGCCCGGCCGATCCATCGAGATCACCTCGACCAGATAGGGCAGGAGCTGCGCATCGGCGTCGTCCTCGCCCTGGCCGGTGCGGTAGTGGCTCAGATGCCAGTCTTCCTCGCGCGCCAGCTTGGCCAGCGCAGTCTCCAGCTTGGCGATCGCATCCCAGGCGCCAGTCGCCAGCACGGTGATGGAGGTGTCCGGGCCCAGGCTCGACACCCGGGCATCGGCCAGGTTGCAGCCGGCATCGGTGATGCGGCGGGCGAGGGCCTGCAGCGGCGTGCGGGAGGCAGGGGTAAGCGTCTGGATCAGCAGCTGATGATCGTTACCGGTACGCGTGGAGGGACGGTTCAAGTGCTGTTCTCCCGCTCGACGCGGCATGACTTAAGGGCGTCCAACCAGCTTACTTGCCGCCCCAGCAAGCCCGCAAGTAACATGCATGGCTTGGATTTAGGCGGAGTCAGCCTTGAACATTCGTGGAAGCATCTGTGCGCTGGTGACGCCGTTTACGGCGAACGGTGCACTTGATCTGCCCGCTTTCGGTCGCCTGCTCGATTATCAGATCGCGGACGGCACCGAGGCCGTGGTGGTCGCCGGTTCCACCGGCGAAGCGCATATGCTCGACCATCACGAGTACGAGCAGCTGTTGAGCTACGCGGTGGAACGCGTCGCCAAACGTATTCCCGTGCTCGCCGGTACCGGCGAAGCGGCGACCAGCAAGACCGTGGCGCTGACCCGTCGCGCCCGTGAACTGGGCGCCGATGCCGCCCTGGTGGTGGCCCCCTATTACGTGCGCCCCACCCAGGAAGGTCTGCGTCGCCATTTTCTGGAAGTGGCCGAGCAGGGCGGCCTGCCGGTGGTGCTCTATAACGTTCCCAGCCGGACCGGCTGCGACGTGCTTCCGGCCACTGTGGCCGGCCTGTGCGAGCATCCGGGGATCATCGGCATCAAGGAAGCGGTGGGTTCCGATGAACGCATCCGTGCGATCTCGGAACTTGTGCGCCCGGATTTCGTCTATCTCACCGGCGACGACGGTACGGCCTGCAAGGCCATGCTGGGCGGCGCGGCGGGGGTGATCTCGGTAGTGGCCAATCTTGTACCCAAGGCGTTCCGCGCGTTCTGCGATGCGGCGACCCGGGGCGACAAGACGGCCGCCGAGCGTCACAATGCCGGGCTGATGCCGCTGATCGAAGCGCTTAACTGTGCGCCCAACCCTATCGCCGTCAAGGCAGGGCTGCCTTCGCTGGGGCTGGGCACCGCGGGTTTACGCCTGCCTTTGGTCGAATTGGAAGACGGCCCCGACCGTGCACGCATACTCGCGGCACTGGCGGGTCTGGCATCCTTGGCGGATGCCGCCTGAATCTCCTGCTCGATATAAAAAACTTTTACCGGAACCCGACTTCATGAAGAAAACCCCGCTCGTTGTGGCCCTGCCGATCCTGGCGATGTCTGCCTTGCTGTTGTCCGGCTGCGGCATGTTTCGTTCGCACAAACAGTGGGAGACCGCCAAGCAGGAGTCGCCGCTGGAGATTCCGCCGGGCCTCGATACGCCCTCGACCAGTGCCGCGCTGGTGATTCCGGAGCCGGGTGCCAACGCTCCGACGCCCAACGGCGCCACCGCCAAGTTCGGTCCGGGCGGCGGCGTGATCGCTGACGGCTTCGTGATGACCGATACGGTCGACGCGACCTATCAGCGCGTGGGTCAGGCGTTGGAGCACGGCGATATCGGCCAGGTGCTCTCGCATGACGACGCAACGCACAGCTACACGCTGAGCGTGGTTGCTTCAGACAATCCGGCCCCCAAGCGTGGCTTCATTGGCCGCTTGTTTCACGGCAAGTCGGACAATGGCGCAGCCGATTCGTCCAGCGCCCCGGGCGCCAAGCCGCATCAGGTGCAGTTGGTCGTGTCCGCAAGTGGCGAGACCGCCGCCGAAGTGCGCGCACAGGGCGATGCCGGCGCGGTGTCCAAGGTTATCGACACGCTCAAGTCGCGCATGGGCGCCAAGTGAGTTAGGGGTCAACAGTCAGGAGTGAGGAGTACAAGCTTTTGCTCCTCACACTGCATAAAAAAAAACCGGGCGATGCCCGGTTTTTTTTATCTCTGTAGCAAGCCCAGCTTATCCGGCTTGTTCTCCCACTCCTTGGCGTCGGCCAGGCCGTCCTTGCGCTCGGTGATGACCGGCCAGTCGCGGGCCAGTTCGGCGTTCAGTGCGACGAAGCCTTCTTGCCCGGCGGGCACATCATCTTCCGGATAGATCGCGTTGATCGGGCATTCCGGCTCGCACAAGGTGCAGTCGATGCACTCGTCCGGGTTGATCACCAGGAAATTGGGGCCTTCATGGAAGGCATCGACCGGGCAGACTTCGACACAGTCGGTGTATTTGCACTTGATGCAGTTGTCGGTGACGACAAAGGTCATGTGGCGGCGCGCCTTTTTGAAGCTCTTGGCCCGTGCCAGGCCGGGATGTGGCGCTCCCTACGAGGTTCGAACTCGTGTTCCCGCCTTGAGAGGGCGGTGTCCTAGGCCACTAGACGAAGGGAGCGAAATGCACCGGAGCGCGGTAGTATAACGGAAATGTTCGGCCCGGCAATGCCCGTTGGCGCTGCGGAACGAACCTAAAAAGGCCCCCGGCAACGCCTCTGGCGTGCACCGGGAGCCACCTCTTCCGGGGCTCAGGGGCCCGTCTTTATGGTTGCAAGGATCCACATCGCTTGAACTTGAAAGCAAGGAACGAGAACGACGCCACGCCTGCGTTACGCATCATTCCGCGCGAGCAGCATGTGATTTCGCGCAAGAACATCAGCAAGGCGGCGTTGCGTGTGCTCTATCGGCTCAACGAGGCTGGCTACGCCGCCTACCTGGTTGGCGGTGCTGTGCGCGATCTGCTGCTTGGCGGCCATCCGAAGGATTTCGACGTCGCTACCAATGCGACGCCCGAAGACGTCAAGAAGCTGTTTCGCAACTGCCGCCTGATCGGTCGCCGCTTTCGCCTGGCGCATGTCGTCTACGGCTCGGAAATCATCGAGGTGGCGACCTTCCGCGGCACCGGTGAGGAGGGCGTCGCCAACGATGGCGATCGCCACGTCGTCGACGGCCGCATCGTGCGCGACAACGTCTGGGGCACGATCGAGGAAGATGCGGTGCGCCGCGACTTTCGTGTCAACGCGCTGTACTACGACATCAGCGATTTCTCGGTGCGCGACTACGTCGGCGGTGTACAGGACGTCCAGGACCGGGTGCTGCATCTGATCGGCGACCCGGAAACGCGTTATCGCGAAGATCCTGTCCGCATGCTGCGTGCCGTTCGCCTGGCCGCCAAGCTGAATTTCCGTATCGATGCGGCTGCGTCGGCGCCGTTCGACGATCTCGGGCCGTTGCTCGCCGATGCGGCACCGGCGCGTCTGTTCGACGAGTCGCTGAAGCTGTTCCTGGCCGGCCACGGTCTGAAGAGCTTCCGCATGCTCGAGCAATGCGGTTTGCTGCGTTTCATGTTCCCGGCCACGGCGCGCGCGCTCAAGCGCGGCGACGACGCCTTGCGTTCCCTGATCGAACAAGGGCTGTCGAGCACCGACGAGCGTGTCGCCGAAGGCAAGTCGGTCACGCCGGCGTTCCTGTTCGCGGTGCTGCTCTGGGGCGAGGTGCGCGATCTTGCGCATGCCTGGATGGCCAAGGGCGTCGACAGCAACGAAGCCTGGTCGCGTGCGTCGATGAACGTCGTGGCCGAGCAGTGCCAACGCGTGGCGATTCCGCGCCGTTTCACTTTCACGATGGAAGAGATCTGGTCGCTGCAGCCGCGCTTCGAGCAAGTACAGCGCAAGCGCGTCTTCCGTTTGATGACGCATCCGCGTTTCCGCGCCGCGTTCGATTTCCTGCTGTTGCGTGCGGGTGAATCGCCGGCGATTCGCGAGCTCGGCCAGTGGTGGGACCACGCGCAGAAGTTGCCGCATGAGACCTTGGCTGCGGCGTTATCGGGCAGTGCAGCCGTGACCGAAGCGCCGCCGCAGGCATCGGCCAGTCAGGCAGCGGCCAAGCCGCGCAAGCGCCGTCGCCGCCGCAAGAGCAAACCGGACGCCTCGTGAACCAGGCTTTTATCGGCCTGGGGAGCAACCTGGGCGATTCGCGTCAACACATACTGGATGCCATCGACGCGCTGGCGCGGTTGCCTGGGACACGGGTGCTGGCGCGGTCGCGTCTTTACAGCACGCCGCCCTGGGGCGTGCTTGAACAGCCATCGTTTGTGAACGCTGCCGTGTCGATCGAGACGCCGCTGGCGTCGCACGAACTACTCGATGCCTTGTTGACGATCGAGCGCGCCGCCGGTCGCGTCCGTGATGGTGAGCGTTGGGGTCCGCGTACGCTCGACCTGGATCTGCTGCATATGTCGGGCGTGACATTGAGTGACGAGCGACTGACCTTGCCGCATCCACGCATGGCCGAACGTGCCTTCGTCCTGTTGCCGCTCAACGATCTCGCGCCTGACCTCCAAGTGCCCGGAGCTGGCACGGTCGGCGAGTTGCTGGCGGCTGTCGATAGCTCGGAATGCACGTTATTGCCTTGAGCCGTTATGGCTGCGCGCCGGATAATGGCTACTTCGCTGTTTAGCTGACTCTGAAGGAATTCACGTGTACGTTCAGAACGCCAACGCATCCGATCGCAAGCCGGTTACCGTGCCGGGTCTGCGCGCGATGAAAGCGGAAGGGCGGCGAATCGTCATGTTGACCGCCTATGACGCCAGCTTCGCCTGGCAGCTCGAGGCCGCCGGGGTCGATGTCGCGCTGGTCGGCGACTCCTTGGGGATGGTGGTGCAGGGGCATCGCAGCACCCTGCCGGTGACGTTGGACCACATGGTCTATCACACCAGCATCGTCGCGCGTGGCTTGAATGCGACCTTGCTGGTAGCCGATCTGCCGTTCATGGCCGACCGCGATGTCGCGCATATGCTGGAAGCCGGTGCGCGCCTGGTGGGTGAGGGTGGTGCGGCGATGGTCAAGGTCGAGGGTGCGGCGCCGCATATTCTCGACGGCATCCAGGCGCTGACCGTACGGGCCATTCCGGTCTGTGCCCACCTGGGGCTGACGCCGCAGTCGGTACACAAGTTTGGCGGTTTCCGTATCCAGGGCCGCGAAGAAGAAGCCGCCGAACGTTTGGTCAAGGAAGCGCTGGCGGTCGAAGCGGCCGGCGCGGCCATCGTGGTGCTCGAGGGCATCCCGACGGCCCTGGGTGAGCGGATTACCCAGGCCATATCGATCCCGACCATCGGCATCGGTGCCGGTCCGCATTGCGATGGCCAGGTACTGGTATTGCACGACATGCTGGGCATTACGCCCGGCAAGCGTCCCAAATTCAGCAAGGATTTCCTCGCAGGACGCGATTCTGTAGCGGCGGCCATTGCCGCCTATGTACAGGACGTACGCAGTGGTGCCTTTCCGGCACCGGAACACGGCTTCAACTAGCTCGCGCCGGGCCCATTTTTTAAGAGTAAAGCGACTCCTTTATGCAGACAGTGCAAGACGCCGCGGCCCTGCGTGCCGCCGTTCGCGGTTGGCGCAATCAGGGCCAGACCGTGGGTTTGGTGCCTACCATGGGCAACCTGCATGCGGGTCACTACTCGCTGATCAAGCTGGCCCGTGCTCGTGCCGACCGTGTGGTTGCCAGCGTGTTCGTCAATCCGACCCAGTTCGGGCCAAACGAGGATTTCGAGCGCTACCCGCGTACCCTGGCACAGGACCAGGCCGGCCTGGCCGAGGCCGACTGTGACGTCCTGTTCGCCCCGGAAGTGGCCACGATGTATCCGTTCGGCCCGGCCAACAGCGTCAGCCTGCACGTGCCGCAACTGACCGAAACCCTCGAAGGTGCACATCGCCCGGGTCATTTCGATGGTGTGGCGACGGTGGTGTGCAAGCTGTTCAACCTGGTGCAGCCGGATCTGGCGGTGTTTGGCCAGAAGGATTTCCAGCAGCTCAAGGTGATCGAGCGGATGGTTCGCGACCTCTCGTTGCCGGTAAAAGTGATGGCTGGCGCCACCTTGCGCGCGGACGACGGCCTGGCACTCAGTTCCCGCAACCAGTATCTGTCGCGGGACGAGCGCGAGCTTTCGACGCAGATTCACGCCACCCTGTTGCAGATGCGCGAGCTGATCGGCAAGGGACATGCCTGGCGCGTGGTGGAACAGGCCGCGGCGTCCAAGCTGCAGCGTGCCGGTTTCGAGCCGGACTATGCGGCCATTCGCCGCGCCGAGGACCTTGCCGAGCCGGCCGATGGCGAGACCGGTGGGCTGGTGGCCCTGATTGCCGCCCGCCTGGGCACCACCCGGCTGATCGACAACCTGCTGTTCGATTGAGCGACCTTTCGTGAGCCGCCTGGGCCGCCTTTCGGCCCGGGTCTTGCTCCGATATTGAACCCTCGCGCCCCGCCCCCACGTAGGGGCCCAGAGAGAGTAAGTTGCGGCGACTGGTTCGTCGGTTGGATAATTTCCCGTTACGCAGGGCTGTTCCTGCTGGAATGTCTGTCATGAATCTGAACATGCTCAAGGCCAAGATCCACCGTGCCACGGTGACCCATGCCGAGCTCCATTACGAAGGCTCGATCGCGATCGACGGTCTGCTGCTCGATGCGTCGGGCATCCGCGAGTACGAGCAGATCCACTGCTGGAACATCAACAACGGCAAGCGCTTCGTCACCTATGCGCTGCGTGCCGAGGAAGGCTCGGGCATCATCTCGGTCAACGGCAGTGCCGCGCACCGCGCGCAGCCGGGCGATCTGGTCATCATTGCCGCGTTCGCCCAGTTGTCCGAAGCCGAAGTCGAGCAGTTCCAGCCGATGCTGGTGTATGTCGATGCGGACAACCGCATTTCGCATACCAATCGCTCGATTCCGAAGCAGATGGCAGCTGCCTGAGGGCGGTAAACGGTCAACAGTGAACGGTCAATGGAAGAAGCGTTGCTTTTTCTATTGACCATTTAGCGTTTACTGCTGACTCAAACGTTTTACCTTCACATCGCAACTCGTAAGATGGAGGCTTCCGTGCCACCCATCTGCGAGTCCCTATGTCTGCCGATTCGAGTTCTCCGTTTGCCGAACATGTCGAGCGTCTTTCGCGTACCCACCTGCGCGATCTGCTGAAAGACGGCGCACGTGGCGAAAGCCTGCGTTTGCGACTGGGTCCGATCCTGCTCGACCTCAGCCGGCAGAAGCTCGATGCCGAAGCGCTCGATGCGCTGGGTGCTTTTGTCGAGGCCAGCGGTTGGGAGAAGGCGCGTGATGCGATGTTCTCCGGTGAACCGATCAATACCTCGGAAAACCGCGCGGTGCTGCACACGGCCTTGCGTGCCAGCGGTTCGCGCCTGAAATCGCCGGCACCGCGCGAGGCGCTGCAGGAAATCGAGCAAACGCTGCAGCGTATCGAAAAGCTGGTCCATGCCGTCGAGCACGGCGATACCGAAAGTCTCGGTCTCGCGCCGACGATTACCGACGTGATCAACGTGGGCATCGGCGGTTCCGATCTGGGCCCGCGCCTGGCCACGCATGCGCTCAACAATTTTCATGTGCCGCGTATTCGCAGCCATTTCCTGACCAATGTCGACGGTCAGGCGGCAGCCGACCTGATGCGCGATCTCGATCCCAGGCGCACTCTTGTCATCGTGGTTTCCAAGACGTTTACGACGCAGGAAACTCTGCTCAACAGCCAGGTGCTGCGCGACTGGATCGTGCGCGCCTACGAAGGCGACGAGCGCGCCACGACGCGGCATTTTCTTGCGGTCAGCTCCAACGTCAAAGCAGCCGAGACCTGGGGCATTACGGCATCGCACGTGTATCCGATGTGGGATTTCGTCGGTGGCCGCCTGTCGGTATGGTCCGCGGTCGGCCTGTCGCTTGCGATGGCGGTGGGCATGGAGAATTTCCGTGCGTTCCTTGCCGGCGCCGCCGAGGTCGACGACCATTTCCGTACCGCGCCGTGGCGACAGAACCTGCCGGTGCTGTTGTCGCTGGTCGAGTACTGGAATCGCAATGTGCTGGGCTACAGCAGCCGTGCGGTGATTCCGTATGCCGACCTGCTGGGCGATCTGACCTCGTACCTGCAGCAGCTGGAAATGGAAAGCCTCGGCAAGCAGGCCACGCCGCAAGGTGGCCACGTCAAAGGCTCGACGGTGGCCGTCGTGTGGGGCAGTGTCGGCACGAACGCACAGCACGCCTATTTCCAGGCGCTGCACCAGGGTACCGACACGGTGCCGCTCGATTTTATTGGCGTGATCAAGCCGGCGCACCATCTGCGTGCCAGCAACGATGCGCTGCTATCCAATCTGCTGGCGCAGGCCGCGGCGCTGGCCTTGGGCAAGACGTTCGACGAGGCCTTGGCCGAAGCCAAGGAGGGCGATGAGGTTGCGCGCCGTGCCTTGGCCGCACAGCGTACGTTCCCGGGTAATCGCCCCAGCAGCGTGTTCATGCTCGATGCGCTGACGCCGCATTCGCTTGGCGCACTGATTGCGTTGTACGAGCACAAGGTGTTCATGCTCGGTCACTTGTGGGGCGTCAATGCGTTCGATCAGTGGGGCGTGGAACTGGGCAAGTCGATCGCGCGGCAGATTCTGCCGGCGTTGAATGGCGATGCGAAGGAGCTGGCGGCGTTGGATTTGTCGACGCAGGCGCTTATTGGAGCCATCCAAGGCAAGCGCGAAGGCTAATAGCTATTCGGCAAACTCTTAAATAGCCCCAGTTTTTCCTACCGTCATCCCGGCGCAGGCCGGGACCCAGTGACTTCGATCTCCGGTTTTCGCGATAGGCCGGACGCTTGATGCTTTTCGCTATAACCGACCGCAAAGTCACTGGGTCCCGGCCTGCGCCGGGATGACGAGTAGGAAGGGGCGGAGTTTTCCTCACTCGTGATGCGCCGTTGCATCACGGCCGGTCGCGACTGAAGTCGCTCCTACAAAGATTTGCCGTGTTGTCGCAATGCCCACGCCACATGCTCCCGCACCATCTCCGACGGATAGTCGGCCCGCGCACGCAGCGAAGCGATCACTTCGGCAGAAGACGGCGCATTCCCCAACCCCACCGCGATATTCCGCAGCCACCCTTCAAACCCGGTGCGCCGAATCGCCATGCCCTCGGTACGCTTGAGAAACTCCTCCTCACTCCAACCGAACAGCTCCACCAGCTTGGCCCCATCCAGACTGTGCCTGGGAGCGAAGTCTGGCTCGCTGGCGTCCTGCGCGAACTTGTTCCACGGACAGATCAACTGGCAATCGTCGCAGCCGAAGATGCGGTTGCCCATCGGTGCACGCAATTCTTCCGGGATGCTGCTCTTCAACTCGATGGTGAGATAGGAAATGCAGCGACGCGCATCGAGCCGATACGGCGCGACGATCGCTTGCGTCGGACAGATATCGATACAACGTCGACAACTGCCGCAATGCGCACTGGCAGGCTTGTCGACCGGCAAGGGCAGGTCGGTATAAAGCTCGCCCAGAAAGAAGTACGAACCCGCGCGGCGATTGATCAGCACCGTGTGCTTGCCGATCCAGCCAAGCCCGGCGTTGCGCGCCAGGGCCTTTTCCAGCACCGGCGCGGAATCCACATAAGCGCGGTAACCGAAATCGCCGACCTGTTCATGGATGCGCTCGGCCAGCTTCTGCAGCCGGTTGCGCATCAGCTTGTGATAGTCGCGCCCCAGGGCATAGCGCGCGACATAGCCTGCTTCGGCATCGCCCAGTACGTCCCATGCATTGCGTGTGCCGGGCGGGACATAGTCCATGCGTACTGAAACAACGCGGATGGTGCCGGGTTCGAGTTCCTGTGGGCGGCTGCGCTTGTCGCCGTGGCGCGCCATGTAATCCATCTCGCCATGGTGGCCGTCGTCGAGCCAGCGCTTGAGATGCAGCTCGTCCTCGGTCAGGTCGGTATCGGCGATGCCCGCATCGGCAAAGCCGAGTTCCAGCGCCCAGCGCTTGATATCGCGCGCGAGCGCAGCGTAATCGCGAGAGGGCGGAGAGGAGGACATCGGGGTATTTTACGCGCTGAATGCTTGCCTCATGCCACGCGGCTTCTACAATCGCCCGATGACTTCCCAAACGCATCGCCACGCGCTTTACACGGTCGATCAGGTGCGCGCGCTGGACCAGCGTGCGATCGACGACCTGGGTATTCCCGGTTATGAGCTCATGCGCCGTGCCGCCTGGGCGGCCTTGTCCAGCTTGCGGCGTCACTGGCCCTACGCGCGTCGCATTGCCGTCTACGCGGGGCAGGGCAATAACGGCGGCGACGGGTTCCTGCTTGCCGCGTTGGCCAGCGAAGCGTCGATGCATGTCGATGTCTGGTCGGTCGGCGGTCCTTCCCATGGCGATGCCGCGCGCGCACGCGCTGCCTGCGAAGCGGCACATGTGCATGTCGTCGATGGCGATGCTCCCGATGTGCTGGCCGAGGCCGATGTCATCGTCGATGCGCTCTATGGCACCGGGCTGCGGCGCGCGCCCGAAGGCGCTACGGCGACGCTGATCGAACGGATCAATCGCAGTGGCATTCCCGTGCTGGCATTGGATGTTCCCAGTGGGCTGGATGCCGATACCGGCCAATGCCCGGGCGCGGCCATTCGCGCCGCCGTGACGGTGAGCTTTATTGCGGCCAAGCGGGGGCTCTACACCGGCAAGGCTGCTGGCCAGGTGGGTCTGCTGGAACTCGATACGCTCGGCCTGCCCGAGGAATTATGGGCGGATCGTTCGGCGTATGCCTCGTTGCTGGACGTGCACACCTTGCCGCGTCGTGCGCGCGATGCGCACAAAGGCAATAACGGCCACGTGCTGGCGATTGGCGGTGATCATGGCACCGCGGGGGCCATCCGTCTTTGTGGAGAAGCCGCGCTTCGAGCCGGTGCGGGTCTGGTCAGCGTGGCGACGCAGGCCGAGAACATCATTGCCTTGAACAGTGCGCGCCCGGAACTGATGGCGCATGGCGTGCATGGCCCGCAGGCGCTGGAGCCGCTGCTTAAAAAAGCCAGCGTGCTTGCGGTAGGCCCGGGGCTGGGTCAGGCGGGTTGGGGGCATGCGATGTGGCTGACCGCGCTGGAGGCCGGCAAACCGCTGGTGCTCGATGCCGACGGCTTGAACCTGCTGGCGCTGGAGCCACGTCGCTTCGAGCAAGCGGCGGTGATGACACCGCATCCTGGCGAGGCAGCGCGTTTGCTCGGCATCTCCACTCGGGAGATCGAGGCTGACCGTTATGCCGCGGTAACCCAACTGGCCACGCGCTATAACGCGGTTGCCGTGCTCAAGGGCGCAGGCAGTCTGATTGCCGCACCGGATGGACGTCTAGCCGTCTGTCCCTGGGGCAATCCCGGTATGGCCAGCGGTGGCATGGGCGACCTCCTGACCGGCGTGATTGCCGCCCTGCTGGCCCAGGGCCTCGATGCCTGGGAAGCGGCCTGCCTCGGTGTCGGACTGCACGCGCGTGCTGGCGATGCGGCGGCACAGGAGGGCGAGCGCGGCTTGATCGCCAGCGATCTGCTTGGGCCGATCCGGCGCCTTTTGAACGAGAACGCCGCATGAGTCGCTGGTCGGTGGATCTACCCGACGAAGCCGCCACCATCGCCCTGGCCGAACAGGTCGCGGCGGTCATGGCCGAAGGCTTGGTCATCTATCTGCATGGCGATCTGGGCGCGGGCAAGACCAGTTTCGCCAGAGCCCTGTTGATGGCGCTCGGGGTCGGCGAGCGCGTCAAGAGTCCGACCTACAGTCTGGTCGAGTCCTATCGTTTGCCCGAACGCACGGCCTGGCACCTGGACCTGTATCGGATTGCCGATCCTGGTGAACTGGAGTGGCTCGGGTTGGACGCGCTCTCCGATCCGGCAGCCCTGGTGCTGGTGGAGTGGCCGGAGCGTGGTGCGGGTGCGTTGCCGGCGGCCGATCTGCAGATTGACCTGGCTTATGCGGGATTGGGTCGTAAGGCGGCGTTCAGCGCGCTGACATCGCGTGCTGCGGCGCTACTGACGCGAATGGGAAAGGTTTAAGTCTTTGTTTGGTCTGGTTAATTTTTGATGCCTTCATGCTTTTCGCCGCCAATTCGATAGCTTCGTTTACAGCCCAAAGCTGGACGTCACCTGACGAAAAGCTTGCAGGTTATGGATAATCAAGGGAAAAGGGGCTTGTGTTCAGCGAAACGCTGCGCTTCAATACCGCCCTATGAGGGGATACCGCGCCGTATGTTGCCTAATCACCAGCTTCGCCATCCTGGCGAGCCTGCCCTTTGGTGTGTCCAAAGCGGCTGATGTGAAGTCGGCCCGCGTCTGGGCTGGGCCGGAATACACCCGCCTGGTGCTGGATCTGTCCGGCCCGGTGACCTACAAGATCGATCAGGACAGTGGCCAGGTCGTGCTGAATCTGCCGAGCAGTGCACTCGCCGGTGGATTTGTCTCGCCCAAGGCCCAGGGCCTGTACAAGGGCCTGGGCAGCGATAGCCAGGGCAGCCGGTTGCTGCTGACCGCCAAGGTCGACCCTGATAGCCGCGCCAAGAGCTTTGTCATCAAGCCGTCCGCCGATGCCAAGGATTACCGCCTGGTGGTCGACCTGTATCCAGGCAAAGGAAATCAGGGCAAGGGAAGCGCCGGCAGCAGCAAGACCGCGCCGGTCGACGACGATGACGATTCGGCACCGGTCGCCGACGCCGCGCCATCTGTTCCGCCACCGACGGTAACGCCGAGCAAGTCCGGCGGCCGCAATAGCGTCAAATCCAGTCAGAGCGGTATGGCCTCCACGCGCCAGGCCGCGGCGTTGCTCAACGGTAGCCGCAAGGTCGTGGTGGCGATCGATGCCGGCCACGGCGGCAAGGATCCGGGTTCGCACGGTCCGGGCGGCACCTTGGAGAAGAACGTGACGCTGGCGGTCGCCAAGGAGCTGGCCGATCAGATCAATCGCCAGCCCGGCATGAAGGCCGTGCTGACGCGCGATGGCGACTATTTCATCCCGCTGGCGCAGCGCTACAAGATCGCGCGCGAGAACAACGCGGACATGTTCGTCTCGATTCACGCCGACGCGTACACCAGCTCCGACGCGCGCGGCTCGTCCGTGTGGGTGCTGTCGCCGCGTGGCAAGACCAACGAAGCGGCGCGCTGGCTGGCCGATCGCGAAAACCGCGCGGACTTGATCGGCGGCGTGTCGCTGGACGATAAGGACGATAGCCTGGCTGCGGTGTTGCTCGATCTGCAGCAGGGTTACGCCATGCAGGCCAGCGAATCGATCGCCGGTAACGTATTGAAGGCATTGGGGTCGCTGGGCCCGACGCATCGTGGTTATGTCGAGCGCGCGAACTTTGTCGTGCTGCGTTCGCCGGATGTGCCCTCGATCCTGGTCGAGACGGCCTTCATCAGCAATCCGGTGGAAGAGCGCAAGCTGCGCGATCCGACGCATCAATCGCGCCTGGCCGAAGCGGTCATGGGTGGCGTGCGCAACTACTTCGAAGCCACGCCGCCGCCCGGTAGCTGGTTTGCCGCTCAGGCGGCCCGCAGAGCAGGGGTGCAGGTCGCTTCCACGAGCGGTTCCGACAATGCCGCTGCCGATGATGACGACGACAGCAGCAAGTCGCCGGCCCCGTCCAGCAAGACCATGGTTGCCAGCGCCAGCAAGGACGAAGACGTGCGCGATCTGCACAAGGTCGAGCGCGGCGAGAGCCTGCGCAGCATAGCGCGCCAGTATGGCGTCAGTATCAGCGCGCTCAAGAGCGCCAATCGTCTCACCAGCGATGCGTCTGTGCGCACCGGCATGGTGCTGGCGATCCCCTCCAGCTAAGCACGGTCTAGCCCTCATCGGGTTCAAGCTCTAAGCTTGCCCGATGTCTGCCATACGCCCGCTTCCGCCTGAACTGATCAACCAGATTGCCGCCGGCGAGGTGATCGAACGTCCTTCGTCCGTGGTCAAGGAACTGGTGGAAAACAGCCTCGATGCAGGCGCCACCCGTATCGAAGTCGATATCGAGCAGGGTGGTGCACGCCTGATCCGCGTACGCGATGACGGCGGCGGTATTCCCAAGGACGAACTGCCGCTGGCGGTGGCATCGCATGCCACCAGCAAGATTGGCAGTTTCGACGATCTGGAGCACGTCGCCAGCATGGGTTTTCGCGGCGAGGCTTTGGCCTCCGTGTCGTCGGTGGCACGCTTTGCGCTGACCTCGCGCGCGCGCGGCGAAGACGCGGCGTTTCGCATCGAAGTCGATGGCGGCAAGCTGCAAGCGGCGCGGCCGGCACAGCATCCGCAAGGCAGCAGCGTCGAGGTACGCGATCTCTTCTACAACGTGCCGGCACGACGCAAATTTCTCCGCGCCGAGCGCACCGAGTTTGCGCATATCGATGACTTGCTCAAGTCGCTGGCGTTGGCGCGCAGCAAGGTCGAGTTCCGCCTGAGTCACAACGGCAAGCCGGTGCGCATGCTCAAGGCAGCACGCGACGAAAACGCCGCCTTGCAACGCGTGGCCGAAGTCTTGGGCGAGGAGTTCCCGGCGCAAAGCCTGCGTATCGATCACGCGGCGGCGGGCCTGCATCTTTCTGGTTGGGTCGGTTTGCCGACGGCATCGCGGTCCCAGGCCGATTCGCAATATTTCTACGTCAACGGCCGCCTCGTGCGCGACCGCATCGTAGCGCACGCGGTGCGGCAGGCCTATGCCGACGTGCTGTTCCATGGCCGGCACGCTGCTTTCGTGCTGTATCTGGAACTGGATCCGGCTGGCGTCGACGTCAACGTGCATCCGGCCAAGAGCGAAGTGCGCTTCCGCGAGCAACGGCTGGTGCACGATTTCCTGTTTCGTACCCTGCACGAAGCGTTGGCGCAGACGCGTGCCGGCCAGGTGGTGACGAACGCGCAATCGAGCGATGGCGTATTGGCGATGGCGTCGACGACACAAGCTGCATACGCCAATCCCATGCCGGTGCGAACCTCGACACCCGCGTGGTCCGGGCAATTCAGCCAGAACCGGTTGAACCTCGGGGTGCGCGACGAACCCTTGGCTGACTACGCTGCATTGCTGGGCCAGCCGGGCAATGCGCCGGTGGCCGCCGCCATGCCGTTACCCGAAACGGAAGAGGGCGACGCGCCGCCGCTGGGCTTCGCGATCGCGCAGCTGAAAAACATCTACATCCTCGCGGAAAATGCGCAGGGTCTGGTGCTGGTCGACATGCATGCAGCACACGAGCGCATTACCTATGAAAAGCTGAAGACGGGGCGCGCTTACAGCAATCTGCGTTCGCAGTTGTTGCTGGTGCCGTTGCAGGTCTCGGTCAGCGCCAAGGAAGCCGCCGCCGCGGAAGAACATGCCGACGCTCTTGCCGAGTGGGGTCTGGAGCTTTCGCGCAGCGGCCCGTCCGGCGTGGTGGTGCGGCGCATTCCCGCCTTGCTCGAAGGCGCGGATGTAGCGCAGCTCTGCCGCGATGTGCTCGGAGAGCTTGCTCAACATGGCAGCTCCCGGCGCCTGCAGGAGCTCGAAAACGAACTGCTTTCGACCATGGCCTGTCATGGCTCGGTGCGCGCTGGCCGCCGTCTGAGCGTGCCCGAGATGAACGCGTTGCTGCGTGAGATGGAGGCGACCGAGCGCTCCGGGCAATGCAACCACGGCCGTCCCACCTGGACCCAGCTCAGCCTGGGTGAGTTGGACCGCCTGTTCATGCGAGGCCGCTGAAGGCTTGCGTTCTGGATTTGGACGTCCATACTGCAAAACGTCCATCTCACCGGTGTCCGCCATGCTAGGTCGATTTCTGTTTGGGTTTGGTTTGAGTCTTGGAGTGGTTACTGTGCACGCCGAAAATACCGTGTCGCTGTCTGACGCCTCTGCCGCCGAGGTGACGAAACAGGTCGAGCAATGGAAGCAGGGGCGCCTGCAGCGCCTTACCGCGCCGGACGGCTGGCTTAGCCTGGTCGGGCTGGAATGGCTGCACCCGGGCGCCAACCGGGTAGGCAGCGCCAGCGACAACGACATCGTGCTGAAAGTCGGCCCGGCGCACCTGGGCGTGGTCACCCTGGCCACCGATGGCACGGTCAAGATCGTGCTGGCCAAGGACAGTGGTGCCACTATCGATGGCAAGCCAACACAAGAGTCGACACTGGTCGACGATATCCAGGCCGGTGAAAACGGTCATCCGACGACGATCGCCTTTGGTACCGCGAATTTCTACGTGATCGAGCGCGATGGTCGCAAAGGGCTGCGCGTCAAGGATGCGGACGCGGCAACGCGCAAACACTTCCTGGGGCTGGACTATTACCCCATCGACCCGTCCTGGCGCATCGTTGCCGACTGGGTGCCGTTCGATCCGCCGCACAAGCTGGAGATCGGTTCGGTGCTGGGTACCATCGACAAGGTCGACGTGCCGGGCAAGGCCGTCTTCAAGCGCGACGGTCATACTTTCGAACTGCTGCCGTATCAGGAAGAGCCGGGCGGCGAGCTGTTCTTTGTGCTGGCCGACCGCACGTCAGGCAAGGAAACCTACGGCGCTGCGCGTTTCCTCTACGCCGCGCTGCCGAAAGACGGCAAGGTGATCCTGGATTTCAATCGCGCCTACAACCCGCCGTGTGCCTTCACCGAATACGCGACCTGTCCGCTGGCACCGCCGGAGAATCGGTTGGATGTCGCGGTGACCGCGGGCGAGAAGAAGTACCGCGGCTCAGAGCACTGAAACCTCGAGCTATCCTGATTTTGTAGGAGCGGTTTCAGTTGCGATGTCATGGTTACGTCACGGCATATCGTGGCTAAAAGGCACCTCGAATAACCTCAGTTTTTGTCGTCATTCCGGCGAAGGCCGGAATCCATTCCTCAGCTTAGATACTCGCCACATGCTGCCTGACAAGCGGCAACTGAGGAGTGGATCCCGGCCTTCGCCGGGATGACGAATAGGTAAGGTTTTTAGAGGTTCCCTGAAGTCGATCCTACAAACTAGCCAGGTCTTCGGAGGTTAGCTCTCAGCGCCCCTTGAACTCCGCCTTGCGCTTCTCCAGGAACGCCGTCGTCCCCTCGCGCATATCGTCGGTCGAGAAAGCCAGTGCAAACGCTTGGGTCTCGAACTCAAGTCCTTGATCGATCACGGTCTCGCCGCCTTGCAGGATGGCATCGAGAATGCCGGCGGCGGCTAGCGGCGCGGCGGCGGCCAGTTGATCGGCCATCGCATTGACCGTGTCGTCCAGTGCCTCGGGCACAACGACGCGGTTGACCACGCCCAGTTCATAGGCGCGCTGCGCGTTGATCGGCGCACCCAGCAGGCACAGCTCGAGTGCCGCGGCGCGTCCGGCCAATCGCAGCAGGCGTTGCGTGCCCCCGAAGCCCGGAATCAGCCCCAGATTGATTTCCGGTTGGCCAAATCTGGCTTTTTCGCTGGCCACGCGCAGATGACAAGCCATCGCCAGCTCCATGCCGCCGCCCAGGGCAAAACCCTGCACGCGTGCGATTACCGGTTTGCCTAGGCGCTCGATGCTGCTCATCAGGCGTTGCCCCGCACGCGAAAATCCCTGCGCCTGCACCGGTGTGTATCCGTTCATTTCGGCAATGTCGGCACCGGCCACGAATGCTTTCTCACCCGCACCGGCCAATACCACGACACGCACGGCATCGTCCTGCGCAGCCTGGGCAAAGGCCAGGGTCAACTCGTTGAGCGTCTCGCGATTGAGCGCATTGAGTTTGTCCGGGCGGTTGACGACGATATGGCGCACCGCGCCGCGGTTGCTGATTTCCAGGTTGCGATAGGCCATGGCAAGTTGTCCGGTAGATAAAGCGCAATATTATCAGCGGGAACCTTTGCGGCGGCCCGCTTTCTTATGCCTGATCCGGGCGCTGGATGCGTACGGGCATGGTAAGGTTCGCGAGTTGCGACGGAGGATGGCATGACATATTGGCGTTGGTTGGCTCTGGGCATGCTTTTGCTGGCAAGTCTGGCGCATGCGCAGAATCGCGCCGCCGCGCCCGGTCCGGCTCCCGTGAAGCTGGACAAGAACAAGCTTTCCTATGCGATCGGTTACCAGATCGGCAGCCAGTTCGCTGGCGGCGATCCGGATGTCGATATCGCCACGCTGCAGAAAGCCATTCAGGACGCCTATAACAAGCGTCCGCCCGCGGTGCCGATGCTCGACATGCATCGCCAGTTGCAGGCACTCGACAGTCAGGCTCACGATCAGGCTGTTGCCGAATTCAAGCGCATAGCGGCATCGAACGCCCGCAAGAGCGCGGACTTCCTCGAGCGCAATGCCAAGCAGTCGGGCGTGGTGCAATTGCCCTCCGGCATTCAGTACCAGGTATTGAAGAAGGGCGACGGTAGCGCCAGCCCGGTGGTGACCAGCATGGTCACGGTCAACTACCGCGGCATGCTGATCGACGGCACCGAGTTCGATAGCACCTGGGCCCGTGGCGCCCCGGTCAGCTTCATGGTCGACAAGGTCATTCGCGGCTGGCAGGACGTGATCCCGCGCATGCACGTGGGCGACCGCTGGAAGGTCGTGATCCCGCCGAATCTCGCCTATGGCGAAGGCGGTGCCTTGCCGCGTATCGGGCCGAACGAGGCCCTGGTGTTCGAAATCGAGCTACTCGAAATCAAGCAGCCCTGATACGGGGCTGCTCTCGCACCGCAGCGTTTGGTCGGAGGCGACCTGAGCTAATATATGAGGCTCATGTCGAACGATTCCGCCCCCCTCATTACACCTCCGCTAAGCCCCTGCATCGGCATCTGCCGGCTGGATTTTCGCGGCTATTGCGAAGGTTGCCTGCGCAGCGGCGATGAGATCGCGCGCTGGCGTGGCATGGACGATGCCGAGCGCCTGCGCTATATGCGTGAGATTCTTCCCGCGCGGCGGCTCGATTGATGGGGCCGACGTGGCCCGAGCTGGAAGGCGCATTACTGCCGCTGTCGCAACCACCGACAGGGCCAGGCTGGAACCACGCCGAAATGGCCGATCTGCTGGGCGAAGGCGAGCGCCGTCCGGCTGCCGTACTGGTGGCCCTGCGAGAAAGCGTCGAGCCGCGATTGATCCTGACCGTGCGTACCGATCATTTGCAGTCGCATGCCGGGCAGGTGGCGTTTCCCGGCGGCAGCATGGATTCGGACGATCGCGATGCCGTGCATACGGCCTTGCGTGAGGCGCACGAAGAAATCGGTCTCGATCCGACGCTCGTTACACCCATGGGTTACCTCGACGGTTTCGAAACGATCAGCGGGTTTCGTGTCACGCCGGTGGTGGCGCGCGTGTCCGCCGATGCGCCGGTGTATGCCGCCCCGGATGAGGTGGCGGATATCTTTGAAGTGCCGTTATCGTTCTTTCTGGAGCCGGCCAACCTGCGGCGCTACACCATGGATTTTCGTGGCCATCGTCGCGCCATGGTGGAATTCACGCACGGTGGTTACCGCATCTGGGGCGCGACAGCGGCCATGTTGCTGAATCTGCTGACGAGGCTGGGGCGCGTATGACTTTGCACACAACGTTGATTTCGGTCGACGAGCTGGCCGCATTGGCGGCCGAGAGTGTACTGATCGTCGATTGCCGTACCGACCTGGCCGATCGCAGCAAGAGCGAGCAGGCTTATCGCGAGGGACACATCCCCGGCGCTGTCTATGCCAGCCTCGAAGACGACCTGTCTGATCTTTCGCGCATTCCGCAAGGTCTGGGGCGTCATCCGTTGCCGATGGAATCCGCGTTCAGCACGCTGCTATCGCGTTGGGGCTGGCAGCCCGGCATGCAGGTGGTTGCCTATGACAGCGCCGGTGGTGCCTTAGCCGCCGCGCGTCTGTGGTGGATGCTGCGCCTCGTCGGCGTACGCGATGTTGCCGTGCTCGATGGCGGTTATCAGGCGTGGCTGGCCGCGGGCAAGCCGGTGGAAACGAAGGTGCAGGAGCGTGTGGCGAGTAACGTCTCGGTGCGTTACGACCCGGCGCAGGTGTTGTTTGAATACGACGCTTCGGATCGCTCCGGCGCATTGCTGATCGACGCGCGCGCCAATCCGCGTTTCCGCGGCGATGTCGAGCCGCTCGATCCGGTGGCAGGACATGTGCCCGGTGCGCGCAATCGTCCTTATGGCGATAACCTCGACGAGCAGGGACGCTTCAAGCCCGCTGCAACATTGCGCGAGGAGTTTCGCTCCATACTCGGCGACAGCACGGCCGACCGGGTCGTGCATATGTGCGGTTCGGGTGTAACGGCCTGCCATAACCTGCTGGCCATGGAGCATGCCGGTCTGCACGGTGCGCGCCTGTACGCGCCTTCGTGGAGCGGCTGGGTCAGTGACCGCAGCCGCCCGGTGGCCAAGGGCGACTAGCCTTTGTTCTTCAGTCGCGCGACCAGTGCCTGCAGAACGGCCTGGGTCTGCGGATGGAAGAAGCCATCGATAAAGTCGTTCAACGGCAGAGCGTCGACGTCGGCATAGGCGGTACTCAGATCGGCGCGTGCGGTCGCTCGTGTGGCAAGCATGGCGAGCGATGGGAGCGCCAGCACGTCGCTCAGCCAATGCAGCGCACGCGGCACTACTTGTTCGACCGCGGTCAGCTCATCGACAAATCCATAGCTCAGTGCTTGTTCCGAATCGATCATCGCGCCGACCATCAGCAGACGTTCCGCGCGATACGCGCCCACGACACGGCGCAATGCCAGCTGGATGCATTCCGGCACGGACAGGCCCACCTGTACTTCGTTCAAGCCGATGCGGAACGGGCCGTTTGCCATGATGCGGTAGTCGCAGAACAGCGAGAGCACCGCGCCGCCAGCGGGGCTGTGGCCGGTAATGGCCGCAACCACCGGAACGGGGGAACGCGCCAGGCGCGCGCAAACGGTAAAGAAGGCATGCCAGTAGGTACGAATGTCCTCGCGCTCGCGACCGAGCAGCGACGGTACGTCTACGCCGGCGGAAAACATGCCTTGCGCGCCGGACAGCACGATGCCGCGTGCGCCATCGGCTACGGCGCGATCCAACGCATCGCGCAGAGCATGCAGCAGTTCCAGATTCAGTGCGTTGACCGGCGGTCGCGCGAGATTGATTTCGACGATGGCGTCGTGGGCGATGATGTTGAGCATGGCACGGCCTGGAGGCGGGAGAGGGAAGATGCCATTGGCCGATAAAATGGGGCGGGATGCAACAGGCGGTGCAGCAAGGGTTTGTTTCAAACGGGAGTGGAGACGTGCCGTTCGTGAGTCGTCCGTGACTCACTCGTGACCCACCTAGTCGTCATTCCGGCGTAGGCCGGAACCCAGTGGGCTCAGTTGTGGGTTTTCGCGAACACATCCAAGAGTGATGAGGCGGCGACGCGACAACCGATTACCGAAGTCACTGGGTTCCGGCCTGCGCCGGAATGACGACTAGGTGGGGCCGACGTTTCGTTATTGCGGCTTGATATCAGCCGCCCACTGATAACGTACCGAATATTCCAGCGTAGCGTTGCCATGCGCAGGCACTTCGACTCGGAAATCCAGCGTGTCCGGCGATTGCTTGCTCGGCTTGGCTGACGACGAAGTCACCGTCCATTCGCGCCAACGACTGGGACGTTCGCGCACCGTGATCGTGCGCGCGCTGTCCCCGGCATTGCTCAGGTCGATCTTGAACGATTCATCCATCGTGCGTGCGGCTTGATCCACTTTGAATGCGGTGCGCTCGCGTTTCGCCGTGAGGTCGAACGCCTGCCCCAATGTGATGGTGGCATCCTGCCCTTTGGCGGTGTCATTGATGCGGCCTTCACCGATTACCTGTGGCGTACCGCTACGGTCTGCAGTCAGGACGCGCAGGAAGCCGGCGGGCAGGCTGTCGAAGGCCTTGATCTGCACTGTGCTTATAACGTTGCCGCCGTCGCTCATCAGATCCGGTGAAATGTACGGCTGCGGAGGATGCCATCCGCGGTTACCCGATTCGTAGAGTGCTGTCTGCTCGCAATCGATCGTGCGCGTGGCATACAGCGGCGATTGCGTCACGCTGCCATCGGGCAGATCGATGCTGCCGGGCAAGGTGTAGCTGCGGTAATCAGCCAGCGTGGCTTGCTCGGGCATCGCATCCATCGCGGCCATCGGCGCCGGAGCCGCCTTGGCCATCATGTACGCACGTGGTGCCGACGGTTTGTTCAAATTCGGCTCGCCGGCGATCAACGTCAGCTTGAGGCCGTTCCAGTCGCGGCCGCTGCGGTTTGCAATGCTGGCACGCGCTTCGAAACGCATCTTGCAACTGCTACCCGGTTGCAAGGTACCAATATAAGACGCACGCCAACCCAGGCCCGAAGTAGGGTAGCTAAGCACGGCATCGGCCTTCCCGGCGCGCTCGCTCTGTACCCGAACCTGCAACACGGACCCTGGCGTCATATCGCCGTTTCCGAGAATACCCGCATAGTTGCGGATCAAGGCTGTGCCTTGAGGGCCTTTGATCAGCAGCCCGTTGTTGGCGCTGATCAGGGTGCCGCTGATCATGGGTTTGCCATCGGGACCCAGCACCGAGATATCTTTGCCGACCAGGCTGCCGGCAATCGCGTCCTGGCCCTGGCCGAGAATCAGCCGCTGCGAAATCACCTTCGCGCCGCCATCGATCGACAGCGACAGGCCTTCGGTATCGAGGAACTGCGGTAGGCCGCTCAGGCTGACGTCTTGCACGCCGCTTTTCAGATCCAGCGCGCGCGGCTCACGTGCCACGGCGTAACCGGACGAGACGCTGCCATTGTTGTCGGCACTGAAAAGCGAACTGTCGTCGCTGCGATAAAGCGTCAACTCGGTATGGTCAAGTGTCGCGGCGGCAGCCTGGCCGGCGAAAGCGGTGGCGCAGGCAAGGGCGAGCAGGGAGGGGGAGGGGCGGCGCATGGGGCGAACTCCTTTCGTGGGATCCGCACCGATCTTACCCATATCGCATGAAGCTGCGGCATCCGTGCCGCAGCTTCGATCAACCCCAAACGGGGTTCTGTGCGTTATGCCGCCGCGCTATCGCGAACGACTTGCGGCAGCGGCACGGATTTGCCGGTCTGCGGGTTCATCCACACCATCACCACATGGCCGTCGCAATAGATACGCTCGCTGTCGCTCGCGTCGACAATGCGGTGGCCGATGACCATCGAGGTATTGCCCAGGCGTTGTCTGAAGAGTTGCACGCGGACCTGTGCCGGCCACTCGATCGGCCGGCGATAGTTGACTTCGCTGGCCGCCATCACGGGTGCGGCCTGTGCATTCATCCACTCGCCCGGCAGTTGCTGCAGCCACTGCAAACGGGCTTCTTCCAGATAGGTGAGATAGTTGGAGTTGTTGACGTGGTTGAACGCATCGAGATCGCGCCAACGGACGCTGATGTCCGCCTCGATCAATGCGACGGTGGGTGCGCTGTCCACGATGGTACCGGTCGAACTCATGCTTTCTTTTTCCGTGCCTTTGGCTTTCTGATTTCAAGATGCGGCGCCAGGAAGCGGCCCGTATGCGAGTTGGGTGTTTCCGCGACGACTTCCGGCGTGCCCGATACCAGGATGCGCCCACCGCCGCCACCGCCTTCGGGGCCTAGGTCGACGATCCAGTCGGCGGTCTTGATCACGTCGAGGTTGTGCTCGATGACCACCACGGTATTGCCCTGGTCGACCAGTTGATGCAGCACGTCGAGCAATTGCTCGATATCGTGGAAATGCAGGCCGGTGGTCGGTTCGTCGAGGATGTACAGGGTGCGGCCCGTATCGCGCTTGGACAGCTCCTTGGACAACTTGACGCGCTGCGCCTCGCCGCCGGACAACGTGGTCGCGCTCTGGCCGAGCTTGATGTAATCCAGGCCGACCGCACGCAAGGTATCGAGCTTGCGCGCGATGGTCGGCACGTTCTCGAACAGCTTCAGTGCGTCTTCCACAGTCATGCCGAGCACGTCGGAAATGGTGTGGCCCTTGTACAGAATCTCCAGCGTCTCGCGGTTGTAACGCTTGCCGTGGCAGACGTCGCAAGGCACGTAGACGTCGGGGAGAAAGTGCATCTCCACCTTGATCATGCCGTCGCCTTCGCACGCCTCGCAGCGGCCGCCGCGCACGTTGAAGCTGAAGCGGCCCGGCGTGTAGCCGCGCGAGCGTGCCTCGGGCACCTGCGCGAACATCTCGCGCAGCGGCGTGAACAGGCCGGTATACGTGGCCGGGTTCGAGCGTGGCGTGCGGCCGATCGGCGACTGGTCGATGTCGACAACCTTGTCGAACAGCTCCAGCCCTTCGATCGATTTGTACGGCGCCGGTTGCGCACTGGAACCGTTCAATTCGGCGGCGGCCAGACGGAACAAGGTGTCGTTGATCAGGGTGGACTTGCCCGAACCCGAGACGCCGGTGACGCAGGTAAACAGGCCCGCGGGGATATCCAGGTTCACGTTCTTCAGGTTATTGCCGCTGGCACCTTTCAGATGCAGCCACGAGTCCTTGTCCGTCTGTTCGCGGCGTTCCTGCGGTACTTCGATCGCACGCTTGCCGGAGAGGTACTGACCGGTGACCGAGCGTGGCGAGTTGAGGATGTCCTTCATGCTGCCTTGCGCGACGATTTCACCGCCATGCACGCCGGCACCGGGGCCGATGTCGAGCACATGGTCGGCGGCGCGAATGGCGTCCTCGTCGTGTTCCACCACGATGACCGTGTTGCCAAGGTCACGCAGCCGCGTGAGCGTGCCGAGCAGGCGCTCGTTGTCGCGCTGATGCAGGCCGATCGACGGTTCGTCCAGCACATACATCACGCCGACCAGGCCGGCGCCGATCTGCGATGCCAGGCGGATGCGCTGGGCTTCGCCGCCGGACAAGGTGTCGGCCTGGCGATCCAGCGTGAGGTAGTTGAGGCCGACGTCGTTGAGGAAGGTCAGGCGTTCGCGAATTTCCTTGACGATCTTCACCGCGATCTCGCCGCGCCAGCCGGCCAGCTTCAGCGCATCGAAGAAAACCAGCGTGTCGTCGATCGAGCGTGAAGTCAGCGAAGGCAGCGCGTGGTCGGCAACGAACACGTTGCGCGCCGAGCGGTTCAGGCGCTGGCCGCCGCAGTCGGGGCAGGGATGATCGCTGATGTACTTGGCCAGCTCTTCGCGTACGGCTGGTGATTCGGTTTCTTTGTAGCGGCGTTCGAGATTGGGGAGGATGCCTTCGAAGGCATGCTCGCGCGTGACCTTGCCGCCGCGCTCGGTGAGGTAGCGGAAGGCGATCTTGTCCTTGCCGCTGCCGTAAAGCACTGCCTGCTGGACCGTATTGGACAGCTTCTGCCACGGCGTATCGACATCGAAGCCGTAGTGGTTGGCCAGCGACATGATCAACTGGAAATAGTGCGCGTTACGCCGGTCCCAGCCACGCACCGCGCCGCCGGAAAGCGGCAGCTCCGGGTGGCCGACCACGCGCGACGGGTCGAAGACCTGGGTCACGCCCAGGCCGTCGCAGGTCGGGCAGGCGCCGACCGGCGAATTGAACGAGAACAGGCGCGGTTCCAGTTCCGGTAGCGAGTAATCGCATACCGGGCAGGAGTAGCGCGACGACATCAATTGTTCCGGCGCCTTCGGATCGTCCATGTCCGCCAGGATCACCAAGCCATCGCCAAGCCGCAGTGCGGTCTCGAACGATTCGGCCAAGCGCTGCTTGATGTCTTCACGCGGACGGAAACGGTCGATCACCGCTTCGATGGTGTGCTTCTGGCGCAAGGTCAGCGGCGGCACCGCATCGAGATCGAACACCGTGCCGTCGACGCGCGCGCGCACGAAACCCTGGGCGCGCAATTGCTCGAACACCTGCACATGTTCGCCCTTGCGCTCGCGGATCACCGGCGCCAGCAGCATGAAGCGCTTTTCCGGGTCGAGCGCGAGGGTGGAGTCGACCATCTGGCTGACCGTCTGGGCTTCCAGCGGGATGCCGTGATCGGGGCAGCGCGGGGTGCCCACGCGTGCATACAGCAGGCGCAGGTAGTCGTAGACCTCGGTAATGGTGCCGACGGTCGAGCGCGGGTTGTGCGAGGTGGACTTCTGCTCGATCGAGATCGCCGGGGACAGGCCTTCGATGTGATCGACTTCCGGCTTTTCCATCATGGAGAGGAATTGCCGCGCATAGGCCGACAGCGATTCGACATAGCGTCGCTGCCCCTCGGCGTAGATGGTGTCGAACGCCAGCGACGACTTGCCCGAGCCGGAAAGGCCGGTGATGACGATCAGCTTGTCACGGGGCAGGTCAAGGTCGATGTTCTTCAGATTGTGCGTGCGCGCGCCGCGTATGCGGATCGTATCCATAGCACCTGGGGTGTCGGGGGTTGGGAAAACTGTACTATACCAAACCGCTCAGGTTACTTATTGCGGCGTGGTGGTGTTCCGAGGGGGTTGTGGCTTAATACCGGATGCGGCCGTACTCGGGTCGCCGGCAGGCCTCTTATCTGGGGCTGAAATACGAATAATCGAGGGATAACGATGAAAAAGAGCGTATGGCTGAGTCTGGGCGCGGGTCTGGCGCTGACATTGACCGCCGGGCAGGCGTTGGCCGCCCAGGCGACCGAGGCCAAGGTTCGCGAGCTGATGGACGCTGTGGGGGTCGGCAAGATGCTGTCGCAGATGAACGGTCAGATGGCCGGCGTGATGCAGCAGACGCTGCCTTGCGTGCCGGGCAGCTACTGGCAGGGCTTTATCGATGCCAACGGCACCCAGCAACTGATCGGCCGCATGGTGCCGATCTACCAGCGCCACTTCACCGCCGAGGACGTCGACGGCCTGCTGAAGTTCTATCGTTCTCCGCTTGGCCAGAAGGTGATCACCGAAATGCCGGCGACCATGGCCGAAGGCATGCAGATCGGCCAGCAATGGGGCCAGGAGCGTGGCCGCCAGATGATTACCGAGCTGCAGCAGAAGGGCACCCTGGATGCCCAGGGGCGCTGTCCGGCCTCGCCAGCGGCCGCTCCCGCGACCCAGCCGGCGGCGCCGGCCAAGGGCAAGGGGAAGAAGTGATTGAGTAAAGCCGGCCGCTTTGCGGCCTGGAAAGGGTAAAGTCGGCTGCTGCGCAGCCTGGGAAGGGGAAGAGCGGGCTGCTTTTCCTCTTTACTCTTTACTCTTTTCAGCCGCGCAGCGGCGGCTTGACGCCCTGGCTGGTCAACAATTGACCAGCCTCCCTTCCCCCCGATATACTCCGCAGTTCGCCAAGCCCGAAAGGCTTTGAGCGAAACCCAAGAGAATAACGACAGAAGGGATAATCCCATGAGTTATGCAGTCATCAAGACCGGTGGCAAGCAGTACCGCGTTCAGCAGGGCGATGTCCTGCGCGTGGAACTCTTGAACGCCGAAGAAGGCGCCAGCGTGAATTTCGACCAGGTGCTGCTGGTCGGTTCGGGCGAGAGCATCACCGTCGGCGCGCCGACCGTGAGCGGTGCCACCGTCAGTGCCACCGTGCGCAAGCACGGCCGCGCCGATAAGATCCGCATCGTCAAGTTCCGCCGCCGTAAGCACTACAAGAAGCAGCAGGGACATCGTCAGCACTTCACCGAAGTCGAGATCACGGGCATCAACGCCTGATCCGCCAATTCTGGAGTAATCAGTCATGGCACATAAAAAAGGCGTAGGTTCGTCGCGCAACGGTCGCGATTCGAACCCGAAGTACCTCGGCGTGAAGATCTACGGTGGCCAGGCCATCGAAGCCGGTAACATCATCGTGCGTCAGCGCGGCACCCAGTTCCATCCGGGTACCGGCGTGGGCCTCGGCCGCGACCACACCCTGTTCGCCCTGGTGGACGGCGTGGTGCAATTTGCGGTTCGCGGCGAGAAGAACCGTCGTTACGTCGACGTCGTCCAGGGTTAATTCCCCGGCGCCGTTGCGGTAAAGGCCCCGCCTCGGCGGGGCTTTTTCGTTGTAAGAGCAGTAAATGGTCAACAGTAAGTGGTCAGTGGGAAGAGCCGGGTAGCCGGTTCTGCGGACCATTGCCTAAGAATTGCCGTTTGCTTTTCCCATTCACTGTTTACCCTTTACCATTGACCCCTATGAAATTCGTCGACGAAGCGATCATCAAAGTCCATGCCGGTGACGGCGGCAACGGCTGCATCAGCTTCCGTCGCGAGAAGTTCATCCCGTTCGGCGGCCCCGATGGCGGCGATGGCGGCAGCGGTGGCTCGGTCTGGCTGATTGCCGACGAGGGCCTCAATACGCTGATCGATTTCCGCCACCAGCGCAGCTTCAAGGCGCAGCGCGGCCAGAACGGCATGGGCAGCGACATGTACGGCAAGGGTGGCGAGGACACCACCGTTCGCGTGCCGATCGGCACCGTGGTGACCAACGTCGACACCGACGAAATCATCGGCGACCTCACCGTGCACGGCCAGCGCCTGTTGGTGGCGCAGGGTGGCAAGGGCGGCCTGGGCAATATCCACTTCAAGAGTTCGGTCAACCGCGCGCCGCGCAAGTCGACGCCAGGTACGCCGGGTGAAGTGCGCGAGCTCAAGATGGAGCTGAAGCTGCTGGCCGACGTCGGCCTGCTGGGCTTCCCCAATGCCGGTAAATCCACGTTTATCCGTGCGGTATCGGCGGCGACGCCACGCGTGGCCGATTATCCGTTCACCACGTTGCATCCGAATCTGGGTGTGGTGAGCCTCGGCACCGACCAGAGCTTCGTCATTGCCGATATCCCCGGCCTGATCGAGGGCGCAGCCGATGGCGCGGGTCTCGGCATCCAGTTTCTGCGCCACGTTTCACGCACGCGCATCCTGCTGCATCTGGTGGACATCGCGCCGATCGACGGCAGCGACCCGGTCGAGCAGGTACGTGCGATCGAGCAGGAGCTGCTCAAGTTCGACCCCGAATTGTTGGAGCGTCCGCGCTGGCTGGTGCTCAACAAGGCCGACGTGTTGCCCGACGACGAGCGCCAGGCGGTTGCCGAAGACATCGTTGAGCGTCTCGAATGGAAGGAACCCTGGTTCCTGGTCTCGGCGATCGCACGCGAGAACACCATGGTTGTCTGCCAGCAGGTGCAGCGCTTCTTCGAATCGCAGCGGAACCTGCGCGAGAGCCGCGATGACATGCTGCCGGGCGATGTGCGCCTGCGCGGCGAAGTGTCTGGCGAGTAAGCCGCTCGCCGGTCTGGATCAGCGAAGGATCGTCGCGGGGGCGCCATTCCAAGCATGAAGTCGCAAGCTCGTATCGCCGGATACCGGCGGCTGCGCGAACAAGCTCTATGGCGACTGCTGGCCGCCGATCACGCGCCTGAAATCATCGGTCTCCTGCAGACGGTATTGATGGACGGCGAGCGCAAGCTCGGTGCATCCGTGCTGCTGGAGCGCCTGCAATACCAGCTGGACACGCTCAATGCGTCGGAGCTGCCACGCGAGTTGCCGCGTACGGCCCAGGCCTATGTCGCCGACTGGCTGTCCAAGGGCATTCTGGAACGTCGTCTGCCTGACGATGCGTTGGAAGAGGAATACGAGCTATCGGCGCAGGCGGCACAAGCCATCCGTTTTATCGGCGGCCTCGACGCGCAGCGTAGCGCCGCCACGGAAAGTCGCCTGGCCCTGGTGATCGAGCAACTCGTCCGCCTCGCCGAACAGACCGAAACCGATCCAGCCGCACGTCTGTCCGCCCTCTATGCAGAGCGTGACCGCATCGATGCTGAAATTACGCGCATCGGCACCGGCAAGGTGGCCGCCATCGACGGTAAGCGCGCCCTCGAACGTACGCGCGAAATCATTCAGCTGGCCGACGAGCTTACCGAGGATTTCCGTCGAGTACGCGACGATTTCGAGCGACTCAATCGGGAATTTCGCGAACGTATCATCGACGATGAAGGCGAGCGTGGCGACGTGCTCGACCGATTGTTCGAAGGTGTGGACGTCATCGGCGAGAGCGAGGCTGGCCGAAGCTTCAACGCCTTCTGGAGCCTGCTCAACGATGTCGAGCAGAGTGCGCAGCTCGACGCGGCGCTGGAAGAAGTTCTTTCACGCAATTTCGCACGCAAGCTGCAGCGCAACGAGCGGCAGTTTTTGCGCGGTATTACCGGCGTCATGCTTGAACGCGGTGGCGAAGTACACGATGTGCTGCAGACCTTTGCCCGCAGCCTGCGCGGTTTCGTGCAGAGCCGCGGCTACCTGGAACAGCGGCGGCTCAACCAGCTGCTCAAGCAGGCACAGGCCGAGGCCTTGCAACTGCGCGACTCGGTGCATACCCGCCAGCGCACGTCCTATACCTTGCAACTGACGACCAGTCGCCTGCGCTCGCTATCGCAATGGAAGCTGCACGACCCGCGGAGCACCAGGATCGACGGTCGCATCGACCGTAGCGGTGGCGCGGCCATTTCGCTCGATAGCGTGAGCGAACTGGTGGCCCAGTCCGAAATCAATTTCCGCGGCCTGCGTCGCGATCTGCATGAGCTATTGGACACGCACGAGCAACTTTCCATTGGGCAAGTGCTATTGCAGAAACCGGCCGAACAAGGCCTGGGCAGCGTGATCGGCTATCTGTCGCTGGCAACACGCCATGGCGTGGTTGCCGACGGCGAATGGGAAGCGATCAGCTGGCTCGGCGGCGACGGAAGCTGGCGGCATGCTCGCGTACCTCTGGTGTGGTTCCTGAAAGAGAAGCGCAATGAATTTGCTTGAGGACGAACTCCCCATCGAGGAGGCCAGCGCGACGCCATCGAAATCCGGCGCGCTCTTCGATGGCGATACTGGCGGCTTGCCGTTGGACGCGCGTCGCGCGCTTTGCCAGCTGTTGAGCGGACCCAGCCTGGATGCGGGTCGTCACGACACGCTGTGGCCGGCATTGCTGCGCTACGAGTCGCCGGTGCGTTCGCATCTATGCGAGCTGTTCCTGGAGCTGGTGATCGACCGCGAGGCCGGTGTGGCCTTTACACGCCAGGCCGATACCGGCGAGCTGGACACGCCAGTACTGTTGCGCTCGTCACCGTTGACGTTCATCGATTCAGTCCTGCTGCTGCACCTTCGTCAACAACTGGCCGAGGCGGAAGCCCGCGGTCATCGCGCGGTGGTCGAAGAGGCCGCCTTGTCCGATGCGCTTTCGGTCTACGAAAAGAACCTGTCCACCGACCGGGCCGGTTTCGCCAAGCGCGTGTCTTCGTCGATCGCCAAGATGAAGGAAAACCACGTGCTGGAAAAACTGCGCGGCAGCGAAGACCGCTACGAAGTCTCGCCCGCCTTGAAGCTGCTGTTTTCCGCCGAAGACGTGCAGGCGCTGGCACAGGTTTACCGCGAGCTGCGCGATGCTGGCGATGACGAGGTAGACGCATGAGCACCAAGCCCAAGGCGCCGCGTAAGAGTGCGCCGAAAAAGCCCAAGCCGGTTCGCGCGGTCGCACCGTCGCTGTTTCTATCGGATTTGCCCGATCCGCGCGACGAACAGTTCCGCATGCGCCGCCTGCAGGTGTTCAACTGGGGCACGTTCAGCGGTCTGGTCGAAGTGCCCATTGCCGAGCGTGGCTTTCTGTTTGTCGGTCGCTCCGGCTCAGGCAAGTCGACCTTGCTCGATGCAATGTCCGCCTTGCTCGTGCCGCCGAACCTGGTCGATTTCAACGCCGCCGCGCGCGAAGCCGAGCGCAGCGGGCGTGATCGAAATCTCGCCTCCTATGTCCGCGGCGCCTGGGCCGATCAGCACGACAGCGATTCGGGCGAGATCGCCACCCAGTATCTGCGCAAGGGCAGTACCTGGACGGCACTGGCGCTGGAATACGGCAATCGCCTCGGTCAGACCGTCAGCGTGATCCGCATGTTCTGGATCGCCGGTAATGGTTCGGCAGCGGCAGACGTCAAAAAGCATTACATGGTCACCGAGCGTGCATTCGATATTGCCGCCGAGCTGGACGGTTTCGACCTCGACCTGCGCCGCCTGAAAAACCGGCTGGGCGATGACGTTCATCACTTCGATACCTTTGCCGGTTATGCCGAGCGTTTTCGTCGTCTCTTGGGCATCCAGAACGAGATGGCGCTGAAGCTGCTGCACAAGACGCAGTCGGCCAAGAACCTGGGTGATCTCAACCAGTTTCTGCGCGGTTTTATGCTGGACGAGCCGGAAACCTTCGCCGCGTCGCAACGCCTGGTCGCGGATTTTGCCGAGCTCGATGCCGCGCACAAGTCCGTGGTGATCGCACGCGAGCAGGTCGATACCTTGTCGCCCGCCCGCGTCGCGCACGACGACCTGTTGACGCTGCGTCGGCAGACCAGCGAGCTGCGCGAGTTGCATCTTTGCGTGGATGCCTATCGTGAACAGCGCCGTCTGGTCCTGCTGGATGCACGCATGGCCGAGATCCAGGTGCAGGACACGGCGCTCGCCGGCGAAGTAGCGCAGCGGCGTCAGGCGGTGGAAAACCACGATCAGCGTCTGGCGGATCTCGAGCGTCAACGGCGCGAGCAGGGCGGCGATGCGCTCGATGCACTCGAGCGTGAACATGGTCAGGTAACGCGCGAACGCGACGATCGCCTGCGCCGCCGCGGCAAGGTCGAACAAGCCTGTCGCGAACTCGCCTGGAGCCTGCCCGGTACGGCGCAAGGCTTTGCCGAAATTGTGGGTCAGGCGCGAGAGTTGCTGGACGGCGCACGCGATCGTGCTGCTGGCGTCGAAGACCGTATGGATGCGATCAAGCGCGAACGCGTGCAGGCCGAGCAACGCTTTGCCGAGGTGCGCGCCGAAATCGACGCCTTGAAGCGCAACCCGTCGAACATTCCGGCGCCGGTCCAGGCCATGCGCGCGCGCCTGTGTCAGGAGCTGGGCCTCTCCGAGAATGCGTTGCCATTTGTTGGCGAGCTGTTGCAGGTCAAGACCGAGCACGCCGCGTGGCGTGGCGCGATCGAGCGCGTGCTGCATGGTTTCGCGCTTTCGCTGCTGGTCGACGAGCAGCATTACGCCGAAGTATCGGCCTGGATCAACAAGACGCACCTGGGCGGCAAGCTGGTTTACTACCGCGTCGGTCATGTCGATGCTATGCGCGGTCGCGCTCTGGATGCGCGCTCGATGGTGCATCGGTTGGATATTCGCGACCATGCCCACCGCGACTGGCTATCGGCCGAGTTGTCGCGTCGTTTCGACTATACCTGCGTGGATACGGCGGCGGCGCTGCGCCATGCCGAGCGTGCGATCACCCGCGAGGGTCAGGTCAAGCATCCGGGCGATCGTTTCGAGAAAGACGATCGCCGTGCGGTCGACGACCGTCGGCACTGGATTCTTGGTTTCGACAATCGCGACAAGCTGGGCGTTTTCGAGCAGGAAGGGCAGGGGCTGGCGCAAACCATTGCGCAAAGCGCGGCGGCGCTCGATACGTTGAAGGCCGAGCGCGACGCCGACGGCGACCGCCGGGTGTCGGCGGCCAACCTGCTGCATGTGGAATGGGAAGAGATCGACGTGGCGCCGAAGCTGCGCCGCCTGGGTGATATCGAAACCCAGTTGCAGCAGTTGCGTCAGGGCGATGCGAGCCTGCAGGACGTGATGCAGCGGCTCGACGAAGAGCGCACCTTGCGTGTCCGCGCCGCCAAGACATACGAAGACGCGATGGCCGAACGGTTGGCCGTGGGCAAGGAGCGGGAGCGGATCGAAGCGCGCCGCGAGGGTTGTGCATCCAGAGCCGGCGAGATGCCGCTGTCGCCCGTGCAGTCCCAGGGGCTTGCTGGACGTCTGCCGGCGCATCCGCCGCTTACGCTGGACAACCTGGATGGCCAGATCAACCAGGTCGAGCGTGGCTTGAACGAATCGCTGGCCCATCAGGCTGCGCAGGACAACGCACGGGTTCAGGCCATCGAAGAATGTTTCCGCGCGTTCTGCCGCCGCTGGCCCCAGGATGGCGGTGACTTCACGCCGAATATGGATTCCGCCGAGGGCTTTCTCGCCCGCCTGCGCCGGTTGGAGCTCGACGGCCTGCCCAAGCATGAGGCGCGCTTCTTCGATCTGTTGCAAAGCCAGAGCAAGCAGAACCTGCTGGTCCTGCAGAAACATATGACCGAGGCGCGCAAGTCGATCGGCCAGCGCATGGACGAGGTCAACGAGAGCCTGGAGCGTGTCCCCTTCAACCGAGGCACGCTGTTGCAGATCGATCTCTCCGATCGCGGTCTGCAGGAGGTGCGCGACTTCCAGCAGCAGCTGCGCGACGTGCTATCGCACAACCAGACCGAAGATCGCGAGCGCGCGGAAGCACAGTTCGCGATCCTGCGCCAGTTGGTGGCCCGCCTCGGGGCGGATGACCCAGAGCACAAGCGTTGGCGCGAGCAGGTGCTGGACGTGCGTCAGCATGTCGAATTCGTCGGCGTGGAAATGGAGGCCGATACGCGTCGGCAGATCGAGGTGTATCGCAGCGGTGCGGGCAAGTCAGGTGGTCAGCGGCAGAAGCTGGCTACCACCTGTCTGGCTGCCGCGTTGCGTTATCAGCTCGGTGGCGACGACGGCCACCTGCCGCGCTATGCACCGGTGGTGCTCGACGAGGCGTTCGACAAGGCCGACAACGAGTTCACCGCGTTGGCGATGAATATCTTCGAGAACTTCGGGTTTCAGATGGTAGTGGCCACGCCGTTGAAATCGGTGATGACGCTGGAGCCTTTTATTGGCGGGGCGTGTTTTGTCGATATCACTGGACGCCACGATTCGGGCGTGTTGCTGATCTCGTATGACGAGGACGCCAGGCGGTTGGCGTTGCCGGAGAAGGTGCGTGAGGTTGAGGCGGTGTAAGAGTCCCCCTCACCCCAACCCTCTCCCCCGGCAGAGCCAGGGGAGAGGGTTGGGGTGAGGGGGCGCCCTCGATCAGAAAACAAAAAAGCCGACTTTCGCCGGCCCGCTTTTATAGGCAAACAAAAAAGCCGACTCACGCCGGCCCGCTTTTATAGGTAAACAAAAAAGCCGACTCACGCCGGCCCGCTTTTATAGGTAAACAAAAAAGCCGGCTCACGCCGGCTTTTCTTATCCAACCCGAATGTAATCCAAGGCCGGCTTACGCCAGCTCATGGATCTTCGCGTTGAGGCGGCTCTTATGACGAGCGGCCTTGTTCTTGTGGATCAGGCCGCGGGCGGCGTAACGATCCATCACCGGCTGGGCGGTGGCAAAGGCTTCGACAGCGGCAGCCTTGTCCTTGGCCTCAATGGCCTTGATGACCTTCTTGAGGGCGCTGCGCACCATGGAACGGGCGCTGACGTTGCGCAGGCGGCGCTGCTCGGACTGGCGCGCACGCTTCTTCGCGGACTTGATGTTGGCCAAGGTAGAACTCCGAAATCGTTAGGGTTGGAAAAAGACGGCGATTATCACGTCTTTGCGTCGCTACGTCAATAGCTTAGCTCGGGGCGACGCAGGCGAGGATCGCCATTTTGCCACATCTGGCCTGTCATCTTGCCCGATGGGGCTGTCAAACTACGCGCCTTTTCGGGCAAGACCGCAGTTTACGCGGTTTTGCCGCCCATTCCGCCTCCCAAGAGAAGGTTCCGGCGACCGCATGAAGTCCCCCAGCATGTTCCGCGGGCTGCTCTCGTTCAGCAGCATGACGATGGTTTCGCGCGTCCTCGGGCTGGTCCGGGATATGTCGATCAATATGGCGTTCGGCGCCAATGCCGCCACCGATGCGTTCTGGGTAGCGTTCCGTATCCCCAATTTCATGCGCCGGTTGTTCGCCGAGGGCTCGTTTTCCACTGCCTTCGTACCGGTCTTCACGGAAGTGAAGGAAAAGCGCCCCCACGAAGACCTCAAGGGGCTGATGTCCCGGGTCTCGGGCACCCTGGGCAGCGTCCTGCTGATCATTACGGCGCTGGGCATCATTTTCGCCCCCCAGGTGGCCTCGCTGTTCGATTCGGGCGCAGCCGCCGAGGCTGGCAAGTACGAGCTGACCGTCGACCTGCTGCGCCTGACCTTTCCCTTCCTGCTGTTCGTCTCGCTGACGGCGTTGTCGGGCGGGGCATTGAACAGCTTTCATCGTTTCGGCGTGCCGGCGCTGACGCCGGTGATCCTCAACCTGTGCATGATCGCCGGCGCCCTGTGGCTGTCGCCGCGCTTGCATACCCCGATCCTGGCGATGGGCTGGGCGGTGCTGGCGGCCGGCCTGCTGCAGCTACTGTTCCAGCTCCCGGCCCTGCGTCAGCTGGACCTGCTGACGCTGCCGCGCTGGGGCTGGAAGGACCCGGACGTGCGCCGGATCATGCGGCTGATGGTGCCGACCCTGTTCGGCTCTTCGGTGGCACAGATCAACCTGCTGCTGGACACCCTGATCGCCGCCCACCTGATCGACGGCTCGCAAAGCTGGCTCTCGCAGGCCGACCGGTTTCTCGAGCTTCCGCTGGGTGTGTTCGGCGTGGCTCTGGGTACGGTGATCCTGCCATCGCTGTCACGTCACCACGTGGCCACCGATCGGTCCGGTTTTTCGATGGCGCTCGACTGGGGTCTGCGCACCACGTTGCTGATCGCGGTACCGGCGATGTTCGCGCTGATGCTGCTGGCCGAGCCGCTGGTGGCGACGCTGTTCCAGCATGGCGCGTTCACTGCGTTCGACACGCACATGGCGACCTTGTCGATTTCCGCGCTGAGTTTCGGCCTGCCGGCCTTTGCCCTGGTCAAGGTGGTGTTGCCGGCGTTCTACGCGCGCCAGGACACGCGTACGCCGGTCCGTGCGGGCGTGGCGTCGCTGGTGGCCAATATGGTGTTCAACCTGCTGTTTCTGGCGCTGCTGTTCAGTTGGTGGGCCTCGCCGGAGATCAAGCAATTGCCGGTGATGGAAGCATTGGTCAAGGTGCCGGGGCTGCATATGGCACTGGGCATGGCGAGTGCGACGGCCAGCTATATCAATCTGGCGCTGCTGTGGCGTTGGTTGGGCAAGGCCGGCGTCTATGAGCGCCAGCCGGGGTGGGGGCGTCATTGGGTGCGGCTGGGCTTGTCATGCGCGGTGATGATCGTCGTGCTGCTGCTGGGTCGATGGTTGTGGCCGGATTGGTCCACGACGACGTGGTGGACGCGCGTCTGGCATCTGGGCGCGCTGGTGGCTGCCGGCGGTGGTGCGTATGTCGCAACGTTGTTTGCAACCGGTTTCCGTATGCGCGACTTGCGCGGCGTGTAAAGGCGCTGGGCCCCGGCGTTCGCCGGGGCGACGGTAAATTGAAATGGGTCGCAAACTTCGTCGCCCCGGCGAACGCCGGGGCCCAGCGTCTTGAGCCGTCAAGGCGATTTCGGACGGCCAGAATCCAGGTCCAGCCGCTATACTCGGCCGATGATGAGACTTTCCAGGGACGTCGCGGGCCCTTGTCTGGCCCCCGGCGGTAGCGTGGTTGCCGTTGGCGCCTTCGATGGCCTGCATCGCGGGCATCAGGCGCTATTGGCGCAGGTGCGTGAGCGCGCGCAGATCAGCGGCTGGACGCCGACGGTGGTGAGCTTCGAGCCGCTGCCGCGGGCGTTTTTTTCGCCGGTGCCGGTGCCGCGGCTTTCCGGCGTGCGCGAAAAGCTGAAAGGCTTCGGTGCAGCCGGGATCGAGCAGGCCTTGCTGCTGCGTTTCAACAAAGCTCTGACCGCCATGTCGGCCGAGGATTTCGTGCAGCGCGTGCTGGTCGAGCGCCTGGCCGCGCGGGAAGTCTGGGTCGGCGGGGATTTTCGTTTCGGTCACAAGCGCGCAGGTGACGTCGCCCTGCTGGAATCGATGGGGGCTGCCTGCGGCTTCGAAGCGCATGTGATGGCGCCGGTATTGCTGGAAGGCGAGCGCGTATCGGCGACCCGCGTGCGCAGCCTGCTCGCTGCCGGCCAATTTGCCGCTGCCGAACCGCTGCTGGGCCGCCCGTTCGTGATCGAGGGCAAGGTCGAATACGGCAACCAGCTTGGCCGTACCCTTGGCTTTCCGACCGCCAACATCCATCTTCGTGAGAGGGTCACGCCGGTGCAGGGCATTTTTGCCGTCCGCGTCGGCCTGGGCGAAAGCGAGTGCAGTTGGCCTGGCGTCGCCAGCCTGGGTGTGCGGCCCACGGTGAACGAAGTGGCCGAGCCCTTGCTCGAAGTCCATCTGTTCGACTTCGATGGCGATCTGTACGGTCGACGCATGGCGGTGGAGTTTGTCGCCAAGCTGCGCGACGAGCAGAAGTTCGACGGCCTGGAAGCGCTGACGGCCCAGATGAATCGCGACGCACGTGAAGCGCGCGCGGCACTGGGCATGAATCCGCGCCTGGCCGAAGCGTGACCTAAGTTTTTCAAGAATCGCGCGGCACCGTTCGGCGACGAACCGGTGCCGACCCCTACCCGATGGCAGCGTAAACAATGAGCAAGGATTACAAGAGCACCATCCATCTGCCGCAGACGGAATTTCCGATGCGCGGCGATCTGCCCAAGCGCGAGCCGAACTGGCTGGCCGAGTGGGAGAAGGTGGACCGCTATGCGCAGATTCAGGCGCAGACCGCCGGTCGCGACAAGACGTTCGTGCTGCACGACGGCCCGCCCTATGCCAACGGCATGATTCACCTGGGCCATGCGGTCAACAAGGTGCTCAAGGACGTCGTGGTCAAGTCCAAGCTGATGGCCGGCTACCGCTCGCCATACGTGCCGGGCTGGGACTGCCATGGCCTGCCGATCGAAATCGCCATTGAAAAGAAATTTGGCCGCGTCGGCGACAAGCTCGACGCCGATGCCTTCCGCCAGAAGTGTCGCGAATACGCGCAGCAGCAAATCGATCTGCAGCGCACCGACTTCAAGCGTCTTGGTGTGCTGGGCGACTGGCAGAACCCTTATCGCACCATGGACGCCAAGTACGAAGCGGACATGCTGCGTGCGCTGGGCAAGATCGTCGAGAACGGGCACGTCGTGCGCGGCGCCAAGCCGGTGTACTGGTGTTTCGACTGCGGCTCGGCACTGGCCGAGGCGGAAATCGAGTACGGCGACAAGACCTCGCCGGCCGTCGACGTGGCCTACGATGCCGTCGATGCAAAAGCGCTGGCGGCGAAGTTCGGCGTCGATGCCGGTGACGCCATCGTCGCGATCCCGATCTGGACCACCACGCCGTGGACGCTGCCGGAAAGCCAGGCCGTCTCGCTCGGTGCGGCGATCGACTATGTGCTGATCAAGGCACCCACGCGCGACGGGCGCGAGGTGTGGGTCGTGGTCGCGCAGCGCCTGGCCGACAAGGTCGCGCACCGCTATATGCAGGTCGAGCACGCCGAGCAGGTGGCGGGCAGTCTCGCGGTAGCGGGTGCGGAACTCGATCGCGTCGCTCTGCGTCATCCGTTCTATCCGCGCGAAGTGCCGGTGATCCTGGGCGACCACGTGTCGGATGAAGACGGTACCGGTGCGGTGCATACCTCGCCCGATCATGGCGCGGAAGATTTCGTCGCCGCCAAGCCGTATGGCATCGGCACGCTCAACTACATCGGTTCGCGCGGCACCTACGGCGACAACACGCCGAACGTGGGCGACACCGTGCTGGTCGGTCAACATATCTGGAAGGCCAACGACCAGATCGTCGAGCTGCTGCGCGAGCGTGGCGTGCTGCTGGCGTTTGCGAAGATCGAGCACAGTTACCCCAATTGCTGGCGGCACAAGACGCCGGTGATCTTCCGCGCGACGCCGCAGTGGTTTATCAGCATGGAGCAGAAGGGTCTGCGCAAGACCTCGCTCGATGCGATCAAGACCGTGCGCTGGATCCCCGGCTGGGGTGAGGAGCGCATCTCCGGCATGATCGCCGACCGCCCGGACTGGTGTATCTCGCGCCAGCGTACCTGGGGCGTGCCGATCGCGCTGTTCGTGCACAAGACAACGCAGGATCCGCATCCCGATTCCGTCGCGCTACTCGAAAAAGTCGCGCAGAAGGTGGAGAAGGGCGGTATCGATGCGTGGTTCGCGCTCGACCCGGTCGAACTGCTGGGCGCGGATGCGGACAACTACGAAAAAGTCACCGACGTACTTGACGTGTGGTTCGATTCGGGTACGAGTCACTTTACCGTGGTCGGTCAGCGTCCCGAGCTGCAGCAAGGCACCGCGAGCGAATACAAGGTGATGTACCTGGAAGGCAGCGATCAGCATCGCGGCTGGTTCCATTCCTCGCTGCTGACCTCGGCGGCCATCTACGCACGTGCGCCTTACCAGGAAGTGCTCACCCACGGCTTCACCGTGGATGCGCAGGGCCGCAAGATGTCCAAGTCGCTGGGCAACGGTATCGAGCCGCAGGACATCATGAAGAACCTGGGTGCGGACATCCTGCGCCTGTGGATCTGCTCGACCGACTACCGTAACGAGATGTCGTTGTCGGACGAAATCCTGAAGCGCGTGGCCGATACGTATCGTCGTATCCGTAACACTGCGCGCTTCCTGCTCGGTAACCTGGATGGTTTCGATCCGGCGACGCAGTTGCTGCCGGTGACCGACAGCGTGTTGCTCGACCAGTGGGCCGTGCAGCAGGCCTACGACACACAACAGGCAGTGGCGGCCGCGTACGATCGTTACGACTTCCCGGAAATCGTGCAGCGCGTGCAGAACTTCTGCACCAACGAAATGGGCGCGCTGTATCTGGATATCACCAAGGACCGGCTCTACACGATGCCGGAAAACAGCCATGGTCGCCGCAGTGCGCAGAGTGCGATGTATCGCATCCTCGAAGCCCTGGTGCGCTGGTTGGCGCCGATGCTGAGTTTCACCGCCGAGGAAATCTGGCAGCACATGCCGGGCAAGCGCAGCGAAAGCGTGATGTTCGAAACCTGGTACGACGGCCTGGCCGCGACGCAGGGTTCGCCCGAACAGCGCCGTTACTGGTCCGATCTGCTGGTCATTCGCGACACCGCTTCGCGTGTGCTCGAAGAGATGCGCAAGGGCGGTCAGATCGGCGCGTCGCTCGAAGCGAAGCTCGCCATTCACGCCGACCAGGCCGTCGTGTCGCGTTACGCGTCGGCGATGGAAGAAATGCGTTTCTTCTTCATCACCTCCGATCTGCGTCTGGATGTTGCCGGCGGTCAGCCGGAGACAGCAGTGCTCACCGAGCTGGAAGGGGCCGATGTGTGGGTCTCGGCCACGGTCAGCGAAGCGCCCAAGTGCATCCGCTGCTGGCATCGTCGCGACGACGTCGGTACGCATGCCGAGCATCCGGAGCTGTGCGGCCGTTGCGTGAGCAATGTCGACGGTCCGGGCGAAGATCGCCATTACTTCTAAGACGCAAGGGCGCACCTCAAGGGTGCGCCTGATTTTTTCTTCGACCGAGTTTGTTCATGTCGCCCAAACCCTCTGCTCTGTCCTGGCTGTGGCTTACCGCCGTGGTCATCGTGCTCGATCAGCTCAGCAAGGTCTGGGCATTGAGCGCGTTGCAACCACCGGGCGTGCCGCACCCGGTCATCCCCGGGTTGCTTAACTGGACCCTGGCCTTCAATACCGGCGCGGCGTTCAGTTTCCTGGCCAATAGCGCCGGCTGGCAGCGCTGGTTTTTCGTGGCACTGGCGCTGGTGATCGACGTGACGCTGGTGGTGTGGCTGTCGCGCATTTCGCGCCGCGACTGGCGCACGGCGGTACCGCTGGCGATGATCATCGGCGGCGCCTGGGGTAACGTCATCGACCGCCTGCATCAGGCCAAGGTCACCGATTTTATCCATGTGCACTACTACGACAGCTGGGATTTTGCGGTCTTCAATGTGGCCGATTCGGCCATTACGGTGGGGGCGGTGATGTTGATCGTGTTTGGGCTGTTTACCAAGCAGGCTGGGCAACCCTAACAAAGCTGAACGTCCCGACGTGCGATAATCCCTTCAAAGCAGCCAACGAGCTTCCCCAGCCCCATGGACATCCTTCTCGCCAATCCCCGCGGCTTCTGTGCCGGCGTCGATCGCGCCATTGCCATCGTCGAGCGGGCGCTCGAATCGTATGGCGCGCCGATCTACGTGCGTCACGAGGTCGTGCACAACCGCTATGTGGTCGACAAGCTGCGGGCGGGCGGGGCGGTATTCGTCGAAGAGCTCGACGAAGTGCCGGATGGTTCCACCGTCATTTTCAGTGCGCACGGCGTGTCCAAGGCGGTGCGTGAAGAAGCCGAAAGCCGCAACCTGAACGTTTTCGACGCGACCTGTCCGCTGGTCACCAAGGTACATATGGAAGTGGCGCGCCTCGGGCGCGGCGGGCGCAGCGTGGTACTGATCGGCCATGCCGGCCACCCGGAAGTCGAGGGCACGATGGGGCAGTGGAACCCGGCCAATACGGGCGAGATCCTGCTGGTCGAGTCCGTCGATTGTGTGGCGAAACTGCAGCCGAAGTTTCCGCACGAGCTGTCCTATGTCACGCAGACCACGCTGTCGGTCGACGACACCAAGGCGATCATCGCGGCGCTACGCGAGAAATTCCCGGACATTGATGGACCGCGCAAGGACGATATCTGCTACGCGACGCAGAATCGCCAGGATGCGGTGCGCCGGCTTGCCGATGCTGTCGATCTGGTCCTGGTAGTCGGGTCGGTCAACAGCTCCAATTCCAACCGCCTGCGCGAGCTGGCGGAAAAGCAGGGCGTGACGTCCTACCTGATCGACGGTGCCGAGCATATCGAGCGCAGCTGGCTCGATGGCGTAAAGCGCATCGGCCTGACCGCGGGCGCCTCCGCTCCGGAAAAGCTGGTCCGCGACGTGATCGCCCGCCTGCAGTCCTGGGGTGGCAACGAGGTGCAGGAGTTGGACGGCGAAGCGGAAACCATCACGTTCGCCCTGCCCAAGGAGCTGCGCGTGGTCGGCAGCTCGTCGGCAAGCCTTTAAGCATCCCGACGGCTTGCGCCGGTTGGCTCGGCCCCGTAAAATTCCAGATTCACTGCCGGAATAGCTCAGTTGGTAGAGCGGCGCATTCGTAATGCGTAGGTCGTAGGTTCGATTCCTATTTCCGGCACCAGATTCAAGAGAGCCCGCCCAGTGCGGGCTTTTTTGTGCCCGGAGCCCGGCCGAAGGCGTGTGAAGGCCATCACTCTTGTTCGGGCCGTCGCCGCCGCTCGTCGGCCAATTCCGACCGCTCATCGGTGGGGGCCTTGGCGGCTGCGCGGCCCCGGTCCACAGTTCGCCCAAGGGCATCCAGGGGGAATCCCAATGCGGGTTATATCGCGCCAGCGAGGCGTCTCGCTGATCGAAGTGCTTGTGGCGATCGTCATCTTCAGCGTCGGCGTACTCGGCCTGGCGTTGTTGCAGATCAAGGGCGCTCAATTCACCAAGCAGGCTGGGTCGCGTAGCTACGCCATTATCCAGGTGCGTAGCCTGATCGATGCGATGCGCGCCAATCCGACCGTAGCGGTACTGCCGCAGACGGCGGCCGATCAGTCGGCACCGACCGCCAGCGAGTGTCCTTATTGTTTCTCCGGCTCGACGCCGCCGACGCTGATCGATTGCTCCGCGGGCTGCACGCCGCAGCAGATAGCCAGCAACGATATCAGCCAATGGATCAATCGCCTGAAGAGTGCCGCGCCGGGACCGGTTGGCGGCAATCTGGCCACGGTGACCTGGAATGGATCGCTTGGCCAGTACCAGATAACCGCACATTGGTCCGGTGGCTCCGTCGATACCAATACGACGACCAGCGCAAACGATGATCTCTCCTACACATTGAACTACATGCCATGAAGCGACCCGAGTCCATGCAACGGCGGTCCCGGCAGTTGGGCGTTTCGCTGATCGAGCTGTTGGTAGCGGCATTGCTCGGTCTGATCGTGGTCGCGGGCCTGATTCAGGTACTTCTGGCCAATCGCCGTGCGTATCAGGTGCAGCAGGGCAGCAACTATCTGCAGCAGAACCTGCGCTTTGCCAACGACACCGTCAGCTGGTCGGTGCGCATGGCCGGCTTCTGGGGCGGCGTGTTACCGAACGAAATCCAGGGGTTGACCGATGGCACCGGGGCTTCGTCCTGCAACGACGCCTGGCTGCTGGCCGCACAGAATGCCACCGGTTCGGGTAGCGTGTACGGTGTCGATGGCGGCGCTAAATTCCCTGTCACCGGGTGCGTCAACGACGCCAACTATGTGCCTGGCAGCGACGTGCTGGTAGTGCGCTATGCCGATGCGGACCCTTGTGCCGTGGATACCGGCGCGACCGCACTCGATACCAGTACCTGCCTGCCGGCATCCACTTATTACCTGGCCGCAAACGTCGGTCAGACGGGGCAGATCTTCAAGGCATCCGCCTCGGTACCGACGCTACCGGGCAGTACGCATCGCTATGTCTATCCGTATCGGGTGGACATGTATTACCTGCAGCCGTGTTCCGATACCAGCGGCGGCAATTGTTCGGCAACGAGCGACGGTGGCACGCCGCAGCCGACCCTGATGCGCATGAGCATCAGCGGTGGCAAGTTCCAGGCGTTCCCGATCGTTTCGGGTATCGAGCAGTTGCAATTCGAATACGGTGTGTACATCCCCAGCGGCCAGCAAAGCGAAGTACCCGCGGTCAATCAATACAAGAGCGCGGCCAAGATGACTGATCAGGACTGGACCAATGTCCTGTCCGTGCGAGTGAGCATGGTGGCCCGCGGCCGCGAGCGCGACCTGTCCATTCCGCAAACCGGCACGTTCGCCTTGACCGGTACCTGCTCTTACGAAGTGGATGCCGGCGGCAAATTTACGCTTACCAGCACGGGTGCCGACTGCGATGGTTTTTCCATGGCAGGGCTGAACCGTCCCGATCAGTTCGTGCGTACGTTGATGCAACAGACCGTGCAGCTGCGTAATCGCAGTCGAGGTGGATAATGGCTAGTCGCGCTCCTGGTTACGCAACGCTCCGTCGCGCACAGCGCGGCGTCGCACTGTTTATCGGCCTGGTATTCCTTGTCGTGCTGTCGGTGGTGGCGGTCATTGCCATGCGTGGCACGCTCACTGAAATGCATATGGTCAATAATGTCGCCCAGCATGAGCAACTGTTCGAAGTATCCGAATCGTTGCGCGATGTCACGGTAGCTTTGTTCGACGACCACACTTTCAACCGTGGCTGGCCTACGACCATGACCGGCGGGACGGTGCCCTCCACCGATTTCAGTACGTTTCCGATCTGCGGCTCCAAGCCTATCGGCAGCAGCGGCGTCACCTGCGACATGCTCAAGAGCATGACCATCCGTACCGATGCCACCACCGGCACGGTCAATCTTTACGCCATTGCCTATCAGACCAGCGAACTTGCCTACGATCCTTCCACCTGGGTCAAGAACAGCAAGCCGGACGTCACCATCACCAGTTGCACCAGCGGCGATTGCACCAGCGGCGGCACATCCAGCATCTGGGTGCGGCCCGATGGCACCGGCCTGCAGGCCGGCTCGGCCGCGGCGCAGGCTGCGGGCTATCGGGGGCAGGGCAGTGGTGCCGCCGGTGGTAGCGCAGCCATGTACTTCGAAATTCTGAGCGTGGCGAGCGCCGGCGGTACCGGTCCGACGGATGCGTCCGCGACCAATGCCATGACGCTCTCGCAATACAAACAGCGCATTGCCAACTGACCGCACAGCAAGCCCATACCTTTGAAGAGACGGGTCATGAATCGATTCCTTCGTCCCAACCAGGCACTACATCGCTCCGCTCGCCGGATGATGTTGGCTGTGCTGTTGATGCTCCTGGCGATATTGCCGCTATCTGCCGCCATGGCGGCTACGGCGGCCGGCGCGCCGGGTGCTTCCATCGCGGTGAACAAGAACAACAAGACGGCGGTGGGCGGCGACTACACCGCATATCCCACCTTGAACGCCAGCGCGGTGGCGCCATTGGTGATGCTGGTTATCTCGCGCGACGAGCAGCTGTTCATCAAGGCCTATACCGACTACACCGATCTGGACGGCGACGGCGTCGTAGACACGACCTACAACGACAAATTCAACTATTCGGGCTACTTCGATTCCAACCTTTGCTACCAGTACGGTACCGCCACTTATAAGGCCAGTGCCAAGGCGACTGGGACAAACGGTCATCAGTGCGATGGCACAACCTGGAGCGGCAACTTCCTGAACTGGCTGACCATGAGCCGCTTGGATGTCTTGCGCTTGGTGCTTTACGGCGGTTTGCGTTCCACCGATACGTCGACGGCTACCACGCTTGAGCGTGCGCCGATTCCCAATGACCTGCATGCCTGGGCGAAAGTCTATTCGGGCACCGATATCAACAATTTCACGCCGTTCACCACAACGATGTCGTTTTGTAACGCGACGTTTGACGACAACGGCAACTACAGCGTCAGTGGCTCACCGCGCCTGCGCGCTGCAAAGGGTGTATTTTCCGAATGGGGTTCCACGGCCAGTCAGCAGTGCCAATGGCAGACTGGTAGCAAGCCTTCCAACGGAAACAGCAACTGGTTCGATATTCCCAATCAGTCTTCGACCGGTGGTACGTCATATACCGTACGCGTTCAGGTATGCGATCCGGGTTCGAGCTTTCGCGAGAGTTTTTGCCAGTCGTACAACAATAGCGGTACGCCCAGCTACAAGCCGGTGGGCCTGCTGCAGCGTTACGGCGAAAACGGCCAGATGCGTTTCGGTCTGATCACTGGCAGTTATGGCGACCCGCGTTCGGGTGGTGTGCTGCGACGGAACATCGGCAAGCTTGCCGGCAATGTTGCCAACACCGACTGCGGGACCGGGGACGAAATCAGTCTGCAGACGGGTGTTTTTTGTTCGTCGGCGCTGGCTTCGGGAGCCGAGGGCATCGTCAATGCGCTGAATCGCTTCAATATCGTCAATAACATCGGTAGCTGGAATGGCACCTGGTCCGATTGCAATACCTACGGCATCAATAACCGTACGGGCGGCAACGGTCATTTGAACAACCCCGGCACCACGTCGAGCTACAGCTGCGAAGCTTGGGGCAACCCGTTGTCGGAGATGTACGCCGAGGCGCTGAATTACATTGCCGGTGGTACATCTACGGCAGCTTACTTGCCTGGGACCGACCTCACTGGTTTGCCGAGCGCGACCTGGTTTGATCCTTACGGTAAGGACAGCAGCGGCAATGTGCGCAATCCGTACTGCGCGCAGTGCAGCATCATCGTGCTGTCGACAGGTCTGAATTCGTTCGATGGCGACGAGGTGTCCAGTGTTGCCATTCCCAACCTCGGCAGCACCGTTGCCAACGACTCGACCAAGACAGTAGGCACGCTCGAAGGAATCAACGGCACCTATCTGGTCGGCCGGTCGCTCGATAATCTGGTGGCGACTCAGTCGGCTACGGCAGGTCCGGCGCAGACGGGCGATGCAAGCGTAGTCGGCAATCCCGCGAACACGCATGAGGACATATGTACCGGCAAGACGGTAGATAATTTGAGCCTGGTGCGCGGTATCTGCCCCGATATTCCATCGCAGGAAGGTAGTTACCTGATCGCCGGTCTTGCTTACAAGGCGCGCATTACCGATATGCGGCCCAACTTGAAGACGGCATCGGGCGTGGCCAAACCGTCAGGCAATCCCAACAATATTCAGACCTATACCGTGGCTTTGGCGGAAAACCTGCCGAAGTTCCAGATTCCGCTCTCAAATGGTAGTTTCAGCATCGTCCCGATGTGCCAGGCCAACAATAGCGGTTCGGCCACGGCATCGTCGTCCGATTGGCGTAACTGCTATCTCGGTAACGTGACGATCGGCACCAAGACGTCAATCATTTCCCCGTTCTTCGTCTATGGCCGCCCGCAGCTCAGCACCGGCAAGGCCGGTAGTTTCTCGGTGGTATGGGAAGACTCCCAATGGGGTAACGACCACGATCTCGATACCGAGGTGATGTTCACCTATTGCGTGGGCGCCCAGTGCAACCTGACGACTACCAATCACGGTAGCTATACCGGCTATGACATCTGCTGGCTGGCGACATTGTCGACAAGCTCAGTGTGCGGCACCAGTGGCAAGCCTACTATCGGTGAAGACACGGCGCTGGTGCGCATCGAACATTTGTCCGCTTATGCGGGCAATGCAATGCTCGGTGGTTTCACCGTGACCGGCTCGGACAATGATGGTGTCAAGCGCGATCTGTTGCGTCCTGGTAATCAGGACAACTCCATTCTGACCCAGAGCAAGAACATACCCAGCACCTGGACGGTGCCCCAGGTCTACAAATTCAAGATCGGTAGCGCACAGGCCCAGGCGCTGCAGAACCCGCTTTACTACGCCGCAAAGTACGGCGGTTTTGCCGCCACCACCGACGCCAATGGCAACGCCATCAACCAGCCTTGCGACAGCACCACGACACCTGCGTGCTCGACGTCCAACTGGGATCGTGTGGACAACAACACCGGGCAGCCGACCACGACTGGTACGGGCGATGGCCTGCCGGACAACTTCTTCCCGGTGCGCAACCCGGCACAGCTCGGTGCCCGCCTGGCCGACGTGTTCAACAAGATCCTCGCCCGCTCGGGTTCGGGTACTTCGGCGGCGGTGGTTTCCAGCAGCGCCGCAGGCGAGGGTCTGACGTATCAGGCGCTCTATCAGGCGCAGCAGCAAAATAAGGACGGCAGTCAGAAGGTGGCGTGGACCGGCGCGCTGAATGCGCTGTGGACCGATGCGCAGGGTCGTCTGCGCATGGGCGGCTACAACGTGAACGGTGTGCCGACGCTGGGTAACTACACCCAGAATCCGATCGTAGTGTTCTGCACCACGACCACGGGTGAGTCGCGCTACCAGACCTTCACCGACGTAGCATCGGCGCCCAGTTCGATCGCGCCGGCGCAGTGCGCGGGCCAGACACTCGACACCTTGACGACGGTCTGGTCGGCGCAGACACAGCTCAATGCCGGCACGTACACCACCGCTACTCAGCGCACCTATGGTACGGCGGCAACCGCTGCCAATGGCCGCTACATATTTACCTGGGTCGATGCCAACCATAACGGCAAGGTCGATGCCGGCGAGCAGATGGATTTCACCTGGACGTCCAGCACCCTCAACGGCACGGGCACATGCGCGGGTACGACATTTACCGGCAACTACCGTTTCCTCAATACCTGCGATGCGACGGGTGCGAGCGCACTGGTCTCATGGGTACGCGGTGCGGACTATGTGGGTAGCGACGGCAAGCCCGACCCCAACTGGCGCTCGCGTACGCTCGATACCCAGGTCTACCGTCTTGGCGACATCATCAACTCCACGCCTTTGGCTGTCGGTACACCTGCCGAGGCGTTCGACCTGCTGTACAACGATGCGAGCTATGGCGGATTCCGAGCGGTCTATCAGAGCCGTCGCCAGATGATCTATGTCGGCGCCAACGACGGCATGCTGCATGCATTCAATGGCGGCTTCTACGACGCGGCCAACAAGCAGGTCGATCTGCAGCCGCCAAAATGCGCCAGTGACGGTACCTGTACTGCCGATACCGGCTACACCGCGCACCCGCTCGGCGCTGAAGTGTGGGCCTACGTACCCGGCAACCTGCTGCCGCATCTGCGCTGGATGGCCGATCCGCAGTACACGCACATGTTCTATGTCGACGGTTCGCCGATTTCCCAGGACGCGCGTATCTTCAGCGCGGACACGGGTTGCGCGGCCAGTGGCACGACGCAATGCCATCCCGATGGCTGGGGTACGGTGCTGATCGTTCCGTTCCGTTTCGGCGGCGGCCCGATCGGTCTGGATACCAAGTCGGGCAGCGGTGCGACTCAGCAGAACTCGTTCTCCGCGTATGTGGTGCTGGACGTGACCAATCCGGAGGCCCCGCCGGTGGTGCTCGCCGAGCTGACCAATACCAGCGCGACCAGCACGACCTGTGCCAGCACGATCGTTTCGTGCGCCGACCTGACCCAGCTGACGGCAACCTACACCTCGTCGTTGCCAGCGGTTGCGATGTTCCGCCCGGCCGGCACCACCAACCCGAACCCGAGCAAGTTCTACATGTTCACCGGATCGGGCACCACGGATAACAGCGGCGTGGGCACGACCGAAGGCGGCAGCGCGGGCTCCTCACAGAACCTGTTGATCCGAGCTTATGACATGGCCAACCTTGCCTCGGCCAACCCGACGCCGGTGACCTGGGGCAACAAGAGCAATGCGGCCGATTTCGGCAACGTCGGCAGTGCGAAAGCCGGTGCACAGAGTTTCGCGGGCGACCTGATTGCCTCGGACTTCAATCTCGATGGTATTGCCGAGGCGCTTTACTTCGGCAGTTCCCAGGGCACCAGCAACTCGTTCAGTGGCGGCATGTGGGCGATCGATTTCAACAACAGTACCGATCCCACCGCCTGGACGCCTCGTATGCTGGTCTCGGGTGTCAATCGCCCGGTCACGATCCGTCCGACTCTGGGCGTGGACGACCAGCAGCGTTCGATGGTGTTCTTCGGTACGGGGCGTGCCTACACCAAGGCTGACCTGGGCGATCAGCAGCGACAGATCGTTGCGAGCATCATCGACAGCAAGGGCACGGTCGCGCTGTCGTCGCTGATCGATATCACCAACGTGCAGATCACGGCAGACGACAAGGTCGTCGGGTCGCCGAAGACGGTGGCTAACGAAGCGGCGTTCGCACAGCTGGTGGCGACCTACCCGGGTTGGTTGTACAACCTGTCGGTCACGGACAGTAATGGCAATACAGTGCCTGCCGAACGCGTCATCAGTTCCCAGGCGCTTGCCGGCGGTGTGTTGTTGACGACGACGTATCTCCCCGGTACCGATACCTGTACCGACCAGGGCCAGGGCTTGCTCTACGGTATGGACTACAAGTCGGGCACGTCGAGCACGGGCTTGCTTGGGTTCCTTGGTACGACCACCTCCGGGCAATCGACCTATGTTGCGCGCTCCGTTTCGCTCGGTGCCGGCCTGCCATCGCAGCCCAGCCTGCACAAGGGCGGTACCGACGCCAACGGTACGCAGCAGTTGCGTGTCTGCGTGCAGACGTCCAGTGGTGCCATCATCTGCCACGATGTCACTCCGCTGCAGGGCATCACCAGTGGCGAAATTTCCTGGCGCGAGCCGCTGGACAAGTAAGGGGATACGAGATGCATCGTCGTCAATCGGGTTTTACGCTGATCGAGATCATGATCGTGGTGATGATCGTGGCCATACTTGCCGCCATCGCGATCCCGGCGTATCACCGCTATGTGGTTCGGGCGCATCGTACGGATGCGACCCGCACGTTGCTGGATCTGGCGGGTCGTCAGGAACATTTCTTCTATTCGAACAACACATATACGACGGATGTGACCGCATTGGGCGGTACGACCACGATGGCGGGTCAGTTCTACACCGTGGCCATCAACAGCGCGGATACGAAGAACTTCTCGATCACGGCAACGGCAATTGGCACCCAGGCGACAGAAGACACCGAGTGCGGGAACTTCACGATCAACCGTCAAGGTCAGCAAACCATCAGCGGCACCGGCACCAAGGCCGCTTGCTGGGGCAACTGACGATGCCGACGCTGAGCCGACCATCGTTGAATGGCCTTGCATCTGTCGCGCTGGCTTTGGTGTCCCAAGGACTTTGCGCGCAGCAGGTCTATAAATGGACCGATGCCGCCGGCACGGTCCACTATGAAGAACATCCGCAGGCAAAGAATGCCAAGCTGGTGGAACTCAAAGGGGGAGTTGATACCCCTGTGCGGTCGATGGCCGATGCACCGCAGTTGACGGTGTCCAAGGCGGATGTGGATCAGATGGACAAAACGCAGCGCGTCCATCTTTGTCAGGTTGCGCGTGACAATCTCAAACGAGTCGATGGTCAGGCAGCGGTTGTCGACGGCGGCGATATCCACGCAGCCCGATTGCTCAGCAACGACGATCGGTTGAAGGCACGTGGCGATGCCCAGGCACAGATCGGGAGCTATTGCGATGACAAATAGAAAGCACTCGATCAAAGCGGGCAGACACAGGCACCAGTCCGGCTTTACGCTGATGGAGCTGGTTATCACCACGGTGATACTTGCGATCCTGGCGGCGGCCGCGATGCCTAATTTCCGCGACTTCATGCGGCGCAATAACGTTGCCGCACAGGCCAATAACGTGCTGGCCGATCTGCAGAATGCGCGCAGCGAAGCGATCAGTCAGCGCAAGCAGGTGTCGGTATGTCCCCGCGCTCCCGGGGCTGCCGAAACGGATACGTCCTGTCAGTTGGCTAGCACCAATTTCGATGGCGGCTGGCTCTCTTACACGACCACCGCGGCCGGTTCGGCCTATGCGGCCGGTACCGCCGGTTACGATCTCCTGCACAGCAGCTCGGGGAACCCCGCGCTTTCGATTCGCTCCAACCAGTCCGTATACACCTTCAATTCGCGCGGCGAGCTTAGCGACCAGGTGCAGCACGCGATAAGCGTGTGCTTCAAGCCGGTGTCGGGTCAGGCAGCCGAAGGCACCAGCACGGGTGCGGTGCCCGGCAAGACGATCATTATTTCGCCGACCGGCCGTGCCATTGTTCAGGACCTGGCGGCTGGTACCGACTGCACGCCGACCTGAGGCTTGTTGGCGCTAGCCGGAAACTTTTTCGGCGAGTGCCGAATAGCGATGTGTCGGTTTGGCGATAGCGCTGTCGATGACCGTTTGCGACGCACAAAGCGTGAATCTCGACCGCGCGCGAGTAATGGCGGTGTACAACAACTCCCGCGACACTACGGCGTTCGCTTCGCGCGGCAGCATCAGCGCGACATGGTCGAACTCCGAGCCCTGCGATTTGTGCACCGTCATGGCATAGGCAGTTTCGTGGCTGGCCAGTCGGGACGGTTGCAGAAAGCGGATGCGCTCTACACCGTCGGTGCCCGTGGATATACGGAAAGCGACGCGCAACTGCGTCAGGCCGCCTTCGACGGGAACGGACAAGGCAATGCCGATATCGCCGTTCATCAGGCCCAGGCTGTAATCGTTGCGAGTGATCATCACCGGGCGCCCTTCGTACCAGCCGTGCTCGCTGGCAATCAGCCCGGTTTCATGCAGTAGCGAGACTACCTGCGCGTTCAGTCCGGCAACGCCGTAGTCGCCATGACGTATCGCGCACAACAGCTGAAACCGTCCGAATGAGGCAAGCACCTGGCGCGCCCATGCATCGATAGCTTGTTCGCTTGCCTGCGGTTCGGGACGCTGCGCGGTGAGTCGGTCCAGATAATATCGGTAGCCCGTGGACGCATCGAGCACCAGGACGGCCAAAGAGCGGCTGTCGATGGCGCTCTGTAGCCAGTGCATGTCGTTCGACGAAGACAGAAGCTGATGGGCGGTGTCGGCGCGACCGGCATTGACCGCTTGCGCCAGCCGCCCGATGCCGCTGGTCGCGCCGAAGCGATGGCTCTGGCGCAACATCGCAACGTGCTGATCGAGTGGTCGCGGATCGTCGCCGACCCATGGGGTAACGTCATCGCCGCTGATGTCGTGCAACCATTGCGCGGTGTCTGTGCTGTAGTGGCCGGCTTCAGCACGCTTGCACAGATCGCCCAGTACGGCGCCGGCTTCCACCGACGACAGCTGGTCCTTATCGCCGAGCAGAATCAGCCGTGCCTGCGGTGGCAGCGCGGTAAGCACGGCGGACATCAATTCCAGGTCGATCATCGAGGCTTCGTCGATGACCAGAACATCGAGGTGCAGCCGATCGTTCGCCTGGTGATGGAAACGGCGGCTGTCGGGGCGCGCGCCGAGCAGTCGATGCAGCGTGACGACATCGTTAGGGATGGCCGCGCGCACAGCGTCGCTGACGTCCAGGGCCGCTACTTGTGATGCGATGGATGCATTCAGGCGTGCCGAGGCCTTGCCGGTGGGGGCGGCCAGACGGATGCGTAGCGGGCGGTGGTGTTCGGCCAGTTGCAAGGTCTGAAGCAATCCAAGCAGACGGACGACAGCGGTGGTTTTGCCGGTACCGGGGCCGCCGGTGATGATGGTGAAGGCACTGCGGGCAGCGAGGGCGCAGGCGACACGCGGCCATTGAACGGCACCGCTGCCGTCATCTGGAAACAACCGCAACAACTCCTGCTTGAGTCCCGGTGGCGGTGTAACGGGCGAGAGCAGGCGTTGCTGTATCGCGGACGCAACCAGGCGTTCGTGGTCCCAGTAGCGACGGAGGTAAAGCCGGCCGTTATCCAGTACCAACGGTGTCGCCGAGATTCGTTCGTCGCTCGCCACCACGGTCGAGGCGTTCAGTTGTTGCATGAGTGCGGGCGTATCCAGCAACGGCTCGCGCCAGCTCGCCGGCAAGTCCAGTCGGTCGATCAAGGCGCCCAGCGCGTCGAGCTCAAGGCAGAGATGGCCTTCACCGGACTGTTGGCTGACCAGGGCGCCGAGCATCGGTGGCACGACATTGCCGGTACCGTCTTGTTCGGCCAGAAAGCGTGCAAAGGCCGCGTCCAGCGGTCGCAGGCGACCTTGGTCCGTGGCCTGTTCGATGTGCCGTAGCAGTGCTTCAAGCGGCATCGGCGCGACCTTCGTTGTCGAATAGACGATCCAGTGCATCGACCAGCGCGTAGGGCAAGCATTCGTTATGGATGCCATGCCCCTTGCCGTCGACGCCGCGCAGATACAGGTACATCACGCCGCCCATATGGCGTTGGTATTGATATCCCGGTAGGCGTGCGCGCAACTGGCGATGCAGGGCCAGCGTGTATAACGCGTACTGCAGGTCATAGCGCTCGTTCAATACGGATTGCCGCATGGCATCGTGCGTATACGCATGGGCATCGGTGCCTAGCTGATTGGATTTGTAATCGACGATGTAGTAACGCCCCTGATGCTCGAAGACCAGGTCGATAAAGCCCTTCAGCATGCCGTTGATGGTTTCGCGTGCCAGCGGTTGGCGCGGTGTGCCGCTCAGCGTGTGCTTGACGACAAGCTGATCGAGTCGTTGCGTGTCTACCCGGTCCGCTTCGATCCAGAACTCGAGTTCGGCGTAGTACTGGCCGAGGTTCAGGCTGGCCAGCGAAAGGGCATCGCCAGTGGGAAGCTCCAGCGATGTATCGAGGAACTGAATCAGCCATTCCGAAAGCATGTCTGCATGGCGTTGCCATCCGTGACGCTGCGCCCGTTGTACGGTCCAGGCGACCAGCTCATCGCGCGATGCCTTGGTATGGGCGAAGCCTTTTTCCGCGGCCCACTCGAACAGTTCATGCAGAAACGTACCTGCCATGGCACCACGGTGAAAGGCATGGATGCCGGTCGGCTCACCGTGAGCTGCGATAGCCGGCAAAGTCGTCTCGCTCAATGCCTCGGTAAGTACGTCCTGCGCCGCCGTTTCCGGGGCATGTTGCGCTGGCGCCGATTCCGCGTACTTGAGGCCGCTGTAGCTGGCGATGCGCCAGGGTTCGATGGACGATCCGGTGTAGCGAAGCGCATGCCGATTCGATGCGGCCTGGGCATGGAGGGCGCGATAGATATGCGTGTCGGCTTCTTCGGCCAGCACGGTAACGGCGATGTCCGCGACACCGTGTTTGAGATTATCAAGCCGCTTGGGAAGATCGGCCGGTTCGATCGGTTCGCCACCGGATAGCAGGTAGCCCAGCGCCGAACGATGCAGCATCGGTGCTTTTGCGTTGCCGATGCGATAGCAGGCAATACCAAGCCAGCAGGCATGACGTGCACGTGTCAAGGCAACGTAGAGCAATCGCAGGTCTTCCTGCCATTGCTCGCGTGCCGAAGCGGCACGCGCCAGATCGCCGGCTGCCAGGTCTGCTACAGGCGTGCCGTCCTGGGTATGCCATACGACAACATCGCCGTCGTTGCGGGTACGCGTCGCCGCCGCGAACGGCAGCATGACAAAGGGGTATTCCAGACCCTTGGACTTGTGAATGGTGATCACCTTGATCAACGCGTCTTCGCTTTCCAGGCGGACGATCTGTTCTTCGCTGGCGTCCACCTGTGCATCGTGTGCTTCGGTAATACGTGCAGCGAAATAACGGATCAGGGCGCGTTCGCCGTCGAGCGCGGCGGCCGCATGCTGCAGCAGTTCGGCCACGTGCAGGATATTGGTGAGGCTGCGTTCGCCGTCGGGCAACGCGAGCAAGCGGGCAGGGAGATCGAACAAGTGCAACAGATCGTGCACCATCGCCAGGACGCCATGGCGAAGCCAGGTGTCATGGAGTCGACGGAAACAGTCACCGCTGCTCTCCCAATAACGCTCGTCCGTATTCAATCGCTCGAGTTCGTCGTAGCGCTGACACATCGATGGCGTAGCCATGGCGCCGCGCATGGCGCGATCGGAGCCCGGATCGGCGCAGGCTTGCAGCCAGCGCCACATGTCCTCGGCCTGGGGCGAGGCGAAAACCGAATCGCGATCGGAAAGAAACACGCTTTTAAGGCCGCGCCGCCGCAACGCGTCGCGAATCAGTGTGGCTTCGGTACGACCGCGTACGAGAATGGCGATATCGCCCTCGCGCAGCGCGGTCAGCTCTCCTTGTGGGTCGACAAAGCCGCAGCGCCGATGTTGTGCGGCGTCGAGCAGCGCGACCAGCGTCGCTGCGGCGTGCTCAGCCATGGTATGGCGATACGATTGAATTCCGACGGCTTGCTCGCCGCCCTGTAATGCAAAGGTCAATGAGGCTACCGGCTGGCCTTCGTACGTCAGCGTTTCGCTTCGACCGTGCGCGTCCACGGGATGGAAGGGAAGCGCCTGGCCAAACCCGAAGGCGCCGCTCTCGTGCGTGTCGCCCAGTTCGAACAGCCGATTGACGGCACGGACCATGCCGTGGGTCGAGCGGTAGTTGGTGGAAAGCGTCCAGGTCGGTGACAACGCGGCATCGCGCGCGCGCAGGTAGGTGTGAATATCCGCGCCACGGAAACTGTAGATGGCCTGCTTGGGGTCACCGATCAGCAACAGCGCCTGTTGCGGTCGTGTCGCATAGATCCGCTCGAAGATACGCCATTGCAGCGGATCGGTGTCCTGAAATTCGTCGATCAGGGCTACCGGGAAATCCTTGGCCAGGGTGTGTGCCAGCCGGTCGCCGCTAAGGCCATGCAGCGCGCCATCCAGCCGACGCAGCATATCGTCAAATCCGATCTGCGCTCGTTGTTGCTTGATCGCATCGATACGTCGATGAATCCACGGCACGGCATGCGCAAATATCACGGGCTTGAGCGGCGAAGCACTGGCCTGGGCTGTCTGCCAAGTCTCGATAGCATCGAAGGCGCTGAATGTCGGCGGCCTCGTCCCCTTTTTGGTCGCGCTGATCAGACGAGCCTGGGTGTAGCGGAGCAAGACTTTTTCGTCGAGAGGGCCACCTTCAGCCCACCGACGTAGTAGCAGTAGTTCGTTTGCTACTGCGTCGGCATTCATCATTCTGATATTGAAGCCGCCACGTTGGAGAATGTCTGTGAGCGTTGATTCGATCGCGTCAGCCTGTTCGTGCCATAGGCGCTGCGCAAGCTTGAGCGCGGCAGTTTCTGGGGCGAGAGCCATTTCGATTTGCTGCCCAAGATCGGCAAGCGTCGGCAGCGCGGCACCGTCTAGGCGAAGATAACCGACGGGTTGACTCAATAGAGGGCGTAGCTTGCGATGCAGATCGCGAGGTGTTTTCCAGTAGGCCCGGATCCGGGCGGCACCGTAACGGTCCAGCGGGAAAAAGTGCGCACGCCAATAATCGCGGATCGCTTCGGCCTGGAGCAGGCTTTCGTCGGCCTGGGTGTCTTGTGCGAACGGATGACCGCTGTCGAACGCGTGCTGTTGCAGCATGCGCTGGCACCAGCCATGGATGGTATGGATAGCCGCTTCGTCCATCCATTGCCCGGCATATTCCAGGCGTCGCGCCGCACCGGCGCGTGCTTCATCGTCCGGATAGGCCGCGATCAGCTCGGCAAGAAATGCGTCGTCCGCCGCCGTGGTCGAGCGGAACGCCAGTGCGGCGTCGGCGAGACGCGCGCGGATGCGTTCGCGCAGTTCCGCGGTCGCCGCCTTGGTGAAGGTCAGGACCAGAATCTGCGATGGCAGGAGCGGTTCGCGCGTGGGTTCGCCATGACCCAGCACCAGGCGCAGATAAAGCGCGGCAATGGTCCAGGTCTTGCCGGTGCCGGCACTGGCTTCGATCAGCCGGATGCCGTGTAGCGGCATGGTCAGCGGTTGCAGCGTCAGCGTGCTCATGCTGCCGCCTCGTCGACCAGGGTTTCGATTAGCGGTCGGTAGAGCGGCAGGGTGGCTTCGAAACCGCCGCGATGGAGCGCGGCAAAGCTTGGCCAGGCGCGACTCAGATAGGCGTCGCGTTGCAGCTCCGCTGCCATACCGAAGTCGCTACCTTCATAACAAAGCCTTGCCGCTTCGTACGTAGGCTTGTCGCCGCGTTCCGCCTGCAGCCACGCGAAGGCCGTACGTGCCGACGCGGCGAGCGGTTGCGTCAAAGCCTGTTCAAGGGCGGCGATCAGCTGAGCCAGCCAGGCCAGCGCCTGCGTCGTATCGATGATTTCCAGGCGGAGCTGCGCATCGGCAGCGACGATATGCGTGCGCATCGACAAACCTTGCGCATTGGCCAGCAAGTGGATGATCCAGGGCGCGATCAGCTTGTCGTAACGCAGCGTCTTGCCGTCGCGCAGCCCGCCCTGTACCAGGGTGATGCGAAGGCGTTGGTTGTCGTCGCCGCTGCGTAGATCGTTCAGCCAATCTTCGATCGTCCAGCCTCCGATCGCGAGCTGAAGTTCGATGGGCGCGAGCCGATGGGGATAAAGCTCGTCCATAAATTGCCATAGCGCAGCCAGGTCGCCCACGCTCTCGTCCAGTTCGGCTTGCGCCAGACTGCCGAACCCACCAGGTGGCAACGCGCCTTGCGCACGCAGGCGTTCGGTGGCTGCCATGATCGCTTCGCGCGGAGCGGCAGTGCCGAGCGCAGCCACGAGCAGTTCCTGTTCGGCCTGGTAGCGATCCAGTCCGCCGAGCGCAAAGGGCTCGTCATCGACGACTTCGGTATCGCTATCGTCGAAATACACTTTAAGACGCTGGTTGAAAAAATAGCGAACCGGGCGCGCAAGGAAGTTCTGCAGCTGCGCGATGCTCAGTGCCGCCGTGGGCAAGACATCCGGCAGCGTATCGAAGGTATCGGTCACGGCAACATCGCGGCGCGCGTGCTCCCATTCGCTGGCATACGTCGCCAGCATGGCGGGGTCGTTGGCGTCGAAATACCGTCGACTGAACGCCTGCAGCGGATGAACGGTGGTCAGCGCGGAAAGCAGTGGCATGTCGTTCGAGGTGTGCCAGCCCGCGGCGAGGTAGTCGCGCAGCTGGCCGACCAGCACGGAGGGTGGCATAACACTGTTGTCCCGCTCGCTCAGACCCACCCAGCTTACGTGCAGGGTATCGCGTGCCGAGAGCAGCGCTTCGAGGAACAGATAGCGATCGTCTTCGCGACGCGAACGGTCGCCGGGGCGACTCAATGAGGGCAGCGCCATCAGATCGAAATCCGCCGGCGTCTGTCGTCGCGGATAATCGCCGTCGTTCATGCCAAGCAGGCAGATCACGCGAAAGGGAATCGCGCGCATCGGCATCAAGGTGCCGAAGCTGATTGCCCCACCCATGAAGCGTTGCGTCAGCCGGCTTTCGTCGATCGCGGCCAGCCAATGCTCGCGTACGATCTGTAGTGGTACGGGTAGATTGAACTGCGCTTGGGCACAGGCTTGCTGCCAGGTACTCAAGGCATCGTCCAGGCGGCCGAGCAGATCGCTATCGTCGCTGTCCTTGCCGGTGTCGAAAAATTCGATCAAGAGTGCGCGTAGACGTTCGACCCAGGCCTCGGGCGTTGCCGGTTCGCGCAATGCGCGCCAGTAGGCCGCCAGTGCTTCCAGCAATCTTTGCAAGGGTCCGACGGTGGCTGCGTCCAAGCCACCCACTTCGCCATACGGCGCGATGCCGTTCCACACCTCGCCATCGCCCACGGCATAACCGAGCAGCATGCGGCGCAAACCGGTCACCCAGCTGTTCTGTTCGATCTGCGGGAGATCCAGGCTGCCGATCTGGGTGGCGTCCAGCCCCCAGCGAACACCCGCACCTTCGATCCAGCGGCGCAGCATGGGCAACGCGGCCTCATCGATATCGAAGCGGCGCTGCAACGCTGGTACATCGAGCAGATCGAGTACTTCGCTCACCGCAAAGCGCGAATCGGGCAAGGCGAGCAGATGTTCCAGTGCGACCAGTAAAGGCACTGCGCCGCGGCTGCGCTGGTCGGCGACCGAATAGGGCAGGTGGCGCGGGTCGTCCCATGGAATGCGTCCGAATACCGCCTGGATATGCGGTGCATAGGTCTGGATATCCGGCACCATGACCATCACGTCGCGCGGCGCCAACGGCTTGCCGGCTTTTGCCGCCTGTTCGAAAAGAGCCAACAACCGGTCATGCAGCACTTCAACTTCGCGTTGGCGGTTATGCGCGATGTGAAAGCCTAACGATGTGTCGTTTTGCTGCCAAAGCTTGCGCCGGTCGGGCGATGGCGGCAGCGGTTGCAGATCGAGAATCGCCTGCTGTATCTGCGCAAGCAGCCGCGGACGTTCGGGGTCGGCAACGTCGGCAAACAGATCGATCCCGCGACTCCAGGCGACGAACTGGTCGCGATAGCGTTCGGGCTGGTCGAAGGCGTCGAGCAGGCGAATAAAGTCTCGCCCCTGCTTGCCCCAGGCGGCGAGCAAAGGATTGGCATGCAGATGCAGGTCTTCGAAGCGCGGCTCGGCGGGCTGGCCGGGTTTGACCGCATGGCGACGACGGTCGGCCCGAAGCAGCTCGCGCTCTTCGATGATGTCGGCCCAGTAGTGGCGGCACGGGTTGGCGACGACCAGGAATATCTGAACGAAACGCGCCAGCGCGGTCAGTGCTTCGAGTGTCTGCTGCGGCAGCGACGACATGCCGAAGACAACGATACGCCGCGGTAATGTGGCCGGCCGCGTTGTGGTGGTTTGCAGGCGTTCGACAAAAGCCTGATGCACAGCCGCGCGATGGCTGTGCCGATCCTCCGAGGCAACATCGTCGATAAGCATGCGCCAAAGGTGCGCCTGCCAGCGTTGTGCATCTGGGAGCGGCAGGCTCCGGCCGCGCAGGTCGTCGCGCAGGATCAAGCGCCCGGCTTCCCAATCGCCCAGCCAGTCGGCCCGATAGACCTGATACTGGTCGAACAGGTCGGCGATGCGTTCGGCCAGCTGAAAGCGTTTGTTCCAGTCGTCTCCGCTGAGAAAGTCCGACAGCGGCTTGAAGTCCGGTTGATGGAGCAGGTCCGGTAACAGTCGCAGCAAGCGCCAGGTCAGGCGCGACTTGTCGAATGGCGAGGTGGCGGGTACGGCCGCGTCGCCAAGGACTGCACGGTAGGCCGTCCACAGAAACCGCCCCGGCAGTTGCATGTCCACGGCGGCGCTGATTCCCAGGCCACCCTCGGCTGGGGAGCGCGCCAGGGCCAGCTTCAGCCACTGCGCGATGCCGTTGCTTTGCACCAGCATCAGCTCGTTTTCCAGCGGCCGCAGCGGGGTGCGTGCCAGCCAGGCGGTCAGCAGGTCGCGCAGGTCTTCCAGGCGATTGCCATGGATGACCATCAGGCCGGGTTCGATCGGGACGCCCAGGGGCAGCTCGAGGGTGGTACTCACGGGTGCGGCAGGCTCGCAGTCGCTTCCAGGCCCTCATTGTGGCTGGATGGGGCGTCAATGTCCCGCAAGACGGTTATCTGTTTGTCACAAACCCTGCCTAGGCTAGATGCCTTACCGAGCGCTTTGCCTCCCGGTCGCGGAGCCGACCGCCCGGTGCGTACCTCCTTTTGAGATCGGGCGGGCTGGGGAATGGCGGTGCCACGCGGTGTGCTTGTCTGGATCGGGTGCACGATGCTGGCCAGCACGCCTTGTGTTGCGGAAATCTTTCAGGCGGGCTTTTCCCAGGATGTTTCCGATGCAGCGACGGCTGACGAGCACACGAATTTCGACATCCCGGCGCAGGCGCTCATGACGGCCTTGCGTGCCTATAGCGAGCAGACGGGCGTGGCGGTGTTGTTCGACGACAACCTGGTCCGCAACCGTCGTTCACCCGGCGTGACTGGCTCTTACAGCGCGCCCGACGCTTTGCAGCGTCTGCTGGATGGCAGCGGGCTGGCCGCACACTACGCCTCGCCCAAAGCCTTCACCTTGATGCCTGACCAAACCCCCGCGGCGGCGGCGAACGACCCGAATGATGGTGTCGACGCAGCAGCCTCGGAACATTTCGCCGGTCGCTTGCAGACCAGTCTTGTGCGCAGCCTTTGCAGCTCGGAGCGGACGCACCCTGGGCGTTATCGGTTGGCCATGCAATTGTGGCTGGACGCCTCCGGTGCGGTGACGCGCACGCAGCTGCTCAGTTCCACCGGCAATGCCGCGCGCGATACCCAGATCGAAACACTCGCCGCCGGCCTTGTCGTCAGCGAGATGCCGGCCGATATGCCACAGCCGATCACCATTCTCTTGCTGCCGCGTCCAGCCGAGCATCCGTTCGACTGCAGTCCTTATCAGCGTGTCGGGTGAGGCGATGAATTCCACCTCGGTCACCATGCTTGGTCTTTTCATGCAGCGGCAGCAGGATCTGCGCCGTCGCCTCAAGCGCCGGCTGGGTTCGGACGATCTGGTCGACGACGTATTGCAGGAAACCTATCTGCGCGTCGAACGCATGGACGAAGCTGGTGGTCAGGCGCGCAATCCCGATAGTTACCTGTTTCGCATGGCGCTCAACGTGGCGGCGGATCAGCGGCAAACGGACAGTCGTTTCCTGACTGGCAGCGAGGTCGAGGAGCTGCTGCATCTGGCCGATGACGCGCTCGACCCGGCGCGGGTCGTGCACGCGCGGCTGGAGGTGGAGGTGCTCGAACAGGCCCTGAGCGAGCTCACCGCACGCCAGCGGGACATTCTGCTGGCGGCCCGTGTCGAAGAGGCGCCGCACCTGGAAATCGCCGCGCGCTACGGCATCTCGGTACGCATGGTGGGCAAGGAACTGCGCAAAGCCTTGGAATTTTGTGGCGAGCGTCTCGATCGGAAGGTGTTTCAGCGGTTCGGTCCCGGGGCAGGAAACGAGTCTTAAGAGCATGGCAGTCGAACTTTCCTCCCGCCCGGCACCCGAATCGCGCAGCGAAGCGCAGGCCTGGCTATTGCATTTGACCTCCGGTCAGGCCACTCCGGCCGACGCCGAGGCATTCCGTCTGTGGCTTTCCAGTAGCGAAGAGCACGAGCGCGCTTTCGTCGAGGCACGGTTGCTCTGGGATGGGTTGGGCGCTGCTGCCAAATCGATGCGCCAGAGCGAAGCGCACGGTACGCGGCGCCGGCCGATACGCGTGGCGCATGGCGGGCCACGCATGAATCGTCGAGCATTCCTCGGCGGCCTGCTGACCGCATCGGCTGCGGCCGTGTGCTTTCTCAGCCTGAATCCTCCGGGGCATCTGTGGCCGGCGCTGGGCGAGCTGACCGCCGATTACCGCACGGCCACGGGCGAGCAGCGCGAAGTCGCTGTCGCGCCTGGTGTGACTGTGCAGATGAATACGCAGACCACGATCAATATGCGCAAGACCGCCAGCGGTCATGTGGCGATGGAGCTGGTATCGGGCGAGGCACAGATTCTTACTGACCCGCAGCTCATCCATCCTTTTACTGTGTTTGCCGGAGCGGGCAGCGTGCGTGTTGCCGCGGCCAGTCAGTGCAATGTGCGTTGCACCGGCCCGCAGGTGCAGGTGATCTGCCTGGGCGGCGAAACCTCGCTGGAATGCGGTGACGACCATGTCGCGCTGCAGGTGGCGCACGAAGTGAATTACAGCGCCGGTGGCGTGGGCGAAGCCGTTGCGGTCGATCCCCAGAACGCGGTGGCATGGCGTCAACGCGTGCTTGTCTTCGACAACCAGCCGCTTGCCGAGGTGGTCGATGAGATCAACCGTTATCGTCCGGGCAAGATCGTGCTGATGGATAAACAGCTGGCTGCGCGCAAGGTGCATGCCCGCTTCATGCTCAACCAGCTGACCGATGTGGCGGCGCTGATTCATGACGCCTACGGGGCGCATGTGACGTCACTGCCTGGTGGGATTGTCTTGCTGAGCTGAAGAGCTCCCCCTGACCTCAAACCTCTCCCCGGCAACGCCAGGGGAAAGGGAGCTGATTGAGGCAACCTCAGTGCTTCGCACTTGGGCTCCTCCAAAGAAACGTGCCGCGACTGCAACGCCCGCATCGCCCGGGGAGGTCAGGATGCGGACGCCGTTGCAGTCGCGACAGGCGCGAACATTGTCTTTTTCTTATGACGCTTTGATGTCACGCCCGCGCGTTTGGCCACCCATCAGGCCAACTCAGTGAATTTTTCGTGACATGTGTTCAGTCGTGCCGACAGACAGCCGTCTTCCCAGGCAAAGGCATTGAACATAGCGACAAGGATGTCCACTCATTGATAGGCCCGCCGCGATAGCGACGGGCAGGGGGACGAGCGGATGGTTTATCAGGCGGACTCGGATGGTGCCTATGGCGGCCTGTCCACGATCGGCACGTCGTGGCTTGGCGGCATCGACGGTGCGACATCTGTCTGTCGCCATTCGGTTATCGATGGCGCGCTAGCGTGGCCTGCCGGCCGGCATGGAATGGTGCTGGCGCAACAGCGGGTGATCGGATGAGCATAAGGAATAAAGCGGGAGCAGCCTTGCTGCGCCGTTCGCTTGGGATGGCACTGGCCATGTCGGTGATGCCGGCTGTGTACGCCCAGCAGGCCCCCCAGGCGCCGGCACAGGCGCCGTCGAAGTTCGACGTCAACGAGTACCTAGTACGCGGCAACACGGTGCTCGATAGCGTCGATATCGAATCGATCGTCGAGCCTTTCCTCGGCCCCGACCGGAGCATGGACGACGTGCACGGTGCGCGCGACGCGCTGCAGAAGGCCTATCAGGACAAGGGCTATCAATCGATCGTGGTCGACGTGCCGCCGCAGCAGGTGAAGGGTGGTGTAGTCCTGCTGCAAGTGACCGAGAACCGCATCGGTCATGTGCGCGTCGAAGGCGCGAAATACCATTCGCCGCAGGAGATTCGCGACGCCGTGCCGGCGCTGGCCGAGGGCACGGTGCCGAACTTCGGCAACGCGCAGAACGAACTGACGCAGGTCAATCGCCAGGCGGGTCAACAGGTCGTGCCCCTGCTCAAGCCCGGTGCCTTGCCGCAGACAATGGACGTGACCCTCAAGGTCAACGATACCTATCCGTTGCATGCGAGCCTGGAGGTAAACAACGACCATAGCCAGGACACGCCGGAGCTGCGCACGATCGCCACGGTCGGTTACGACAACCTGTGGCAGGCCGGTCATTCGGTATCGCTCACGTATATCGTCGCGCCGCAGGATCGCAATGCCGCCGAGGTCTACGCGCTTTCGTACCTTGCGCCGCTCAATCAGGACTGGAGCCTGCTCGCTTCGGGCTACAAGTCCAATAGCAATGCGAACATCGTCGGTGGCACCACCGTGCTTGGTCGCGGCCATGCATACAGCCTGATGGCGACGCGCCAATTGCCGACGCTGGGGCAGTACACGCAGAGCGTCTCCTTCGGTGTCAGTCGCAAGCATTTCGATCAGAACACGACATTAGGCGCCGACACCCTCGAATCGCCGGTGACCTATCTGCCGTTCTCGTTGACCTACAACGGCCAACACGTAACGGACAAGTCGACGATGGGCTTCAGCGTTGCCGGCAACTTCGGCGCACGCGGCGTCGGCAGTACTCGCGGCGAGTTCGACAACCAGCGTTTCAAGTCGCATTCGGACTTTGCGTACCTGCGCGCCAGTTTCAACTACACCCATCAATTTGCCGGCGATTACGCGATCGCGTTCCGCGCCGATGCGCAGGGCTCCGATTCGCCGCTGGTGTCCAGCGAACAGTTCGCGGCGGGTGGCGCGGGCAGCGTGCGTGGTTATCTCTCGGCCGAGAACACGGCGGACAACGGCGCGATCGGTTCGGTCGAATTGCGCAGCCCCTCGGTCGCGTCCTGGCTGGGCGCGCCGGTCGACGAGTGGCGCTTTCATGTCTTCCTCGACGGCTCGCGTCTGCTGTTGATCAGCCCGCTGCCGGAACAGAAAAGTCGCTTCACCTTGCTCAGCACCGGCGTAGGCACGCGTTTCGCCTTGTTCGGCAGCCTCAAGGGCGAAGTCGAATACGCCTTCCCACTCAAGGATGGCGTACGCACCAAAGCACATGACGGCCAATGGCTGTTCAACGTCAAGGCCGGTCTGTGAGGCACCGGGCGATGGCATATCACTTCATTTCGGATAGAGGTTCAAAGGTCATGCGATTCCTGATCCTGGTCTGTGCGCTATGCCTAGCATGGCTGCCGCGCATCACGCTCGCCGCCGATGCGGGCTGGTGGAACGATGACTGGTCGTTCCGAAAAGAAATCACCCTGGACACCAGTGCCAAGGGCGCGAATCTGTCGCAAGGGGCAGGGCGCGTGCCGCTGTTGATCCGCTTGCATTCGGGTAACTTCCAGTTCGACGGCGTGGCGCAGAACGGCAACGACCTGCGCTTTATCGGGTCGGACGGAAAGACGCCGCTGAACTACCAGATCGAAAGCTTCGATCCGGTCCTTGGCGTGGCGCAGATCTGGCTGGACGTGACCGACCTGCCGGCCAGTGCGCAACAGACCGTGTGGATGTACTACGGCAACAGCAAGGCGCCGGCGCAAAGCAATGGCGCGGCAACCTTCGACCCGGATTACGCGCTGGTCTACCACTTCGACGACAACGCCGGTGCGCCGCCGCACGACGCCACTGCGTACAACAACAATGCGCAAGCCGGCATGTTGCGCATGGTCGATGGCGGCGTGATCGGCAAGGCGGCCAGCTTCGACGGCAAGACGGCCGTGACCCTGCCGGCCAGTGCTTCGCTGGCCACTACGGCCGGCGGCGCGTTTACCTTCAGCAGCTGGATCAAGCTCGATGCGCTGCCGACCGCGCCGACCCTGCTGTATGCACATCGCCAGGATGGCAAGGCCTTGCTGATCGGCTTGAACGGCGCGGTGCCGTTCGTGGAAGTCGATGGCGACCAGCCGCAGCGCAGCCAGCCGGGCGAACCGCTCAAGGCCGGCCAGTGGACGCATATCGCCGTGGTCGCCGGGTCCGGCCAGGTCACCCTGTATGTCGACGGCAAGTCGTATGCACAGGTTGCCGCGGCACTGCCTGCGCTGACCAGTGCGGCAACGATCGGTGGTGAGGCGGCCGGTGTCGACGCGGCACAAGCGCTGGCGAACTTCACCGGCGAAATGGACGAGTTGCGCCTCTCGCGCAGTGCGCGTCCGGTGACGCTGATCCAGGCCGACGTGCTGGCACAGGGCGCAGAGTCGAAGCTGATCGCCTATGGCGAAGACGAGAAGAAATCCGGTTTCGGCTTTGGCTACTTCGGCATCATCGTCAAATCCGTCACCGTCGACGCCTGGGTGGTCATCGGTATCCTGATGATCATGGCGGTGCTGTCGTGGGTGGTGATGTGGACGCGTGGCCGCTATGTCAGCGAAGTCACCCGTGCGAATGACCGCTTTCTCGATCGCTTCCGCGCGCAGGGCACCAACCTGCTTGGCATGGCCAGTGCGGAAGGGCAGCCGGCGTTGCTGCGCGAACTGGGCAAGTCATCGTTGTTCCGGCTTTACGAAGTCGGCGCCAAGGAAGTCTGGCGTCGCCGCGACAGTCATGGTCGCCTGGTTATCGCCTCCGAGTCGATCGAAGCGATCCGCGCGGTCATGGACTCGACGCTGGTGCGTGAGAACCAGCGCCTGGCCCGCTCGATGGTGTTGCTGACGATCGCCATTTCCGGCGGCCCGTTCCTGGGTCTGCTCGGTACCGTGGTCGGCGTGATGATCACCTTCGCCGCGATCGCCGCGGCAGGCGACGTCAACGTCAACGCGATCGCGCCGGGTATCTCCGCGGCGTTGCTGGCGACGGTCGCCGGTCTGTTCGTCGCGATTCCCGCGCTGTTTGGCTACAACTACCTGCTGACCCGCAACAAGGCAGTGACGGCGAACATGCAGGTGTTCGTCGATGAATTCGTAACGCGCCTGGCCGAGCTGCATCGCGACATCGACCAGAAAGAACCCGAACGTGCCGTGGTCGGTTAAGGGAGCGCGCTGCCATGCAAGTACAGGACGACGACAAGCCCTATGACGACATCAACATCACGCCGATGCTCGATCTGGCTTATGTGTTGTTGGTGATCTTCATCATCATGACCACCGCTTCGGTGCAGGGCGTCAAGGTGAACCTGCCCAAGGCCAGTGCCTCGGTCAGTCTGGCCAAGCCGCAGACCAAGGCGATCACCGTGTCCGATAGCGGGCAGATTTTTCTCGATGCCTTCCCGGTGACGCTGGGTGAGCTCGAGCAGCGGTTGCGCACGCAAAAGGCGGTCTCGCCGGATTTCCCGGTGATCGTCAAAGGCGATTCCAACGTGCAATACCAGAAGGTGGTGGACATTCTCGATCTGCTTCGTCGTCTGGATCTGTCGCAGGTCGGTCTGGTGACCGGCCGGCAGCAAAGCAACTGAGCCCGGGCGCGAGTCGATGGACGATTTCGATCAGAAAACTCCCTGGCAGCGCTGGCGCGGTCGTCTGATCGCGTTGGTGGTGGTCGTGCTGGTGGCGTTGGCGGTCTGGCAATTTGCCGGCCATCAGGTGGGCGTGCGCCGTTCGGCGCCGCGCATCGCCACCATCACGCCGTTGCCGCCGCCACCGCCGCCACCGAAAGAGAAGCCGCCGGAACCGAAGAAGGTCGAGGAAACCAAGCAGGAAATCGCCAAGCCGAACGAGCCGGTCAAGCCGGTCGAGGCACCCAAGCAGGCCCCGGATTCACCCAAGCAGATCACCATCGATGGTCCGGCGCAGGCCGGCAACGACTCGTTCAATATCGGTGCGGGCGACGGTGGCGGCATGGTCGGTTCGGGCGGCGGTACGGGCCTGGGCGGCGGTTCCTACGACCAATACCTCGGCTACGAATTGCAGCAGGCGATCCAGCGCGACGAACGCACGCGCCGGTTGGTGTTCGACGTGCAAGCCAATCTATGGATCGGCCCGGACGGCGTCATCAGCCGCATCGTGCTTCAGGGTTCCAGTGGTTCGCCGACCATTGATCAGGCGCTGATCGATGCCTTGCAGGGGCTGCATCTCGATACCGCACCGCCGCCCAAATTATCCATGCCCATACGCGCATCGATGCGCGGACGGCGACCCAGCTGACACCACTCTATCTATCCACCCAGCCACGGCGACTAGCCGCAGCGGAGAAACTCATGAAGTCATCGATCGCCAAACCAGGTTCCACGCGACTACACCGTCGCGCGCTGTGCCTGGCCGTCAGCCTGTTGCTGGGTGGAGCGAGCGTCAGTGTGCTAGCGCAGGATGCAGCCCCGTCCACCAATGCGACGATCAACCTGATTCGCCTGATGGTGAAGAAAGGTTTGATCACCCAGGCCGATGCCGACGGCTTGCTGGCACAGGCGCAGTCCGAAGCGGCCCAGGCCGCACGTCAGACCGCGCAGGCCAACCCCACCGCCAACGACGGTGCGCAGCCGGGCGATGTGCGCGTGCCTTATGTGCCGCAAAGCGTACGTAACCAGATCCGCGACCAGGTCAAGGAAGAAGTGATCGCACAGGCCAAGAGCGAGCATTGGGCCGAACCCAATGCCTTGCCCGAATGGCTCGATCGCATCAGCTGGTCGGGCGACATCCATGTGCGCGACGAATCGTGGCTGTTCAGCCGCAGCAATTCGCCGTTCTTTATCGACTACGGCACGCTCAATCGCACGGGTCCGTTCGACCTGAGCAAGATCACCCAGGGCGTGACGCCGCCGATCTTCAACACGCAGCAGAACCGCTTGAACATGCTGCGTCTGCAAGCGCACATCGGCATGGACGTGAAGCTGGGCGACACGATCACCGCCGGTATCCGCCTGGGTTCGGGCAACGACAATAATCCGGTCTCGACCACGCAGACCCTGGGTGGCGGCCTGATCAAGAAGAACATCTGGCTGGATCGCGCCTGGATCGCCTGGACCCCGACCGACTGGGCCAAGGCCTCGGCGGGCCGCTTCGCCAATCCCTTCCTTGCTACCGACCTGATCTATTCGAACGAACTGAACTTCGACGGCATCGCCGGTCAGTTCAAGGTGCCGTTCAACGACAGCCTCGATACGTTTGCTACGGTCGGCGCTTTCCCGATCGAGTTCACCGGCAACGATACGCCCTCGCAAGCCCTGGGTACCGAGAAGAACACCAGCTACGACAAATGGCTGACGGCGGCGCAGATCGGTGCGATCTGGAAGTTCGACCAGGATACGAAGCTGAAGGTTGCGCTGGCGTATTACTACTTCAATCGCATGCAGGGCCAGTTGTCGCAGCCGTGCGCGCTGTACACCGGCATCAACTTCTGCAGCACCGACGATACCGCGCCGCAGTACATGCAGAAGGGCAATACGGTATTCCTGTTGCGCGACATCATTCCGGACCCCACCAATCCGAGCAACTACGCGCAGCCACAGCTGGTCGGCCTGGCCTACAACTATCACCTGGCCAACGCGACCGGTCAGTTCGACTTCAAGGTCGGCCAGACGCCGGTGCGCCTGCAGGCGGACTATGTGCGCAACATGGCTTATCACGAGAGCACGGCGTTCCGTTATCCCAACGGTCTGGGACAGCCGGTCAACAACTTCGAAAGCAGCAGCGATCCCAATGTCCCCGGCGCTTACAAGAGCGGTCCGGTTGCCTGGATGGTTCGCGGCGTGGTCGGCAACCCGAACCCGATGGCGGCGAACGAGTGGAATGTATCGCTCGGCTACAAGTACATCCAGCCCGATTCGATGCTCGACAGTCTTACCGACCAGAACTTCCACCTGGGCGGCACCAACGCCAAGGGCTTCATCCTGACCGCCGATTACGGCATCGCGCCGAACACCTGGATATCCGCGCGTTACTTCAACTCCAAGGAAGTATTCGGCCCGCCGCTGTCCATCGATGTGATGCAGCTTGAAATCAGCAGCAAGTTCTAAGGAGGGCTTACGCCGATGAAACGCATCGTAGCTATGGTCGTATGGTTGGGATTGTGCGCAAGCGCATCCGGACTGCATGCGCAGCAGCAAAGTCTGGAAGAACAGCTGCGTGCGCAGCTGCGTGACACGCGCAGCCAGTTGCAGGATCTGCAGAATCAGCAGGCGCAGTGGCAGGGGCAGAAGACATCGCTGGAGCAGGAGCGCGACCAGGCCAAGAAGGCGCTGGAGCAGGCGCAGGCCGAGTTGGCCAAGACGCGTGGCACGTCGCCCGCGCTGGCTGCACAGAACGCCGCCGAAAAGGCGGGTCGCGAGAAGGCGCAGCAAGAGACGAAACAGGCACAAGCCGCGTTCGCCCAGGCGTCTAACCAGGCCAAGCAGCAGGATGCACGTAATGCGACGCTGGCCACGCAACTTGGCGAATCGCAAAAGCAGGTCGAGGCCTGCACGGCGAAAAACGAACAGCTCTACAAAGTGGGCCTTGAGGTGATCGACGCGTATGCGCATATGGACATGGGCACCATCATGTCCGCGCGCCAGCCGTTCGCCGCATCGGCGCGAGTCAAGCTCGACAATGCCGCGCAAGCCTATGGCGACCGGATGTACGAACAGCGCTTTGATCCGCGCGCTACGCCGGCGAAGCAGCCATGAGCGCGCATAGTCTGAAACGAGTCGTGCTTGGCGTTGCCGTGGCACTGAGTGCGGCAGCGGTGTCGGCGGCACAACCGCCGGCACCGCCCAAGGCGGCGCCGTTGGATGGTCCTGCGATTGCCGGCGTCTGCCTGCTGTCACGCGAAGCGGTGGTGGCACACGCCAAGGTCGGCATGGCTGCATCGGCTCGCATTACTCAGCTTGCACAGCAGGCTCAGGCGGAAGTCGATGCGCAGCGCAAGCCGGTCGATGTCGATGTGCAGAAACTACGTGCGCAAGCATCGAGTCTGAAGCCCGACGATCGCATGAAGCAGGAACAGGCGCTTGCCGTGCGCATGCAACAAGTCCAGCAGCTCAATACGCAGCGCTCGCGTGAAATCGAAATCACGCGCGAAAAGGCGACTGGGCGCATTGCTGAGCTTGCTCAGCCGGTGATCGCTAGCGTCTACAAGAGCAAGGGCTGTGGACTTCTGCTTGATCGCAATGCGGTACTTGGCGGCAACATGAGCAACGACCTCACCGCGGCCGTCGTGCAGGGACTCGACGCAAGCGTCACCACGATCAGCTTCGAGCGTGAAAACCTGCCAGCCAACGGTGGTCAACGCAGCCCATGAGCCCGTTACGCGCGAGCGTAAGAAGCCTCATATTCGTCCTCGCGGTGGCTGCTGCGCATGCCGATGACACCAAGGGCGCTACACGTGTAGCGCCCCATCCGGATACCTGTGTCGACGTCAGCATCAACGATCATCCGGTGCTGGCCTATGCGTGCCTCAATCATCAACTCGCGCCCGACACCTCGGCGCCGCCGGCGCCAGGACTGACCGCCGCGGTGGCCACCGAGCCGTCGAACCGGCAGGTGGGGCAGTTCAATTTTTCCGCGTTCAGCAATCGCATGGGCGACCAGCTGGGCAGATCGGTGCATCCGCAGCGTCCGCCACCACCCGTGCCGCCACCGTTATTGGTGCCGGGTCGATGACGGTTGCATTGCAGAGGCGCGTTAAATCGCCTGGGTTGCCCAGATAGATGAAATTTCAGTGACAGCGGTTCAGTCGGCCATGAATCGGTCGGTCTAGTTAAGTGATAGGGAAAGCGGGCGGGCAGGGACGCCCTGGCGAACACGATCGTCGATGGCTCTCGGGTCGCGGCGGTCGTGCTGCGCATATCGACAAAGCACACCAGGGGAAGAGGTTCGCGTGATCAAGCCATTGCATCCGACCAGCAAGAATCAGGCGCCCCAGGGCGCGAACAACAGGGCCCCGATGCACCGGCGCCCGCTGGCGCAATGGATTGCCGCAGCCTTCGCCATGAGCGCGATGCACGCGCACGCCGGCGGGCCGCCGCTGAGCCAGTCGTGGCTGGCCTCGCAGCGCCAGGCCGCCGCAGGCGCCAACGCGCAGGGCACGCCGGGTTCGGCAGGCATACCGGGGTTGTCCCCGCTGAACGCGGTGCAAGCGCAGCAACAGCAAAGCGTGCAGCAGGCGCTGCAGAATCTCAACAGCGCCGCGCAAGCCGTTGCCGCACAGATCAGCAACCAACAGGCGGTTCAGCAGGCGGCGCAGGCGTTGGCGGGCTCTCCCGTGCCTGACGGTATCGCGGCAGGCGGTCTGCAGGTTGCCGCGGGTATCGCCAAGAATCCCGCCCTATGGCAGAACGCCAACGCGCCAACGCAAAGCGTCAGCAACGGCCAGACCGATGTCGAGGTCAAGCAGACCGCACAGAAAGCCATCCTCACCTGGGACAGCTTCAACGTCGGCCGCCACACCACGCTGCATTTCGACCAGACCGGCGGCACCCAGACCGACGGCAGCAATAACTGGATTGCGCTCAATCGCATCAACGACACCACCGGACCCAGCAAGATCTTTGGCCAGATCAAGGCCGAGGGTTCGGTCTATCTGATCAATCGCAACGGCATTCTGTTCGGCGCCGGTAGCCAGGTGAATACGCATTCGCTGTTGGCGACGTCGATGAATCTGTTCAGTAGTGATGTGAATGCGAGCAATGCATTTTTCTTGCAGGGCGGCATCGCACAGACGACTGATCCGAACAACCTGATTAGTAGCAACGGCCAAGTGACTGCCTTCCTGGTCGACGGCGGTCAAGTGGATGCCACGTCGGGCAAGCTGGTGACAAGTGGCGGTATAACTGTCGAGAAAGGTGCCTCCATACAAGGTCAGGCGCAAGGCTATATCTTGTTGGCCGCACCAACGATTCAACAAAGCGGGTCCCTTGTTGCCGATGGCGGTACGGCCATTCTCGCTTCGGCTGACCGGTTGAAGTACGTAGCTCCGAGCAGTGGAAGTCCCGGTTCGTTTACCGTTGCTCGTGGCGATAGTCCTGCCCTGCTTCCGAACTGGACCGGTAGCGTCGAAAACGACGGTTTGATCGAGACGCGCCGTGGCGCTGTGCAGTGGCTGGGTACGTCCTTGCAGCAAAATGGCGTGGTGGTGGCTTCAACGAGTTTAAACAGTCCAGGCCAGATAACGTTTACCGGCATTCAGATAGGAGCTACCACGTCGAGCGTGGAGCTTGGACAGAATGCCGTAGTGACCGTGCTACCTGAAAAGGACGGTGAGACAACATCCTCCAGCAGTGCCGCCGATCAGGCCTTTCATACCAGCTCGATCACACTTGCCTCCACGGGTAGCATCGTTCTGGACCAAGGGGCGCTGATCGAAGCTCCGAGCGGCAACGTCAGTTTGCTGGCCGTATCCAGTGGTGTGTCTCAGGCGCCAAGCCGTGTGTATATAGACCACGATGCCATTATCGACGTATCGGGCCTGACCGATGTCGAGTTGCCGATGTCGGCCTTGCTGGTAACTATTCCGCGCGTCGGCCAGAACGAGTTGGCGGACTCGCCGTTATTGCGGAACAGTTTTCTCTATACGCAAAAAAATATCGTCATCGACAGCTCGCAGAGCGGTGTACGTGCCGATGGTCTGGATTGGGTCGGCAGTCCAGTACTTAACGCGGCCGGTTACGTGGAAAACGTGCCGCGCAGCATCGACCAGCTCATGCTCAAAGGCGGCAATATCGTGCTTGCCGCGGATCAGGTGATTACCCGTACTGGGTCGCAGCTGAGGGCGGACGGCGGCTACGTCAACTATTTGCCGGGTTGGATCCAGACGCCCAATCTGCTTGGCGCGGACGGTCGCATCTACAACATCGCCTCTGCCGATCCCAATATCGACTATGTCGGCTTTGCCGGGCAGTACGATGATGCGCATATCCGATGGGGCGTGAACGAAACCTATTCCAACCCACTACTGAGTGGCATGACCCGTTACGACAACGGGTTTATCCAGGGAGCCAATGCGGGTGCAATCACCATTGGCGGAGCGGTTGGCGACACGGCGGTGCAGGGCATCGCCGTGCTCGATGGCAATCTTTCAGCACAGGCCTATGCGGGACGAAATCAGGTTGTCCAGGGCGCGGCTCCATTGGGCGGTAGTTTGTCTATTGGCGGTGGAGATGCACTGAACAATCCGGCCAGCGCGGCAGATGTGAATTATCGTCTTGTCGATCAAGCGGCACCGATCGAGACAATCAATCCGGTTTTTGATGCGCAGACACCTTTGGGCGATCCGGATGCGCCAGGCGGTCCGCAAGATACGTGGTATCTGATTTCGACGGACATGATTGACCGTGGCGGCTTCTCGAAATTCAAATTGGCAACGGGCGGCGACATCGAAGATGACGCTCATCAGCTCAGCGTGCATCCAGGCGGTGAAATCGACCTGGTCGGTTCGCGGATAGGCTTGGCGGGCAATATCCAGGCAACAAGCGGCGCGATCAATATCACCTCGATCAACAACAATGTCGGCGGTGCTGCGAGCGGCCATTCGGGGATTACGGTTGCCAGTGGAGTAACGCTGGATGCGCGCGGCCTGTGGGTGAACGATAGTGGCCAGTCCGAGGATACTCTGGTCGGCAAGCAATATATAAACGGCGGCTCGATCAACCTTACGGCGATGGTGGGATCTGGCGCTGACGATCCCATCTTGTTGGACACAGGCAGTGTCCTGGATGTGTCCAGCGGCGGATATGTTCAGCAGAACGGTCTAGTGGAGGTTGAAAACGATCTTCCGTTGGGCAGAGGCGGGAATATAACGCTGGCAACATATGCTGGTACGACCAATTCTCCGCCGCAGAGTCTTTCCGGTGGCCGGATCACCATGGACGGCAGTCTGCTCGGATATGGATTTGCCGGTGGCGGCACACTCAGCATTTCCGCACCGCAGATCCAGATCGGTGGAGATCAGCCGGCGGATGACGCCGGGATTCCGCTGCTTTACCTGCCTGCGTCATTCTTTTCGGGCCAGGGTTTTGCCAACTATCAACTGAAGTCGATGGCGGACGCCACCATCGCGGACAACACATCGATCGTCGTCAAGCCGGCGAGTCTGCTGCCCAACTACAATGCATTGGCAGCCGCCCCGACGGGATCGAATGTGTACGCCAATGGCCTGAGTAGTGTCGGCTATCAGGATGACTATCATCGTTGGCTCGATAGCACCGGTTCGGGCAACCCGGCGGGATTTTCGCTGCAGGCAGGTCTGTATCAGGATTGGATTTCGAATTCGACCGGTCCGGTAAATTATGGGCAAAACGGCTCTCTGGTGGTCGGCAAGGGAGCGTCGATCCAGGTGGATCCGGGCGCGGACATAAATCTGCAGGCAGCCGATCGTCTCGAGATATACGGCAGTGTTGTCGCACATGGCGGCAATATCGGTTTGAGCAGCCACATCGACACTTTTGGGGCTTACATCGCGCCGGATCGCGCAGTGTGGCTTGGTCCCGATAGTCTCATCGACGCCAGCGGTATATCTCTGATCGATCCTGTGGCCCCTGTGGCCGGTAATTTGAACGGCGGGTTTATTCCCCGCACCGGAACGGTTCTCGATGGTGGTCAGGTCAGCGTCTCGGCCGACCAGTTTCTGCTGGCGCAGGAGGGGGCTCGCATCGACGTCTCCGGTACCAGCGATGTCTATCAGTTGCCAAGTGGGCAGACGTTGCTTGGTGCTCCCGTATTCAGTGTAGTGGCGACGCCGGTATGGAGCGATGCAGGCAGTATCGATCTGGCAGCGGGCGGTGGCCTGTTCTTCGATGCAAGCCTTTCGGCTCATGCTGGTGCTGCGCAAGGCAGCGGTGGCAGCCTGGTGATCCGGGCATTGACTCCACTCATTAACGGCAACCAGGTTGTTCAGCCGCAGCCGGTGGATATCGTTTTGCAGCAAAGCGGCAATCTGTTGCCAGCTGGATATCAGCCCGGAGACGCCGTCGAGCCCGATGCAAAGCAGCTGGCCGGTTCCGGTGTGCTGCGTTTTGCGATCGACCGCTTGGATGGATCGGGCATAACCGACCTCGCCATCGGGCCGACCGTAGGCGATGCCGATTCGCAGAATAACTATAGAGTCGTGCCCGTTCTTTTCGCCGGCGATGTGTCGATCAATCTGGCACGCAGCGTTACAATCAATACCACCGCTCTGGTGGCTGGTGCGGCTGATGCCGCTTTGCCGCCGGCAAATGGCAGCAGCGTAACCGGCGCAGGTGACGTCAGCATCACCGCTCCCTACGTCTATCTCGCCAACTCCAATGCGGCCACTGCCGCGCCACTTGTTGTCGGTGGCGACGGGAACCTGAACGTCAAGGGTCAATTCATCGACATCGGCGGCCGCGTATCGTTGGCAGGTTTCGCGCAATCGGGGTTTTATTCTGCGGGTGATCTGCGTTTCTATCTTCCGGCGCTGGACGCGTTCAATAGTGCGACGGGAGCGCCGCTGACCGGCTGGCTGTTCAGTAGTGGCGATATGACCTTCGGTGCCACTCGCCTTTATCCGCAAAGCGGATACAGCTTCTTGCTCGATGCTTCTCCGCAGATGGCTGGCGGAACCACGACTATTCGCTTCTTGAACAGCGGTAACACCGATAATTCGACTCCGCTCTCGGCCGGCGGAACCTTGGCGGTTGCCGCGTCGAACATCGAGCAGGGCGGCACGTTGTGGGTGCCGTCGGGCAGTATCGTGTTGGGTATCGACGATGCGGCTTCCGAACGCTCCGCACTGGGTCTCTCCTCGTCGTTTGCACTGCCGACGACAGACACCGTGGATTTGCTGCCAGGCAGCACAACCAGCGTATCGCTGGGCGGTGCGATTTTACCCTATGGCAGTACGGTGGACGGCCAGGAGTGGCGATACGACGCCTCGCCTTTTGCCACCGGGGCCGATCTGACGGCGCCGCCATCCAAGCAGATAAGTATCCACGGCCAACAGGTCTCGTTGCAGCAAGGTGCTACGGTCGATGTCTCCGGCGGCGGCGACCTCCAGGCATTCGAATGGATACCGGGCACGGGCGGTTCGCGCGATATCCTGCTGCAGTCTCAGGTGAGCTATGCCACCAGCACGACGGGAACGCAGCAATCGCAATATCCGGACAATCGGCCGGTCTATGCGGTCGTTCCTGGTTATTCCGCGCCGGTCGGCGCGCACGATGCTGCTCTTGAGAAAGGCGCTGGTGCGGATCCGGCTATAGGGCAGGCGGTGTATCTGTCCGGTGTACCGGGTTTGCCGGCCGGAATCTACACGCTGTTGCCAGCGCGCTACGCTACCCTCCCAGGAGCGTTCCGCGTCGTGCAAAACACCGGTTCGCAAGATGCCGTACTCGGCCGGAATGCGACATTGCCGGACGGTACGCAGATGGTGGCAGGCTACTTCGTCGACGCGTTGACGGGTGCCCATGACGCGCGGACTACGACATTCTCCGTGCAATCGTCGGCAGTATGGCAACAGTACTCGCAATATACCGAGACCGATGCAAGCCAATTCTTTGCCACTCAAGCCCAACATGATGGCGTCGTGGCACCGCCGTTACCCCAGGACGCCGGGCACCTTGTGCTCGCGGCCAGCAAGCAATTGGACCTCGGTGCCACATTGACTGTCGGCGTAGGTACAGGCGGGCGCGGCGCTGAAGTCGATATTACGGGACAATTGATCCAAATACTTGGTAGCGGTGAACAGGCGAAGGATGGCTATCTGGCCATTGACGCGAACGGCCTGACGACGCTTGGAGCATCGAGTCTGTTGATTGGCGGTACGCGCAGCAGCAGCGATGATGGCGATGTGCTGGACGTTCAGGCAAATAGCATCGTCGTGTCCAACGATGCCGCCAACCCGCTATCCGGCCCCGAGATCATTCTCGCGACCGACGGTTCCGGAAACGGTATCGAGATCGATGCGGGTAGCGTCCTGCGTGGTACCGGCGCCGTTACCGGCTTGAACGGTACTCCTTTGACTATCGGGCAGACAGCAAGCGGCACGGCACCTGCCGTCAGTGGCGATGGCGCGCTGTTGCGCGTATCGAGCGGTAGCGCCGGGTCTATCGTGCGTCACGACGTAACCGGTATCGATGGCGCGGCCGGCATGGCCAAGGGCAACATATCGATTGCGGCAGGTGCGACCGTCGCTGGGGATAACGCGCTGAGCATGGATGCAACCGGAAATACGCATGTAGATGCCGATGCGCTGATCAGTGCCAAGAACATTGACATAACCGCAAACCGTATTGCCTTTGTCGGTGATGCTTCGCCTGCCGATGCATCCGGATTCCTGGTCGGCAATGCGACGTTGGGCCAGTTCAACCAGGCTGACAACGTGACCTTGCGGAGTCGCGGCACGCTGGACTTCCTTGGCGATATCAATGTGAGTCTGGATCACAACCTGGAACTCGATGCGAGCGCACTGACCAGCGATGGCGGCGTCGTAGCCATCCATGCGGCTAAGTTGAGCCTCGAAAACGACACGGGTGGGACATCCGCCTTTGGAAGCGGTTCGGGTCAGTTGTCCATTCAGACCGGCGAACTGGACCTTGGCGATGGTGCTTGGACACTGCGCGGTTTCGGCGGAGCGACAATCACTGCGACTCAAGGCGTGGTTGCCCAAGGTAATGGGGTTTTCGATTTCGGACAGCTGGATCTTAACCTGCAGACGCCATTCATAGGAGCTGCAACCGGTGCCAGCACAACCGTGCAGACGAGTGGTGCACTCTCGGCGACATCGATCGCCGGCAGCCCATTGGCGCTACAGGCGACAGGCGGAAGCCTGACCCTGACCGGCGGATCGGTACTGCTCGATACGGACATTTCGGCGGCTGCCGGCAAGCTGACTGTCAATGCGACAAGCGGCGATATCACGATCGGCGATCAGGCGAATCTCAGCGTGGCCGGCGTTGCCCAGACATACAACGACGTACAGTCTTTCCTCCCTGGCGGCACGTTGACTTTGACGGCTACTGGCAATGTTCAGACAAGCGGCAACGCCGTACTGGACGTCGCGGGAAGTCAGAGTGGAGGCAATGCAGGCCGTTTGGCGGTTACGGCGGGAGGGCAGGCCGTACTGGGAAATCATCTCCTGGGCGCGGCGGCAACAGGTTATCTCGGCGGTAGTCTGAGCCTGGATGCCGGCGGTGCGGTGGACCTCAATGCGCTGGCCGATCTGCTTGCAACCAGTGGCATGGATGGCGCGTTATCGATTCGCAGCGGTGCAGGCAATCTCGACCTGGATGCCAATCGCAGTCTCTCAGCGCATCAGATCGTGCTTACTGCCGATGGCGACCCGGCGAATGGCGGTTGGATACACATCAACGGCACATTGAACACATCCGGTACGCTCGGTGGTCCCATCACTTTGTACGGCAGCGCTGGGGTGGACGTGGAGGGTTCTCTGCTGACCTTCGCCACCGGCAAGGGGCTTACGGGCGGCGATATAGAGATCGGCACGGATGGTCGCAGTTCGGGTGGCTATGACGCCACATACGGATACGAGAACGTTCTACCGGAAGATTCGGGTTCCATCGTTATCGGCAACCATGCGGTGCTGAAGATGGGTGGCGATGGCGGCGACGGCTCCCTTGTGTTGCGTGCACCATTGCTGACCACCAAAGACGTGAATGTGACTGTGGATAGCGGCGCTCAGTTGATCGACAGCAGTGGCGTTACGCTAGAGGCCTATGCCACATGGAGCACGGATGACGCCAACGGTGCGAGCAATCCCGCGCAGCATTTTGACGGTATCGTGGATCCGGCCGGCTGGTATGAAATTGATCCGGCGACTAATCAGGCTCGACTGGTTTCCGGCCATTTCGTGGATGCCGCCGGCAACCAGCCGCCTGCTCCCGATCCGAACGACGCAGCTCAGATGGCCGAATATCTGGCCAAATATATGTTCGTCCCGGATACGCCGAATACGGCGCATCAAAGCTTTTATGGGTATGTCGATGGTGATCCGTCCAAGGGGCCGGGTACGTTGATGGGCTTTGTGGAGACCCCGGGTATCAATGTCGGATCACGGTTCTCCTCGATTGCCAATTTCAACATTCGTCCGGGTATCGATCTGATCAATCCCGATCCGGGAAAGAATCAGGGCGATATCTCGATCCTGACCAATTGGAATCTTGGCGCCGGTACCCAGAACGCGGACGGAAGCCTCAATCTGGCGTATCGCTATGGCGATCAGGCGCCGATCCTCAGCTTCCGCGCGGAGCGCAACCTCGATATTCGAGCGAGCATTACGGATGGATTTTTCCAGACCTCAAGTGTCGTCTCCGGTGCCGCGCCACCGGATGGAACATGGCAGGCGGCAAGCGATGCCTGGCTGGACCTGCAAAATGCGGTTGAAAACAATCTGTTCGTGTCGACCGATGATGTGCCGGGATGGTTCTTCGCCCCAGTGGAGTTGCAGGGAGCGGATCAGGAGGCAATCAACGAATATTACGGTCAGTATATTTTGTATGCAAAATATCTGACCGAGAATTCGACCAATCCGTTGCTGGACTCCGCACCGCCGGCGCTCCTGTTGGGTGTAGTCGCGCTTGGAATAGGTACTCCTGGCATATCGCATGAGGCGCCGCCGCCATCGCCCACGACACTCAACAATTACCCTGCCTATTTCGCGAGCTATCAGGACTATCTGCTTGATGCCGCCAAGCAAGCGCAATTCAGTCAGGCCACTTTGGCGGTACCGGACGATCTGGTAACGCTGGCTGCACCGCCTACGACCGAGGACCGCATCACTCCGGCACCGCCGCCGACGGATAACAGTCCCTCGCCCTTGATGACGGCCGGTAACCCGCTTCCTTTGTTGAGCGCGACACTGGTCGGAGGCAACAGCAGCTCGTATCGACTGGTTAGTGGTGCCAATTTCGCCAGCGCGGATCCATTGGCTGTGCAGGCCGCGAGTGTGGCCCAGGCCTCTGCGGGAGGCCAGATCACCCTTGACGGCCATACCGATTATGTCGATCCCAACACTGGCCACACGGTCTATACGCCGACACTGGTGAGAACCGGCAATGGCGATATCGACATGGCTGCTGCAACCGATATCGTCTGGCTGGACGATCAGGCGCCCGCCGCCGTGTACACGGCGGGCGTGCCCTCAGGCGCCCAGACGAAGGCATCTGTTACGCTCTGGCAGGCACCTGGCACGGCCGAACTGGCAGTGAACAACGTGGTCAATCCAGTCGATGCGGGCGATATCAGCCTGCAAGCCGGTGGCAACATCATCGGCATCCAGCAGGTCGTGGATACCGATGGCAGCGCCACAGGAGTCAAGGGCACTTCGATTGCTCAGTACTGGTGGCAGTGGATGCAAACTGGCAACAGTGCCGATGGGAGCCGTTCATCGATCAACTTCAGCGGTTTCGACCAAGGCATCATGAGCGTTGGTGGCAATGTTGCTATCGACGCAGGTGGCGATATCCGCCAATTGTCGGTATCGCTACCCACCACCTGGTCCATCAGTACCAATCCCGATGGTAGCCGTGTGGTCAATACCATCGGCAGTGGCGATCTCAACGTCAATGCCGGCGGCAACATCCTTAGCGGCGACTATTTCGTTTCGCGCGGCACCGGAAATATCCACGCTAGTGGCAGCATCGGCGCTGATTTCAGCAGCACGACGTTGAACGGCACGTCCACCCCGGTTCCTGTGGCAACGCTGCTTGCCATGCAGGACGCTCAATTGACTGTTTCTGCGGGCAAGGATGTCGATCTGGGAGGGGTATACAACCCTTCCTGGCTGGATCTGGTTCCAGGTTCGGGTGTCTTGGATGCGTCGCTGCCGGCAGGGCACTTCGATGGACAGAGCTACGGGACCGATTCGTCCCTGGCCGTCCTGGCCGAGGGCGGCGATCTGCGCTTTGGCAGTCTGACCAACTCGTTGAGACTCTTTGGCAACGGTGAGGCCGTGGACGGTACGGCAAGCTTCGTATTGCCGGCGACACTGAACCTTACCGCTGCAAGTGGCGACTTGTCGCTGCTCTCGCCCGGAGAACTCTACCCATCGTCCGACGGCAATCTCACACTGTTGGCGCAAGGGTCGGTTCATTTCGACAATCAGCAGAGTAGTTATCAGTCGTGGGGTCTTATCGATGCTCCGGCATCGTTACTGCCATCGCCTCTCAATACGGATGCATTGGGCGGCAACGGGGCAAGGGTGGCCGTCAACCTGGCCGCGAACGGATACCTGTACGGTTCGACCGGCAACTGGATAGCCAACTTCGCGAGCCTGGTGCATCAGCCGCAACCCTTGCATGGTGACGACGCCGAGCCGGTGCGTATCTATGCGCTCAATGGCGACATCGTCGATGGCGAGGGTGGTGCGCTGAACGAGTTCTATCTCGTGCCGAACAAGCCGGCGCGCATCGAGGCAGGGCGGGATATCGTCGATCTGGTCTATATCGGCCAGCAGACCCATGCTTCGGATGTCAGTCTCATTTCCGCTGGGCGCGATATCTACGATACCTCGCTGACCCTTCATACCAGCCAGTTCCTGACTGGTGCATTCATCCTGCCGGTGCTTGTACAAGGTGGTCCCGGAACGCTGCAGGTGCAGGCTGGCCGCGATATCGGTCCGTTGACCAGTCAGGCGGAAGCGGTTCAAGTAAAAATCAACACCGGCAACAGTAACCTGGTCGTTGACGGCAACATACAGTCAGGCATCGATAGCATCGGTAATGCGTTCAATCCCTACCTTCCCAGCGAGGGGGCATCGATCCAGTTGATGTACGGCATTGCGCCGGGCATCAACGAGGCGGCATTCATTGCCCGTTATATCGATCCTTCGGCAGGTGTTGAAGGGATTCCGAGCCTGACCCCTGACCTTGTCAGCTTCATGGATGACTATGTATCCGGTTTGTCCGTGGATACGGGCCTGGTGAAAGACAAGCCGGTAGTGAATCTGACGACGGATCAGGCATGGAGTCAGTTCCAACAGCTACCGAGCAATGTCCAGCTCATTTTCGTACAGAAGGCTCTGTTCAAGATTCTTTCGACGGTCGGTTCCGATTACAACGACCCGTCCAGTCCGTTCCAGGGCCAATATGCACGGGGTTACGACGCGCTTTCCACCTTGTTCCCCGCATCTTTGGGATACACGGACAATGGCGCTGGAGCAGGTGGTATCAACGGCGCGCAGAAGACCATAGACACCGGCGATCTGGATCTGCGCAACACCACGATTCAGACGCAACAAGGCGGCGACGTGAACATTCTCGGCCCCGGCGGGCAGGCGCTTCTTGGTAGTACTGCGTCGCCGCCGGTGATCGTCAACAGTTTGACCGGGCAGGTCGTTGCGGGCCCCAACAATCTGGGATTGCTCACTCTTCGTCAAGGCAGTATCAACATCTTTACCGACCGTAGTGTATTGCTGGCGCAAAGTCGCATCTTTACGGAACAGGGCGGCGATATTGTCGCCTGGAGCTCCAACGGTGATATCAATGCGGGCAAGGGCGCCAAGACGACGTCCGAGATTCCGCCGCTGAGCTTCTTGTGCGATATCGATGCATTCTGCGAAATCGCTCCCTTGGGCGAGGTTAGCGGAGCCGGCATCGCGACCCTGCAAACGGTAGCGGGAGCGCCAGCTGGCAATGCCTTCCTGATGGCGCCACGAGGGACCGTCGATGCAGGCGACGCCGGTATCCGCGTCTCGGGCAATCTGGTAGTGGCAGCGGCACAGGTGGCCAACGCCGACAATATTCAGGTGCAGGGCGAGAAGATCGGTGTGCCGATTGCCCAGTCGGTCAATGTTGGTGCACTGAGCGCTGCAAGCGCCGCAGCGGGCGCTGTCAGCCACGTCGCGGAAGACATGGCCAACAGGCAACGTGACGATGCACGCAACCAGCAGCCGTCGGTTATTTCCGTCCATGTGCTTGGTAGTGGTAGTGACGCCGGTAGCAACCCGCAGGGAAGCGTTGGCGGAAATGGCTACGATCAGGACAGCCCCGTACAGGTTCTGGGAGCGGGACGCCTGACGAGCGCCAAGCGAAAAGTGCTGACGGCAGAGGAGCAAAAGCACTTGTCCCAGTAATTAAGGACGCGCTTCCGTGAGCTGCCGCCCTGATAGAACGGACGGCAGCAGCGGTCGCGCGGAAAGACGCGTTTCATCAAGGAAGGATTGGAGTATTGCGATGGCAAAGACAAGTCCGCTTGCAGCGGTCATGGCGTTTTTTTGCCTCTTTTTAAGCGAGAGGCGCTCATGAGCAGTGTTCATGTCGTAGCAGAAACCCTGCGTCAATTATTTAGTGCGGGCCAGTATCGTGTGGCGGACTGGTTTATCGATCATTGTGGGCGGAGCCAACTGGAAGAACTGATAAGGAACCAGGGTGCTGCCATTAGTCTTCGGATAGATTATGTCGTCAAAAAGCGCCTGCAACGCAGATCGGGTGGCGAGATGGCTACCGATATTATCAGGGCTCTGCCGTATGTCTTGAACCTTTGGTGCAGGGAAGGGCGCCGCAGCGCCGTGCGGTTCGTGCTTTCTGAATTGGCTGGCGATGAGTTGGATGCCTTAGGTAGCTGCGCCGATCTGGATGCGGAAGTGGCGTCAATGATTCGTGAATTTAAGTAAAGATCGATAAGATAGAAAATGGCCGATGGTTTATTTGTGATGTATCGCTCATTTATAATTTGATTCGTATCACGAAAAATATTTTTCCTTGTGTGGACATCAAATAATTATTTGATGTTTTTCAGGCATTGAATTTTTATTTTGCAATCGTTCTTGCAATAAGGTTGCTCGTTTGTAAAACATTTAAATGAAGTTAATTTGATTTACATTTAACCTTGTAATATTTAAGGAATATAAGCGGTCTTCTTTTCTTAATAGCGATGTCATTGCATTGGGGCATAAATGCTCGGCCTCCAATCCGGAGGTTACTAAGCTATTGGGGATACACCATGTCTGGAATGAAGATGGGAAATGCCCGTATGAAACTGCTCGCGGGCGCGCTTCTGTTGTGCGCCGGCGGCACCCTGGCTACCAGCGCGATGAGCACCACCCTGTACGGCGGTGGCGCTACGCTGCCGGCCGGTGGCTATGTCGGTTGGAGTTTTCTTTCGACTCCTGGTATCGCTCGTTTGTCGCAGAATTCGACGGTTGTCCCGTTCTCGTCGAACGCCGCGGTCGTTGACGCGAACTCCTTGTTCGGCGCTTGGGCGGCCACCACGAGCAACACGATTTCTTACTGCCAGACCGGTAGTGGCGGTGGCAAGCGCGTGCTGAACGGTGATACCTCCGGCTCGCCTTCGCTGTCGGCTGGTGGCGTTTGCCCGGTCTTCAGCAATCCGGCCATCACGGGTTTTGAGATTCCGACCGCTGCTGTCACGGCACGTCCGGATTTCGTCGCCTCCGACGCTCCGATGAGCGGAGCCGAATACACCACCTATGTGACCAACAAGGGCTCCGCCCACTCCGAGCCGGTGCAGTTCCCGGCGTTGGTTGGTTCGATCGCCGTCGTGTACAACAACACCGATGTCCCGCAAGGTTCCCTGAACCTGACGGATGATCAGGTTTGCCAGATCTTCTCGGGCGTGACCACCAACTGGAACCAGATCAATTCCAGCTTCCCCTCCAAGACCATCAAGCTGGTGTTCCGCTCCGACGGCAGCGGCACCACGTTCAACTTCAGCAACCATCTGGCTGCACTTTGCGGCCCGGCGGGTGACACGCTGGGTGGTCATTTCACTACCGATCAGACCTTCACGAACGTCGTCGCCACTCTGACGGGCTTCCCGGGCGGTACCGGTGTCAGTGGCAACCCAGCCGTGATCACCACGGTGAATGGCGCCGATGGCTCCATCGGTTACGCTGAGGCCGCCAATACGCTGGTCCAGCCGCAGCCCATGGGTGCTACGTCGCCGGTGACTTCGGTAAGCTACGCCAAGATCGCAAAGCATGGCACCACCGCCTTCAAGGATCCGATCACGGATCTGGTCAACCCCATCACGGCCGGCTATGCCGTCTCTGTTCCGAAGACGGATATGGTGATCACTGGCGTTAACCCTGATGGTACGCCGGTCCTGGGCGCACAGACGGTTCCGGGCACCAAGGGTTGCTTGCTCGTGGTCGATCCGACCACCTACTCGAACCCGGCCAATGGTTATCCCATCGTCGCCGTGACCTACCTGCTGGCCAACAACAAGGGTAACCCGAACCTGACTGCTCTGCGCAGCTTCTTGTTCAACCCCTATAGCCCGGCTACTGGTGTGACCACGATCGGTGCGGGCCCCAACGGTTACGGTACGGGTTACGCCTTCATCACTGGCACCAATGTCAATCAGCTCAAGATCAACGGTTGCACTGGCGCGTAATTGAGCCTGTTGCAATGAAGTCGAAGGAAAGGGCGCAGGATGCGCCCTTTCTTTTTTTACAGGCTAGCAAATCTAGAACGTATACCGCACCCGCCCATACCAATACGCCCCATTCGTACCGATCGGCGAGATCACGTCATACGGAAAATTGCCACCGTAGTTGATATCGCTATTGGAGCGGGTAGGGTACTGGTTGGTGATGTTGTAGCCACCGAGGGCCAGGCTCAGTTGCTTGGTGACGTGGTATTCCGCCTCCGCATCGAGCTGCCAGCGTGCGGCGTAGCGCTGCTCCGGTTCGAAGCCGCCGCCGAAATCGAAGACGCGCACGGTCGAGCCCTGGCGTGTAACGCGAGTGAGCAGGCTCCAGCGCGCGTTGTCCCATTTCGCGGTAAACGATCCGCGCTGTTTCGGCGCGGCGTCGGTCAAGGTATTGCGCTCTTCGTCGCCGAACAACACATTGCCAGCGCCGGTCGCCGCGAGCTGTTCGGGCGTGGCGCGAACGTGCAGGATGTCGGTATTGTTGTGGCTATAGGCCGCCGTCAGCAGCAGTTGTCCGCCGGCCCACGGTATGTGGTAATTGCCGACCAGTTCGGCGCCGCGAGTGCGTGTGTCCACCGCGTTGGTGAAAAACGCCACGCTCTGCACGCCGGGCACACCGAAGTGCTGCAGGATGTAATCTTCGAGGCCCGGGCTGTCGATGGTCTCGGAGAGCGTTACCCGGTTGTCGATATGGATCTGGTAGACGTCCAGGGTGAAATCGAACCGGCTGCCGATCTGGCCGGTCAGACCCAGGCTGATATTGCGTGACTTCTCCGGCTTCAGTGACGTAGCGCCCAAGCCGCGCGCCAGCGGGTTATTGACCGAAAGGATGCGGCCGGTGACGAGTTTGCCGTCGGCACCGTAACCGCTGGTGGTGGATTCGAAGCCGATCTGGCTCAGCGACGGTGCGCGGAAGTTGTTCGATACCGCGCCGCGCAACGCAAAGCCGGGCACGAATTCCCAACGTCCGCTGAGTTTGCCGCTCCAGTTGCCACCGAAATCGCTGTAGTGCTCATAACGCGTGGCTGCATCGACAAAGACATGGTCGGTGATGTCGCTGGACGCTTCGGCATACAGCGCTTTGACCTGACGTGTCAGATGTGCCGCGTCCTGCGGTTGCAAGCCACCGCCAGCTTGCGCGCCTGCTGGGGCGTCGACGATGGGTCCGACGGCATACGAAGCAGGATCGCCTGGTTTGGTCTGGAAACTTTCGTGGCGAAACTCGCCGCCCAGTGCCAGGGTAAGAAACCGGCTGCCGATGCTGAAGTCGCGGTTGGTGTCGAGGTTGGCGCTGGTCTGGTCGAAACGATAGGACGCAATGTGAAACGAGGTGGGGCTATCCGTACCCAGCGAGGCATTCAGCGAATCGCGCAGGTCGTAGTCGAACGCGTTGCTGCCCCAGTTCAAGCTGCCATCGTAGTTCCAGTCTCCCCATCGTCCACGCACGCCGCCTGCCACCTGCGCATCGCGGTTGTGACCCAACGATTGGGGCAGATAGCCGTCCGGATAAATCGAAGGGACATTGGCGCTGCTGTCGGGATAACGAAAATAGTTGTCACCGATCGTATGCCGCTGGGTATAGGTACCGAAGCCATACAATTTGGTCGTGTCGGTCAGCGGTAGCTCACTGTTGAACCAGCCGTTGTAGCTTTCGCTTTCCGGGTCGCCAGCGATGTAGTTGCGGCGCCCCTGCAGCGCCAGATTGGCGGGCGTGGGATCGGCGATGAAATCGGGCACGGTATCGAGGCCGGCGCGATTGGTAGCGTTGTGATGGCTGACCTCGATGCCGCCGTCGAAAAAACCGGTGCCGGCCAGCCGGGTACCGAACTTTGCGCTCGCGAACGTACTTTGCCCATCGGTGATATCACGGTTTGTCGGGCTGAAGTGCGTGTGATTGGCGCCGTAGTTGGCTACCACTTCGCCGCCTTCGTGCGCATCGTCAAGGATGATATTGACCACGCCGGCGATGGCATCGGAGCCGTATTGCGCGCCGGCGCCATCGCGCAGCACTTCGATACGCTTGATCGCGCTGATCGGGATCGCATTGAAATCGACAGGCGTGGTGCCGCGCCCGATCTTGGTGTCGGTATTGACCAGTGCCGAGGTATGGAAGCGCTTGCCGTTGACCAATACCAGGACCTGGTCCGGCGAGAGCCCGCGTAGCTGTGCCGCGCGGACATGATCCGAGCCGCCGGAGTTGGATTGGCGCGGGAAATTGAACGACGGCAACAGCGTCGCCAGCGCCTGGCCCAGCTCGCCGTTGACGGCGCCGGCGGCACGCAGATCCTGCTGCGTCAACACGTCGATCGGCACCGGTGATTCCAACGCCGTGCGACCGCTGGCACGTACGCCTGTGACGACGACCTGTTCGAGCGTTTTTGCTTGTTGATCGTCGGCCGCTTGCTGGGCATGCAGGGGCGCCACAGCGAGGCCCAGGCCAAGGGCAATATAAAGACGGCTATGCCGGAAGCGCAGAGTAGAAAGCAACATCGATGGTCCTTGAACAAACGGATGCCTTCGCCCGAGATCGCGGGCGAGGTTGGCAAGAGAGGCGCCAGGGCGCCGCGAGCGGGCAACGCCTAGCGGCGGTAACATCGCCGCATCGCGGTTAGCGCGTGCGGCATGGTGCTGGCGGGGACAAGGCAAATCACGGTGTAGCGGGTTCCCTGGAAAAGCGAAAGCGTGCGTTGGCAGTGGGCACGGGCCTGACGGGCAGGTGAGGTATTTGTTGCATTGCGGTGAAGGCTTGTCAATACTTCTTGCGATTTCAATCTATACGTCTGGATGTCCAAATGCATTTCGATAAAACCGCGCGTCATATGCTTATGACGTTTGCTTTGCTTCTTCCGCTGGCCGCTTGCGCCGTACAGTCGACGACGCCGGGCTCGACGCTACATGGCGACACCGCCCATCCGGCGCAGGCACAAGGCTGGGTCGATACACGTCTCTACTTTGGACTTGGGTTGGCCGACGATACGAAAAGCGGCGTTAGCGAGCAGGACTGGCGTGCGTTTCTCGATCGCGAGGTGACATCGCGCTTTCCGGATGGCTTGAGCGTGATCGATGTCTACGGCCAGTGGCAGGGCAAGCAACAAACCTCGCCCGAGCGGCTCCGCTCCAAAATGCTGGTGATCGACTATCCCGACACCGCCGAGAATCGCGCCAAGGTCGAAGCCATCCGTGCCGCCTGGAAGCACAAGACCGGCGATCAATCGGTGCTGCGTGTTACCCAGCCGGCCGATGTTTCGTTCTAAAGTCCTTCCTTAGCGCATCCGCAGGAATTACCGTGCAAACTGCTTCCCGTCGCTGGCTCGCGTCAGGCGATCTCAATGGCTTCCTTGGGCTGGTGGTCGACAACCTGTCGATCATGGCCTTTCTCTCCATGGCGCTGATCCATATCTTCGGGTTTCCCGCGGATATCGTCTTCCTGCGCATGTTTCCCGGGACGGCGCTGGGCGTGCTGCTTGGCAATATCGCCTATACGATCATGGCGCGGCGATTGGCCCGTCGCACGGGCAGGGAGGATGTCACTGCCATGCCGCTTGGCCTGGACGCTCCCACGAGCATCGGCATGGCGCTGCTGGTGCTGGGACCGGCCTTCCTGAGCTTCAAACAGAGCGGCATGGACCCGCATGCCGCGGCTGTTGCGACCTGGCAGTTGGGTATGGCGTCGCTGGTCGTGATGGGTGTGTTGAAGACGGTGCTGTCGTTCTTCGGCGCGATGGTGCAGCGGCATGTGCCGCGCGCCGGGTTGCTCGGGTCGATTGCCGGCATCGCACTGGTGCTGATGGGTTTCCTGCCGCTGGTGGAGATTCTGAAAGTGCCGGTGGTCGGTTTTGCCGGGCTGGGTATCGTGTTGTATGCGCTGGTGGCAAGAGGGCGTCTGCCGTTTGGCCTTCCGGGTGTGTTGGTGGCTTTCGTTGTTGCTGCCTTGCTCTACTTCCTGCTCGGTCCCTTGGGATTGCTGGGGAACGGCTACCACGTGCCGCCTGCATGGGAGTGGCGCTTTGCCTTACCGCTGCCCACGCTCGAATGGACGCATGGCCTGGCATACACGCTGCCGTATCTGCCGCTGATTCTTCCGTTCGGCCTGTTGATGGTTGTCGGCGGTATCAATGTGACCGAAAGCGCGCGCGCCGCCGGCGACGACTACTCCACGCGCGACATCCTGCTGGTCGAGGCGCTGGCCACTTTGGTGGCCGGTTTCTGCGGCGGCGTCGCGCAGACAACGCCGTACATCGGACAGCCTTCGTACAAAGCCATGGGGGCGCGTAGCGGCTATACCTTGCTGACCGGTCTGGTGATCGGCTTGGGCGGTATTTTTGGCTATGTGTCGAACATCGTCGAGCTGGTGCCCCTGTCGGTACTCGCGCCGATTCTTGTCTTTGTTGCCATTGGCATTACCGTGCAGGCCTTCGAGGCCACGCCGATGCGCTATGCCGCTGCCGTGGTCTTCAGTTTCTTTCCGGCAATCGCACGCATGGTGACGATCAAGCTCAGCGATCCCACGTATGTGGCGCCGGATCATTTTGTTGCGTTGTTCAACGACAACACGCGTGGCATCTCCGAGTTGGCGGTGATCGCCGTGTTAGGCAACGGCTTCATCATCACCTCGATGATCTGGGCCAGTTTTGTCGTGGCGCTTATCGATGGACGCGTTGCACGTGCCGCGGGCATCGTGCTGCTTGGCGCGGTGCTGACAGTATTCGGCCTGATTCATTCGGTCGATCTGGCCGGCGGAATTTATTTACCCTGGCAGTTGAGCGCTGGTGCGCAGTCCATGGTGTGGCAGTTCGTCGGGGCCTACGTTGCATTGGCAGTTGTGTTGTTCTTGTTGTCGTTGCAACGGGACAAGCCATCTGGAGTGAGCCACACCTCTTAGGCGCTCAGGCAATCTCTGTAGGAGCGACTTCAGTCGCGACAAGCCGTGACGCAGCCGGGTGTCGCGGCTGAAGCCGCTCCGACAAAAACGCAGGCGGGTTTTCAGCGGATGGGTGTTAACCGCATCGCCTATGGTCGCCTTAATGTGCAAGATGAGCTGTTTCTTTCGGCTGATGCGCCAGCCAAGCAGAAGGTGATTTCTTGCGCCAAGCCTTCGCCAGGCTTTCGATGCATACGCAGCCCGGGGCACCGATGCGCTTTCCACCTGGCCTGTGCTCTGTCGTCGTAACTTTGTGCGTGAGCGGTGACGCGAAGGCGATTGATAGGCCTTAAGTTAGAGTCGCCCGTTCTGGCCTTTTTCCGGCAAATGCCGGTGCTAGCATCGCTGCAAGGCATCGTTATCGATGGCTAGCAGGGGAGTCCAATGCGAAGCGCAGCGTGTGCTGGTGTACCGGCAATTGTCGTCGGTCGCGGACCGACCGCGCTTGGTATTTTGCGCTGCTTGCGCATGGCGGGCATCGACAGTTACGTAGCCTGTCCTAAAGGCGACCATGTAACTGCATCGCGATGGTATCGACCGACGCCGGACGTTCCCTGGGATGGCGCTCTGGGGAGTGCTGGTCATGAGGCTCTCGATCGTATGCCGCTGGATAAGGCTGTACTTATCGCTGGCGCGGATGATGCTGCGCTCTGGATGAGCGAACTACCCGACGCACTACTGGGATCAAAATTTGCCGTGAGTACCGCGTCGTCGGCGACGCAGGCGCTATTGCAGGACAAGTCAAAGTTCGCGCGGTTCTTATCCGGCACCAGCATGCCGCACCCGAGAACGTTCTATCTCGAAAGCGTGGATGACGTAACGGCGGTGCCCTTTGACGAGCTCGATCGGGTATTTCTCAAGCCGATCAATTCGCAACAGTTCAGCGATGTGATGGGTGCAAAGGGCGTCTGGGTCACCAGCCGCACCGAGCTGCTCACCCGCTGGCAATCCCTGCATGCGAGGGGATTTAAGCTGATGGCGCAGGAGTATGTCCCCGGCACGGCGGCGGATCACTATTTCATCGATGGTTTTCGCGACCGCCATGGTGTCCTGACCGGCTTGTTCGCGCGAAGGCGGTACCGTATTTCGCCGCCTGACTTCGGCAACAGTTCGTATTGCGAAAGCATCCCCTTGATCGATGTAGAGGTGCCTTTGCGACACCTCGAAGCGCTGTTGGCGGCGTTGGATTATCGCGGGATATTCAGCGCGGAGTTCAAGCGCGACGCTCGCGATGGCGCGTTTCGTATCCTGGAGATCAACTCGCGCGCCTGGACCTATGTGGAGTTTGCCGCGCGCTGCGGTGTCAACGTCTGCGAGATGGCCTGGCAGGATGCACTGGGGCATGAAGTGCGGTTGGCCTCGCCTCACTATGTCGTGGGCGCCGGCTGCGTTGATTTCTACAGAGACTTCGGGACCTTATGGGCACAGCGCCGGGCCATGCCACTCAATTGGTGGGCCGTCGTTCGTCAGTGGACGCATGCTCACTACCACTCGTTCCGCCTGGATGATCCGAGTCCGGCGTTTCGGTTTGCGGTGGGTGTGGTCAAGCGACATGCCAAAGATGCCCTGGTAGCCAGGAGCCGGTAAGAGGCGGGAAGCCGCCGCCCAGTTTTTCGTTGTACCTTGTGTCCCGGAACAGCCGGCTGGTCGAGTCGCTTGTTCGTGCGCCACGAGGACAGCACGGTGGGACCCAAGAAAAAAAAGAGCCCTCAAGAAAACACCAAGGCGGCCTCCGCGGAATTGCGCGTGGACGGCCTCACGTTGACCGCGCACGAAGCCGCCGTGCTCCGATTCCTTTACATGGGATACGTTGGCTTGCTCAAGAGCGACAAGGAAGCCTTGTCGGGGCTGGAGGCCAAGGGCCTTGCTCAGTACCTCATGGGAGGGTGGCTTTTGACATCGCTGGGGAAGTCCTGTGCTCAGGAGCTTGGGTCTGGTTCGAAGGGTGCTCCAACAGAGTCCCTCTGATCACGCGGCCCTGAAACGACGAAACCGGCCGCAAAGGGCCGGTTTCTGAATCGGTGGTGGGCGGTACAAGGATCGAAGGTGTGACACCTGCCGTGTGAAGCGCCCGCTGCTACACGCACGCTCCGCTTTTCCGTTGCCCTGAAACGACGAAACCGGCCGCAAAGGGCCGGTTTCTGAATCGGTGGTGGGCGGTACAAGGATCGAAGGTGTGACACCTGCGGTGTGAAGCGCCCGCTGCTACAAGCACGCTCCGCTTTTCCGCAGCCCTGAAACGACGAAACCGGCCACAAAGGGCCGGTTTCTGAATCGGTGGTGGGCGGTACAAGGATCGAAGGTGTGACACCTGCGGTGTGAAGCGCCCGCTGCTACACGCACGCTCCGCTTTTCCGTTGCCCTGAAACGACGAAACCGGCCGCAAAGGGCCGGTTTCTGAATCGGTGGTGGGCGGTACAAGGATCGAACTTGTGACACCTGCCGTGTGAAGGCAGTGCTCTACCGCTGAGCTAACCGCCCGCCGAGAACGCGCCATTATAGGGACTTCGGGACCGGCGTCAATGCCTGCCGGGGCAGGTTTCCGGGCCGAAAGCTGCCGGGAAGGGGCGTATGGCTTGATAGAATGCCCCGTTTCCCTTCCTGCATCCGGCCCGCTTATGGACTTCCTTCAGCACGAACTCAACCACATTATCGAGGCGCTGAATCGCTTCCATCTGACGCCGTGGAAGGCGGTGGGCTATGCCGGCTCGATCATGTTTACCAGCCGCTGGTTCGTCCAGCTCTACTACACCCGCAAGTTGAAACGGGTGGTGATGCCGCTGGCGTTCTGGTGGTTGTCGGTGTGCGGCAGCGTGTTGTTGCTGGCCTACTTCATCATCGGCAAGAACGATTCGGTGGGTATTCTTTCCAACTTTTTCCCGACCTTTGTTTCCGTCTACAACCTGTGGGTGCATCTGCGCGAGGTGAAGCGGCGCAAGGCGTTAGTGGAGAGTGAGGTTTAGAGCGACCGCCCTCAATTACTCCGGATCGTAATCGAGATTCGGAGCCAGCCAACGCTCGGCCTGCTCGCGGGTCCAGCCTTTACGCTTGGCGTAATCGTCGACTTGTTCCCGGGTCAGACGCCCGACGACGAAGTACTGGCTTTCCGGGTGCGAGAAATACCAGCCCGAGACGGCCGCGGTGGGATACATCGCGAAGCCTTCGGTCAGCTCGATGCCGGCGTTGCCAGTCGCATCCAGTAACTGGAACAAGGTCGTCTTTTCGGTGTGATCGGGGCAGGCCGGGTAGCCGGGGGCAGGGCGGATGCCCTGGTACTTCTCTTCGATGAGCGCGTGGTTATCCAGGGTTTCCTGCGGCGCATAGCCCCAGAATTCACGACGTACGCGTTCGTGCATACGCTCGGCAAAAGCCTCGGCGAGGCGATCGGCCAACGCCTTGAGCATGATCGAGGAATAGTCGTCGTGCACAGCCTCGAAGCGGGCGACATGCTTCTCGATGCCGATCCCGGCAGTGACTGCAAAACCACCCAGCCAATCGTGTTTGCCAGCGTCCTTGGGTGCAACGAAATCGCTTAGACAGAAGTCGGGGCGTTCGACGGGTTTGTCGACCTGCTGGCGCAGGTGGTGGAGTCTGGTGGTCTTGCCGTCGTTGGTAACGACGATGTCGTCGTCGATGCTGTGTGCAGGCCAGAAGCCGATCACCCCACGCGCGGTCAGCCAGCGCTCGGCGATCAGCTTGTCCAGCATGGCCTGTGCATCGGCGAACAATTCGGTGGCCTGCTTGCCGACCACCTCGTCGGTAAGAATGGCCGGATAGCGGCCGGCCAGTTCCCAGGCATTGAAGAAGGGCGTCCAGTCGATGTACTGGCGCAGTTCGGCCAAATCATAGTTGTCAAAGACAGTCAGGCCGGCTTTGTTGGGTGTCGGCGGCGTATAGCTCGCCCAGTCGCAACGCCAGCGTTGTGCGCGTGCTTTCTCCAGTGGTACGAGATGCTTGCCGGGGCCACGTTGCTTGTGGCGTTCGCGGATTTCCTCGTACTCGCTGCGGATCTTTGCCATGAAGTTGTCGACCAGCTCCTTGCTGACCAGCGACTGCGCCACGCCTACGGCGCGCGAGGCATCCTTGACCCACACGGTCGGTGATTTGTAGTGCGGCTCGATCTTGAGCGCGGTATGCGCACGCGAGGTGGTGGCGCCACCGATCATCAGCGGTATCTGGAAATCCTGTCGCTGCATCTCGCGTGCGACCTGGCTCATTTCTTCGAGCGAGGGAGTGATCAGGCCGGATAATCCGATGATATCGGCGTTCTCGGCACGCGCTGTATCAAGGATCTTTTGCGCGGATACCATGACACCGAGGTCGATCACTTCGAAGTTATTACACTGCAGCACCACGCCGACGATGTTCTTGCCGATGTCGTGCACGTCGCCTTTGACAGTCGCCATGACGATCTTGCCGTTGTTCTTGCCGGCATCGCCGGTGCGCAGTTTTTCTTCTTCGATATACGGAATCAGATGGGCGACGGCGCGCTTCATTACGCGCGCGGATTTCACTACCTGGGGCAGGAACATCTTGCCGGCACCGAACAGGTCGCCGACGACATTCATGCCGTCCATCAGCGGCCCTTCGATCACGTCCAGTGGGCGTGTGGAGTCCTTACGCGCTTCTTCGGTGTCCTCGACGACATACTGGTCGATGCCGTGTACCAGCGCGTGGCTCAGGCGCTCGCGTACCGGCTTTTCGCGCCAGGCGAGGTTTTCGACGATGACTTCGCCTTTCTTTGCCCTGAAGCTTTCGGCGATTTCCAGCAGACGCTCGGTGGCGTCGGTGCGTCGGTTAAGCACGACATCTTCGACGCGCTCGCGCAGTTCCGCCGGGACATCGTCATAGATCATCAACGCACCAGCGTTGACGATGCCCATGTCCATGCCGGCGCGAATCGCGTGATACAGGAACACCGAATGGATCGCTTCGCGCACGGTATTGTTGCCGCGGAACGAGAACGATACGTTCGAGACGCCACCGGATACATGGGTATTCGGAAAGCGCCGCTTGATTTCGCGGGTGGCTTCGATGAAGTCCACCGCGTAGTTGTTATGTTCTTCGATGCCGGTGGCGATGGCGAAGATATTCGGATCGAAAATGATGTCTTCGGGCGGGAAATCGAGTTCGCGGGTCAACAGCTCATAGGCACGCGAGCAGATCTCGACCTTGCGTTCGCAGGTATCGGCCTGGCCCTGTTCGTCGAACGCCATGACGACCACGGCGGCACCGTATTGCTGCACCTTGCGCGCATGTTCCAGGAACAGCGCTTCGCCTTCCTTCATCGAGATCGAGTTGACGATGCCTTTGCCCTGCAGGCAGCGCAGACCGGCCTCGATCACGGTCCACTTGGAGGAGTCGACCATCACCGGTACGCGTGCGATATCCGGTTCGGCGGCGATCAGGTTCAGAAAGCGCGTCATCGCCGCTTCCGAATCGATCAAGCCTTCGTCCATGTTGACGTCGATGATCTGCGCGCCGCTGGCCACCTGTTGACGCGCGACGTCGACGGCTTCCTCGTAGCGTTCTTCCTTGATCAGTTTCTTGAACTGCGCCGAGCCGGTGACATTGGTACGCTCACCGACATTGACGAACAGCAGGTCGGGTGTAAGTACCAGCGGTTCGAGGCCGGACAGACGGGTGTGGCGGGTGACGCTCATGTATAACGGGACTCTTGTCTTTTTATGCAGCAGCCGATCACGCGGCTTGCTGCTCGGCCGTGGGGAGCGCGCGCGGGGCGTAATCGCGCACAGCCTCGGCAATGGCGCGTATATGCGCAGGCGTCGTGCCGCAGCAGCCGCCGACCATGTTGAGCAGACCGTCGCGAGCGAAACCGCCGATCACCGAGGCCATCTGCTCGGGTGTTTCGTCGTATTCACCAAAGGCGTTCGGCAAGCCGGCATTCGGATGCGTGCTGATAAAGCAGCTGGCACTGTTGGCCAAGGTCTGCACATGAGGACGCAGATCGGCGGCGCCCAGTGCGCAGTTGAGGCCCACCGACAACGGCCGCGCATGGCTCACGGAATAATAGAAAGCCTCCGCCGTCTGGCCGGACAGGGTGCGGCCGGAGCGGTCGGTGATGGTGCCGGAGATCATGATCGGCAGCCGGTAGCCGCGCTCGCGAAATACTTCGCTGATCGCAAACAGCGCGGCCTTGGCATTGAGCGTATCGAAGATGGTCTCGACCATGATCAGGTCGGCACCGCCATCGATCAGTCCGCTGGTCGACTCCATGTAGTTGCTGACCAGCTCCTCGAAAGTCACATTGCGGAATCCCGGGTCATTGACGTCCGGCGACAGCGATGCGGTACGGCTGGTGGGACCAAGCACACCGATGACAAAGCGCGGACGTTCCGCTGTCTCCACGGCATCGCACGCGGCGCGGGCCAGCGCGGCACCTTCGCGATTCAACTCGTAAGCCAGATGCTCCAGGTGGTAATCGGCCTGGCTGATGCGCGTAGAGTTGAAGGTATTGGTTTCGACCAGATCGGCGCCAGCTTGCAGATAAGCCTCGTGCACGCCGCGAATGATGTCCGGTTTGGTCAGCGTCAGCAGGTCGTTATTACCCTTGAGGTCGCAGCTACCGGGATGGTCGTGCTGGTGATGACTGTCGTGGCCTTCGACGAAGCGATCGCCACGGAAGCTCGACTCGTCCAGCTGATGGCCCTGCAGCATGGTGCCCATGCCGCCGTCGATAATCAGAATACGTTCGCGCAGCGCCGCTTCGAGTTTGGCGACGCGCTCGGGGTTGTGCCAGGGTAGTTGGCTCATGCTTCACTTCCTCGCCGGTTTACGGGCCAGCAGGCTGATGACTTCGAAATGCGGTGCCTTGCGTTCGCGGCTCAGACGGATGCAGCTGATCACATCCAGCCTGGCGCTCTTGGCAAAACCTTCCAGATCGGCGCTCGAAAAACCCAGGTTGCGGTGATCGAACGGCTCGACCACCGCGCGGTGATCGTGCTTGCCCAGCGTCACCGCAAGCAGCCGGCCGCCGGGGCGCAGCACGCGCGAGGCTTCGGCCACGGCTTGTGCGGGCTGCTCGGTGTAAGTGAGGGCGTGCAGCATCAAAACCAGGTCGAAGCTGGCGTCCTTCAGCTGCAGTTGCTGCATGTCGCCCTGTTCCACTCGTACGTGCTCGAATGCCTTCAGGCGCATCCTGGCGGCTTCGACCACGCGATCGCTGCTGTCGATGCAGACGATGGAGCGCGCATGCGGTGCCAGCAGTTCGGCGGTCAGGCCGTCGCCAGAGGCGATATCGAGCACATCGCCGGTTTCCAGCAGCTGCATCAGCGCACGGGCGACGGTTTCCCAGGTACGACCGGGTGAATAATGCCGCTCCATGTCGCCGGCCACCGTGTCGGCCCAGCCTTGTTCGCGGGCACGATTGGCCAGCACGGCAGGCAGGCGCGCCGCATCGTCGCGCAGCAGGGCATCGTCGATGCTTTCGCGCAGGGACTTGAGCAGCTCGTGCTGCTTCTCGTCACCTTCGCTGTTGGCGCGGTAGTACGCCGAGACACCCGCGCGGCGGTCGCGGACCAGGTTGGCTTCTTTCAACTTGGCCAGGTGCGTGGATACGCGTGGCTGGGCAAGATGGAGCACGGCAGCAAGCTCGGCCACGGTCAATTCTTCGCGTTCAAGCAGCGCAAGCAGGCGCACCCGGGTCGGGTCCGCGAGCAGTCGCAGCACACTGGACGCAGTGGCCAGATCCATCAGGCATCCTTGTATCGCGATAAAGAGATGTTAAGGCTAGGCCGATGGGGTGCGGGCGTCAAGGGTTTGTGGGGCAATTGCTGCAACCGCACAAGGCCTTACCGCCGCTCCACGCTAAAATAGAGGGCTTCCCTAGATTCCTCGGAGCTTCCCCATGGATTTCAGCTTTACTGAAGACCAATTGTCGATTCAGTCCATCGCCCGCGACTTCGCGCAGAAGCGCATCGCACCCGTGGCGGCGGAGCTGGACGCCAAGGGCGAGTTTCCGCTCGACAATATCCGTGAGATGGGCCAGCTGGGCCTGATGGGTATCGAGGTGCCGGGGGAGTACGGCGGCGCGGGCATGGATCCGATCGCCTATGTGCTGGCGATGATCGAGATCGCCGCGGCCGATGCGGCCACCTCGACGGTGATGTCGGTCAACAATTCGCTGTTCTGCAACGGCATCCTCAAGCACGGCAACGAGGAGCAGAAGCAGAAGTACGTGCGCGCGATCGCTTCGGGCGAAGCCATCGGCGCCTATGCGTTGACCGAGCCGCAGTCCGGTTCCGATGCATCGGCCATGCACACCCGCGCCACCAAGAACGCCAAGGGCGACTGGGTGATCAACGGCAAGAAGAGCTGGATCACTTCCGGCCCCGTCGCACGCTATATCGTGCTGTTCGCCATCACTACGCCGGGCATCGGCGCCAAAGGCGTGTCGGCCTTTATCGTCGATACGCAATTGCCGGGTTTCCACGCCGGCAAGACCGAGCCGAAGCTGGGCATCCGCGCATCGGCGACCTGCGAGATCGAATTCTCCGATTACGTCCTGCCGAAGGAAAACCTGCTGGGTGAAGAGGGCAAGGGCTTTTCCATCGCGATGGGCGTGCTCGATGCCGGCCGTATCGGCATCGCTTCGCAGTCCGTCGGTATCGCACGCGCGGCCTATGAAGCCACGCTGCAGTGGTCGCGCGATCGCAAGGCATTCGGCCAGCCGATCGGCACCTTCCAGATGACCCAGGCCAAGATCGCCGACATGAAGTGCAAGCTCGACGCGGCGACGTTGCTGACGCTGCGCGCGGCATGGGCGAAAGGTCAGGCGGAAAAGAACGGCGGCCGTTTCGGCACCGAGGCGTCGGTAGCCAAGCTGGTCGCATCCGAAGCGGCGATGTGGATCGCCCACCAGGCCGTGCAGATTCACGGCGGCATGGGTTATTCGAAGGAGATGCCGCTGGAGCGTTATTTCCGCGATGCGAAGATCACCGAGATCTACGAAGGCACCAGCGAAATCCAGCGCATGGTGATCGCACGCGCCGAAACCGGCCTGCGCTAAGGTTTCGATTTACTCAACGCCCGGTCACCTTGGTGCCCGGGCGTTTTGCTGTGTGCATGTCGCGACTTCACGGAACCCCGAAAAACCTCAGTTTTCATCGTCGTCCCGGCGAAAGCCGGGACCCAGCGCCTTATGCTTCAACGTGCGGAAGACGCTGGGCCCCGGCTTTCGCCGGGGCGGCGGATAGGAAAGGGTTTTTAGAGATCGACTGAAATCGCTCTCATAAAAGCGCTGTTAGTGCAGCTGCACGCTCACGACCTGTTCCTGCGTGCGATAGATGTCGGGAAAATAACGCTGCAGGTTCACGACCTTCGGTGCATCGTTGACCACGATATAGCGATCGTCCGGATGCAGGCGTGCATAGTCCTGGTGATAGGCTTCGGCCGGATAGAACGCCTTCAGCGGCACCACCTGGGTCACGATCGGATCGTCGAAGGCCTTGTCCGCGCCCAGTTGCGCGATATAGGCCTTGGCTACGCGCTCCTGTTCGGGCGTGTTGAAGAAAATCGCCGAACGATATTGCGTGCCAACGTCGGGACCCTGGCGATTGAGCAGCGTGGGATCCGTCGCAACGGAGAAGAACACCCGCAGCAGCTGACCGTAGCTCACCTGCGCAGGGTCGTAGATGATCTTCACCGATTCGGCATGGCCGGTATCGCCATCGCTGACCTGATCGTAGGTCGCGGTGGCCGCGCTGCCGCCGGAATAACCGGACCACACGCGCTTCACACCTTTGACATGCTCGAATACCGCCTCGACGCCCCAGAAGCAGCCACCCGACAGCACAGCCACTTCTTCGCTATGCGTCTTGGCCAGAGGGGTATCGGTCTGGGGGGCTGGCAAAGCGCCCGATTCATGGCTGATGGCAGGCGTGCTGCAAGCCGCGACACCTGCGGCAATCAGTAGCGCGGCCAGGGGTTTGAGCGTAAACGACATAAGCGCACTCCGGCTGGGGACGGTGGGCAGGGTTGCCCCTGTATCACCTATTCGTCGTGCACGCCGGGAAGGTTACGCCGCTTCCACCACGTAGATCGTGATGTCGCCGACCTGCACGGTCTGGCCCGCGTGGATCTTGCAGGTCTTGCGCAGTTCCTGCTCGCCATCCACGCTCACGGCGCCGCTGGCGACGATCGCTTTGCCAGCACCGCCGCTGTCGCACAGGCCGCTGAGCTTGAGCAGCTGATTGAGTTCCACGTAGTCGCGGTCCAGCTCGAAATCCAGTTCCATCAGGCGTCGGCCTCGTCAAAAGCGCTTTCGGGCAATGCGACAAACGCAAAGAAGGGGGTCTGGTTGTCGAACCAGTGTTCCGCCGCCTCATCGAGCACGTCGAGCAAGGTATCGAAATCTTCTTCGCTGGCGTCGCGCAGGGTTTCGCCGTGCACGATCAGCAACAGATAACCGGAGGCTTTCAGCCAGGACAGGTCGCGCAGGCTGTCGGCGAGCGCATCCCAGTTGTCGCCGAAACTCTCGGGGAAATGCAACGCATCGTTGAGATGCCGCATCAGCGAGGTCTTGTCGGTGCAGCCGTGCAAGTCGATATGCAATGTGCGCAGCGGATACTTGCCGGCCGCCTTGTCCAGCGCAGCGATGTCGTCCTGGGTAACGAAAAACACGCCGCCGCGCGCAGGATCATTCAGGTCGATGTCAAACGAAGCGCTCATGCGTGCACCTGGAAACAGCGGAAGCTGCGGTAGTGGTCGTCAGTGTAATAGTAGATCGTTGGCGGCGTGCCGCCGGTGATGATGCGTCGTGCGCCGCGATCCGGGCTGCCGGGCGTTTCCACGGTGTATTCGTGGTAGTAGCCGTTGGCTTGTTGCGGCAGCAGGTTTTCGCGGTTGCCGAAGACCACCCCATCCTGGCGATGCGGGAACGGGCCGTTACTCTCGATCAGCTTGATCGTCTGATAAGCCTCCTGCGGAAGGAACATGGGCAGGACGGGGCAGGCACTCGTTTCGGTGCTGGCGGTTCGTGATGGTGTTTGCGCCGTATTGAGCTGGCTGGGGTGCCGGTTGGGCTGCAAATAAAGCCAGCCAACGACCAATACCAGGATGATCAATGGAAGAATGCGATTGACGCGCATGGATAATCCTTATCGAGATGACTTAGGCGGCTGCGTCGACGCGTTTTTGCAACGCCATCGCTGCGGCGGGGTTTCGATGTTTTGCCGCGCTGATAAAAAACACGAACACATCGCGCGGCGCGGTTTTTGGCGTGGCCTCGGTCATGTGCGGAAGATCGGCATTGTCTTCGCCGCTTGCCCAGCGTTCGGCACGTGATGCCCATGCATCGAGATTGTTGTCGGCATAACCGGTAGCGATCTTGTCCTCGCTGCGCATCAGCCGTGCATAGGTGAAATCTCCGGTGATATCGGCCAGCGAAGGATAGTCGGGTGAATCGGTGAACACGGTCGGGATGCGGTGCTTGCGCGCCAACGCGACGTACGCTTCGCTGAGAAAGCTGGGGTGGCGCACTTCAAGCACATGCCGCAACGGTTCGCCTTCGAGCTTGGCCGGGAGCAACGCCAGGAACGCGTCCAGGTCGTCGGCATCGAAGGGTCGCGAGGGCGGAAGCTGCCACAGGATCGGCCCCAGGCGGTCGCCCATTTCCGACAGGCCGCCTTCGACAAAGCCGCGAATGCCTTTCTCCGTATCGGCCAGGCGCTTGCCCTCGGTGACGTAGCGTGGCGCCTTGAGCGAAAACACGAAACCTTCGGGTGTTTCCGACGCCCAGCGTGCATAAGTAGCGGGCTTCTGCGCGCCATAGAACGTGCCGTTGATTTCGATCGCGCGCAGGTGGCGGCTGGCGTACTCGAGCTCGCGCTTTTGCGTCAGGCCGTCCGGATAGAAATTCTTGCGCCAGGGTGCATACGTCCAGCCGCCGATACCGGCGCGTATCGGGTGGGTGGCGGCAACGCTGGCGAACAGATCGCCTTTGGGGGCACGAGTAGGCATCGGAAAGGTCGTGACAAGCGGCGCACCATGATGCCACGCCCGGCCCGGCGTGACTTCAAGCACGCGCGGCAGTCGCGGGCGCGGCGCAGCTTATGGCGGGCTTGCCGTCCCCCGTCCATACAATGAGGATCAATCATGCAGCGCATCAGGGGTGTGTTGTTGGCCGTCTTGGCATGTAGCAGCGCAGCGGCAGCCGCGCAGACCGCGACGCCGGAAGTGTTCGCGCCGGGCGTCATCTCCGGGCCGGCGAGTGAGGATTTGGCCGCGTTTTCGCCCGATGGAAATACCCTCGTCTTTGATCGCAGCACGGGCCAGAACCAGATCGTTCTGGTGACCCATCGGGTGCACGGGCAATGGCAGCCGCCACAGATCGCACCGTTTTCGGGGCGCTGGCTGGACCACGATCCGGCGATGTCGCCGGATGGGACCTTCGTGGTGTTCAGCTCCAATCGGCCCGACACGCCGGATGGCAAAGCCCTGGACGCGCAGTTGTCCAACGGCAAGGTGTCGGCCGGCTGGGGCGGCCGCTTGTGGAAAGTCGAGCGGCATGGCGATCGTTGGGGCGAGCCGGTGTTGTTGCCGGCAACGGTGAATCAGGGCACACGCACCTATTCGCCAAGCATTGCCGCCGATGGCAGCCTGTATTTTCAACGTCCGGTCCCAGGCGGCGGGCAGGGTGCTTTCAAGTTGTATCGGTCTGTTTATCGGGATGGCGCGTATCAAGAGGCCGAGCCTTTGAAACTCGGCAACAGTGATACGCATGAGCTCGACCCGGCTGTTGCGCCGGATCAATCCTTTATCGTGTTCGACGCCAATTATGCCGGCAAGGACGATCCGGATCGGCTATACCTGGCCTTCCGCGACGGCGACGGCTGGAGCAAGCCGATCGACCTGGGCGACGAGATCAACCGCGGTTCGCCATGGGGCTCGCATCTGGGCGCCGACCATCGCACGCTGTATTTCAGTAGCCCGCGCACGACGCGTGTGGTTTATCCGCGTGCGGCCGGGCAGGCCTCGCAGGACCTTTCGCGGATGCAGACCTGGGACAACGGTAACGACAACCTGTGGTCGGTGTCGCTCGCGCCCTGGCTGGATGCACACGCCTCCGGGGGCTGACTTCCGGCGCTGGTGTCGGGGCGCATTTAGCGAGATAGTTCCGGCTTTGCCCAAGGCTGGAGCCAGCGATGTCCCATCGACCCTTGTCCCCGCGCCTGCTTGGCTGTTGCGCCTTGTTCGTGTTCGCCACGAACGTTTTTGCGCAGACGCCAGCCAGCCAACCCGTGTCGCCTGCGGCGACTGCCGATGCAGCGTTGCCGGCACAGTTGCAGGATTTCGGCGCCTATGTGGACAGCGCGCGCAAGACCTTCGAGGTGCCCGGCATCGCCGTGGCGATCGTCAAGGACGGCAAGGTGGTCATGGAGCAGGGCTTCGGCGTGCGCGAAGTCGGCAAGCCGGAACAGGTCGACGCGCATACGCTGTTTGCGATCGCATCGAACACCAAGGCCTTCACCGCCGCCTCGCTGCAGATGCTGGCCGAGCAAGGCAAGCTGAAGATGGACGATCGGGTCACCGATCATCTGCCCTGGTTCCAGATGTCCGATCCCTATGTCACGCACGAGATGCGTATTCGCGATCTGCTCGCGCATCGCAGCGGCCTGGGCCTGGGCGCAGGCGATCTGCTGTACTGGCCGCCGACGTCGTACACGACCAAGGAAGTGGTCGAACGTTTGCGCAACGTGCCGCTGGCGACCAGTTTCCGCAGTGCGTATGCGTACGACAATATTCTGTTCGCGGTAGCGACGTTGGTGATCGAAAACGTCTCCGGCCAGAGCTACGCGGATTTCCTGCGCAACAACATCTTCAAACCGGTCGGCATGGACGAGACCCTGGTCGATATGACTTATCTCAAGCCGGGCATGGATGTGGCCATGGGCCACGCCAAGTTCGACTTCAAGGATCTCAAGCCGGTGCCGCCGATGGCCTGGTCGAATAATCCCGGTGCAGGCGGTATCTACTCCAGCGTGCACGACCTGGCCAAGTGGATGAACGTGCAGTTGGCCGGCGGTGTGCTGCCATCGGGCAGCGGCAAGGAGCAGCGACTGTTCAAGCAGAGCAGCCAGGACCAGATGTGGTCGATGCTTACGCCGATGAAGGTCAACAAGCCGCCGGTGCCGGAACTGGAAAGCCTCAAGCCGAATTTCGCCGGTTACGGCGAAGGCTGGTTCCTGTCCGATTACCACGGTCAGCGCCTGGTGTGGCACACGGGTGGCTGGCCGGGCATGGTCTCGCGTGTGACCCTGGTACCCGAGTTGCATCTTGGCGTGGTGGTGCTGACCAACCAGGAGTCGGGGGCGGCATTTAATGCGGTGACCTATCGCGCACTCGATGCCTACATGAGCGGCAGCAAGACCGATTGGGTCGCCGCTTACGACAAGGCGGTCAAGAAGGCCGAAGGCAACGCGGACGATAGCTGGAAGAAGCACGAGAAAGAGCGCGACAAGAACGGCAAGCCGTCGCTGGCGCTGGCGAAGTATGCCGGTACCTATCGCGACCGCTGGTATGGCGATGTCATCGTCAGCAACGAGGGCGGTAAATTGCGCATGCGCTTCTCCAAGACCGCGCAACTGGTCGGCACGATGACGCCGTGGCAGCACGACAGCTTTATCGTGCGCTGGGACGATCGTGCGCTCAATGCCGATGCCTTCGTGACGTACTCGCTCGATGCCGACGGCTCGATTCGCGATGTGCGGATGGAGCCGATTTCGCCCTTGACCGACTTCAGCTTCGACTTCCAGGATCTGCGCCTGGAGCCGGTGAAACCGGAAGCGCCCTGAGTGCCGCGACGGCCATTCGCATGAACTTGCGAAATGGCCGTCTGGCGGTTGAATGACTTCTTGCGCCGCCGTGTCGGCTCGCGTGTTTTACAGGCATAGTCGCCGCCGCAAGCGTGCATCAGACACGCTTGAGTGTGACCTCGCTTCGAACGCGGCAGGCCGCGTCGATAGCGTTGGCACGACAGACGAATGCGTTTGGAGGGAGTCGACATGAAATCGTTTGGATGGATGGCCACGTTGCTCGTATGCGCTTTGGCCGGCGCACCTGCATTTGCCCAACAATCTGCGGCGCCTGCCGGTTCCACCGGCCAGTGCAACGACGGCACGTACACCGATCACAATGGCAAGCGTGGTGCCTGCGCCGGTCACAAGGGCGTCAAGGAGTGGTACACCGCAGCGGCTGCGGCGGCCCCGGCAGCTGCGGCTCCCGCGCCGACAGCGGCACCCACGCCAACGCCTGCGCCGGCAGCTGCTCCCGCCCCGGCTCCGGCACCCAAGACGGCCGCGACGCCGCACGCGCCGGCAGCTCCCGCCGGTGCCGCCGCACCGGGCGGTGGTCCGGGCATGGTCTGGGTCAACGACAGCAGCAAGGTTTATCACTGTCCTGCTGACAAGTGGTATGGCCGTACCAAGAAGGGCGAGTACATGAGCGAATCGGACGCGAAGGCCAAGGGCTTTCATGCCGATCATGGGAAGGCTTGTAGTTGATGTTACGTAAAGTCGCTCGCTGGCGCTCGCTGGCGCTCGCTGTAAGTCCGCGCCTGCGGCGCTGTAAAGAGTAAAGGGGAAGAGCAAAGAGCCGGAAGTTATGAGTGCCGGTTTCCCCCTTTACTCTTTACCCTTTACAGGCCACGTAGTGGCCGGCTTTACGCTCTTTCAATGTTCCTGCCAAGGATCGTAACTCCCGAACCACCACAAATGACCTTCCGGGTCGCTGCACGCGTAACCCGCGCCGCCGTATTCCTGCTCGGCGTATTCATCGATGATGACCGCGCCGACTGACCTGGCCTGATCGTAGTGCGCCTTGACGTCCTTGACGATAACGCAGGCGCATTGCGTTTCGCGTCCGGCCACCTGATCGGGCTGCACGAAGTGACGGCCAAAAAGATTGTCGCGAACCTCGCTGAGCATGATCATGCCATTGCCGTAAATGAGCTGCGCATGCACGATGACGCCGTCTTCTTCATACACGGCGTTTTTCTCGAAACCGAACGCCTTGCATAGCCACTCGATCATGGCCCGCGCGTCGCGGTAGCGCATGGAAGGAATGATGGTGCTGCCTTGGCTGGTCATGAGCACGCTCCGGTCTGAAGAATCAGGTTTTCTTGCTGTCGTCCCCTGGCGCATCGTCAGTGCCGACGACCGTTGACGCTTCGGATTTCTCGACGGTCTGTCGCACGGTGTGAATCACCATGTCCTGCGGACTGCTCAACGGAATCGCCGCTTCTCGCAGCTTGTTCAACAGCTCGAACAGAATGTCGCTCTTGACGCCACCGGCATCGCGCGGGCTTTTTACATAGCCGGTGCACACGAAGGTCATCGTGCCGCCGTCGAGATTGTCCAGCGTGACGCTGGGCGAGGGTGTTTCGAGCGTGGCCGGATGATGGCGAAATACGTCCAGAACAAGCGTTCGCGCTTTGCTGGCATCGGTGCTGAGCGGTAACGACAGCTGCAGTTGCACGCGGCCCTGCGCATGCCCCAGCGTCACGTTGCGCACGTTCTGGCTGATGAACTGCGAGTTGGGCACGATCATCGTCGAGCGGTCGCTCATCTGGATTTCCGTGGCACGCACGTTGATGCGCCGGACATCGCCTTCGACACCGCCGCCAAGGCTGACCCAATCGCCCACTTTCACCGGTCGCTCGGCCAACAGGATCAGGCCGGAAATAAAGTTCTGCACGATGGCCTGCAAGCCAAAGCCGATACCCACCGACAGCGCGCTGGCGACCCAGGCGATGCTTTGCAGGTTGAACTTGAGCGCAGCCAGGGCAAGCAGGAAAACCAGGATGCCGCCGACATAACCCAGCAGGGTCACGATCGAATTCTGCATGCCCAGTTCGAGCGATGTCTTGGGCAGCAACTGGTTGCTCAACCATTGCTTGATGCCACGCACTACCAGCATCCCGAAGAACACCACCAGTACGGCGTTGAAGATGTCTCCGGGAACGATCGGCAACGAACCGATGTTGTTTGCGCCGCTAAACAGTTGCAGCACGCGTCCGCTCAGCTCGGAGGGGCCGGCACCGTAGCGGGAGAACACCAGCGAGATCGCTAGCAGCAAAAGCAGGGCACGGCATATGCCCGAAAGAATCGTCGCGGTCTGTTCCAGCCGCTCGGCAGAGAGGCCGAAGGCTTCCTGCATGCGCTGGCCGGTGCGTTCGGTGGGCGAAAACAGCGTTTCGAACACATCGTGGAGCAGGTGCGAAAACAGATACAGCGACAGCACGATGACGCTGGTCCAGACGATCTGTCGCGCTACCACCCACGACAGCGCGAAGTAGCCGCTGAGCACTGCCAGCCAGCACACCAGCACGCCCGCAAAGGCGGCAAAGACCAGCAGGCCAACCCATAGGGGGCGTCTGGCTGGCGTATCGCCGGCCGCCAGCATGACGCGGCGGGCATGGCCCATACGCAACAGCACCGCACCGATCAGCGAAGCGATGATCAGCGACAGCGTGCCGTTGGTGATGACCACGGCAGCCAGACCGGCGCCGATGTCCTTGTTGATCTGGTCGACCGTGCCCATGACAAAGACGGCTGCCGCCAGCAGCCACGGGAACGGGCGCAAATGTTCGGCGGTGTCGTCAGACACCTGAGGCATGCGCCACGATGGACGCTTCACGCTGAGCAGTGCACGCCCCAGCCCCGCGACGTACGCGCAGAAGCAGACCAATCGCACCAGGGCATGCAGGAGATTCTGTAGATCCTCGCTCAGCAGATGGTTCCAGTTGAGCGAGAGATAGGCCAGATAGGCGGCAAAACCGACGCAGGCCAGCGTGATCAGGGTAATGATCGTAGCCAGCGTGCTGCGGCGGAGATGGCCTTGCGGGAGGTGCTTGGCGCCAAGGCGAATGAACAGTTTTTCGATCAGGCGGCGGGCAACCAGCAAGCCGATCGCGGCCAGCAGGCACAGTACGAAAGGCAAGCGATTGGGTGGCTGCCACGCCTGGCGTATGGCCGCACCGAGGTCCCGGCCGAGTTGACCAAGTTCCGCCATGTCGCTGGGCAGGTCGTGGGCCAGGCTCGACCAGAAACTGCCGGTGAGCGGCGACGCGGTACGTTGCGAAAGCTGTGCCTCGAAAGCATCGCGCTGCAACGCCGAGATCATGTTGAGCACCTGCACGCTGTCCAGGCTGGCCGTATTGGCTTGCTTGATCTGGCCGTCGACATCGGCCTTGGCGGTGTTCAGATCCTTGCGCTGGCTGGCGATCTCCGGAGCTTCGGGCGGTGAGCCCTTGGCCGGCGGCGCACCGAGCACGGTGAGTTTGGCCTGCAGGCTGTTGCTTTGCGGAGTCAGTGTGCTGGTCAGGTCGGTCGACTGCTTCTGGATCGTCTGCACCTTGTTGCGCAGCTCGATCAAGGTCGCATCGTCGGGTCGTTCCTTCGCCGACAGCTGCTGCTGGATATCGGCCAGTTGATCGTTCAATTGATCGGCCGTCGGCGGCGCGGGCGTGCTCGCGGACGCGGCGGGAGCATCCGCAGCCAGGGCGTTCTCGACCAAGGCCGTGGGGGCGGCCAGGATGAGCGTGAAGACGAGCAGGAATCGAAGTAGCAGGCGCATTTCGGGGATGATCCCGGGCTCGGTGGATGGGGTCAATCGTCACGGACGATTTATGCCGGTCCTGTACGATGCTGCGTTCAGTCTACGGCCCCTGCACGGAAGAATATGTCTTCGATTCCATGGCCCGAATGGGATGGCGATGTCGCCAAGGCGCGTGCCCTGCAAACCCAATTGGCGACCCAGGTCGTTATCGAAGACGACTTTGGGCCGCTGAAACACATTGCCGGCGTCGACGTCGGTTTCGAAGCCGGCGGCGCCATCACGCGCGCTGCGGCGGTGCTGCTGGACGCGGCCAGCCTCAAGCCGGTAGCCCATGTGGTGGCGCGCCTGCCCACGCGGATGCCGTATATCCCCGGACTGTTGTCGTTTCGCGAGTTGCCTGCGGTGCTCGATGCACTGGCCGGGCTGCCGCAAACGCCGGACATGGTCTTTGTCGACGGGCAGGGTATTGCCCACCCTCGCGGCCTGGGCATTGCGGCGCACCTTGGCGTCACCATCGGATTGCCGACGATCGGGGTGGCCAAAAGCATCCTGGTAGGCAGTCACGGTGAGCTGGGCGAGCAGCGTGGGGCGCGTGCCGATCTGGTCTATCGCGGCAAGGTGATCGGGACGGTGCTGCGCAGCAAGCAGAAGGTGAAGCCGTTGATCGTTTCGCCCGGGTATCGGGTAAGCATGACTACGGCTGCGGATCTGGTCCTGAAATGTTGCACGACGTATCGGCTACCCGAACCGACGCGCTGGGCGGACAAGTTGGCGTCGCGGCGTTAGGCCTCCTAGCTTGTCATCCCGGCGAAGGCCGGGATCCATTCCTCAGTCAATGCCTGTCAGACACATCCAGGTAAGCAGTTACGTTGAGGAGTGGATCCCGGCCTTCGCCGGGATGACAGTCGAAACTGAGGTGCTTTTACTTACCCGCACGCATCCCCCTTTACACTACGCACTCCCCACCCGAGCCTTCCCCATGATTTTCCTCTGGTTCGAATCCCTCATCGACGCCTTCAAGGAACCCGTCGACGCCATGCCGCCCAAGTCGGTATGGCGTTTCTATGCGTTCTATCTGCGCCAGGTGTGGCCGATCTTCGCGGCCACGATCGTGGTGGGTTTTGGTGTGGCGCTGGTCGAAGTGTCGTTGTTCGGTTTTATCGGCAGCATCGTCGACATGGCCAAGGGCGTGCCGAGCAAGGATTTCTTCCGCTTGCATGGCAACCAGCTACTGTGGATGGGTTTTGTCGCGCTGGTAGCACGGCCCGTATTGATTGCCCTGCATGATCTGCTGGTCAACCAGACCATTCTGCCGAACCTCACCGCGCGCATCCGCTGGCAGAACCACCGCTATGTGATGCGGCAGAGCCTGGGCTTTTTCCAGAACGACTATGCCGGGCGCATCGCCAACCGCATCATGCAGACGGGTGCATCGCTGCGCGAATCGGCCGTGCAGATCGTCGACGCGATCTGGTACGTGGCCATCTATACGGGCAGCGCATTGGTCATGTTTGCGCAGGCGGATATCTGGCTGGCCCTGCCGCTGCTGCTTTGGCTGTTTGCCTATGTCGGCACGCTGGCCTATTTCATTCCGCGTACCAAGGAACGCTCCTGGAAGCAGTCCGAGGCACGCTCCAAGTTGATGGGCCGCATTGTCGACGGCTACAGCAATATCCTTACGCTGAAGCTGTTTGCGCATACCGAGCGCGAGGAAGGCTACGTCGCCGATGCGATGCGCGAGCAGATGGAGAAGCTGCGCCGCATGACGCGGTTGACCACGGCTATGGACAGCACCATCACCACCTTGAACGGTTTCCTGATCGTCGGTACCTCGGCTCTGGCTATCTGGCTGTGGAGCGAGGGCAAGGTGACGGTGGGTGCGATTGCGCTGTCGACCGGCCTGGTGATCCGCATCAACAACATGTCCGGCTGGATCATGTGGGTGGTCAACGGTATTTTCGAAAATGTCGGCACCGTGCAGGACGGCCTGGAAACCATTTCGCAGCCGCGCGCCGTGCAGGACCGCGCGGATGCCGTGCCGCTGACGGTCAGCCAGGGCAGCGTGCGTTTTGAAGAAATCCATTTTCACTACGGCAAAGCGTCGGGCGTGATGGCCGGCCTCGACCTGGCCGTGCGTCCCGGTGAAAAGATCGGCCTGGTCGGCCCTTCGGGCGCGGGCAAGTCGACCCTGGTCAATATCCTGTTGCGGCTTTACGACCTCGAAGACGGGCGCATCCTGATCGATGACCAGGACATCGCCGGGGTCACCCAGGAAAGCCTGCGCTCGCAGATTGGCGTGGTCACCCAGGACACGTCGCTGCTGCATCGTTCCATCCGCGACAACCTGCTCTACGGCCGGCCCGGCGCCAGCGAGGAGCAGATCATGGATGCGGTGCGCAAGGCGCGCGCGGACGAATTCATCCCGCAACTGGTCGATGGCGAGGGCCGCACTGGTTTCGACGCCCACGTGGGCGAGCGTGGCGTAAAGCTCAGCGGTGGTCAGCGCCAACGCATCGCGATCGCGCGCGTGCTGCTGAAGGACGCACCGATCCTGATTCTCGACGAGGCGACCTCGGCGCTCGATTCAGAGTCCGAAGCGGCCATCCAGGAGAGCCTGGAGTTGCTCATGCGCGGCAAGACGGTGATTGCCATCGCCCATCGCCTGTCGACCATCGCGCGCATGGATCGGCTTGTCGTGATGGACAAGGGCATCGTGGTGGAGAGCGGCACGCATGCACAGCTTCTCGCTCACGGCGGTCTGTATGCCCGGCTATGGGCACGGCAGACGGGTGGCTTCGTGGCCGCGGTGGACGACGTCGTCGCCTGAGCGCGCGTGCATCGCGTTGATTTTTTCTTGCCCGCTGCTTCACGTGGTGCGGTGCACTGTGCGGCTACATCCGATATAGCGGAGAGTCGTTATGCCCGAGAAGAGAACCGTCAAGCGTGCCCAGGCCGCCAAGCGCGCGGGCAAGGCACCCAGCACCCAGGCTGGGGAATTCGTGCATGAGGAAATCGAACACATTCGCGAGGGCAAGCACGGTGCGCGATCGGCAAAGCAGGCGATCGCGATCGGCTTGTCCAAGGCGCGCCGTGCAGGCGTAAAGATACCCAAGAAGGGTGCGGCAGCTAAAAAGACGTCGGCGCGCAAGCGTCCGGCGACAAAAAAAGCCGCACGCACATCGTCCGAGTCCACAGCAACGCGTAAACGGGCAGCCACCAAGGCCTTGAAGCGCGAGGGCAGCAGCAGTGTTTCAAAGACAGCGCTTTCAAGGCAGGCACGCAGCGCTGCCAGCAAGCGAACCGCGAGCAGTCGTTCGGCCGCGGCCAGGAAGGCCGCGCGTACAAAAGGCGGTGCAGGCCGCTCGGCCGCCGCGAAGAAAGCGGCGCGCACAAGAAAGCGTGCTTGATCAAATCGCGGTGTTACGGGCGTTATGAGGGCAGGACGCCTACAATGGCCACCTTGAATCCCAGGCCACCTCCATGACCGAACCCGTCCGCCTCGCCAAACGCATCGCCGCGATGACCCAGTGCTCCCGGCGCGAAGCGGAGATGTATATCGAAGGCGGCTGGGTGCGTGTCGATGGCGAGACGGTCGAAGAGCCGCAGTTCATGGTCGGCGACCAGCATGTCGAGATCGATCCGAATGCCGAGCTGGTTCCGCCGGAGCCCGCCACACTGGTGCTGCACAAGCCCGCGGACATGACTGCGGACCAGGCGCGTGCCTTGATAACCATAGACAGTCATGCCGAAGACGACGCATCGGGCGTGCGCCTGTTGAAGCGTCATTTTGCGCGGCTGGAATCACCCTTGCCGTTACCGGACAGTGCCAGCGGCTTGCTGGTATTTACCCAGGACTGGCGGGTCAAACGGCGTTTGGAAGAAGACTCCGAGCGTATCGAGCAGGAGGTGATTGCCGAGGTCGCGGGCACGCTGGCACCGGAAGGTCTGGCACGACTGAACCACGGGCTCAGCTTCAACAATTATGCGCTACCGCCGATCAAGGTGAGCTGGCAGAACGAGCACCACTTGCGTTTTGCCTTGAAGCGTATTGCACCGAGCATGGTCGAACGCATGTGCCAGGCCGTCGGCTTGCAGGTGCTGTCGCTCAAGCGTATTCGCATCGGGCGTATTCCCATGGCGCGCCTGCAGCCGGGGCAGTGGCGGTATCTGGCGAGTACGGATCGGTTTTGAGTGCATGAAGATGGGACTACTGCGGCAGCTTTCCTAACTCGTCATCCCGGCGAAGGCCGGGATCCATTCCTCAGCATGGCGGCTTGTCCAAAGCTGTCTGACAAGCGAGAACTGAGGAATAGATCCCGGCCTTCGCCGGGATGACGAGTAGGAAGGGTATGATTGCCGCGGGTTTGTATGCGATCTTCAGCTCGCTCACTGCCGGAGGGGTCGTCCATGACATTCGTACTTGCTGCCTTGTTGATAGGTATGGTCGCCGGTCTGCGCGCCATGACCGCACCGGCCGTCGTGAGCTGGGCCGTGCATCTGGGATGGCTTTCGGTAGGCGATAGCTGGACCGCTTTCATGGGGTGGCGTTTTACACCGTGGATTTTCACCGTATTGGCGGCGGCAGAACTGGTGACCGACAAACTGCCCACCACACCCAGCCGCAAGTTGCCGGTCCCCTTTTCGGCGCGACTTGTATCGGGAGCACTGTGCGGTGCCACGGTTGGCGCAGCCGGCAGCATGATGCTCGCCGGCCTGGTGGCCGGTATCGTCGGCGCCGCGATCGGCACCTATGGTGGCGCATGGGCAAGAGCGCGTCTGGCAGCTACTTTCGGTAAGGATTTCCCGGCGGCGATCCTCGAAGACATCGTCGCCATCGGTGGCGGCCTGCTGATCGTGGCGATGCCGGCATGAGCCGCGCGTTCGACGCCATCATCGTCGGGGCTGGCCAGGCCGGGCCGCCGCTGGCCGGACGTTTGACAGCGGCAGGCATGAAGGTTGCGCTGATCGAGCGACACCTGTTCGGCGGTACCTGCGTCAACACCGGCTGCATGCCGACCAAGACCCTGGTGGCGAGTGCGCGCGCCGCGTATGTGGCACGCCGCGCGGCGGAGTATGGCGTGCTTATCCAGGGTGATATCGGGATCGATATCCAGCGCGTCATCGGTCGCGGACAGACGGTGGCCACGCATGCGCGAGGCAATGTCGAACGCTGGCTCGAAGGCATGCAAGGCCTGACCGTGTTGCGCGGACATGCCCGTTTCGAAAGCGCCGACAGCTTGCGGGTGGGCGATGAGCTGCTGACCGCGCCACACATTTTCCTCAATGTCGGCGGCCGCGCATCCGTGCCGGACATGCCTGGGGTAGGCGAGATCGACTACCTGACCAATACGTCGATTCTGCAACTGGAGACCTTGCCCAGACATCTGGCGATCGTCGGCGGCAGTTACATCGGCCTGGAATTCGCGCAGATGTTCCGCCGTTTTGGTTCCGAGGTGACGGTCGTCGAACGCGAGTCGCGGCTGATCCCCCGCGAGGACGAAGACGTTTCCACGGCCATACGCGAGATTCTCGAAGGCGAGGGTATCCATATACGTACGGATGCCAACTGCATCGCGTTCGCGCCGCGTACCGACGGTGTTGCGGTGCGTGTGGATTGCACCGCGGGAGCCCCTGAGGTAATGGCCGACCGCGTGCTGCTGGCGATGGGGCGACGGCCAAATACGGACGACCTCGCGCTGGAGCGCGCGGGCGTCAAGACCAACGAAAGAGGCTATATCGAGGTCGACGACGAGCTTCGCACCAACGTGGCGGGCATCTGGGCGATGGGCGATTGCAACGGGCGTGGCGCGTTTACGCATACGGCGTACAACGATTTCGAAATCATCGCGGCGAACCTGCTCGATGGGCAGCAGCGCCGCGTGTCGCAACGTATTCTCGGCTACGCGCTTTATATCGACCCGCCACTGGGCCGCGTGGGCATGACCGAAAGCCAGGCGCGCAAGAGCGGCAGGCCGTTGTTGGTTTCGAAACGGCCGATGTCGCGCGTGGGGCGAGCGGTTGAGCGTGGAGAGACGGCCGGTTTTATGAAACTTATCGCCGACGCGCAGACACAACGCATACTCGGCGCGGCCATTCTCGGTGTGGAAGGCGACGAGTCCATTCATGGCGTGCTCGACCTGATGAATGCCGATCAGCCAATCAGCACGTTGCAATGGGCGGTGCCGATCCATCCGACCGTGTCGGAGCTGTGGCCGACGGTTGCGAATGATTTGAAGCCCGTCGAATAACCACGCCACCACAATCTAACCTCGCCACCACAATCATCGTCATCCCGGCGCAGGCCGGGATCCAGTGTCGTTATCGCAAGGTTGTCGCGACAGAGCCTGGCGCGTTCGCGAAAACCTAAAACCGAAGCCACTGGATCCCGGCCTGCGCCGGGATGACGAGTAGGTGGTGGTTTTTAAGATTCCCTGGCCAGCCGCAGGCCTTTACGACCCAAATCTAAATGAGATATATTCTCATTTAGATTTTCGCGGACCGGCATCTCCCGGTCCTGATTCGGCCGCCAGCCACCGATGCCTCGAGCGTCCTTGCCAGCAAGCCGCGTGCAGCTCCACACACGCCAGGGTAAAGGACCTTTTCTTTCATGCGTATCGCTCCGCTGGCCGCCATCATTGGCGCGCTGTTGTCGTCTTCCGTCACTGCCTGGGCCGCCGAGCCGGCCGGGTTGTCCACGAGCCCCGACCAAGCTTCCAACCTGCCGCGCGTGCAGGTCACCGCCACCACGCCAAGCTTGCAACTCAATACGCCGGGCACGGTGTCGATGATCGATCGCGTGCAGATGGATCGTCATCTGGTGCTGACCATTCGCGACCTAGTGAAGTACGAGCCGGGTGTGTCGGTGATCGGTACGGCGGGGCGCTTCGGTCTGGACAGCTTCAACATCCGTGGGCTGTCGGGCAACCGCACGCGTATCGAGATCGACGGCGTATCGCAACCGGCGTCGTTCGGTGCGGATGTTGCCGGCGGCAGTTTTCGTGCAGGGCGCAACTTTATCGATCTGGACGATATCAAGCAGGTCGACATCATTCGTGGTCCGGCATCGGCGCTGTATCCGTCCGATGCGCTCGGCGGCGTCGTCAGCCTGCGGACAAAGGATCCGGCCGACTATCTGCGTCCGGGGCATGATCCGTATGTGGCGCTCAAGGAGCAGTACGACAGCAGCGATCGCAGCCTGACCAGTACGGCAACCTTGGCCGGCGGCGATGCGAAGAACGGCATCCTGTTTATCGCCAATCATCGCGAAGGCCACGAAACAGCGAACGAGGGTGATATCGGCGGCACGGGCGCGGCACGCACGCGTCCCGATCCGCAGACATATACGCTCGATAGTTTCCTTGCCAAATACGTGCATACGGCCCAGAGCGGACGCGCCGATCGTGTGACGCTGGACGGCTCGAATACGCGCACCAACACCAATAGCCTGTCCAATATCGCGCCGGGCGTGGGTTATTACCGCTCGCAGGATGAAAACCAGCGCATGCGTGCCAGCATCGGGCAGTGGTATCCGCATCTGGATAGCGCTGTTGCCGATACGCTGGAGTGGAATGCGTACTGGCAGAAGACACGCACGCGCACGGATACGCAAACCGATACCGCCGCCTATGCGCGCTTCTATGAAAACCTGCCTCTGCAGGAGAAAGTTTCCGGCGGCAAGCTGGTTGCCGTAAAGCAGCTGGGTGAGGGCAGTGCCGTCACCCAGACCATCAGTTACGGCGTTGAGTTATCGCGTACCGATGCAGAGTCGACGGCCGGTGGTTACGCTATCAGCAAGCGCACCGGTGCGATAAGTAGCAGCAAGCCGGCCATGCCCGGCAACTACCCGTTGCACCTGATCCCATCCAGCCCTACCGATCGTTATGCCGCGTTCGGCCAGGACGAATTGGGTTTCTTCGACGGCCACTTGACCGTCACGCCAGGCGTGCGATTGGAGCGCTACGAATACAAGCCCGAACAGGACATGCTGTACGCCGCTTACAACCCTGGCTACGTCAAACGTGATTACGAAAAGAGCTATGCCTCGCCCAAGCTCGGGGTGGTCTGGCGCTTTACCGATGCATTGAGTGCGTACTTTGACTATGCGCGCGGTTTTCGGCCGCCGCTATATAGCGAAATCGCGGGTGCCTGGAACGAGCAGCCGTTTCCCGGCTTCAATATCGCGTTCCTGCCCAACGACAAGCTGAAAGCAGAAACCAGCAACAACTTCGAACTTGGCGTGCGCGGCAAGGGCGATATCGGCTGGTTCAGCGTCGGTGGCTACTACAACAAGTACCGCAATTTCATCTGGTCCGGCTTCGCCTTGCCGCCCTCGCAGATACCGTCGTGGTACCAGGCACCGCCGGGGCAGAATCTACTGTTCCAGGCAGTCAATACGCGTCGTGCCTTCATCAAGGGCCTGGAGGCCAGCGGCAGTTTGCGGCTCGGCCATTTCAGCGATGCGTTGGACGGCTGGGCCGTGCGCGGCAGTGCATCGGTAGCAACGGGGCGCCTGATCGAGCCGGGCGATACGGGTTATAGCCCGCTCAATACCGTTGATCCGGCCAAGCTTGTCGTCGGCATCAGCTACGACGCCGCCAAGTGGGGGGCTGAACTTACCGGTACCGCCGTGCGTCGTCATACCCAGCTAAGCGACCCGACCGCATTCCGGCCGGCGGGCTACGGCACGCTCGACCTGTATGCGCACTACTCGCCGTTCGACGAGGGCGCGATGACGAGCCTGGAGATCTATGCCGGCATCACCAACCTCACCGACCGAAAGTATTGGGACTGGGGCAATTTGAACGGCGGCGTGCTGGGCAATCTGGTCAGCGGCAATGGCTTCAACGATAGCGGTACCGGCGGCTTGCCCGCCGATCGCCTCACCATGCCGGGGCGTGCACTCAGCCTCGCCGCGAAAATCGCTTTTTAAGGATCGTCGATATGTTGAATGCATCCAGCAATACCTCATCGGGCGCCATGCCGCCGCCGAAACTCCGCGACGAATGGATGCGCTTGCGCGAACTGGAGCCGAACCTGCGCGCACGCGATCTGGCCGAGCGTCTGGGCGTGAGCGAAGCGGAGCTGGTCGCCATTCGCTGCGGCGATGGTGTCACCCGTCTAGAAGGGCCATGGAAGGAGCTGATTCTTGCGCTGCCGGAACTCGGCCACGTGATGGTGCTCACGCGCAACGACAGTTGCGTGCATGAGAAAAAAGGCACGTTCGGACATATCGATATCGGCGCGTCGATGGGCGTGGTGCTCGACGAAGCGATCGATCTGCGCTTGTTCTTGAAGCACTGGATATACGGCTTTGCCGTGCGCGAGGAGTCGCGTGGACGTTGGCTGCAGAGCCTGCAGTTCTTCGATGCCGACGGTTGCGCCGTGCATAAGATTTATCTGACCGATCAAAGCCATCGCGAAGCATGGAGCGGTCTGGTCGGCCGCTTCGCCGCGGGTGTGCAGTCGCCGTTGTTGGACCGGCAGGCGGTCGCGGAACCGCTACCGCTGTTGCTCGACGATACGGAGGTCGATATCGCTTCGCTGCGCAGTGCGTGGCGAGCGATGCGTGATCCGCACGATTTCTTTGCGTTGCTGAAAAAGCACAAGGTGACACGCACGCAGGCCTTGCGCCTGGTTGGCCCGGAGTTTGCGCGTCCCGTGGTCAATGCATCGATTCGCCATGCGCTCGAAACCGCGGCTGCCAGTGGTTTGCCGATCATGGTGTTCGTCGGTTCGCCGGGTGTCGTGCAGATCCATACCGGAACCGTGCACAACATCAAGCCGATGGGGCCGTGGCTCAACGTGCTCGACGAAGACTTCAACCTGCACCTGCGTGAGGATCACATCGTCGAAAGCTGGGTCGTCAAAAAGCCTTCGCCTGAAGGCGCGGTGACATCGCTGGAGCTATATGACGCCCGGGGTGGACAGATCGTGCAACTGTTCGGCAAGCGCAAGCCCGGCGTGCCGGAGCTGGCCGAATGGCGCGAACTGGCCGACGGTCTGCCTGCCACGGAGGAAGAGCATGTTTAAGCCATCGCTTTTGCTTGCGTTCGCCGTTGCCTTGCCGGGTCTCGCATCCGCCGCTTCGCCCGGGCGCATCGTGTCGCTCGGTGGCGATATCACCGAAACGATCTATGCGCTCGATGCGCAGTCGTCGCTGGTCGGTGTGGACAGCACCAGCGAATGGCCGGCGGCAACGCGGACGCTTCCCGACGTTGGTTATGTACGCCAGTTGGCTGCCGAGGGTGTGCTGTCCCTGCGCCCGGAGCTGATCATCGCGACGCACGATGCCGGTCCGCCGCCGGTGCTTGCGCAGTTGCGCAGTGCAGGCGTACGCATCGAAACCCTGCCCGTGACCTATACGCCCGATGAGGTGGTCGCAAAGGTGCGCAGCATTGGGCACCTGCTTGGCAAGGACGGTGCGGCGAATCAGCTGGCCGATAAGATTCAGGCGCAATACCGCGAACTGGCCAGGGCGGTGGCTGGCATGCCCAGGCATCCGCGCGCGATCTTCATGATGTCCGCCGGTGGCGGCAGTCCTCTATTGGCCGGCCATGACACCGCAGCCACGCATGCTATTGCGCTGGCCGGCGGCGTGAATGCCGTCGATGGCTATACCGGTTACAAGCCGGTCTCTGCCGAGGCGATGGCTGCTTTGGCACCTGACGTAATCGTGCTGATGCGCGAGCGTGCCGATGTGCTCGGAGGCGTCGAGGGAGTCCTGAAACTTCCGGGCGTTGCGTTGACGCCGGCAGGCAAGGCACGCCGGATCATCCTGGTCGATGGCCAGGCGCTGCTCGGTTTCGGTCCTCGTAATGCGGAACAGGAACTCGTGCTGCAACGCGAGCTGGCTGCGCTGAGCCGATGAGCAGCGTGGCGTTGCCGCATCTGCGTGTGGACCGCGGCCGGGCGCTCGCCTTGCCGGCTCTGAGTCTGCTGTTGCTTGTTACGGCGGTGATCGGCCTTGGCGCCGGCGCGATCCGCATATCGGCATCGGAGGTGCTTGGCGCCTTGATGCGCGGCGTCAATGGCAGTGCGTCGCAAGGCGACGATCAGATTGTCCTGATGCTGCGCCTGCCACGCGTATTGATGGCAGCCCTGGTCGGCGCGTCGCTGGCGTGTAGCGGCGCGGCCATGCAGGGTTTATTTCGCAATCCCCTGGTCGAACCGGGATTGATCGGTGTGTCGGCGGGAGCGGCGCTGGGTGCGATCGGCATGATGGTGCTCGGCACACCACTGCTGACGATCTTGCCTGCGTTTGCAGGCTCGCTGAGTGTGGCCGCCATGGCTTTCATGGGTGGCCTCACCGCGACCATGCTGGTTTATGTGCTGGGGCGTCGTCGTGCCGGCATGGCTACCTTGTTGCTCGCGGGTGTGGCCATCAATGCCATTGCGATGGCCGGCGTGGGTTTGCTGACCTTCATGGCTAACGAGCGGCAGTTGCGCGATCTGAGCTTCTGGACCCTGGGCAGCCTGGGCGGCACGGATTGGCGACGTCTGGCCGCGGTCGCCTTGCCGATGCTGTTGCCGGTGTTGTGGTTGCCACGTTATGCCCGTGCCTTGAACGCGTTGCTGTTGGGCGAGACCGAAGCGGCATTGCTCGGCTTTCATCCGCAACGTGTACGTGTACGCCTGATCGTTCTGGTGGCGCTGGCAACCAGTGCGGCGGTTGCGATGTGTGGTGTGATCGGTTTCGTCGGCCTGCTGGTGCCGCATGTGTTGCGGTTGATCTGGGGCCCCGATCATCGGCTGCTGATGCCGGGATCGGCGCTGGCCGGAGCCAGTCTGCTGATTGCTGCCGATGCGGTGGCACGCATCGTGGTCGTGCCGGCGGAGTTGCCGATCGGCGTGCTGACCGCGTTGCTTGGTGGCCCTTTCTTCCTTTGGCTATTGATGCGCACGCGTATCGGCGAGGCACAGGCATGAACATGCCATGGGATTGGGGCGCCAACGAAGCGACCGAGCAGGGCAGTGGGGTGATCGCCGTGCGCGGCGTGCATCTTTCGATCGGCGGCCGGCGTGTATTGCACGATGTTCATCTCAAGGCGCGCCCCGGTCGCCTGCTTGCTCTGGTCGGCCCTAATGGCGCAGGCAAAAGCAGCCTGCTAAGCGTCATGGCGGGTTTGCGTCGGCCGTCATTGGGCGAAGTGACTCTCGACGGTCGCTCGTTGCAGGAATGGCCCGCGCAAATCCTGGCGCGGCGGCGTGCGATGTTGTCGCAGAAGGTGCAGCTCGGTTTTGGATTTCGCGTCGACGAAGTGGTGATGATCGGGCGCAGTCCTTTCGGTGAAAAGACGGGTGCGATGGATTGCCATCTGGTGGATGCTGCATTAGGCGCGGTGCAGGCCAGTCATCTGCGCGAACGCAATTACCTTGAACTTTCCGGCGGCGAGCAGCAACGCGTGCAGCTGGCGCGTGTGCTGGCGCAGGTAAGCGAACCGTCTGCTGCGCCGGCGTGGCTGCTGCTGGACGAACCCGAAGCCAGCCTGGACATAGCGCATCAACATCTGGTGCTCGGTCACGCGAGGCGGTTGGCGCAGCGTGGTTACGGTGTCATCGCCGTGCTGCACGATCTCAATCTTGCTGCGCGCTACGCCGACGATGTTGCCTTGCTGGCACAGGGGCAACTCGTGCGTCATGGCAAACCGGAAGATGCGCTTGATTCGGCGGCACTGTCCCGGATCTATGGCTTGCCGCTGCGTCGCTCCGAAGTGGCCGATATGCATGGCTGGTTGATCCATCCGGCCTGACCAGTTATTCGGAAACGGCTTGGTGCCGGGCTTTGAGGTGCAGACCAGTTTTTGTGCTGCGGCAGGGGTAGAATGGTCGGGATATCAAGGAGTTGAACATGAGCAACGGCAACACTGATCTCAACAAGTCCGGCCCTACCGAGGCCGTGCCGCCGACTACCCCGCATACCTCGCACAATGTGCTCGACACGATCGAGACGGCTGCGCTCGATGAGGTGCAGCACGAGGCTGCCTTGCGCGACTCCGCGTTGCGCGTGCCGCGCTAAAAGCCCCCCTCACCCCAGCCCTCTCCCCCGGCGAAGCCAGGGGGCAGGGAGCCAAAAAGCGCGCAAGATCCAAACTTGCCTCTATCTGCTCCCTCTCCCCTGGCTCTGCCGGGGGAGAGGGTTGGAGTGAGAGGGAAGCAAGAAGCGATGCGAAGCGAGCCTGCATAGGCGGTATAAAAAAACGCGAAGCTTCGGCACACTGAATCTCCAGTCCCCCCAGTTACGGATAGCAGTCACCGATGCGCAGCAACGCTCTTGCCGCCATAGGGCTCGCGTTATGCGCGGCTCTGTTCTTCACCATGACCTACGTACTCAACCGCAGCCTGGTGGCTGGCGGCGGTCATTGGGCGTGGGCGGTGATCCTGCGCTATCTCATTACGCTGCCGCTGCTTGCCCTGGTCGTACCCTGGCAGGGCGGCATGGGCGATTTGCCGAAAGAATTGAAGCGCCACCCGCGCTCATGGCTGCTGTGGAGCTCGATCGGTTTCGTGCTGTTCGGCATACCGCTGACCTGGGCCGCCAATAGCGGGCCATCGTGGCTTGTGGCAGGCAGCTTCCAGACCACGGTGCTTGCCGGTCCCTTGCTCGCGCCTTTTATTTATCGTGACGAACGACGTCGCCTGGCCTGGTCCAGTCTGGCGATTGGCGCCCTGATCGTGGCTGGCGTGTTTGCGTTGCAATGGGGTTATGCCGGTGGTGCGCTGAGCGCGAGCGACTGGCTCGCTATTGCCGCTGTCGTGCTATCGGCTTTTGCGTATCCCCTGGGCAATCGCATGCTGCTATTGCATCTGGAACGAACCGGCACGCGGCTCAATGCGGTGCAGCGCGTCTTTGGCATGACGTTATGCAGCTGGCCGTTATGGTTGCTGTTCACGGTTGTTGCGTGGCTCACCATCGGGCCGCCGACATGGCGTGAAATCGCACTGGCTGGTGGTGTGGCCTTGTCTTCGGGCGTGATCGCCACGGTATTGTTCTTCGGGGCTACCGACAAAGTACGCAGCGAGCCCACCGCGTTGGCTGCGGTCGAAGCGATGCAGGCAGCCGAGCTGCTGTTTGCCACGGTGATCGGTGCGACGTTTCTCCACGAAGCGTGGCCGCATGGTTACTCGGCGATCGGCGCCGTCGCGATTATTGTCGGCATTGCCCTGTTCAGTTGGATAAGTGGCCGCGATGCCGCCGGGCACGATCGCGAGGTGCGCGAGTTGCGTAGTGATCGCGGGGCCTGATTTCGGCAGGGTAATCTTTGTGAGATCGACTTCGGGGAATCTCCAAAATCCTTTCCTATCCGTCGTCCCGGCGAAGGCCGGGACCCAGTGTCTTACGCTTCAACATGGTGAAGACGCTGGGCCCCGGCCTTCGCCGGGACGACGATGAAAACTGAGGTTATTCGAGGCTCCTTCAGCGGCGGCAGATAGTAACGAAGCTGTCTGGCGTGGCTGATCCTGATCCTGCAAAAAATTAGCTGGCCAGCCGCTGCACAAAGAACGCGAGAATTTCATCGCGCGCCTTGCGGGTGGGTTCGCCTTCCTTGTCGATGAGGTGAACCGTTACGACGTTGTGCGGTGTCTGCACCACCTTTTCGAAAAAGGCTGGCACGTCCCTGTTAGCTGCGCTATCGGGTAACACGCGGCCGATAAAACGATCGCCCAAGGCTTCCTGGTAAGCAGCGAAGCGCTGTGCCTTGCAGAAACGATCTCCCTCGAAGCGATAGGCCATCACGGTGAGATCTTCCTTGTCCAGGCGCGCCTTCACGGCTTTCAGTTCGTCAGGAGCAATTTCCAGGCCTCCGGCATCGTCCAGCGGCAGTGCCGGCTGCGACAGAACCGGCGCCAGCATCGAAGGCTCAAGCATCATGCTGAGCGCAAAGTTGCCGGAAAAGCACATGCCGATCGCGCCCACACCACGTCCGCCGCACTCGCCATGCGCCAGGTTCGCCAAGGCCCGAAGCCATCGGGTTACCGGGCTGGAGCCGCCGGCACCAAATGCCCTGAACTCCGCGCTTACGCAAAGACGCTTGAAGATGGCTTGGCCGACATCCAGATCGATCGGCTCGCCATCGCGACCATAGAGCGACGGCATGTAGACGGTGAATCCTGCTTCGCGTACCCAGCGTGCGAATCTCGCGACGTGCGGGCTGATACCCGGTACTTCCGGAATGACGATCACGGCCGGCCCGTTGCCCGAAACGTGGACCATCTTGGTGATGTCATTGAGCGTGATCTTGCGTGGCGTGAAATCTTCGAGCGGATCGTAGGCATCCAACGGTCGCGTCTGCATGGCTTTCTACCTTGGTCAGGGGCTTGCATTTGACCGGTAAAAGGCGTCTGCTGGCAGTGTCCGGTATGACTCTTTTCAAGCTAAATCAGCCAATGTTCGATTTCACGATACTTGTGCTCCCTGGCGCCTTTGCTTCTGGCGTGGGAGCGACCCTGGATATCCTGTCGAGCGCGGCGGCGCTCGCGAATCGTGCCGGTTGCGCCGCTCCTCGATGGCGCGTCTACTCGACGGAAAAGACAGTCGTGCTCAGCAACGGCCTCAGGGTCGACGCAGCCGTTTTACCGAAGAGGCCACGGCCGGATAGTTCGATCTGGTTGGTGCCCGGCCTTGGCCTCAATGATGCTGATGCGGTGCTTGGCAGATTCCTGGCTCCGCAAGTCGCACCGGCGATCAAGGCGTTGCGAGCTCAGGCCAACGCCGGTGGGACCATTGCGGCGTCATGTTCTGCCGTCTTCCTCTTGCGTGAAGCAGACCTGTTGACGGGCAAAAGGGTAACGACGACCTGGTGGCTTGGCAGTCTGCTGCAACAGCTGGAGCCGCGTTGCATGGTCGATGTCGATCAGATGGTCGTCGCCGATGGGACGATCGTTACCGCCGGCTCGGCCTTTGCACACATCGATCTCATGTTTCATCTGCTTCGTACGAGATTCAATCCATCGCTCGCCGATGCGGTGTCGCGCGCAATGCTTATCGACGGGCGACAGTCCCAGGCGCAGTACATCGTGCCAGCGGTACTTGCCCATGGCAACGACCTTGCGGGCAGGCTGGTCGCGCGCTTTGAGGCGGGGCTGCCGAACCCGCCCAGCGTGGAGGCGCTCGCTGCGGAGTTGCACATGTCCAGTCGAACGCTTTCCCGTCACGTAAAGGAATCGACTGGGCGCAGCGTATCCGCGCTGCTGCAGAGTGTGCGCATCCATCGCGCACGCATGCTCCTGGAGACCAGTCATTTGTCGGTCGAACAGGTTGCCGAACAGGTCGGCTACGCCGACGCCACTGCGCTGCGGCGCCTTATGCGGAAAATGACCCAGGCAACACCAAGACAATTCAGGCCGGTGGTATTCGACCACAAGCAAAAAGCCAGGCGTGAATAGGCCGTGAGTCAGTCTTTATGGCCGTGGGGATTATCTCAGGCGCTCCGGATATTTGGATCGAGTTAATCAGTGTGAATCGAATGGCCGTATATCGATATCACGCATTGTTTTAAACAAATCTCTGCCGGGTGCGCCACGGTGCTTGCCGGGCCATTGTCTTTTTGTGCCATGATGCGGCGGCTAGGGGATACCACGTGAGGTGTTGTTCGAAGCATGACCAACAAGGGTGACAGCGCGCCGAATCTCCGGTTGCCACAGTTGGCGGCCGCCGAGCCGCGCACGAATGCCCACGGCTTCGATGCCTTCCTGCGCGAGCATTACCGCAACCTGGTGACTTTTTTGCGGCGCCGCACGGCCAGCGAGCAGGACGCCGAAGACGCCGCACAGGAAAGCATGACCAAGCTGCTGCGCTACCGCGAGTCCGAGCCGTCCTCGGCCTGGAAGCAGTTGCTCTACCGGATCGCGGTCAACGTGGCGCATGACCAGTTCCGGGTTTCTTTGACGCATTACAGCAAAGACCATGTCACGCTGGATGGCCAGGATATCGCCGATACCGAGCATTCGCCGGAAGAGCGCGTGGCCTACCAGCAACAGGTGGCGCGGTTGAGCCAGGCCATCCTGGAGCTGCCGCCCAAGTGCCAACGGGTTTATCTGCTCAAACGTGTGCATGGCCTGAGCCGTGCGCAAATTGCCGATCGCTGCGGTATTTCGGTCAAAATGGTCGAAAAGCACCTCGCTACCGCGCTAGTCCTGTTGAAGCGCAAGGTAGGCGATTCCTCGGCACGCACGTTTGAGTGAACATGGAAGAAAGAATTTCCGACGACCAGCATCCCTCGACGGGCTCGCAGGACGAGGCCGAGCGCTGGTTCGTGCGCCTTTTGGAAGAGGACTGTCCTGACGGCTTGCGCGCGGATTTTGAGCGCTGGCGCGCGGCCGACCCGGCCCATGCCGCGGCCTATCGGGAAGTGGAATACCTGTGGAAGCAAAGCGGTGACGCCGTCCAGGACGCCGCGGTGGCCGCCGCCGCCCGCCGGGCGTTGCACCGCACGCCCTCCGAATCCTGGTTTGCGGGCCGCCGCTGGCTGTTTCCGGCGGTAGGCTTGAGCTTTGCCATCGTGCTGGCCCTGGTCGCCATACCCCGCTTCTCGGCTCCGCCCGAGCCGGCCGGGACCCACTACACCGCCCTCGCCGGACAGCAGCGGACGGTGCAGTTGAGCGATGGCTCGGTCATCCTGCTCAATACCGACACCGAGATTGTCGAGCGCTATGGCACCCAGGCGCGGCGCATCGATCTGTTACATGGCCAGGCGCAGTTCCAGGTGCAGGGCAACAAGGCGTGGCCGTTCGTGGTGCACGCCGAGCACGGTACGGTAACGGCGGTGGGCACGCAGTTTCAGGTGCGTATCGATGGCGACACGACCGGTGTGATCCTGCTCAAGGGCAAGGTCGACGTGGCCACGCAGGCACCCAACGCCTCGCCGCAAACCGTGTCCCTGTTGGCGGGGCAGCAGGTCGCGTTCGACCGTTCGGGGCGTATCGATACCGTGAAGCCGGCCGATACCGAGCTGGCCAAGGGCTGGACGCAGGGCAAGCTGTTCGCGCATGACTGGCGCCTGCCGGATCTGCTAGCGGAAATGAATCGTTATAGCGCCACGCAATTGAGCATTGGCGACCCGTCATTGCGGGACCTGCGAGTCAGCGGGGCATTCCGTACGGGCGATCAGGAGAATTTGATTCTCGCCCTGCAGGCCGGTTGGCAGATCCGTGCCGATCGCAGTAAATCGGGCCAGGTCATATTGCGCAGTACGCGATAAAACCTGCCGCAATTCTCATTTTTCAACCAAAGCGGCCATCGGCCGCTTTTGTTTTTTAATCCAAGGTAGGCGTTTGGTTTTCCCGTCCGTCTTATCCTCATGTGACGCTGAGTGCGCCAATGGCAACGGAGGGCAGGGGGACATTGGCGTAAGGGTTCCAGGGAGTCGCTGGATAGTTTTTTGCGGTGGAGGGGTCGCACTAACGCGACAAAAAAAGCGATCGAGGCATGTGGCCAACATAGGCCGCATTGGTCTCGTTCGTCTCAAAAAATCCAAATGGGAGTTCACTGATGTCGAGCAGTCTTCGTATGTCGGGGTATCGCAAGGCACTGTTGCCGGCGGCGCTGTCGTTGGCCATGTTCACGATGTCGGCGCATGCCGCCGAGTCGTGGGTCGGCACGAACACGCACGCCAGCTTGCAGAACAACAGCAGCACCAAGGTATCCACGCTGGTCATGACGGGTCACCCGACCGTCGATGCCACGCAGATCATGCCGCTGGAAGCGAGCAAGCAGTTGCACGTGATTGTCAGCTTGAACCACCGTAACGCCGACCAGCTGCAGAGCTTCCTGCAGGAAGTGAACCTGCCGGGCAGCCCCAGCTATCACAAGTTCCTGACGCCGGCGCAGTTCAAGGCCAAGTACGCGCCGACCGATGCACAGGTGCAGGCCGTCGTGGCGCATCTGCAGAAGAACGGCTTCACCAACATTGTGGTGTCGCCCAATAGCACGCTGATCGAAGCCGACGGCACGCCGCTGAGCGCGAGCGCCGCCTTCAACACCAGCCTGAAGACCTTCCAGTTCAAGGGCGAGCAGCATTTCGCCAATGACACCGATGTGCAGGTTCCGCAGTCGCTCGGTGGCATCGTGCAGGGCGTGCTCGGTCTGCAGGACGTCAACAAGCCGCATGTGATGTCGCATCGCTTGAGCCCTGACCAGATCAAGACCTTCGCCGCTGCCGGCCAGGTGGGTCACCAGCCGACTGACTTCGCGCAGATCTACAACGCCGGCAGTACGCCGACGGCTTCCAATACCACCGTCGGCATCATTACCTGGGGCGACATGACCCAGACCATCGCCGACCTGAAGACCTTCACCACGGCCCACAGCCTGCCGACCGTCAACACGCTGACCGTCAAGGGCAGCACCGGTACGCTCGCCAACGACGGCGATGACGGCGAATGGGCCCTGGACAGCCAGGACATCATCGGTACCTCCGGTGGCGTCAAGCAGCTGATCTTCTACGCGGCCATCAACGGCGACAGCAACGACAGCGGCCTGACCGATGCCAACATCACCGCTGCGTTCAACAAGGCCGTGACCGACAACGTCGCCAAGGTCATCAACGTGTCGCTGGGTTCGGACGAAACCGCCGCGCACAATGGGGGCACCCAGGCTGCCGACGACCAGGTATTTGCCCAGGCCGCTGCACAGGGCCAGACGTTCTCGATCGCTTCGGGCGATGCGGGCGTGTACCAGTGGTCGACCGATGCCTCGACCGGCTCGCCGGGCTACATCGCCAACTCCAGCGGCACGGTCAAGATCGACCTGACTCATTACAGCGTGAGCGAGCCGGCGACCTCGCCGAACGTCATCGCCGTGGGCGGCACCACCCTCTCCACCACCGGCACCACCGTGTGGGCTGGCGAAACGGTGTGGAACGAAGGCTTGGCACACATCACCTCCAGCGCCAGCTCGAACGAGCGCCTGTGGGCCACCGGCGGCGGCGTGAGCTTGTTCGAAAACGCACCGGCCTGGCAGACCGCCGCGCTCGGTTCGTCGGTGACCAAGCGCCAGGTGCCTGACCTCGCGTTCGATGCGGCGTCCGCCACCGGTGCCATCATCGTCGCCAACGGCCAGTCCGGCCAGCAGTACGGCGGTACCAGCCTGGCCTCGCCGATCTTCGTCGGTATCTGGGCGCGTATTCAGTCGGCCAACAACAACACGTTGGGTCTGCCGGCGCAGGACATGTACACCAACTTCGTCAACGACAGCACCCCGCTGCACGACGTGACCTCGGGTAACAACGGTTACCAGAGCCACGGCTACAACGCGGCTGCCGGCTTCGACAACACCACCGGTTGGGGCAGCCTGGATATCACCAAGTTCAACGCCTATGTGACCCAGTACTTCGGTGGCGGCAGCACGCCGCCCCCGGGTAGCCCGGTGGCGAACTTCTCCGATACCACCAGCGGCCTGACCGCGACCTTCACCAACACCTCGACCGATACCGGCGGCACGATCACCTCGTACGCCTGGACCTTCGGCGATGGCGGCACCTCGACGGTAGCCAGCCCCAGCCATACCTATACGGCGGCCGGCACCTATACGGTCACGCTGAAGGTGACCGACAGCACCGGTGCGACCAACACCAAGACCGGTTCGGTCACGGTGACCAGCTCGGGCAGTGGCGGTTCGACGCAGCTGTTGACCAACAGCGGTTTCGAGAGCTCGGCTTCGCCCTGGACGGTGAGCTCGGGTGCGTATTGCACCAACAGCACCTGCTCGGGTGAAACGGCTCATGGCGGTACCGGCTTCCTGTGGCTGGACGGTTATGGCTCGACCCACACCGATACGGCTTCGCAGAGTGTTGCGATTCCGAGCGGTAAGACCTCGGCCACGCTGTCCTACTACCTGCACATCGACACGGCCGAGACCACCACGTCGACCCAGTACGACAAGCTCACGGTGCAGGTGTTGAACAGCTCGGGCACGGTGCTGGCCACCCTGGCCACGTTCTCGAACCTCAATGCCGCCTCCGGCTACACGGTGCACACGGCCAATCTGACCCCGTACATCGGTCAGACCGTGACCATCAAGTTCACCGGTAAGGAAGATTCGTCGGCGCAGACCTCGTTCGTTCTGGACGATGTCACCCTGACGGTTCAGTAATTAGGATGGCTTGAATGCCGCCGGCGCACAGGGATGCGTGCCGGCCAAGGATGGATTTAAGCCCGGCCCCGATTGGCCGGGCTTTTTTATGGGTCCGCGCCATTCGCCCTGGATTATCTGGTATGGGGTAGGGCGGACGTGAGTCGGCCGCTGTTTTTGCCCCTGAGTCCATGCTCTACTTGGGTTGTTTCGACTCAAGTCATGGCATAGGTTGGTGAACGCGCAAGCAATCCCATGCATTGTTGGCTACGGCTATCCGGCAGGCTCCGCCGCTTGTCGTGCCATGGTGCTATGCGCGTTATAAACGGTCTGCGTGCCCTCCCGATCGCCTTGAGCTACGCCCTGATGCTGGGCGTCCCCTCGGCGGGATATGCCGCGTCCACGCAAACCCGCATTTACACGATTGCCCCCAGCAGTCTGCGCGGTGCGCTGGACACGTTGGCCGCGCAAAGCGATGTAGAAATCGTCTATTCGCCCGAACTGGTAGCCGGCAAGACCACGCAAGGTATCTCGGGCCGTCTGACGACCGATGACGCATTGAGGCAACTGCTGGTCGGTACCGGCTTGAGCTGGAAAGCGGTCAACGAATCCACCATTGTGCTGCAGTTCGCATCCGCGCCGCACCACAATCTGCCGCCGGCCAAGGCCGAAGTCGTCAAGCAGGAAGCGCCGCGCACGCTTGAGGCGTTCAATGTCAGCGGGTCGCTGATCAACAACGCGCAGATCCAGACTGCAACGCCAACCTACAGCATGAGCGCCGAAGCGATCAGCGCGCGCGGCTTCAACAGCGTCGCCGAAGCGTTGCAGAACATTGTTCTGGCGACCGGTTCCGTACAAGGTCCGCAAACTTCGGGCTCATTCACGCAGGGTGCGCAAGCGGTCAGCTTGAACGGCTTCGGTCCCGGTTTCACCTCCATCCTGATCGATGGCAAGCCGATCGCGAGTTTTGGCCGTCTATACGACGGCACCAACAACTTCACCAGTATTTCGAATATCCCTATCTCGATGGTCGAACGCATCGATGTCATGCCCGGTGGCGCATCGTCGATCTATGGATCGCAGGCGGTTGCCGGCGTGATCAATATCATCACGCGGCAGCATATCGACGGCGCGGAAGTATCGGTACGCACTGGTGGCTATACCGGCGGTGGCGGTGCGAGCCAGCGGGTCTCCTTCGGCTATGGCCATGATTTCGACAAGCTCGACGTGCTGGCCATGTTCGAGTTCGACAACAGCCTACCGATCTGGGGCTATCAACGTGCCTTGACCTCGGGCACGCGCGCCAACCCGAGCGGTTCGAGCACGGCCAGCCTGCAGGCGGGCATTCTCGACTACGGTACGCTCGATACGTTTACCGGTCGTGCGCAGGGTTTTCTCGATCCACCGGCGGGCTGTGCTGGCAACCTGTTCGGTGGCAGCAATATGCTGGCGAGCCACAACGGCAACGCAGGTCATTATTGCGGTTCGACCGATTTGAATGGCTATACGACCTACAGCAACAAGAGCCGCAGTTACGACGGCATGCTCAAGCTCAAATACGACGTCAGCCCGACGTTGCGTCTGTATGGCGACGTGCTGCTCGATTGGCAGGAACAGAAGTGGTTTACCGGCGTCGACGGCTGGTTTCCCGATGACTTGCCGGGTGGTGCAATCGAGGATGCCGATACCGGGCATATCCTGTATCCGGAAAAGATCTATGCACCGGAAGAAATGCCGCACGGCGCCACCGGCCAGATGGTTCGTCAGCAAGACTTGATGTACCAGGCGGATATCGGCGCGAATGGTCAATTCGGCGAATCGAATTGGGATTGGGATATTTACTACCTGCGTTCAAGCGACCGCACCCAGATCGTCGAGCGCCTGGGTATCGCTTCGCGCGTCGACAGTTTTTTTGACAACCTGCTCAATCCCGTGGGTGTCGATCCTGACACGGGTTTTGGTTTGTATCGTCCCAACTACCCGGCATTTTTTGCGCCGTTGACACCGGCGCAATATGCGAGCTTTACCCAGGGCGTTGGCGAATTCAGCAAAACCTGGGTCAACGATACGCGTGTCACCATCAGCAATACCCGCTTGTTCCCTCTGCCCGGCGGCGATGCCGGCTTTGCCGTGTTGGCCGAGGGTGGCAATGAGGCATGGTACGAGCCGGTCAATCCACTGTTCGCCGATGATGAAATTTTCGAGCATGCCGCGACCGGCGGTGGTGGCAGGCGTTCGCATAGCGCCGCCGCGTTCGAATTGAACTTGCCGATGTTCCGGCAACTCACCGTCGATCTTTCGGGGCGTTACGATTACTACTCGTCGGACGACGCGGCGAGCAATAGCAAATTCACCTACAAGGCTGGCGTCGAATATCGTCCGTTCGATAGCCTGTTGTTGCGTGGCAACTACACCACCGCATTCAAGGCGCCCGATCTCTCGGCCATCTATCTGGGGCCATCCAACTATTACACCCAGGTCACCGATTACTATCGCTGCGCGCTTGCCGGCAGCCAGAGCTGCGATCGATTTACTACCGACGTGATGGGGCAGTCGCGCGCCAATCGTAACTTGCAGCCGACGACGGCGCAGAGCTGGAGCGCGGGTGCGGTATGGTCGCCGATCGAGCGTTTCAGCCTAAGCATGGATTATCTGCATACGGCGGTGAAGGACGAGGTGATTGCGCAGGACACCGATATTCTCGTGCGGCAGGATGCCCAGTGCCTGCTCGGCCAGCTCGACAACAATTCGGCACAATGCCAGGCCATTACCAATCCGGTCGATGGCCAGGTTCAGCGCGGCGTCTTGAACGCTGCTCTACGCAACGCCGTGAGCATGTTGGCGGCGCCGCCGATCACCGGCATCACGACCTACTACGCCAACCTTGCCAACGAAGTCGTCGATTCGGTGGTGGCAACGGGGCGTTATCAATTCGCGCCTACATCCTGGGGCAAGCTCGACGTACAGCTGGCCTATAGCGACATGCTCAAGCACGACTATCAACTTGCTCCGGGGCAGCTCCCCATCGATGAGTTGACCAATCCCTTGTACAACGCCGGATTCAAAAGCATCGTCAACGGCACGCTGAGTTGGGTCAGTGTGGACAATCGCTGGAAAAGCACCTTGTATGGGCGGCGTTACGGGGCGACACCGAACTTCAAGGCACAAAACAGCGGAGCGAACGCAAACGGCGCCAGCCGTCTGCATCCGTGGATCACTTTCAACTGGACGCTGGCCTACGAACCGACCGACGATCTGTCGTTATCGCTATTGGTCAACAACATCGCCAACAAGATGCCACCCAAGGATCGCAGCGATACGACGTATCCGTATTTCGACGTCGAGGATTACAACGTGTACGGGCGCGAGGTCCTGTTGCAGGCGACCTACCGGTTTGCCCGAGGCAACCATTAGCGGCGAAAACGCCCTGTCTTTTCCATGTCATGAGCTCCGCTTCACGCGTGCACCGATAGTGTCGATCCTGCGTGAGGTCTTTCAGGATGCGAAAGTTCATTCGATTGGTGGGTCGTACCTTTCATGTCGCCATCGACGGTTTCGCCGACGATGAGCTGATGACGCGTGCCTCGGCGTTGGCGTTCTGGTCGGCACTCTCGTTCGCACCGATTCTGGTATTGACCTTATGGAGCCTGTCGGTACTGCAGCCGTCCTCGCAGGATCAACTGGTCGCCATGCTGGCCGGCGTGCTGGGCAAGGAAGGCGCTGGTGCGATCAAACTGGTCATGGACAATGCAAAGCAGCAGCCGCGGCTGGGTAATATCCTTGGCTTGATCGGTATTGGTGTGACGGTCTTCAGCGCATCGACGGTGTTCGCGCAATTGCAGTCGACCCTGAATCGTATTTTTGGCGTGCAGATCAAAGGCGGCACCCGCGAGGCGGTACTTAGTTGGCTGAGCATGCGTGCGCGTGCGATCGGTTTGCTGATAGGTATCTTCTTTTTGTTGATCGTTTCTTTCGTCGTCACGGCCATCATCCAGACCTTGCTGCCGGGCGACACGCTGGCCTGGCAGTCAATCGAGATCTGCGCCTCGCTGGTGGTGTTCGTACTGGCTTTTGGCGCCATGTACAAAGTGCTGCCCGATGCGAGCATTCCGTGGAAGGATGCTGCACGTGGCGCTGTGCTGACAGCGGTGTTGTTCGTTGCCGGCCAGTTTGTCATCGGGCTTTATCTGGATCGAGCCAAAGTCGGCGGCGCCTACGGGCCGGCCGGCGCCGTTGTAGTGCTGTTGACCTGGATGTACTACGCCTCGGTGATCGTGCTGCTTGGCGCCGAGCTGACCCATGGCCTGGCCGTGGCACGAGGGACGCACATCGAGCCGAATCGCTATGCGGAGCGCATCGACGAACCGGAGGATCGGTTGCCTACCCATGGTGACAACAAGGATGTCGATCGGCCGACGTAGCGAAGCGTCAAACTCAGTTGGGTAAACATGGCGGCCCTTCGCAATCCGGTTTTGTCGCGTGGGCTCGTCCTGCCACGAGAACGGCCGATAAAACGATAACGAAGCGGTGGAGTGTCTTCATGAATTGATGGCCTTGATTCGGCTGGTCATGTTTGTGTATGGACAACCGTTTTACCTGGAATTATGACGATTTTTTGTCAGTGCATTTTGAGTTGAGTTTTATGCTTGTGCTGAAAACGATTTCGCGCTTAAAACAGTTCATTGGGCGCATCAACAAAATATTGCGAATCAAAAAATGTTATCTGGTTGGCCTTCTGTGTGAGCTAAATTTCGCCGATGAATGGTTGCCGTAATGTTTATTATCTATATTCATGGGAGGGGGTAATTAATCATGAGGGATAGTGATGAAACTTCGTTTCCTTTCGTTAGGATTAGTGGGGGCTTTGGCGCTGTGTTCGGCGGCTTCGCAGGCGCAGGATACGGGGGAGATCGCCGGCTTCTCGAAAACGGCCACGTATCCGTGCAACAACGCGCAGTTCTTGCAGGATCAGCAAAACTTCGAGAATGGTGAAATCTCCGCGGATCAGTTCGTTGACGTTTGCGGCGTCGTCACCGCGGTGCTTCCCGCCAAGCACACCCGCAGCGGCAATCACGGTTATTTCTACGTGCAGGTTGCCCAGGGTGTGACGATCGAAATCGTTTCCGACCTGGACCAGATGAACGCGCCGAAGTGGCCGTGGGTCATGGTGGGCGACAACACCTATGTGCAGGGTCGCTACTACTACGATAACGACTCGAGCCAGGGTATCGACTGGACCCATCACGGCACCAGCAGCTCCTGGCCGCATGCCGGTTACGTGGTCGTGAACGGTACCAAGTACCAGTAAGCGTTCGGTCGAACCGCAAGGCGCCTGGGCTGTCTTGCGGTTCGACCACGATTCGTTGCCGATCGAAGTATGGATACCGCGGACTCGCTACGGTGCTGCCTTTCGGGCTGACCGCGCGGGTGCTGCATGCTGTCGATGGTTGCGTTGAGTCGGGTATCCGCGCTTCTGGTGGGGACTGCCGTTGCTCCGATGGATACGACGTATCTGGCGTTGCCGCATGCATCCGGCCAGCACGTGGCGTTGCATTGCATGGCGCCTGCGAAGCCGACCGGGCGGGGCGTACTTTTTATTCATGGTTCGAGTTTCCCGACCGGGCTCGCCGCAGGATTCGAATTCGCGCCCGGCGATTCGTGGATGCATTTCATGGCCGAGCGGGGTTTTCTGGCCTGCGGCCTGGATTTCCTGGGCTTTGGCGCATCGAGTCGTCCGCCGGCGATGCTGGATGTGGCCGAACATGCGCAGCCGGTCTTGCGAGCACAGGAAGCTGCGGACGATATAGCGCTTGCTGTCGCGCACATGAAAAGCGCCCGTGGCGTGCGCGAGCTTCATGTCATTGCGCATTCCTGGGGCACGATTCCCGCTGCGACGTACGCTGCGCAACACGTGACAGCGCTGAAGTCGCTGACCCTTTTCGGCCCGGTCGTTCCCGTGGCATCGCCCGAGAAAGAGGGGGGCCATGGGGCCTGGTTTTCGTTGACGGCGCAGCAGCGGCTGGCACAGCTGCGATTTGCCGACGTGGTTCCCAAGGACAAGCGCTTGCTTGAAGCGGCGATCGAACAGCGCTGGGCCGCGGCCTATGCGGCGTCGAGCCCGCACGTGCCAGGCGACGAGTCGGACCTGATACGTATCCCGGAAGGCCCCAATGTGGATATCGCAGCGGCCGTGCGCGGCGTCTATCCTTACACGGCCGCCGACATCGATGTACCCGTATTCGTGGTGTATGGGAACTACGATGTCATCGTCGATGACGCCGGTGCGTCGTCATTCCTGGCGCGGTTTACCGCAAGCCCGATGAAGTGGCAGTTGCGCATCGACGATGGCACGCATGTGATGCATCTCGAACACAACCGTCGTTCCCTGTATGAAAGCGTCAATGCGTTTATCCAGGCGGCAGAAGCCGTGCCGCCGTGAACGAACCTGCGAGGTAGCCGCCATGGATATCGAAGATCACGAGACCGGCCTGGCCCGCGTCGCATCGGCGATTGCCGAGCCAGCGCGCAGCCGCATGCTTTGCTGTCTGATGGACGGTTGTGCGCGTACGAGCACCGAGCTTGCCGTCGTCGCGGGCGTCGGGGCACCGACGGCGAGCGCGCATCTGCAGCGAATGAGGCAGCTAGGACTGGTCGAGGTATGGGTGCAGGGGCGCCATCGTTACTATCGGTTGGCCAATCATGACGTGGCCCAGGCGCTGGAGGCCTTGATGGTGGTGGCCGCTCCGACAACCCGGCGTTTCGTGCCATCGACGCCTGCGCCGCTGCGCATGGCGCGTACTTGTTACGACCATCTGGCCGGAACCTTGGGCGTAGCGTGGCATGACCGCTTGCTGGCGATGGCCTGGGTCGCTCCCGGCGCGGATGCGACCGACTATGTACTTACCGATCTGGGCGTACGCAAGGTAGCCGAGCTCGGCATGGACTCGGAGCTATCGCCACGCCGCCGCTTCGCTTACCCATGCTTGGACTGGAGCATGCGTCGTCCGCACGTGGGTGGCGCCTTGGGTGCCGCGCTGCTCGAGCTCGGGATCAGGCGCGGCTGGCTGCAGCGACAACTCGACAGCCGCGCATTGACGGTAACGAACAAGGGGCGGCGCGAACTGGAGTCGATCTTTGGAATAACACAGTTGGCGGTTACGCCGGCGTAGCGCGTCGCTTAACGGGATCTCACTTGGGGCGACGTATGGCTCGGAGTTTGCTGTTGACGCCGTCGCCGCAGAAGAACCGGTCCGCGCCATCGGATTCGACGCCGGATACACCGATGCCGGCCGGCATCTCCAGGATGTCGAGCGTTTCGCCGGTGAGCGGGTCGATGCGCCTTACGTCACTCTGATCATCCTCCCAACTGCCATGCCAAAGCTCGCCGTCGACCCAGGTGACGCCGGTGACGAAGCGATTGGATTGAACCGTGCGAAGGATCGCGCCGGTTTGCGGATCGATCTGATGGATCTTGCGCTCCCGATACTGCCCCACCCACAGCGTGCCTTCGGCCCATGCGAGTCCCGAGTCGGCGCCACCGCCCGGTGCCGGAATGGTGGTCAGTACGCGACCGGTGGCGGGGTCGATCTTCTGGATGCGGTCTTCGGCGATCTGAAACAGATGCTCGCCATCGAAGGCGGTGCCCGCGTGCGCGGGAACATCGATCGAGCGCAGGGTCTTTCCACTGGCCGGATCCATGGCTTTCAAGCTGTCGCCAGTAGCAAACCACACGTGCTGACCGTCATAGGTCACGCCGTGCACGCGCTCGACACCCGGGAAGGGGCCGTATTCCTGGATGATGTTGGCTGGCGATCGTTTCATGGGTGTCTCGAGAACCTTTGGATGTGAGGGGGCTTTGAAGAGCAGGCTTAGTGTGCAAATGCGATTTCAGGGAACTTCCAAAAACCTCAATCTCCCCTATCGTCATCCCGGCGTAGGCCGGGACCCAGTGGCTTTGTGATCGGTTATCGCGAGAGCCAACAAGCATCTGCTCTATCGCGAAAACCGGAAACCGACGTCACTGGGTCCCGGCCTGCGCCGGGATGACGACTAGGAAGGCTTGCAGTCATTCCTACCAAGTGGCAGGTAATTCGAGCCGTCCTGCATGTCGCCATCCTAGTCGCCCGGTAGCGGAGCCGGGAGTAACAAGGTCGTCGCGAATCCTGGCAGGGGTGGCGTCATCCATCGGCGTGCACGTCCGTGGCCGAACGACTGCACTTTGCCGGCTGCGGCCAGCGTATCGAGCGCTCGCTGCACCGTGCGCTGGCTGGCGCCGAGCGCGAGCGCCAGAGCCGAGCTCGACCAGGACTCGCCGTCAGCAAGGAAAGCGAGCACGGCGGCGTGTTTTTCCTCGACCGGTCGCGCCAGTAAGACAACGTCGCGTGCATGCCGCGGTGCCAGTGCAAATCCGCGCTTTGTCGCGTTGATATCGGCCAGTGGCTCCAGCATGCCGCGAAGCCTTCCGATTTCGACACGCAAGCGTACGCGATGCGTTTCATCGATGAGTTTTGCGCGAAAGGCCTGCTCAATAAGCGTCTCCCGCGACACGTCACCCGGCCACGCTTCGCCCAGCATCCGGGCCAGCGCGAATAACACCGGGCGCGTGGCGAGCGACACCACGTTATGCGCATCGCGCACGATATAGCGGCATGCATCGACGACAAACGCTTTTGACGCCAGCAGGGTCTCGACCTCGTCGAGTAGTACGAGCCGCTGTTCGCCATCTACGATCAGGCGCGCGGCGGGCGTATTCAGAACCAGTCGAGCGCTATCGACCTCTGCCGCCAGCGCGGGAATGCCGGCGCGATGCGCGGCATGCGCCGCCCGATCGAGCGCGGCACGCGCGGCTTGAGCCTGCACGCGTCGCATGGCGATACCTGCCAGGACCAGTTCGTGCGCGGCCATCAACGCGGGCGGGAAGGGCGTCGTATCCAGGCCGGCGAGCACGCGCTCGACTTCGTCGAGTTGGCCGATCAGCAAAAGGCGCCGCACCTGAAGATACTGCGCATGTGCGGCATTGACCCGATCGCCATGCTGTTCGAGTGTCACCCGCGCGGCATCGAGGGTTTTCGCCGGCCAGCCCAGCTCACGTGAAGCCAGTGCAATCTCCGCCTCGGCCACGACACATCGTGCGCGGGCCACGGGCTCTTTCGGGCCGAATGCGCGCGCGGCGCTACGCAGGAGTGTCTTCGCACGCGTGAGATCGCCCAGCTGCGCCATCGCGATGCCGCGCAGCGCGAGTGCCGGCGCATCGTCGCGCAGGGCAACGCGGTTCAGTGCGCCCAGCGGATCACCCGAGGCCAGCGCGCGCGCCGCGGCCGTGATCAGCGAGTCCATCGGAATCCCGACACACTTGTCACTCCCACTGTTCGATTGCCCGGGTTCAGTCTATCTCACGACAACCACCGCATTACACCGAGGAGAGCGCTATGAAGACACATACGACCGGGACGCGTGAAGAATGGCTGGCGGCGCGACTGGAGCTGCTTGATGCCGAAAAGGAGCTTACGCGCCGCAACGACGCATTGGCGCAGCAGCGGCAGGCGTTGCCGTGGGTGCGCATCGACAAGTCCTACCGATTCGAGACCGATCAAGGCGGCGCCTCGCTGGCGGACTTGTTCGGCGGCCGCTCGCAGCTCATCGTGTATCACTTCATGTTCGGCCCCGACTACAAGGCCGGCTGCCCGTCGTGTTCGTCGATTGCCGATAGCTTCAACGGCATCGTGACGCACTTGCAGCATCACGATGTCGCGTTCTGGACGATGTCGCGGGCGCCCTTGGAAAAATTGCAGGCCTACAAGAAGCGCATGGGATGGACATTTCCCTGGGCCTCGTCGAGCAGCGGCGATTTCAACTTCGACTTCAATGTCTCTTTCACCGAACAGCAGCAGCGCGACGGCCAGATCGAATACAACTACCAGCGCGGCGGGCACGCGATGGATGCCGCACCGGTGCCCGAACCGGTCGTGCAGTTCGCCGATACCTGCGGCACCGATCCAAGCACCTATGCACGCGACCGCCCCGGCATAAGCACCTTCGTGATGGAGGACGGCGTCATCTATCACACGTATTCGACGTATGCGCGCGGTGTCGATGGTATCTGGGGCATGTATCAATGGCTCGACCGGGCACCCAAGGGCCGCAACGAAACAGGTGTCTGGTGGCGACGCCATGATGAGTACGACAAGGGTTGATCCGGGATGTCTACCTGGCGTCGTGAGGGTATGTTCTATGTGGCGTGCACGCTGCTCTTTGTCGGTAGCGTCATTGTAACGACGCTCTGGTGCAGGGCCATGTCGGGTATGGGCGGCATGCCCATGCCCGGCCACTGGCTATTGTCGATGGCGTGGATGCCCATGGATGGGCAGACGTGGCTCGACCTCGCGGTATCGTTCCTTGGCATGTGGACGGTGATGATGGTGGCGATGATGCTGCCGTCATTATTTCCCGTGCTGCGACATTATCGTCATGCCATCACAAAGACGGGTCTTTCGCACGTCGGCCGTCTCACCGTAAGCGTGGGTACGGGATATTTCTTCGTTTGGGCTGTTTTAGGCATGGTGATCTTTCCGCTAGGGGCCGGGTTTTCGGCACTGGCGATGCAATGGCCGGCGCTTGCGCGTGCCGTGCCGGTCATGATCGGCGTCGTCGTGGTGATCGCCGGTGCGCTTCAGTTCACGGCATGGAAAGCGCGTCAATGGGTGTGTTGCCGTCCATGGCCTATGCATGGTTGCAGTCTGCCAACTAATAACGTCAATGCCTGGCGTTATGGTGTACGGCGCGGCCTTCATTGCAGTTATTGCTGTGCCGGAATGACGGCAATACTTATCGTCAATGGTGTGATGGATCTGGGCGTGATGGGAATCGTCACGGTCGCTATTACGGTTGAACGCCTCTCGCCTTCGAGCACGCTGCCGCGGGCCATCGGGATCATCGTTATCACGGTGGGTATAGGAATGATCGCGCAGGCTTTTCCATTAACCCATTAATAGGCCTTTGGTTGTAGGAAAGCGCCGATAGACTTTTGCCGCTTTATGGGCGCAAAATCCTGCGCATTAAAGTCCTTCGTTATGCCTGCATCTGGATGTCGTCCACACAGAAATGGCATCCGTGATGCGAAAGGCGCTTAAAGGGTAAACAGATAACCAGTGCGTGGCGGCAACCTTCATGTCGCTCGACGCATCGTTGCGTGCTGATCGTCCGGTATCAAGAAACGCTCTTTTGACCAAGGGTGACGGGAAACTGTGCTTCCTAGCTGCGTGGCGTGGCCTTTTGTGGCGCCAGTTCCTTCGAGGCCAGTGCTCCGTTCGCGTGAGTTCTGAAATCCAACTCGTCGTTTCGGAGGATGCAATGTCCATTATCGAAATTCAGATACGTAGCGATCGATTCGGTGAAATTATTCGAGGCGAAATTAATAGCCAGGTTCTTGCTGCGCCAACCTTGACTCAATTGGACAGTATCGATTTGCCCGCCGGCATTGCGCCGGGTCTTATTGAGCTCAAAGGCAAGTTCCTGGAAAAGATCGAATGTGCCAGTTGTTCCTTCGATAGTTGGGATATGGATACTTCGGTCATTTTCAGAGGGACGTTGACCGTCCGGTATCACAACTCGCTAGCCGATATTCGTGCCGCGGGGAGCCTTCAGCCGGCTATGACGGCTGCGGCGGAGCTTCCCTTCAAGATCACACTCAAGATGCGCTTTGACCTATCGACGGGTCTGCCGCCTGCATTGACCTACGACCTGAAGGTGTATGAGTATTTTTCAGTGCAAACGGGGACTTTTGCACTGGATATTCCCAGCGATATCAAAGTGAAGTGTGCATCCATCGTGGGGAACGAACAGGTTGTAGCCATCCGATTCGGAACGGAACAAACCGATGCCGTTTTAGACGCGCCGGTGGATCACCTCAATGGCGATGAATGGAATCAAACAATTCCCGGGGCATTCATCGCGGAAACAGTGCGAGGCATTCTTGACCAGTCGCTGGATACGGCAGTCGTACCGCCGCCTCCGCCCGATCCGAACAAGCCCTGGCTGCCGCAACCCAAGCCGCAGGAGTTGCGAAAGGACGAAGCAGCGAGAGCCGTGTGGGTTCCGACGCTCCCCGCCGTTGTAGGTACGGGCAACATCATTGCCGTTGATGCGTGCCCGCTCTTGAGCGTGGACATATCCATCGAGTTGAGCTTGACGGTGAGCTTCCAGTTTCTGGGGCCCGATACTCTCAAGTCGATAGCTGTACTGACCTGGGATGCAGATTCCACCTGGTGCGATGTCTTGGCGACATTAGCTCTGGGCATACCGTTCGGTATCGGTTTTCACATCGGTGCCGAGTCTGGCGTCTCCGATGCGGTGCTCGGCAGGTCGCCGTCTCCAGGGGATGGGTTCGAGGAGGTCGGTCATACGGACGACTCCATCACGTTCGAGCGCGTCGCGTGGGCGCCGTCGTCACCTTCAAGAGCATTCGTGCAGACCCGCGCCGAAGTCACGGCCGCCGGATTTGTCATGGGCGGGACCGTGAGGCCCAAGGTAGCTCCTTTACTTGCTGGCGAGATGATCCAGGCGACGTCTGGCTTTCACATCAATTGCAACCTGAGAGCCGTGTCGATGGTCTTCAATCCGGCTCAGGTCGTTCTGCGGAACGCAGCATCCGGGTACGCAGGTGGGCCACCTCGCGTGTTCCTTGACCATACGATCTTCGATCCCGCGAATGCATGGACGGTCGACACCGACAAGGTGAACATGTCCGATCCACTTTCGACATCGCCGCAAACAGTCCTTACTTTTGTCGACCCTCCGACTGGCCGCCTGGCAGCGGGAACTGCGACATCGGTGTTTCTTTTTACCGATTACGGTGTTCGATGGGTCGACCTGAAAACCATTCCGGTCGTGCCCGCATCGCCACCGCCAACGGCCAGGCGGCTGATGGATAGTTACTGTGATTCCATACGCAATCCATGGGCGCATGGCGTAACGCATCTTAGCTGGGACGATCCTCTGGTTGATCCTGACTACGATCATGAGCTCGCTTTCGACCCGCTTCGCTTGTGGATGGTCGGCCTGCGCAAGCTCCCTGAGCGAGCGCGAATTGATTTCCTGGCGATCGGTCCGCACGGACGCGAGCGATTGCTTGGGACGATCCAGGAACAACAGAACGCTGCGCTCGAGATTGTTACCGAGGCCAATGAAACCCTGGCTATTCGCCCGCATGCGCCTTTCTCGGCTCCTTCGCCGACGCTGACGCGAAGCTGGGTCTATCCGCTTGCCGCTCGTGCATTCAAGACAGAAGCCATAGCGATCGCTTCGACAGGCGGACTGCTTGGCGCGCTGGCGCCGGACGGGAGCGTGCAGGTACTTCAGACCCGAGAGCTAGGTCTGAACGTGCCGGATGATAGCCGCGCGGCACAAGGCTCGGAAGCGCAACGCGCGCGCATGATGAACGCGCTCTCTCGTCAGAAGGCTCGGGGCGCCATGACTTGGTCGACAGTGGCGCGGATCGACAAACGATCTGTGGCTTTGATTCACCGCGGTCAACTGGTGCTTGGAATGCTAGGTGAGCTACGGAAAGTGCAGTAGGGGTCTGGTCCCCCTTTCTCGACGGCCAGACGTTCGCGTAGCGTGTCGGTTTGAACGTGCAGCGTCCAAGCACTGGCCGCGCGAAGATCAGCTGAACAGTTCTTCGAGCCAGTCGTCGACGGCCTGATAGTAGCGCGCGGCCTGCTCCTGCGGCACCGGTGACGATGGTCTGGGAGGGGCAGCGCGCACCCCTTCCTGACGCGCCTCTCTTGGCGTCATCGCAAAACGGCGTTGAAATGCCCGTGCGAACTGACTGCTGTTGGAAAAGCCCAGCCGAAGCGCGATATCGGTGATCGATTTGCCGGCGGTCTTTGCACCCAGGGCAATTTCGCGATAGGCGGCGTCAAGTCGCTTGTCGCGAATGATCTTGGCGATGCCGCCATCGGCGGCGAATATCCGATACAAGTGTGCTCGCGAGACTTGATGGCGTTGCATCAACAGGGCAGGGCCAAGCTCGCGTTCGTAGAGGTTGGCTTCGATGAATTCAAGCAACTGCTGGCGCAGCATCTGCATCATCGGTGTGCTGACTTCGGGTGTTGCCGCATAGCTATCCTGGGCCAGCCCCGCGGTCAGCAGGCTGAGCAGCGACTGTTCGACGGCAAAGGCTTCCTGGTCATTGAGATCGGATGCCGCCCGACACACGCTCAGAACGAAATCGGCAAGGATCCGTGTCAGCGGTCGCTCCGCCGGCATGATCACGCCATGCAGGCTCTTGCCGCGGTTTGCCCGATCCAGCGGCCCCCTTGGGATGACCAGCGATACCGTGGAGCCATCCGTTGCAGCCGTGGAAAAAGGCCGAGCCAGATCGAACAGGCAGATATCGCCCGAGCGCAGAAAGATCGGACGCCCGTCGCATGTGCTCTCGTTCGAGCCGACCAGATACAACTGCAGCAGGTATTGATCGAACCCGATCTGCAGCGCCAGCTTGCGGTCGCGTTGGTACTGCGGGTGATTGAATCTCGACGAGCCGACGATCATGCGGTCGGCCGGTAGTGAGCACGCGACGTTTCAGCCTGCTTCGTCGACACACGTATCCCTTGTCTCACTGCTTTCCCCTGTCGCACACACTCGAGACAGCGGCGGAGTTTATCCAAGCGGCTTACAGGAATAGTGATCGGTGACCTGTTTTGCAAATAACTGTCGCGTGACTAATGGCATATATACAAGTTATATCTGATATTCAAATCAGGAATGCCAGAGACAAATTGACGAATTTGATGAGACAAGTCGGATATCGTCGTTACGCACCATCCCCATAAACTTTCCGAAAGATTGACGTCAGGAACGGGGGCGTAGCAATTCCGCGTGGTGAGGGCTTGCTTGGCAGCCAGCGCCCGCAGGCGTTCGCGCATGATCTTGGCTTTCTACTCGACAACAGCGATGCATGTCGCGTTGCCGGGGTAGGGAGCTGGCGTCCCCAGGGAATCGGGAGGCACAGGGTGCGGCGTTCTATTGCGTTTGTCTACGTAAGTTTTTACAGAATACCTGCCGTGCGGCGACTCGCCGCCATATTCCGCGCAATCGCCTTCGCACACCTGTCAGGTGTCATTGGCCTGCGCGATGCATGCATCCGTCGCATGCCGCATTCGTGGCCCTTACACACCGCTTGTCTTGCATGAGTCGCGTCCGCGCGACTCTTCATACAGCCATGTCTCCAGTTAAGTCCGTATTCGTTTGATATCCACAGGGGAAAGTGATGAATCGAGTATTCCGCATCGTCTGGTCCACGGCACTCAATACATGGGTGGTGGCGTCGGAACTGGCGGGCAGGCACGGCAAAGGACGCGGACGTTCCAGTGCAGGCGGCACGGATGATCGCTCTTCATCGCGACTCGCACCGTTGACGTTGCGCCTGGGTATGTTGGCGGCGCTTGCGGCGTTGTACGCCCCCGCGACTTTGGCAACTGACCGCTACTGGGACGTCAACGGCGGTGCGGCCGGCAGTGGCGGATCGGGTACGTGGGACACTTCACTGGCGAATTGGAACACTGCCAGCGATGGCGTTGCCGGTCCTTTCACGGTATGGAACAACGCGGCGCTCGACAACGCCATCTTCGCCGGGACGGCCGGCACGGTGACGCTGTCTACACCGATCACTGCCAATGCGCTCACTTTCTCAACGAACGGTTACACACTTACTGGCAGCACGATCACGCTGGCCGGTACGGCACCCAGCATTTCGGGCAACGCTACGATCAATTCCGTTATTGCCGGCAACGCGGGGCTTATCAAAAACGCAGCCGGCATATTGACCCTGAACGGGGCTAACACCTTCAGCGGCGGCATCACTGTGAACCAGGGGCAGCTCACACTAGGCAGCGATACCGCCCTGGGTGCCGCCAGTAACGGCGTCACCATGGCTGATGGCACTCAGCTAAATGCCAGCGCCCTGGCTCCCCTGGCTGCCAGCCGTGTGATTACGCTGAATGGCACCGTCAACATTGTCGGTGGTGGCGTCGGATCGGCCCGCTTCACGGGAACCGGCGGTCTCGTGGAGAGCTCTGGCGTCGCGATGACCAACAACGCCAATGACTACACCGGTGTGACGACCTTTGGTGGCGGTGGCAGTTTTAATTTTTCCTCCATCGGTAACCTGGGGCAGGCCAGCGCGCTAGGCGCCCCAACGACAGCCGCCAACGGCGTGGTGAACGTCGTTGCAGGCAGCGGCAGTGCCACAACCTTGAACTACACAGGCAGTGGCAGCACCACCAACCGTAACTTTGCATTCGGCAATACTTTCACTACCGGCACGGCACTCACAAACATCGGTACCGGTACTCTGGAGCTGGACGGCAACATTCTGATGTCCGGTTCCAACCCGCCGGCCAACACCTTCGCTGCCTGGAATGCCGACATAAAACTGTTGGGCGTGATCAGCAGCCCTACGTCGACGCGTTCGATGAGCTATACCGGTTCGGCGGGCCGGACCATCACGTTGGCGGGCTCCAACACCTATACCGGTGCCAGCGGCATCACCGCGATCACGGTGGTTGCGCCGGTGCTGACCGATACCGGCACGAGCAGCTCCTTCGGCACGGGTACGGCCGGCGGCATCAACTTGCTGTCCGGCACGCTGAGCTACACGGGCGGGGCGACGTCGTCCAACCGCGTGTTCCAGTTCGACGGTGCCAGCACCATCGCCAATAACAACAATCTCACCGGCGGTCCTCTTACGCTCACCGGCGCGGCCAATTTCGTCGCAGGCGGCACCGATACGATCACGCTGGGCGGCAGCTACGGCGGTACCAATACGTATTCCGGTGCCATCGGCGGCACCGGCAGCGTGCTGATCAACACCAGCGGCAATTGGGTGCTGAGCGGTGCCAATACCTATGTGGGCACCACTACGGTGACGACCGGCACGCTCACCGCCGGCAACGTCAATGCCTTCGGCGCTTCGAAGGGCCTGATCGTCAACGGTGGCCTGCTGGATCTCAACAACCTGGCCATTACCGCACCTTCGTTAGCCGGCACAGGTGGTGCTGTGAATCTGGGTAGTGGGTCGCTTACGCTCAATGCGGCCTCGGGAAGCACGTCGTATGCGGGCAGCATCGGCGGCACGGGCAGCCTGACCAAGTTGGGCGCAGGCACGCAGACGCTGACCGGTGCCAATACGTATACCGGTGCCACCACGATCGGTGGCGGCACGTTGGCATTGGACTATTCCGTCGCGGGTGCGCCGGCCAGCGGCATCATCAGCGGCAGTTCGACGCTCAATCTGGACGGCGGCACGCTTTCCATCAAGGGCGCGGCTGCGGCGAACACGCAGACATTCAACGGCCTCAATATTACAGGTGGCAATAACCGCATCAGCGCCACTGCCGGTTCGGGTGGTTCGCTGGCAGTCTCGCTGGGCGCGATCAATCGCAGCGCCGGCCTGGTCGATTTTGCCTTCAATACCGGTACGACGATCAGCACCACGAACGCGGACGGTGCGCTCGGTGGCTGGGCCACGGTCAACCAGTCGGACTACGCGCAGGTAACGGGCGGCGTCATCACCGCCTTCACCAACTACGCGAACAAGGACGATGCGAGCACCTGGGCAAGCGGCGACATCGTCAGTGACGGAGGCGGCAACGCCAATACGCCGTACTTCGGCACAGTCAATGGCAATGTAGCGTTGGGCGGCATGAAGGTCACCGCGGCGGCCGGGTCCACCGTAAACGTCGGCGCGGGCAATACGCTGAGTGTCGACGGCAGCATCATCGTGTCGCCGACGGTAACGACCGCCAATCAGACGATCCAGGGCGGCTCTCTGACGGGCGGCACAGGTGGCAGTCCGCTGGGCGTGCTGCAGAACTCTGGCGGCAACTTCAGCATCAACTCTACCGTTGTCGACAACGGTGGCGCCACCAGCTTCACCGTCAACGGCCTGGGCACGGGCGCGGTGACGCTCAACGGTGCTAACACCTACACCGGCTCAACGACGGTGAGCGGGGCCACGCTGGCTTTCAACAGCGTTGCCAATGGCGGCGCGGCGAGCGCGATCGGCGCCTCATCCGCCGATCCGTCGAACCTTGTGTTGGAAAACGGTACGCTGCACTACACCGGCGCAACCAGCAGCACGGATCGCGGTTTCACCCTGGTCGATAACGGTCCCTCGCGGACGATCCAGGTCGACGGCACCACCAACCTGACGTTCAGCGGCGTGGTCACCAGCCCCGACGATGCCGGTTTCACCAAGACCGGCGCGGGCACGTTGACGTTGTCGAATGCGGCCAATGATTTCGTTGGCCCTGTTACGGTGAGCGCCGGTTTGTTGTCGACCGGTACGTTGGCCAACGGCGGTGTGGCCAGTGGCATCGGCGCAGGCAGCAATGCCTCGTCCAGCCTGGTGCTGCAGAGCGGCGGCGGCCTGGAGTACACGGGCGCCACCACGCCGACGGACCGCGGCTTCACGCTCGCCGCGGGTCAGGGCCATGTCGCGGTCGACCAGGCGGCTACCACGCTGACCGACAGCGGCGCCGTGGTCGGAACGGGCACGCTGGTCAAGGACGGTGCAGGCACGCTTGTGCTGTCCGGCGCCAACACTTACACGGGTGGTACAACGATCACGGCCGGTACGTTGCGCGCGGGTTCTGCTACTGCCCTCGGCGGTAATGGCACGATGACGGTCAACGCTGGCGCTACGTTGGACGCGGCCACCTTCCCGGTCAGCGTCGGCGCATTGAGCGGCGCGGGCACTGTTACGCTGGGTGCTGCGGGCACTGGGTTGACGATCAACGGTAACGGCACATGGTCGGGTACCATCAGCGGCGTGGGGGGTGTGACGATCGCCAGCGGGCGCAGCCAGATCATGACCGGTTGCGGTAACAGCTATACAGGTCCTACCACTCTCTCATCCAGCGTGCTTACCACTGACTGTCTCGCCAACGGCGGTCAGAGTAGCGGTATCGGTGCGTCGGCCAGCAATCCGGCCAACCTCTCTATCAATGGCGGCACGCTTATCTATACCGGGGCGACCGTCAGCACCGATCGCGGCATGCTGCTTACTGGCAATGGTACGGTGCAGGTAAACAATGCGGCGACCACACTGACCCTCAGCGGACAGATCACCGGCGCAGGTGCATTGATCAAGCAAGGTGCCGGTACGCTGGTGTTGACCGGCACCAGCAATAATTACGCGAATGGGACCTTGTTGCGAGCAGGCACCTTGCAGGCTGGTGCCGTCAATGCATTCGGTAGCAATGCGATGAACCTTTCCAACGTCGCGGGCGTGCAGCTCAATCTGAAAGGGTTCAATACTTCCGTGACTTCGGTGATCGGTGGCGGCACGACTGGCGGAGACATCAACCTGGGTGGGGCCACGCTGTCCATCACTTCAGGCTCCGGCGTCTCCGTCGGCGCAGGGGCATACGGTGGGACCATTTCCGGTACAGGCCAGATCATCAAAAGTGGCGGTGGTGCCGAGTATCTCTCCGGTGTGAATAGCACTTACGTTGGCACGACCACGATCAATGCCGGCACGTTTGCGGTGAACTCGCTGACCAACGGCGGCCAGGCCAGTTCGATCGGTTCATCAAGCAATGCCGCCAGCAACCTTGTGCTCAATGGCGGCTTGCTGCAATACCTTGGCGCAGGCGACAGCACCGATCGCCTGTTCTCGTTGGGGCCATCCAATGCAAGCAGGGTGGATTCGTCGGGCACGGGTGGGCCGCTGCAGTTCACCAACACGGGTGCCATCGCATTTACGGCACCCAACACCACGCAGGCCGTTGCGCTGACCGGCGCCAATACTGCCGATAACAGCCTGGCGTTACAGATAACCAATAATGGCAGCGGCCAGACATCGTTTAGCAAGACCGGGGATGGTACCTGGATCCTGCGAAACGCCGCCAGTAGCTACACTGGCGTCACCACAATCAGCGGCGGCGTGCTTGGCGTGGATCATCTGGCCAATGGCGGCCAGGCAAGCAGTATTGGCGCCTCGACGGGTGTCGCCAGCAACCTGGTGATCGGCAACGATGCCACTTTGCGCTATACGGGTGCTGGCGATACTACGGATCGCCTGTTCACATTGTCGGCGGGCAGTAGCGTTATCGAATCGTCCGGCACCGGCGCGATCGTCTTCAGCAACACCGGCTCGGCAGCCTACAGCGGTAGCGGCGACCGAACGTTGGGCCTGGGTGGTACCAACACCGGCCTCAACACCATGGGTGGGACCATCATTGATGGTCTCGGTGGCATCACCACATTGGCGAAGAACGGGGCCGGAACCTGGCTGCTGACCGGTAGCAACACTTATACCGGCAATACGGTAGTCAACGCGGGCCTGTTGCAGTTGGGCAATGGTGGTACCACCGGCTCGATCACCAGCCCCACCATCATCGTCGACACGGCCGGCACGCTGGGCTTCGATCGCTCCGACACGATGACGCTGGCAGGCACCATTTCCGGCGCCGGCGACGTGGTGCAGTCCGGTACCGGCACGACCGTGCTGACCGCCACCGAAACCTATACCGGCGGTACGACGATCAGTGCGGGTACGCTGCAGTTGGGCAATGGTGGTGCGAACGGCTCCATCGTGGGTAACGTGGTCGACAACGGCACGTTTGCAGTCGATCGTTCGGACGTCTATACGTTCGCCGGATCGATTTCGGGCAACGGTGGCGTGACACAGAGCGGTAGCGGCACGACGGTGTTGACGGCGGCCAACAGCTACAAGGGCTCGTCGACGGTGCAGTCCGGCACGCTGCTGATCGACGGCGATCAATCGGCCGCGACCGGTGCCACCGTGGCACAGATTGGCGGCACACTAGGCGGCAAGGGCACGATCGGCGGCGACGTGGCGATTGCCGATGGTGGCACGCTGAGTCCCGGCGATACGGGGGCGGCTGGCACGCTGACTATCAACGGCAGCCTGGCGCTGAGCGGTGGCTCGGCGATGAACTACCAGTTCGGCCAGGCCAACGTGGTCGGCGGTACGCTCAACGATCTGACCGTCGTGCACGGCAACCTCACACTGGACGGCACGCTCAATGTATCGGCCACACCGGGCGGCAGCTTCGGCCCAGGCCTGTATCGCATCATCAGTTACGACGGGTCGCTCAACGATCAGGGCCTGACGCTTGGCAGCACGCCCTCAGGTACCTTCCAGGTGCAGACGTCGGTGGCCAATCAGGTCAACCTGCTCAACAGCAATGGCTTGTCGCTCAACTTCTGGGATGGCCCCAACGGCCACGCGAACAACACCGTCGATGGCGGCACCGGTGTCTGGCAGAGCGCTGCGGGCAATGACAACTGGACCGACCAGACGGGGCAGTTCAACGCGCCCTATGCCAATGGCCAGTTCGGCATCTTCATGGGTACGGCCGGTACGGTGACGGTCGATGGCAGCCTGGGTGCGGTGACTAGTTCGGGCATGCAGTTTGCGGTAAGCGGTTACAACGTCATCGGCGATGCCATCACGCTCAACAGCGGAACGGCGATCATCCGCGTGGGCGACGGTACTGCGGCGGGTGCGAACATGACGGCGGTCATCGGCTCGGCGCTGATCGGCACGGGTGGATTGGAGAAAGACGATCTCGGTACGCTGGTGCTCGAGGGCACCAATACCTATACCGGTGGTACCGCGATCAATGGCGGTGTGCTGCAGGTGTCGCGCAATTCCAGCCTTGGCTTCGCCGCGGGCACGCTCAGCTTCGATGGCGGCACGCTGCGCAATACCGGGGCATTTCTTATCGCGCGCGACATCACGATCAATCAGGGTGGCGCGACATTCGACACCCAGGATGACCTGAATCTCACGCACGCCATTGTCGGCGCCGGTGCGCTTACCAAGATCGGCGCCAGTACGTTGACGTTGGGTGGTGCCAATACTTATGCCGGTGGCACGGCCATCGATGGCGGTACCGTTTCGGTGTCCAGCGACGCCAACCTCGGTAATGCCGCCGGTGCGCTATCGCTCGATGGCGGCACGCTACTCAATACTGCGGGGTTCACCTCGGCACGCAGTGTCACCCTGGGCAATGGTGGTGGTACGTTCAATACGCAGGGCGATCTGACGCTGTCCAGCGCGGTCGGTGGTGCCGGCGCATTGACCAAGGATGGCGGTAGCGCGCTGGTTCTTGCCGCCAACAACACTTACACCGGTGGTACGACGATTTCAGGCGGCGTCCTGCAGCTAGGCAACGGCGGCACGGCCGGCTCTGTTACCGGCAATATCGTCGACAACGGCACGCTGGTTTTCGATCGCAGCGATACGTCTACGTTTGCAGGGGCGATTTCCGGCAGCGGCTCATTGGAGCAACAAGGCAGCGGTACCACGGTGCTGTCGGGCGCCAATACGTATACCGGTCCGACGGCCGTTCGTGCCGGCAGCCTGATCGTCAATGGCGATCAGACGGCGGCAACGGGCGCGACATCGGTTGATGCCGGCGGCACGCTGGGTGGCATGGGCGTTATCGGTGGTGACGTCAATCTGGCGGATGGCGCCTCGCTGAACCCCGGCAACGTCGGTACGGCACCGGGCACGCTGTCCATCAAGGGCAGCCTGACGATGAGCGGTACGTCCAACCTCAATGTCGACTTCGGTCAGGCCAACGTGGTGGGTGGCCCGCTCAACGACCTGGTGCAGGTGGGCGGCGATCTCACGCTCGACGGCAATCTCAACGTGTCGGTGTCGTCGGGCGGTACATTCGATCCGGGCATCTACCGCATCATGAGCTATGGCGGAGTGCTTACCGATAACGGCCTGACACCTGTCTCGGTGCCGTCGTCGGGCTATCTCCTGCAGACCTCGATCGCCCAGCAGGTGAACCTGGTCAACACCACGGGCCTGCCCGTCAATTTCTGGGACGGCAATGGCGCACGTGGTGACAGTCAGGTGCAGGGCGGCGATGGCGTCTGGCAGAACGCGGCAGGCAACGACAACTGGACACTGACGGATGGCTCGGTCAACGCGTCCTACCAGGACAGCACCTTCGCGATTTTTGCGAGTACCGCCGGTACGGTGACGGTCGATGCGAGCCTGGGCGCCATCAACAGCGGCGGCATGCAGTTTGCGACCGATGGCTACCGCATCGAAGGCGATCCGATCGTGCTGGTCGCTACCGGCGGTAACGCGCCGGTGATTCGCGTAGGCGATGGCACGACGCTGGGCGCGAGCATGACGGCGACGATCGCCTCCGAGCTACAGGGAACCGATGGTCTGACGAAAACGGACCTGGGCACCCTGGTGCTGGCAGATGACAACACCTACGGAGGCAACACGACCATCAGCGGCGGCACGCTGCAATTGGGCGAGGGTGGTACGACCGGCTCGATACTTGGCGATGTTGCCGATAACGGCACGCTGGCCTTCAATCGTTCGGACGTCCATGCGTTCGACGGCCAGATCTCCGGCACGGGCGGTGTGACGCAGCTTGGCAGCGGTACGACGGTGTTGACCGGAACCAATACTTATACCGGTGCAACCACGGTGCAGGGCGGCACGTTGTTGATCAATGGCGATCAGACGGCCGCTACCGGCGCGACGACAGTGCAGAGCGGCGGCACGATTGGCGGCACAGGCATCATCGGCGGCGACGTGACGATTGCCGATGGCGGCACGCTGAGCCCGGGTGCAGCAGCGGGAGCGGCCGGCACGCTTACCATCAACGGCAACTTGGCGCTTGGTGCGAACTCGACGCTCAACTACGAGCTCGGTCAGGCCGGCACGCCGGGCGGTGCGTCCAACGATCTCACCGTGGTGCATGGCAATCTCACCCTGGACGGCACGCTCAATGTGGCGACTACGGCAGGTGGCAGCTTTGGTGCGGGCGTATACCGGATCTTCAGCTACGACGGCACGCTCACCGACAACGGGCTTGCGCTGGGCACGCTGCCCGGCACGGATGTGTTCGTGCAGACTTCGTTGGCCAACCAGGTCAATCTGGTGAGCACGCAAGGACTGACGCTCAGCTTCTGGGATGGCCCAGGTCACGCCAACGACGGTGCGATCAATGGCGGTGATGGCACATGGCGACTGGCGGACAACGACTCCTGGACGGAGGCGACCGGCACCATCAACGCGCCGTATTCCAACGGATCGTTTGCTGTCTTCGGCGGTACTGCCGGTACGGTGACGGTGGATGACGCCAATGGGCAGGTGACTGCGTCGGGCATGCAGTTCCAGACCGATGGCTATCACCTCACGGGCGGCTCCATCGAACTGACGGGCAGCGCCGCTACCATTCGTGTGGGCGACGGCACTGCTGCCGGAACCGGCATGACGGCCACCATCGACTCCGCACTGACTGGCAGCGCCATGTTGGTGAAGGACGACCTGGGCACTCTCGTACTCACCGGCGCCAACACCTATGGCGGCGGCACCGATGTGCACGCCGGTACGCTACAGGTGGCAAACGACGGCAACCTCGGTCTGGCATCGGGCAGTCTCTCGGTCGACGATGCAACGCTGCACACCACTGGCAGCTTTGCGACGAGCCGCACAATAGGACTGGGTGGCGCGGCCACCATCGACACCGATGACGGCACCACACTCACGTTCAATAGCGGCATCGGTGGCACCGGCAGCCTCACCAAGACTGGCGCCGGTACACTGGTATTGGGTGGCGCGTCGAGTTACAGCGGTGCCACCACAGTAAGCGCAGGTAGCTTGAGTGCGGCGGTGGATGGCACGTTCAATGCGTCGTCTGCATTTACGGTGCAACAGGCCGGCACGCTGGACCTGGGTGGCCATGCGCAGACGGTGGCTTCGCTTACGCATGCGGGTACGGTGAATTTCGGCACCGCGCCTGGCACCACGTTGACGGTGAAGGGCGACTACGTCGGGCAGGGCGGTACGTTGAATTTCAACACAGCGCTTGGCGACGACAGCTCGGCCACGGATCAGTTGGTAGTTGCCGGCAGTACCTCGGGCAACACCACGGTGCACGTGAACAACGTCGGTGGTGCAGGCGCGCAGACCACGCAAGGCATCAAGCTGATCGATGTGCAGGGCGCGTCCAACGGCAGCTTCGCATTGCAGGGCGACTACGTGTTCCAGGGCGATCAGGCGGTGGTTGCAGGCGCCTATGCGTATCGTCTCTACAAGGGTACGGATGCGAACCCGAGCGATGGCGACTGGTATCTACGTTCGGCCTTGCTCGACGGTTCGGGCACCACGACCACGCCGCCGCTGTATCAGCCCGGTGTGCCGTTGTACGAGGCCTATGCCGGCATCCTGCAGCAGATCAATGCACCGGAAAGCCTGTTCCAGCGCACCGGCAACCGTGTATGGGCGGGCGACGAAGTCGCGGACAACATGGCTCCTGGCGAAGGCCTGTGGATGCGCGTGGAAAGCGGCGACCAGACGATCAAGCCGGACATCACCACCAGCGGAACGAACTACGACATCTCGGCCTGGAAGTCCGAGGCGGGTATCGACGCCACGGTGAGCGAAGGCGAAAGCGGCAAGCTGGTTGCCGGCGGCACGCTGCAATACGGTCGCTATCAGTCGAATGCAAGTTCCATCTACGGACAAGGCCGGCTCAAGACCAACGCCTATGGCGTAGGCGGCTCGCTCACGTGGTACGGCGAGAACAACTTCTATGTCGACGGTCAGGTCCGCTGGACGAGTTTCGATACCGACCTGCGTTCCACCACGCTCGCGCAGCTGCTGAAGGACGACAACAAGGGCAACGGTTACGTTGCGGGTGTGGAAGTGGGGCAGCGGTTGCGCCTGGGCGATCAATGGTCGCTCGTGCCGCAGGCGCAGGTGAGCTATGGCAATGCCGAGTTCGACAACTTCACCGATGCCTTTGGCGCACAGGTGTCGCAGAAGCAGAGCGGCACGACGACCGGGCGCCTCGGCGTAACGATCGACTATCGCCAGGCCCACCAGGGCTCGTACGGCGCCGTCGCGACGCACTTGTATGCCATTGCCAACTTGTACCGGACCCTCGGCGATGGTTCGCGCGTGGCCGTGGCCGGCACTGACTTCACCACCCGCAACGAGCGGCTGTGGGGCGGCTTCGGCCTGGGCGGCTCGCTGGATTGGGCCGACGGTCGTTACTCCGTGTATGGCGAAGTGCAGGCGCAGACGGGGCTGGATAACTTCGGCGACAGCCATGCGTTGAACGGTACGCTCGGGTTCCGCATGCGCTGGTAATGCAAGCGGTGAGAGCTGCGTATCGACAGGTTGCGTCTGGCGGAGATCCGAATGGGCCGCCAGGCGCAATCTGTCACGGTAGCGATGTTGCCCGCTGACGAGGCTAGGGCTTTATTCGCAACCGGGATATATTCCGTCTCACATGGCATGTCGGCCATGACAGGGGAATACATCATGATGAAAGGGATCGCGCTGGCCCTGGGGCTGGCATTCGTTGTGTGCGGATCATCTTCGATGTCCGCCGATGCGCCTGCGCGCAGTGCGACACGCGACGAAAGCCTTTCGCCCTCATGCAAGGGCAAGCCGACCAAGGTCGACGATGCGGGCTTTGTCGTCATCGGCGGCATCGAGCAGTGGGTGACGGCCAAGGGAGATAGCTGCGCCAACCCGGTTCTTCTCTTCATCAGCGGTGGCCCCGGCAATCCCCTCAGCGGTATTTCCGATAGCGTTTACGGTGCTGGTCAGCGCGACTTTATCGTCGTCCAGTGGGACCAGCGCGGATCGGGCATGACCTACGGCCGCAGCCCGCCGGCGCCGGATGAAAAACTGACCATCGAGCGGATGGCGCAAGACGGCAACGAACTGGCTGCCTACCTTGCCAAGCGCTATGGAAAGCGGAAGGTCATCCTGTGGGGCAGTTCCTGGGGCTCGATCCTTGCCGTGCATATGGCCAAGGCGCATCCGGAATTGTTCTACGCGTACGTGGGTACGTCCCAGGTAGTCAATTCGGTAGCGACCCAGGCGGCGAGCTATAAAAAGCTCATGGCGCTAGCTACAAAAGAAAACGACAAAGATTCGCTCGCCGTGCTCAACCAGGTCGGATCACCACCATGGACTGACCCACGCAGCTTCGGGAAAGTGCGCCGGATCATTCGCAAATACGAAGCCAAGGTCACCTTGCCGCCGCCAGACAGTTGGCATCGAGCGCCGGCTTATACGACCCCTAAGGCTGAAGAAGACTACGCTGCCGGCGAGGATTATTCCTTCTTGAATTTCGTCGGGATGCACGGCGACGGCATGCTGTCGCACGTCGATCTGCCGAAGCTGGGCACGGACTTCGCCATCCCGGTGTTCTTTGTCGAGGGTGCGCATGATTTGCTCGCACCGCCGGAGATGGCTCGTCAGTATTACGAGAGCATCAAAGCGCCAGAGAAAGACTGGGTGCTGCTGGAGCATTCCGGGCACGATCCGAACCAGGAGGTGGTGGATGCTGAGTACAAAGTGCTTCGTGAGCGAGTTTTGCCGCTGACCCAAGGTAAGTAGCGCAGGCGTTCTTGTCGAAATAACTTAACTCTGTCGCTAATTGCAAATTATTGAATTACATGGAATTTTTCTCAACTTGGTCGTGAGATGAGCGTGTCAGTACCATCGTTAGGGGCTGTGCTGCAGGCCGGGGACAGCATTACTAGCCTTTCTGACGGCAACTCTGGTGACAGCGCCACCTGGGATCGGCTAATCGGCTGTAACGGGTTACTCTCCCTGTTGCACTCCAATGAGAGTTCTGTGCTGACAGACTTACTGGCGCACGGAGTAATCGTGACTTTCATTGGCTGTCGGGAAAGCTCGCTAGAGAGTAGAGGGAGCGTATTGAAGCTGGGCGTATTTGGGCCGTAAGTGATCCGCTGGCCGATGTACCCGGAACGAACTGGCCTATGTCCGGACAGGACGCACTGGACATCCTGACGCTCGTGTCGCTGATTCACCGAAAACTGGATGGCACCACGAAACAGCTGCTGTATCGCTATAGGGAAAGGATAGGAATGGACGAGGCGATTGTTGTCTTCTCTCGGAAAGGAATTTTCCAGACCAGGATCACCGCGCGCGACATTCGTAGCCGGGAACATGCGCGCAAACTGTGGCCTTTGGTATCTCCTGATCCACCTCGGCAGATGCTGACATGGGTTAGCCCTTCCTTTGATAGCGGGACATTGCGTCGGCGCTCCCATTTCCGCGTGCTGCCTGCGCAGGCTACCTTTAACCCCAAAGCGCACTTTGATGATGAAGAATCCAGCAGGTGGCACTCTGTGCAGGAAAGCCCCGAGCATCGGCAAGCGAAAGAACTTATCGCGGCCGAGCTTTCCAGGCGCTTAAGATCCGCGCTTGCGATGCCGTGGGCATTTAAGGACATGGATGCGTCGGACTATCCGCTGGAAGGCAACTTGCTTCTCGGTGCAGATCAGGTGGTAACCGAACATCCACTGGAGACGCCATTTGGTAGCAAATTTCGGCTCGACGTTGCTGTGCTGGGTCCGCCGGTCCAGGCCGAGCCGATGGTGTTGGGTGGCGTTGAAATCGAACTCGGCCACGCCTTCGATGGACGTAAGGCGCTAATCGGGAAGTCACTCGGGTTCCCGCTCATCTCTATCGATATCGCGGAGATGGCACTGGAGGAACTCACGCCCAAGTGGGCGCAGCAGGTATTGACCGCGACTACGCGGAGCCACGAGCAAGGACGCCGGCAGACGTACATCTATCTCCACGACCTCCTATATCCCCTCTACGCACAACTTCCGGTATTCCTCGACAGCGAGCAACGTCACCAATTCCTCGTGTTTGCAGACGATGACACTCTACGCAAGCTGGTGCGTTGGATGAATGTACTGGCCGAAAAGCTGGAGTATCCGAAGGGTGTAGTCGCCGTGGCCTTGGTTAATGGAAAGAACGATCAGTCGCGCAAGATGCTGGAGCGGGCTGGGCAGGTCGTTGGACCCGATTGGAAGGATTTTAACGGCCAGAGATGTCTGCGCCTGACCATACCGCGTCCTAGTGGCCCAGCGGATCTCCGGGCTCATCGCTTTCACATGACAATGGCGCGGGTGTTGCTCTCACACTCTGATGCGCTCGTTGGATACAAGTATTGCAATGGTGTCGATAACGACCATCCCGAGGAAGATATTTGGGTCGCGCATCGCTGGATCGCCGATAAGAACACCCATACCCAGCATCGTGTATTACCGAAGCGTTTGGCGGAGCCGATCAACAGGTTGATCGCGGTTGTTTCGGATTTGCATCGCAATCACGGGATAACCTCTCAAGAGGCTTGAGCATCCGATGTCAGAGATCATTCTGCTTGCAGATACTTCAGCGGAGCTTAGGAGCCAGCTCGCCGAACTGGACATTCATGTTCCCGCGCGGTCCGCAGGGCGTAGGAATCATCATGCGGAACGCTATTCGATCGCGCACCTGCTGGCGACACTGCCGGCTGAACGATTCGAGTTCCCACTAACCCTTATTCATCGAGACAAACCGGACTTCCTGTTGACGATGTCTAACGGCGATGTCGGCATTGAGCACACGGAAGCGGTTCCGGTAAACGTCGCGCGCGCCCAAGTGATGCGGGAGCGTGGTTTGGGGCCGGAAGTTTATTTCACCCCGCACGTCGTGCCAGGGGAGCCAAGGAAAGCGGCGGAGGAAATACGACGAGAGATCGAGGCCGATGATTCCGGTTGGGGGTGGTACGGTGATTCTCCTGAGCGCGAATGGGCTGAGGCGATAACACACTACGTTAAGGAGAAACTCCCCAAGGCGATGGCCGATGGCTTTGCGCGATATCCTATCAATTGGTTGATCGTCTACGACAACTGGCCGTTGCCGGCGATCGACCTCGCCAAGGCGACTTCGTACCTTGCACCGCTTCTGAAGGATGAAGGCGCTTATCTGGTTTTCGATGCCATTTTTGTTCACGACGAATCGAATATGTGCGAATTTCGACCGTCCTTTTCTCCCGTAATCTGCACCTTGGTGAGGCCGGAGACGGATGTTGATAACTCTCTCTAAAATTCACTGGTTGCTACGAAATGAGCGCCAGGCTAATCGAGGCCTCTGTCTTGGACGATGAGCTGAACGTAGCAAATAAGTACGGGCTTTTTTGGGCTGGGGCCTTGATTGAAGACGAGAAAGGCAAAGCTCTGGCGGACGGCTTCTACATCTATCAACCCGAACGGTACTCTGACACATTTTTTCTTCTCTTCGACAAGCTGCGACAGCTCAATGATTATTGCTTCAATCAGCTTCTATCTTCGGAGAAGCAGCTGCGCATGCTCACAGATCAAAGAAGTGAAGCCGACGCGCGTGAACGTTGTGGAGCCGAAGAGTTGGATTGTCTCGATGATCAGATTCCAATGTGGGAGGACAACGTCGAGGTGGTTGGAAGAGCTACATCAATCGTACTTCTTTGCAGTTTTGTCGAATGGGGACTAAAGCTGGTAGCAAAGGAACTCTGCGGTTCTATCCCTAGCAAGCGTGGCCGATCAATGAGCGACTTCGAGTTCATGCTCCATCACCTTCAACATAATGGCGGACTCCATCTGAATATTGATGATGGGTTGGTTAGCGTTGTTCATATGTTCCGCGGAATACGGAACGCGTTTGCTCATGGGGATTGGGCCATGTTGAACGAACGGTTGGATTCCGTCTTTTTGCGCACGTGCTTTGAGGCTGTCGCACGAATTTTTCAGTGTATTGAAGAATCAGCATGGCAGAGTCCTTGGGGAAAGTTTTCTTCTTGACCTATCCATCGTGTCAACGTCGCGCTGCAGATCTGTGGGCGACGCTCTGTGCCATCGCAAGTTACAGTCCGCGCGCGGGGTGGCTCCATAATAAGCGGATGGTTTTATATAGGAATCGTAAGCTCCTCTACATTGTCTTTTCCAAAGATCCGGCTCACAGCTGCGAGAGCGGTGTCGGACAAGGTTTGTGTGGCGAGCACTGCAAGTCGCGTCATGGGCCGCGAAATAGAGACGTAGAAAAGATTGCGTGATCGGTAGAAGCCTTTCGTGTTTTTTGCATTTAGCGCTCCTGTCTCAAGAAGCTCCAATAGCTGTGGCCAGTTGTAGTGGTTCCAGCCTCCGCCGAGCACTACAAGAACATTCTCAAACTCGGCACCCTTGACGCTGTGTTGCGTAGCAAAGGGTGTCTGTTTTTCGACGAACTTCACCAGTTCGATCATTTCGCCGTAACTAACGTTTAGGAGCCTGCTGTAGCGCTGGAGTGCGGTGGCGTCCTCAGGTATGGGTTCGCCATTCAATGCGGCAAGTTCATCATCGCGCCGCAGAAGGCGATCCGGCGGCGACGGGCGCTTGGACTTCTTCAGGTGATCAATAACGTGTCCAATCGTTCTTTCAGTCCGCAGGGTTTGAAGGATGTCCATGTCGCTGCGCCAAGACGCTTTATCCTCATGTTTCGTGATGGCAGGTCCAGAGCCGAACACCCTGAACATGTCGCCATAGCGCGAAGCGATATAGGCTGCACACATAGGCTCGACCGTCTCAGCAAAGAACTTGATCGCGGGATCTTCCTTCTTTGCAAACAACTCCGTCCGGCCGCTGAATATCTCGGCGATGGTTGGATATCCCTGCTCGGCGGCCAGGACATTGTGGGTAAGCATGAGAACCTTAGTCTTGCCAAGCTCCCATCCCTCGGCTTGAAGTCGCCCCATAAGGATTTCCCGCGTGCTTCTCGCCAGTTCGGGAGGGAGATCTTCCTTCGAGTTTCTGTCGTTGGTTCGTTGCCCTTTGTAGGCATTGGCATGAAAAAATCTTGCTTCGCCAATCGCGCCTGGGTCACGAGCGGCTTGTGTCAGTTCTGGCCGAAGTTTGTTGAGTACATCCACGATGACCGGTACCGACCGGAAATTGGAGCCTTTGCCAATTTCCTCAATCGGATATTCGGCGAGTTCATACTCACTGCGGTAGATGGTCTGCCAATGGTCCCCAAACAGCCCGATCAACGGCCCAGTTTTGGGCTTTAAGAAATGCTCGGTAATCGCCTCCATGAACTGGCGGTGTGTGTCCTGATACTCATCGATGAAGATGACGGGAAACTGTTGCATCAGCACACGACGAAACTTTTCGCGTTGTAGGAGTACCGCCATCATTTCGGGAATGTCGTCGTGGCTGAGCGTGATTCGGTCGGTATCGACACCGAAGAAGCCCAGATCATAGTCCACGAGCTTCGAACCTACGCCCCCGCCGTGCTCGATCTTTTCGCGCCGGTCTTCCATTTCTGTAATGAGGTCGCGCAATGCCTTCTGAAATTGGCGTAGGAACGCCCACGAGAAGCCGTGGATGGTGTCCACGAGAATCGCGGGATGATCCTCGATCTCCTGTGCAATCTCGTTTCGTGCAACTTCGGTGTACGTTATGCACGCAACTTTTTGGCCAGCATGAACCAATGCCGGTCCGCGCTCTGTAATGAGTCGCTTTAGGGCTGCGACCAGGGAATACGTTTTCCCCGCTCCTGCGCCGGCTTCAAGTCGAAAGCTGCGGCCTGCATCAAGGGCATCATTGATCTTCTGTTGAGCTTTCTCAGCCGCAACGAGAGCGGGGTTGTCAGCGGCTTCGGTCATGCTGCCTCCGCGTTGGCTGGCGCTTCTATAGGCAGTGCCCCCTCTGGAGGAGGGGGTTCGGAGAGCCATGCGAGGCCTTCTCGAATATAGCGCGGTACGGTCCAGTCTTTCTCACGAATGGCAAAGCGCAAAGCGGTATCCGCTTTCGCGAGCCCTTGCGCGATTTCCCATGCCTCGCTCGCCTCATCCTGTTCTTTGGGCCATTTGAACCGATCTGGGTTTGCAAGAACGAGCGCATCTTCATAACTACGAGCACAGATTTTTGAGTCATCTGTCTCTGCAATTTGGTAAGCAATTCTGCGGTAGCCGCTTTGCTTTTCTTTGGACGTTTTGGCTACAAGGTTAGCGGGTGTGATTTGCCAATCGTCCTTGTTCTCTTCGTTCTTGGGGCGAAACCATTCTCTGATGGCGGCATTAGAAGTCCGCTCGCCTTCTGCGACAGGGCATTTCTCCCACGTTTTTATCTTCTTTCCATGCTTATTCTCCTTTTCGACCAGCTTGATTGAATCGAGGTCGGTGATGACAAGTGTCTTGAGTTCGAGGAAATCGAGAAGGGGATAGAAGATGTGAGCGTAGGCGCCACCTACCTCGACACAGGTCACGTACTGTTTGCCCAGCTTCTGCTTTTCATCGAGCGTCTTGTCAACCAGCTCACACAGGCGCGGCATCAGCAGCCGCTCCGTGGTTCCTTCCACCATGATAGCTTTGTCTGCAAAGTAGAGGTCACACTTGGTCAGTGTCATGTACTGGTGAAGGAAGTCTTGATCCTCGGGGGGTATCGAGGTCATCCCTTTCTTGAAATCCTTGACCTTGGTCTGCCGAGTACTCGATTTTTCTGCCGATTCATTCAGGAAATACCGCATCGCTTCGAACGACGCGGCATTCGCAACATGCGGTGAATGCGTCGTGATTATGAACTGCACGTCCCATGAGGGCTCGTTGGGATAACTAGCCGACAGCTTGCCGATGGCTGCATTCAACTGACTAATGAATACCTCTTGCATCTGCGGGTGCAAGTGGGCCTCAGGCTCTTCGATAAAGATTAGGTGGGTAACAGGGCGGGTTGCTTTTGCGCGATAGGTCTTGTGGAAGCTTTCGAGCTGCAACAGCATATAAATCAAGTTGCGGGTGCCCAAGCCGTTATAGCCTTCCGGTAAGTGAATGCCATCCGTGCCGGTGTAGACCACTTTAGTATGGTCTGAAAGAAGTGCTTCAACATTCAATGAGGTTTCCGGCCGAAGCTCCGTATCGTTGAGGCTCGGAAAGCCTAGCACTTCCATGGCCGGAAGCAGCTTCTTCAGCATCTCGTCGAAATCTCCTTGAACGCTTCGTTCAATGTCTTCAACGGAAGCCTTCAGTTTGGCGGCAAGCTCTTGATCTGCCGCCGCGGCTGTCGGTGTAGTGGCAGTCTTAAAAAGGGTGCTGAGCAGCTTACCAATGACGTCGGCGTCTCCGTGCCTAGCATGGTCAAGCGTACGCTGTGCACGTACGAAATTACATTGCACCAAAGCAGCTAATGCAGCTGTTCCATCAAAATCGCGACGGTTAGTGTCGTCCGTTGGATCGATGGCGCAAACGTGGACGCTGTACGCCTTCGGTAAGGTTTCGCGCAGCGAGCGGAGAAAATGTGCATTCGGCTTGGCACCTTCTGCCGGAGGTGGTATATCGAGCAAGGCGTGGAGTGTCGCCAATGTTGGACCATACTCAACGCGCACAATCGCTTTGGTGGATGCGACGTCCAGATCGATAACAAATGGAGCAAGAGGGCCCAGATTTGGCGCCGCGCTGTCGTAGGCGAAGGTGAGCGTAAGCACGATTTTCGGAAGTGCGGCGAGAATTTCCTCTGGGCGGGCTTCCTTTTCTCGCAGCGCCTTCGCATCGAAAAATTTGCTACGCGACGCGGCCGAGAAATCTTCTAGCCGGAAGCGGGCACCGGTCTCTCCTGTGAAGCGATCGAAGGCATCGGTGAGGGAGGTCTTGCCGCTGTTGTTCCGTCCCACGATCACCGTGGAATTGGATTCCAGCATGATGTCGACATCCTGAAGTAGCCGAAATCCTTCTATCTTGACCTTTTCAATGCGCATTTCTGCCTCCCTGTATTTGTATTCTTAATGGCTGCGTGATTCGATGGCATGCACCCACACAAATATCTGACGACGCACAGATTATAACTTCGCGTTTTTAAAGCAAACCCGCAGCGAGCAACTCCCGGCGAAGCTGGGCCGCGCTGTAGTACCGCGCATCGAGCTCAAGGAAGGGGGGGGCTGATTGGCGATATGACAGGCGAAGGAATCGTCGTATGCCGAGAAACCCTAATGGGATTCTGGTGCGGAATCAGCTGTCAGCTATTTAGGCACGACGAGCCGTATTCGTTCTGGTTGCTCATACGCTAGGTCAACTGGATATTGATTTGCGATTCGAGACGGCGCGCGGTTACCTCTAGGTCGATCTGAGGAGTGAGTCTCGCATGTTTTGAAATACCAAGATTTTCCAGCACGCAAAGGCGGTTTTGAAGGCTGCAATAACCTAGCTTTTGATCTCGCGGCATCACGTTGACTCATTTGTGCCTTCGGTGATGCTCGTTTAGGTGAGCAGCGTCATGATCAGACAGAGAAACTCGTGCCCAGCAGAGGCGTCTATACGAGCTATCCTCTGATGCTGTCGCTGTATAACTTCCAAGAAGACATTTTAGCGAGGGGACCCTAGGGACGCTCTTGCGGTATCGGGGAAAGACTTAGGGGCTCAGTGCCATCCTTAGAGGCTGGTGCCAGGGTTATGGTCTCTGTTGGCAAGGTAACGGAGCCTCGACAGCGGGTGTCTCGAATGGGGAAAGGGTTGACTCTGGACCTTGATCAATGGTCTAGACTTGGCCCCATGAACGCAAACCCCACTCTCACCATCGGTGCCGTCGCCAAGCGCGTCGGCGTGGCTATCGACACGATCCGCTACTACGAGCGCGAGGGCCTGCTGCCCGAGCCGGAGCGGCGGGCGTCGGGTTATCGCAGTTACGACGAAGGCGCGGTGCGGCAGTTGCGCTTTATTCGGCGCGCCAAGGATCTGGGTTTCACGCTGGAGGAGATTCGCGATCTGCTGGCCTTGTCCGCCGACCGTCATCGCGGGGTCAAGGCGGTAAAGCAGCGCGCGGAACAGCGCCTGGCGGCGATCGATGCACGCATTGCCGAGCTGACGCGTGTGCGCGACGGTCTGGAGCAATTGGTCGATGCCTGCCCGGGACACGGTTCGCCGGACAAGTGTCCGATCCTGCGTGCGCTGGTCGATGAGGACGCTGCCGAATGAGTGCCACGCACAGTTGCTGTGGTGCTCATCAACATGCCCCGGCACAGGCGACCGATCCGATCTGTGGCATGACCGTCGATACGGCGACGGCCAAGCATATGGCCGATCACGCTGGTCAGACGTTCTATTTCTGTTGCGCGCGCTGCAAGGAAAAGTTCGTCGCCGAGCCGGATCGTTATCTGCAGCCCAAGCAAGATGAGGCCGAGTCCGCACCGCCGGGCGCCATCTACACCTGCCCGATGCACCCGGAGATCGAGCAAGAGGGGCCGGGGCATTGTCCGATCTGCGGCATGGCGCTCGAACCGATGCTGCCAAGCGCGGATGCCGGCGACGATGGCGAAGCGGTGGCGATGATGCGTCGCCTGTGGATATTGATCGGCTTGACGCTGCCGGTAGTGGCCGTGTCGATGGGGCCGCATCTGTTCGGTTGGCACTGGCCCTCGCCTTGGGATATCGGTGCGAGTTGGGGCGAGGCGTTGCTGGCAAGTATCGTCGTGCTGTGGGGTGGTGCAAGCTTCTTCGCGCGAGGCTGGCGTTCGCTGCGGCCGTGGCGACCGAACATGTATACCTTGATTGCGTTGGGAACGGGCGTGGCCTGCGTCTACAGCGTGATTGCATTGTGTCTCCCTGGTTTGTTTCCGCCGAGTACGCTCGACATGCATGGTCGCGCACCGGTGTATTTCGAGTCCGCCGCGGTCATCGTCACGCTGGTGACATTGGGTGACGTGCTGGAGGCGCGTGCGCGTCGCCGTAGTAGCGATGCTTTGAAGGCTCTCCTGGGTCTTGCGCCCAAGACCGCGCGACGCATCGATGCGCATGGCGAGCATGACGTGCCCCTCGATCAAGTGCGCCAGGGCGATCGGTTGCGCGTGCGCCCCGGTGAGAAACTACCGGTCGACGGCGTCGTGCTCGAAGGGGCCAGTCATATCGACGAATCGATGCTGACCGGTGAGCCCTTGCCGGTCGTCAAGGCGGTGGGCGATGGGTTGACCGGGGGTACGGTCAACCAGGAAGGCGCCTTGGTCATGCGTGCAGAAAAGGTGGGTGCGCAAACCCTGCTGGCGCAGATCGTCGCGCAAGTGGCACAGGCGCAGCGAAGCAAGGCACCGTCGCAGCGCCTGGCCGACAAGGTGGCGGCCTGGTTCGTGCCGCTCGTGATCGTCGCAGCGTTGCTGGCATTCGCGGGTTGGTGGTGGCTTGGGTCCTCACCACGCTTCGTACACGCGATGTTGGCCGCGGTCTCTGTGCTGATCATTGCCTGTCCCTGTGCGCTGGGTCTGGCTACGCCGATTTCGATCATGGTGGCGAGCGGTCGCGCTGCGCGCGAAGGTGTGTTGTTCAAGGACGCCGCGGCGATCGAAGCCTTGCGTGGCATCGATACGCTGGTGCTGGACAAGACCGGTACCTTGACCGAGGGCAAGCCGTCGCTCGATCGCATAGTGACCTTGGGCCAGGAGACGAGAGACAACGTACTGGCCTTGGCCGCGGCGCTCGAGCGTTCCAGCGAACACCCGCTGGCGCATGCCTTGTTGGCAGCCGCGGAGCAGGCGAGCCTGAGCTTGCCAGATGTGCAGGATTTCGAGGCGGTGGCCGGTGGCGGTGTACGCGGCAAGATCGACGGTCGTGTGGTTGCGCTTGGAAGCACGGCCTGGGTCGAGACGTTGGGTGCTGTGTTCAGTGATGACGCGCGTGCACAGGTCCAGGCATGTCGCGATGGTGGCGCAACGGTCGTGGTGCTCGTTCGGGATGGGCAGGCGAATGCGTTGCTTGCGATCACCGATCGCATTCGCAAGAACGCTGTCGAGGCGCTCGCCTCGTTGCGTGATCGTGGCTTGCACCTAGTCATGTTGAGCGGCGATCACCTTGCGACGGCGCAGGCTGTAGCACGTCAACTCGGTATCGACGACGTGCATGCCCAGGTATCTCCAACGGGCAAGGCCGAAGTGATCGATCAATTGCGCAAGCAGGGACGTCGCGTCGCCATGGCTGGCGATGGCATCAACGATGCGCCGGCTCTCGCGGTGGCGGATATCGGCATCGCCATGGGCAGTGGAACGGACATCGCCATGCATAGTGCGCAATTGACCTTGATGAAGGCGGATCTTGGGGCGATCGGGCGTGCATTGACCCTGTCGCAGGCCACGGTGCGAAACATTCGCCAGAACCTTTTCTTCGCCTTTGTCTACAACACCGTGGGTGTGCCGTTGGCTGCGGGTGTGCTGTATCCGTGGTTGGGTGTGACGTTGTCGCCGATGTTTGCTGCCTTGGCGATGAGCTTGTCGTCTGTTTCGGTTGTCACCAATGCCTTGCGGCTCAATCGGCGGTAGCGGTGGTGTCGTGGTCGCGACTTGATGGAATCTCGAATAACCTCAGTTTTTATCGTCGCCCCGGCGAACGCCGGGGTCCAGCGTCTTTAATATGTTGAAGCGTAAGGCACTGGATCCCGGCGTTCGCCGGGATGACGGATAGGAGAGGGTTTTAGAGGTTTCCCGAGGTCGCCCCTACAAGCTAGCTGTGCCTGCCTGAGTCTTCAGTCACGACCGTCCCGCCACGGCATCACCGAGCACACGATTATCTCCTGGGCATGACGCCTGTCACTCCCAACACTTGACGTCCGCCGCTGCCGCCGCTCCCGCGAATTTCGCATCATTCTCCCAGCACCATGGGGGTGCGGGGAGATACCATCATGCAAACCGTCAACGACACACGCAGCACGTTCGATAAATACCTGCCGCTGCTGCTCGGCGTACTGGCCGCGCTCCTGGCCGGGCGTATGCTGAAGAAGATGTTCTGGACCGCATTTGGGATGTACTGGGCGCTGCGCGCAACGGGCATCCACTGGTAAGCGCCCGATGGCTTAAACTGCGCGCTTGGAGTCCTTAGGGAAGCGCGCCGATGTCCGATACGCAAACGTTGATCGCCCAGTATTACGCCGCATTCAACAGCGGCGACTGGGCCGGGATGCTCCAATGCCTGAGCGACGATGTGGCCCACGATATCAATCAGGGGTCACGCGAACATGGCCGCGACACATTCGAGGCATTTCTCGCACGCATGCAGCGCAGCTATCGCGAGCAGCTCAAGGACATCGTGATCATGGTATCGGCCGATGGCCGGCGTGCCGCGACCGAATACGTGGTGCACGGCGAGTATCTTGCCGATGACGAGGGGCTGCCGCCGGCCAGGGGGCAGCGTTATGTGCTGCCCGGTGGCGCGTTCTTCGACATCGACGGCGGCCGCATCACGCGCGTGACCAATTACTACAATCTCAACGACTGGATTGCCCAGGTCGGCGGAGCATGAGCGTTCGCGTCGTCACCTGCGTCGGCTCGGCGGTAGCGCCGTATGTCGACGACCTGGCGCGCCTGCGCATCGAAGTGTTTCGCGATTATCCCTATCTCTACGAAGGCGATGACGCCTATGAGCGGCGTTATCTGGAGGCCTACGCGGCCTCGTCACGTAGCGTGTTCGTGCTGGCGCTGGACGGTGCCAAGGTGGTGGGCGCGTCGACGGGCATCCCTCTATCGGACGATGGCGAGGCATTTCATCAGCCATTTCGAGCGCGGGGTATCGCAGTGGATGACGTCTATTACTTCGGCGAGTCCGTCTTGCAGCCCGCGTATCGTGGACAGGGTCTGGGGCATCGCTTTTTCGACGAACGCGAGGCCCATGCGCAATACCTGGGTGGCTACGCGATGACTGCATTTTGCGCAGTCGAGCGTCCCATCGACGATCCTCGCCGGCCAACCGACTATCGCAGCAACGACATGTTTTGGCACAAGCGCGGCTACGAGCGGCAGGATGCGATGTTTTGCACGCTAAAATGGACCGAACTGGGCGACAGCGAGCAGAGCGAACATCGGTTACGTTTCTGGCTGCGTCCGTTAACCGTTTGACGCAGAGAAGGCTACATGTCACGCACGCTCGCCCAATGGCTGGAGTATCAGGAACGCGTCAACGTACGCAGCATCGAGCTGGGTCTGGATCGTGTCAGCGAAGTATGGCGGCGCATGGGCGCGCCGCGCGTGGCGCGTCATGTCGTTACCGTGGGCGGGACCAACGGCAAAGGTTCCACGGTGGCTTTCCTGGAGGCCATGCTGCGAGCGGCTGGCTTGCAGGTTGGCTGCTATACCTCGCCGCACCTGCTGCATTACAACGAGCGCATCCGTGTCGACGGCGCGGATGCCAGCGATGAGCTGCTGGTGGCGAGCTTCGAGCGGATCGAGCAGGCGCGTGGCGAACTGCCGCTGACCTATTTCGAGTTTGGCACGCTGGCCGCATTGGATATCTTTGCCCGTGCCGAGCTGGATGTCGCCGTACTGGAAGTGGGCCTGGGCGGTCGTCTGGACGCCATCAATATCGTCGACGCCGATGTTGCGGTGATTACCACGGTCGATCTCGATCATATGGACTGGCTGGGCAACGACCGCGACAGCATCGGCCGGGAGAAGGCCGGTATTGCGCGGGCAGGGCGCCCGGCCATCGTCGGTGAGGATGCGCCGCCCGCAGGCTTGCTCGATACGCTGCACGCGCTGGGTGCGAAGGTGCAGCGTGCGGGTATCGATTTTCGTGCACAGCGCGATGCAGACGGTTGGCGCTGGATCCACAGCGGTGGCACGGTGCTGAACCTGCCCGATCCCGCCCTGGCCGCGCCTGTGCAATACGCCAATGCCGCGGCTTCCATCGCTGCCCTGCACATGCTGCCGGGCAACGAGCCGTGGCAGCAGCGGGACGTTTTTGCCGATATCGCGGCCAAGGGCCTTCGCCAGGTACAGATCGCCGCGCGGCTGCAATCGCTGGGTGGCGATCCGGAGCTGATCGTCGACGTGGGCCACAACCCGCAGGCCGCGCGCGCACTGGCGCAGTGGCTGGACCGTAGCCCCGGCGGTCGCGTGCATGCGGTCTATGGTGCATTGGCGGACAAGGATGTCGACGGCGTCATCGCCGCACTGGGCGAGCGCATCGCGCATTGGCATGTGGCCGGGCTGGATCGGGACACGCCGCGCGGTCTCTCGGCCGACGCGGTGGCCGAGCGTGTTCGTGCCGTCCTGCCCGACGCAAAGGTCGACCGACACGAGAGTGTTGGTGAGGCACTGGCTGCGGCGCGTTCGGTCGCGCAGCCGGGCGATCGGCTGCTCGCTTTCGGCTCGTTTTTCGTGGCTAGTGCAGTGCTGGCTGAATCCGCGTAACGGGCCACGGGCGGGGCCGGCGTGCATCCGGCTATAATCGCGCCCGTTGTGTGCCGGTTGCATTGGAGTCCGACTTGAAAACACGCCTGCTGGGAGCCGCCGTCCTGTTCGCCGTGGCGGTGATATTTGTTCCGATGTTTTTCTCCAGCAACCCGCCGGCGACCGGCGGCGACAAAGCGGTGGACCTGGCTATCCCGCCTGCGCCCGATCGCGACATGCAGACCAAGACCATGAGCCTGACGCCTGGCGTGGCGCCCGGCAGCAGCGCAGCGGCAGCGCCCAAGCCGGCGGTGTCCGGTACGGCCGTGCCGGCAAGCTCCGACCAGTTGGCTACCGTGAATATCGGTTCCAACCGCCCGCGCGATGTGGAAACCGACCCGCAGGCCGGGCAGAAGCCCGAGCCCACCACGGTGACCCGTCCCGGTCCCGCGCAGCCGGTGATTCCGGCGCAGACCAAGCCGGCCAACGAGCCGACGGTCAAGATTCAGAAGCCCGGTACGCCGGCCGTAGCCGCACCAAAGCCGGCCGCGCAGGCGCCGGTGATCCCGGCGGCGACGCAGCAGGAGGCGCCGGCGACCGCGGCACATGGTCATTTCATGCTCAACCTCAGCGCCTATGGCTCCAGCGCCAGCGCGCAGAGCCTGATGCAGCGCGTGCGTGGCCTGGGTTATCCGGTGACGAGCAAGCCGATCAACCAGGCGGGCAAGTCGCTGACCCTGGTCACCGCCGGTCCGTTCGAATCGCGCGCCGCGGCCGAAGCGGCGCGTCTGAAGATCACGCAGGCCATTCCGGGGGCGCCGGCGCGCCTGGAAGCAGGTGCCAGTACGCCGTCCCAGGATGAGGCTGCTCCAGCTCCCGCCGCTGCCGCACCGGCCAAGGCCGCTGCGCCGCGAGCCGGCGGCTGGGCGGTGCAAGTGGCTGCCATGGGGAGTCAGGGCGATGCCAATGCGTTGCGCGATAAACTGCGCGCCAATGGTTTTGACGGCTATGTGGACACGGTTAACGCGGGCGGCAAGCAGCTATGGCGCGTACGCGCCGGCCCGCAGACGCAACGCGACGATGCCGTACGCATTCGCGATCAGATCAAAACCAAGCTCGGCATCAGCGGCAACGTGGTCAGCGCGCCCTGAACGCCGGGTCGCCAGGGATAGGGAGTAGCGACGGATGAACTGGGTCGACTGGATCATTCTGAGCATTCTGGGCATTTCAGTCTTGATAGGACTGTTTCGCGGCCTCATTTCAGAGATGTTGGGGCTGGCGATCTGGGCGACCGCATTCTGGGCGTCCTGGGCGTTTGGTCCGTCCGTGGCAGGCTGGCTTGGCCGGTATTTGTCGATGCCGACGGCGCGACTGTTTATTGGCTACGTTGGCGTGCTGATGAGCGTGCTGATCATTGGCGCTATCATTCGCGCCATCATCAGCCGGATCATGTGGCGCACCGGGCTTTCGGGCATGGATCGCATGCTGGGCATGGGTTTCGGTTTTGCCCGTGGTGCGCTGATCGTGGCATTTATGGTGTTCCTGTTCAGTTTGACGGCACTGGTCCATGAATCCTGGTGGCGACAGTCCAGTCTGGTGCCGCAGTTCCAGGGGTTGGCAGGTTGGCTGGGCGCTCGGGTGCCGGCGAACGTCAATCACTATGTAGCGCAGTCGGGTGAACTGCTGGACAAGGTGCAGGTGCCGCAGATCGACATGAAGAATTTTCAGCTGCCCAAGGACTTTCAGCTGCCTAAGCAGATGCCCAACCAATTGCCTAACGACTGGATGGAAAAGCTGAAACAGGGTTCGCCGTTTGGCGCCCAGACGTTCCAACCCCAGGCCCAGCCGTATTCGCAGCAACAAAATTCGGCACAACCCGTTCCCGCGACGCCAAATTCGGACGGCGCGAGCAATCGACCCGACCCTCTTCAAGTTCAATAGTAGGCAACAACCATGTGCGGAATCATCGGCATAGTCGGTACCACCGAGGTGGCATCGTCGCTCTATGACGGATTGACGGTGCTACAGCACCGTGGCCAGGACGCCGCCGGCATCGCCACCGTGGACGGTGCGCGACTGCGTTTGCACAAGGGCAATGGCCTGGTGCGTGACGTATTCAGCCAGACCACGATGATGCCGCTGCGCGGCCGCATCGGCATTGGTCACTGCCGTTATCCCACGGCCGGTTCGGAAGGCTCTTCCGAAGCGCAGCCGTTCTACGTCAATTCGCCTTATGGCATCGCGTTCGCGCACAACGGCAACCTGGTCAATACCGAGGCCCTGCGCCGCGAGATGTTCGAAGACGATCGCCGCCACATCAACACCGATTCGGATTCGGAAGTGCTGCTCAACGTGCTCGCGCACGAGCTGCAGATCCAGGACCGCATGGCATTGACGCCCGATCACATGTTCAAGGCTGTCGCCGGCGTGCATGCACGCGCACGCGGCGGTTATGCATGCATCGCGCTGGTGCTGGGTTATGGCCTGCTGGCGTTCCGCGACCCGAACGGCATTCGTCCGCTGGTGCTGGGCGAGCGCGTCACGGCGGAAGGTCGCGAATACGCGGTCACCTCCGAGTCGGTGGCGCTCGATATCCTCGGCTTCAAGCGCCTGCGCGACGTGGCGCCGGGCGAAGCGGTGTTCATTACCGAAGACGGCCAGCTGTTCACGCGTATGTGTGCCGACGGTGCGACGCATGCGCCGTGCATTTTCGAGTACGTCTACCTGGCCCGTCCCGATTCGATGATCGAAAACGTGTCGGTGTACAAGGCGCGCCTGCGCATGGGCCAGAAGCTGGCCGAGAAGATCCTGCGCGAGCGCCCCGATCATGGTATCGAGGCGGTGATCCCGATTCCCGACACCGCCCGCACTGCTGCCAGCGCCCTGGCCGAAACATTGGGTGTGCCGTTCCGCGAGGGCTTCGTCAAGAACCGCTACATCGGCCGTACCTTCATCATGCCGGGGCAGGGCGAGCGCGTGAAATCCGTGCGCCGCAAGCTCAACCCGGTCGAGCTGGAGTTCCGCAAGAAGAACGTGTTGCTGGTGGACGACTCGATCGTGCGCGGCACCACATCGCGCCAGATCATCCAGATGGCACGCGATGCGGGCGCGAAGAACGTCTACTTCGCCTCTGCCGCGCCGCCGGTACGCTACCCGAACGTGTACGGCATCGACATGCCGGCCGCATCGGAGCTGGTGGCCTCCGGCCACAGCGAGAAAGAAGTGGAAAAGATGCTCGGCGCCGACTGGCTGATCTACCAGGATCTGGCCGATCTGGTCTGGGCCGTGCAGGACGGCAACGAGAAGATCAAGCACTTCGACACGTCCTGCTTCTCCGGCGAGTACGTCACCGGTCTGGACCGCAGCTACCTGCAGCAGATCGAAATGCTGCGCTCGGACGACGCCAAGGCCGCCCGCCGCACGGCATAAGCTCTGCTCCTTCTCCTCTGGTTCTGCCGGGGGAGAAGGCTTCAGATGAGGGGGGCTCTTGATCTCATCGACCAACGACCTGCACACGGCGGCGAAGCGCTGCCTCGATGCAACGGATCCAACCGAAAAACTGCGACTGACCCACGAAACCTGGGCCGCGTTGCAGGCTGGCGCGTTGCGCGCCGATCCTCATTCGCCGCCGCCCGAGCCGATTGGTCCGCCTGGTCGTCCGGCGCGCCCACTGCTGGTCCCGCAGCGCCAGGTGCCGCATCGCGGCCTGGGCAGCGAAGAAGGGCGCGCCGCATTGGTCCATGCCGTCGCGCATATCGAATTCAACGCGATCAACCTGGCCTGGGACGCGGTCTATCGCTTCCGTGACAAACCCGATGCGTACTACGTCGACTGGGCCAGCTGTGCCAACGACGAGGCGCGACACTTTGCGATGCTCAGCGAGCGCCTTGCCGAGATGGGGCACAGCTACGGCGATTTCGACGCGCATAACGGCTTGTGGGAAATGGCCGAGAAAACCGCGCATGACGATACGGCGCGCATGGCGCTGGTCCCGCGCGTGCTCGAAGCACGCGGCCTGGATGTGACGCCGGGCATGATCGAGCGGCTACGTGGCGTGGGCGACGAGCGCACGATTGCGATACTCGAAGTGATTCTGCGTGAAGAGGTGGCGCATGTCGCAGCGGGTAGTCGCTGGTACCGGCATTGCTGCGAACGCGATGGAGTCGACCCGCGGGAGACATTCCTGGACTTGTTGCGCGACTACATGGGGCGCAATCTTCGCGGGCCGTTCAATGTGGCTGCGCGACTGGAGGCGGGGTTTGATGAAGGGGAAATGGCTGCGCTTGCGCAATTGGCGCTGATTACCTGAGAGTGCGCCTTGGCTCGCGGCCTTGGTAAATGCGACCAGGAAATATCTCGAAGCGCCACCCCGGCGAATCTCCGAGGGGGCACGGAGAAGTGCTGGCGAATTGCTGTGCCCTGAAATGAACCAGGAGGTGACTATGGATCCGGTTGTCGACCTTGCGCTGAAACCCTTTTTTCGCTACCTGCATCCCCAGACGCACGATTACTTTTACACGTTGAACCCGAACGGGGAGGGCGCGCCGGCGGCGGGCTATCGGTTCGAGTGCATTGCGTGCTTTGTTTTTGATCAGCCGCAACCCGGCATGACGAAGCCGCTCTATCGATGGGTCAAGGGAAACCCATTGATGCATTTCTATACGACCGACCCCAGCGGCGAAAGGGCGGTCGCCGCCGGCTTTCGCAAGGACGATCCGCACTATATCGCCTGCCACGTGCTGGAAGTGGCTCCTCGTGGCACCGTGCGGCCCGTCAAGTTGCAGCGCTGGTATGCGACTGCTCTCAACGGTTCGCACTTCTACACGACCGATGAGCAGAGCCCCGGCCCCCTCTACGTTCGTGAGCACGTGGATATGGGTGATGTGTTTGCTTTCGATCAAAAGCGGTGGATGCATTACATCGATGGCAGCAAGAGCCTGGCCGCCTTGACGATTCCCGGAACCCACGACACGGCCACCTATCTTTACCCCGACTACGGCTACACCCGCTGCCAGGACCTGCCGCTGACGCAGCAGTTCGAGGAAGGAATTCGTTTTATCGATATCCGTCTCAAGTACGCCGACAAGAAGGGGAGCGGAGAATCGAATAGCCACGACGATCTGTGGTTGTTCCGCGGCAACGTGTTTCTGGAGCGCAACTTCCAGCTCGTTCTCGATGCATGCAGTCAGTTCCTGGAGAGGCACGCTTCGGAATGCATCGTGATGCAGGTAAAGAACGAGGCAAAGACCTACCACCGCGACGATCAGTTCGAGGCGCGGATGCGCCAATACGTTGCGAGCAAGTCCGGCCTGTTTTCGTTAAGCGAGGATGTACCGACCCTGGATCAGGCACGGGGGCGCATCGTCCTGGTGCGTCGCTTCAAGAAGGCGGGAACTGGCCCATTCGGTATCGACCTGACCCAGTGGCCCGACAACCAGACGTTTCAGCGGACGGCGCCGGGAGGACCGATCTACACGGTGCAGGACAAGTACGAGTCCTATACGGTGGGGTTCAAGTCGTACAAGTTCGATCATCACGTCAAGCCGTTCTTCGAGGAGAAGGTGGTCAGGTACAACCGGCTTGGCGATCTGTTCATCAATTTTACCAGCGGGACCGGCGGCGTGTGGCCGCGCACGCTGGCGACCGGCATCGAATCGGGCGACAGCTTTCAAGGCACGAACCAGTTGCTGTTCGATTACCTCGCGCGCATGCCGCTTGGCCGCTATGGCATCGTCCCCATGGACTTTCCCAGCTATCCCTACGGAGGCGCGTTGATAAGACGACTCGTGTCCCTCAATGCGTTTTCCTTCCGGCGATAAAGAAAAGGCGCGGCGGAACATCCAGCTATTCGAACGGATGAAAGTGATCCGGTGGCCAGGCGCGGATCGACGTCGTGCTGCGGGCGCAAGCGCTGGCTTCGGATCTTGGGTGCGCAGTCGAGAAGCTCAAAGAAAAAGGCCCTGGAACCAGTCGATTCCAGGGCCTTTTCTTATTTGGTCGGGGAGACATGATTCGAACATGCGACTTCTACGTCCCGAACGTAGCGCTCTACCAGGCTGAGCTACACCCCGCGGGAGCCGCATATCTTAATGGCGCTTTGGGGCCTTGGCAACTGGTTGAGCCGGGTCTTTTTTCCGGACCCGGTCGCGCGGGCTTAGGGACGGTCTTCTGGTAACCTAAGCGGCTGCGCCAAACCCCTTTGTGGCGCGCTTTAACACGTGAAAAAGAGGATTCCATGGCGCTTACCCCGGCCCGTACCATGCCTGGCGTACTCGAGCTGTTGCCGCTCGATCAGATTGCTTTTCAGCGCATGCTGGACACGATTCGCCGCAACTATGAGCGCTTTGGGTTCTTGCCGGTGGAAACGCCGGTGATCGAGTTTTCCGATGTGCTGCTGACCAAGACCGGCGGCGAAACCGAGCGCCAGGTCTATTTCGTGCAGTCCACCGGTGCCTTGAACGCGTCGGAGAAGGCCGAGGAAGGCAAGCCGGAACTGGCACTGCGCTTCGACCTGACAGTGCCGTTGGCGCGCTATGTTGCCGAACACGAGCACGACCTGTCGTTCCCGTTCCGCCGTTACCAGATGCAGCGCGTGTATCGCGGCGAGCGCGCGCAGCGCGGTCGTTTCCGCGAGTTCTATCAGTGCGATATCGATGTGATCGGCAAGGACAGCTTGTCGGTGCGCTATGACGCGGAAATTCCGGCGGTCATTTATAGCGTGTTCCGCGAACTCAATATCGGTCCGTTCACGATCCAGCTCAATAACCGCAAGCTGATGCGCGGCTTCTTCGAAAGCCTCGGCGTGGCCGATGGCGAGCAGCAGACGCTGGTGCTGCGCGAAGTGGACAAGCTCGACAAGCGCGGCGCCGACTATGTGCGCGAGACGCTGGTCGGCGAGCAGTTCGGTCTGAGCGCGGATGTCGCCAACAAGATCCTCGATTTCGTCCAGGTGCGCTCGACCTCGTTGCAGGACGCGTTCGACAAGCTCGATGCGCTGGGCGCAGGCCCGGAGGCGATGGAGCAGGGGCGTACCGAATTGAAGGAAGTGCTCGGCCTGATCCGCGATTTTGGCGTGCCCGAGTCGCATTTCGTGCTGAACCTGTCGATCGCACGCGGCCTGGACTATTACACGGGCACAGTCTACGAGACCACGCTCAACGACCACCCGCAGATCGGCTCGATCTGCTCGGGCGGGCGTTACGAGAACCTCGCCGGCCAGTACACCAAGTCGCATCTGCCAGGCGTTGGCATTTCCATTGGCCTGACCCGTCTTTATTGGCAGCTGCGCGATGCCGGTCTGATCAATACCGCACAAAGCACGGTCGACGTGCTGGTGACGCAGATGGACGCCGCGCAGATGCCGGCGTATCTGGCGTTGGCGAGCGAGCTACGCGGTGCGGGTATCGCCACTGAGGTCGTGCTCGATGGCGGCAAGCTCGGCAAGCAGTTCAAATACGCCGACCGTGCCGGTATCCGCTTTGTGATCGTGCTGGGCGAGGACGAAATCGCCAATAACGTGGTCACGGTGAAGGACCTGCGTCGCGAAGACCAGTTCCAGGTGGCGCGTGGCGAACTGATCAAGACGCTGCGTGTCGAACTGGCGCAAGCAGCCATTCAATCCTGAGCCGACTTGGCGGCGTGAGCGGGAAGCTGCTCACGCTACAGGCCGGTACGGGTCTCCCAGAATATTTGTAGCGGTGCAGGCATGACGGCAAAAACGGTTCTTCTCGATGGCAATAGCCTGACGCGTGAACAGCTGGTGGCGGTCGCACGCCACGGCGTGAGCGTGGCGCTGGATCAGTCTCAGCTGGTGCGCGTGCAGCGCGCGGCGGATTTTCTCGCCGACAAGGTGAGCTGCGGCGAGCCGACGTACGGCGTTACCACGGGTTTTGGCAGCAACGCCGACAAGTTGCTCGGTGCGCATCGCCTGCGCGACGAACTGCCGGGTGGGCATCCCGACAAACCCGAAGGCACGCTGCTCGAAGAGCTGCAGCACAACCTGATCATTACCCATGCGGTCTGCGTCGGTAAGCCGTTTGCCGCCGATGTCGTGCGCGCCATGCTGGTGATCCGCATCAATACTTTGATGCGCGGGCATTCGGGTATTCGCGTGCAGACACTCGAAGCGCTGACCGCATTGCTCAACAGCGGCGTGGTGCCGGTAGTGCCGGAGAAGGGTTCGGTCGGTGCCAGTGGCGATCTTGCGCCGCTCTCGCATCTGGCGATCGTGCTGCTCGGCGGTGGCGAGGCCTTCTACCAGGGCAAGCGCATGTCCGGTGCCGAAGCGCTGAAGCTCGCGGGCCTCGAACCGATCCGCCTGTCGTTCAAGGAAGGCCTGGCGCTCAACAACGGCACGGCGCAGATGCTTGCTACGGCGGCGTTGAGTCTGCATTCGTTGGAATATTTGCTCGACCTCGCCGATCTCGCTGCCGCGACAACGCTGGATGCCTTTGCCGGCCGCAGCGGTGCCTTGCGTCCGGAAGTGCATGCGTTGCGGCCGCATCCGGGTCAGGTCGACACGGCCGCGCACGTGCGCGAGCTGCTTGCTGGTTCCACCCTGGTCGATATTCCGTATCACCTCGTACCGCGCTTCAAGTCGTGGACGGCCGAGGCATGGAGTACGCCCGAAGACCAGGCGCTGAGTTTCGATATCGGTTGGGACTGGGTCCCGGCCAATCAGCGTCATGGGCGCGAGGCGTTCTACGCCCGTTTCCTGCCATTCAAGGGCGGCAAGAAGCACCAGCCGCAGGACGCGTATTGCCTGCGCTGCATGCCGCAGGTTCACGGTGCGGTACGCGATGCATGGGCACAGGCTTGCCGCGTGATCGATATCGAACTGAATTCGGTTACGGACAATCCGCTGATCTTCCCCGATGCGGAAAATCCGCAGTTCATCGAAGAGCAGGTGATTTCCGCCGGTCACTTCCATGGCATGCCGTTGGCGTTGGCGATGAGCTACGTCAAGGCCGCTATTCCCGTGCTGGCCTCGATCTCCGAGCGCCGTCTGAACAAGCTGGTCGATCCGGCCACCAACGATGGTCTGCCGGCTTTCCTCACCGGCAATGAAGACGGCACCGATTCGGGTTTCATGATCGTGCAGTACACCGCAGCGGCCCTGGTCAATGACCTGGCCACGCGTGCGCACCCGGCCAGCGTCTACTCCGTGCCGACCAGCGCGAATGCGGAAGACCATGTTTCCATGGGCGCCAACGAGGCGCGCCATGTGCTGGAGATGATCGACGACCTGGGCCATGTGCTGGCGTTGGAGCTGTACACCGCGGCGCAGGCATTGGATTTCCGTCAGGCGATGCTCAATGCGGCACGCCGGGTTGCCGCTCGCGGCGACTGGAAGGCCATTGCAGGCAAGATCGCCAATGCGCCGCGTGAGGACAGTCCGCATTACGCGCAGTTTGTCGAAGAGGTGAAGCAGTTGATGGCGGCCTTGGCCGACGTCGGCGACTTCCATGCTGGCGAGGCGGTGCGCGATGCGCATGCGGTATTGCGCCAGCAGATCGGATTCATGGCGCGGGATCGGGCGATGGATTCGGATGTGCGGGTGGTTTGTGAGTTGGTTCGAGATCGGGCGTTTGGGTAGTTGTTGTTTTTGATATCTCCTTTGCGTCGCACGCCCGCACGATTTCCGTAAGAGCCACAATCTCGTCATCCCCGCGTAGGTGGGGATCCAGTGGCTTCGGTGGTAGGTTGTCGCTTGAGCGTTAGTCGCTCTGGCTTAGCGTTTCCGCTAGAAAGTCGCCTGCGGCGTGTTTCGCCCGCCTGCCGGCGAGCGAGTTACTTTCTTTGCTTGTCCACGCACGCAGTGCGAACGGCGTTAGCCGGCCCGAAGGGCGGAGGGCCGTAAGGCCCGGAGTAAAGAAAGATAACCAAAGAAAGGACACCCCGCGTCCGCCGTCGCTGCGCGACCGTGAGGTTTGGCCGGGCTTTAGGACGGGACATCCGTGTCCCGTCCTAAAGGCATCGACGTCCTGTCGATGCCCCCTTCGGGGCCTGATCGTCCAAACCTCACTCGGCTCCCGAGGGGGCCCGAAGAGCTGACCGCTCGCTGCGCATCGCTTGCCAAGAGCAAAGCACAACCCTAAACCTCGCCCCCTCTCCCCTAGTCGTCACTCCGGCCTACGCCGGAATGACGAGAGGGGTAAGCGAGGGTGAGGGGACATCTTAAGTCCTCAGCACCGCGACGCCTCGCGCACAGATCCGGTGTACCTCAGAAGCGCCAGAAGTGTCCCCTGTCGGTTCGAGTAGGCGGCACGAACGGTTTTATCTCTCAATGCTGCTCAGAGCTCTTGATCCACAGGCCATTTCTCTTGGGTTACTTTCTCTTTACTCCGGACCTAAAGGTCCTTCGCCCTCCGGGCCGGCTTTCGCCGTTCGCACTGCGTGCGTGGGCCAGCAAAGAGAAAGTGACTCGGACGCCGGCAGGCGTTCGAAACGCCCGCTGCGTAAGCGGCCAGGTCGCGAAAGCACACAGGCAAGAACCGAGCACTGACGCCACTGGATGACCAGCTTCGCTGTTGAAAAAGCGCTTCCGGCCTACGCCGGAATGACGAAGTAGGAGGGGGTGCGCAAGCGGCCAGGTCGCCCGAACACACAGGCAAGAACCAAGCACTGATGCCACTGGGTTCCAGCCTACGCCGGAATGACGACATAAGGTTGTGTAAAAGCAATGCGCATCAACAAAAAAAAGAGGCGCACCAAAGTGCGCCTCTCTCCGATCGATCACTACCGATCAACCCACATCAAGTCCCGCGATGCGGATCCGAATCAAACGAAGCCGGCGGCTGATGATCTCCGCCACCATGATGCGGCAGCTTGCCCGACGGCTCGTCGAGCTTATCGCCCAGCAAGCGACGCACGCTCACATAGAACACCGGAATCAGCAGCAGGCCGAGGAAGGTGGCGAACAGCATGCCGCCGATCACGCCCGTACCGATCGCATGGCGGGAGTTCGCGCCCGCGCCGGTGGAGACCGCCAGCGGGAACACGCCCAGAATGAACGCCATCGAGGTCATCAAGATCGGGCGCAGTCGCAAGCGAGAGGCCGTCACTACCGCGTCGAACAGCGACTTGCCCTGTTGCTGCTGTTCCACCGCGAATTCCACGATCAGAATCGCGTTCTTCGCCGCCAGACCGATCACCGTGATCATGCCGATCTTGAAGTACATATCGTTCGGCAGGCCACGCAGCATGGAGAAGACCACCGTACCCAGCAGGCCCAGCGGAACCACCAGCAACACGGCGACCGGGATCGACCAGCTTTCGTACAGTGCCGCCAAGCACAGGAACACGATGACGATCGACAGCACCAGCAACAGCGTGGCCGAGTTGCCTGCCAGGATTTCCTGGTAGGACTGGCCGGTCCAGTCGGAGCCGAAGCCCTTGGGCAGGTCGTTGTCCACGATGCTCTGCAGCGCGCCCATGGCCTGGCCGGTGGAGTATCCCTTGCCTTCGCTGGCGACGATTTCCACCGCGGCATAGCCGTTGTAGCGGGTCAGTGCCGGCGAGCCCGTGCTCCAATCGGATTTCACCACGCTGGAGATCGGGATCATGTTGTACGGATTGACCGCCGAGCTGGTGTTGTTGTTGGCCAGCGAGCTGGGCGTGAACACGTGCTGCAGTGCGTCCGGACCCATGCGGTAGGCCTGGTCGGCCTGGATGTAGACGCGCTTCACGCGGCCGCCGTAGACGAAGTCGTTGACGTAGATCGGCGCCAGGGTGAGCTGGATGGCCGTATACACGTCGCTGACCGACAAGCCCATCGACTGGGCCTGCACGCGGTCCACCTTGATGTCCCACAACGGTGCATCGGGCAGGGAGTTCGGACGCGTGCCCAGCAGTGCCGGGTTGCCCTGGGACTTGCCCAGCACCATGCCCATGGCCTGCATCAGCTCGCCATGCGTCTGGCCTGCGCGAGCCTGCAGGTACATGTCGATGCCGCCGAACTGGCTGAGGCCGCGGATAGTGGGCAGGTTGACCACGAAGATCTGCGCGTCGCGAATGCCGTGCAGCACGCCGTTGGCCTGCATGATCAGCTCGTCCGCAGTGATCTTGCGCTCACTCCAGTCCTTGAGCTTGATGAAGGCCATGCCCGCACTTTCGCTCTGGCCGACGAAGCTGAAGCCGCTGATCTGATACATGCCGACGATATCGTCGTTCAGCGGGCTGTTCTTGATGCGCTCGCGCATCTCGGCCATCACCTGTTCGCTGCGCTTGAGGGTGGCGCCCGGCGGAAGGTTCACGATGGCCAGCGCAAAGCCCTGGTCCTCGCTCGGCACGAAGCTGGTCGGCAACTTGGTGTACAGGAAACCGGCCAGCACGGCGACCAGTGCGAATATGACCATCCAGCGTGGTGCATGACGCGTGGCGCTGCCGATGTGGCCGCTGTACGTATGCGTGACCCAGTCGAACACCTTGTTGAAGCCGCGATACACCGCGTTCTTCTTCTCGTGGTGCGTTTCCTTGAGCATGGTGGCGCATAGCGCCGGCGTGAACGACAGGGCCAGGAAGGCCGAGAAGCCCATCGACACGGCAATGGTCAGCGCGAACTGCTTGTAGATGACGCCGGAGGCGCCGGCCTGCAACGCCGAAGGCACGAACACCGCCGCCAGCACCACCGTGATCGCAACCACGGCGCCGGTGATCTGGCCCATCGCCTTGCGGGTGGCTTCCTTGGGTGGGAGGTGCTCCTCGGTCATGATGCGTTCGACGTTTTCGATCACCACGATCGCGTCGTCCACCACGATACCGATCGCCAGCACCATGCCGAACAAGGTGAGCTGGTTGATCGTGAAACCCAGTGCGATCAGACCGATGAAGGTACCCATCAGCGCGACCGGGATCACCAGAGTGGGGATGATCGTGGCGCGGATGTTCTGCAGGAAGATCAGCATCACCAGGAAGACGAGGATGATCGCCTCGATCAGGGTGTGCACCACTTCGTTGATCGACACCGTCACGAACGGGGTGGTGTCGTACGGTGCGAACCAGCTGACGCCCTGCGGGAAGTCCTTCGCCAGTTCGTCCATCTTGGCGCGCACGGCGGTAGCCACATCGAGCGCGTTGGCGCCCGGCAGCAGCTGCACACCCAGGCCGCCCACCGGCTGACCGTTCCAGGTGGAGGTCAGGCCGTAGGTCTGCGGACCGAAGGACACGCGGGCCACGTCGCTTAGACGCACCACCGTGCCGTCGCTGTTGGCGCGCAGGATGATGTTGCCGAACTCCTCGGGCGTCGAGAAACGTCCTTCAGCCGACACCGTGGCAGTGAATGCCTGGTCATCCGGCGCCGGGTCGGCACCCAGCGAACCGGCAGCGAACTGCACGTTCTGGGTGGAAACGGCATTGAGGACCGTGCTGGCCGACAGGCCATAGCCTTGCAGCTTGTCAGGGTTCAACCAGATGCGCACCGCGTATTCGGCACCGATCACGCGGGTGCTGCCTACGCCCGGAATACGACCGACCTGATCGGCGACCTGCGAGGCAATGATGTCGGCCAGGCGGTTGCCGTCGATCTCCGGGTTGGTGGACACCAACGACACGAACATCAGGAAGTCGGGGTTGTTCTTGGCCACCACCACACCCTGCTGGGTGACGGCGGTAGGCAAGCGTGGCTGGGCCAGCGAGACCTTGTTCTGCACCTGCACCTGCGCGATGTCGGGGTTGGTGCCCGTCTCGAAGGTGAGCGTGATGGTCCCCGAACCGTTGGAGTTGGAGGAGGAGCTGAAGTAGAGCAGGTGATCGATACCGGTGAGCTGCTGCTCGATCACCTGGGTAACGTTCTTCTCCACCGTATCCGCGTTGGCGCCAGGGAAGGTCGCCGACACCACCACCTGTGGCGGGGCGATGTTGGGGTAGGACTCGATACCCATGTTCAGCATGGCGATACAGCCGACCATGGTGATGAGGATCGCTACCACCCACGCGAAAATCGGGCGGTCAATGAAAAAACTCGGCATATCGGTCGACTCCCGTTACTGCTTGCCGGCCGCAGGCTTGGCGCCCTGCGTACCGTTGGGCGGGCCGGCGTCCTTGCCCGGCTGCCAGGGCGCCGCCTTGGCGGGGGCACCCGGCTGGACGGACTGCAGGCCCGACACGATGATCTGGTCGCCGGCGGCGAGGCCTGCGGTAACGATCCAGTTGCCGCTGCTCAAGTCGTTGGCGGTGATGTTCTTGCGCTCGACCTTGCCCTCCTGGTTCACCACCAGCACGTAGCCGCCGGCGACATCGCGCGCCACGGCCGGCTGCGGCACCAGGTACACGTTGTTCTGCTGGCCGAGGTTCGCCTTGATGGTGACGTAGGTGCCCGGCAGCAGGCGCTTGTCCGGGTTGGCCAACTGCGCACGCAGATTGATCGTGCCGGTGGTCGGGTCGACCGTGGCGCCGGAGAAGTCGAGCAAGCCTTGCTGGTCGTACTTGCTGCCGTCCGGCAACACGACCTGCACGGTGGTCTTGGTCGGATCGCTGAGGCTGACGTTGCCGGCGGTCTGGGCGCGACGCAGGCGATCCAGGTCGGCGGCGCCGACGGTGAAGTTCACGTACAGCGGATCAAGCTGGTCGACCGTGGTCAGCAGGGTGGAGCTGACGCCGCTGTCGGCGTTGCCGTTACCCACGATGGCGCCTTCGGTGACCTGCTGCTGGCCGGCGCGGCCGTCGATCGGCGCGGTAACGCGGGTGAAGCCGAGGCTGATGCGCGCACTTTGTACGGCGGCCTGGGACTGCTTCACCGCGGCAGCCGAGCTGCGCTCGCTGGCCTCGGCGGCATCCAGGTCCGATTGCGAGACATAGCCCTTCGGACGCAACGAACGGGCGCGTTCGGCGGCGTTGTGCGCGTTGACGTAGGTGGCCTGGGCCGAAGCGAGGTTGGCCAGGGCGGAGTCCACATTGGCCTGATAGACCGCAGGATCGATCTCGAACAGCACCTGGCCCTTCTTCACGTCCGTGCCTTCCTCGTACACGCGCTTGAGCAGCACGCCGGAGACACGGGCGCGTACATCGGCGCTGCGGAAGGCGGAAAGGCGTCCCACCAGGTCCTTGCTGAGCGGGGCGCTCACGGGCTGGGCCTTGACGACGCCGACCTCCGGGGTGGGCATCTGGGGCGGACCTTGTTCCTTCTTGCCGCCGCATGCGGCCAGCGAGAGCAGGCCAAGGCACAGCAGGGGTGTGCGCAGTGACGAGGACTTCATGGGGACTCCATTCTTATTACGTAAACTTGGGGCGCCACCCCTCGCGGGGCGATGTTTAAATCGGACAGCTTACTGCGGCGCAACACGTTGCCCAGTGCCGATGGTCGGGTGAACCATGGCGTGGGCGCACGGCATCGAGCCGTCCGGTTCGTTAGACGGTAGTAGACTACACCGTACAGTTTATAATTTGCCACGGATCGCGGTCTAGCCCCAGATAGGGGGGCAGCGCGGTTTTTCTGCGTATCGATGGCAGCAAGCATCCGCGGCTTCCGGCTTGGGGAAGGGTGGGGCTAGGCATCGGCCCACCAGGGTGTGAGACGGATTCTGACGCAAATCAGTGCTGTGGGTAAGCGCCAAATGACTTGATATCGATCGATATCGATCTTTTTTTGCACTAACTGCCAAGAAAGCACACAGTCGACTGCGCTGTCCTTAGGCTTCGCGCATCATCGTTTGTGTCATGCCTTCGTCGCATACATCGACAAATCTACCTGCATGAAGCCACAACATTGATGCAGTACAGCACGCATCACGGTGGATTCGCTTTCTTGCGAGGCGTATTCTTTTCCGGCTTTTTTCGTCTCCACTGACCAGTAGATGCCATGAATGCGATGCGTGCGTCCGGCGACCGTCTAATCCAGACCGTCGTACTCGAAGAACTCAAGAAGAATGGATTTTCAACGACGCGCCTTGAAGAGGCGCAATTTTTTATCGACGCTTTCTTCGCGCGCATTGGCGCCACCGACCTTGACCTGCATTCCAGTGCCGAATGGGCCACGCTGGTCGCCGGCCTGATCGACTTCATGCAGCAGCGCCAGCCGGGGCGTGCCTCGGTGCGTGTGGTCAACCCGGAAACCGGCTTCGCCGGCCGCAGCCTGGTGCAGGTGGTGACCGACGACATGCCGTTCCTGGTCGATACGGTGACCATGAGCGTATCGCAGTGGCCGATCCATGCCGTGATCCATCCGGTCGTCAAGGTGACCCGCGATGCCGCCGGCAAGCTGCAACGCCTGGGCGACGATGGCGATGCGTCCGAGTCGGTGATGCATTTCGAGATCGACCGCGTGGCCACCGAGGCCGAACTGGTGCAGCTTCGCACCCAGCTTGAAGGTGCGCTCGACGATGTGCGCGACGCCGTCCGCGACTGGGCGACGATGCGCGACAAGGCGCTGGCGATCGCCGCGGATCTGCCGCAGCGCAAACTGCCGCTGGATGCCGCCGGGGTCAAGGAGGGAACCGAGTTCCTGCACTGGCTGGCCGACGACAACTTCACCTTCCTCGGCTATCGCGAATACGAGGTCAAGCAGGCTGACGGCGAACAGGTGCTGTGCGCCGTCGAGGGCTCGGGCCTGGGCATCCTGCACAAGCGCGAGCGCTCGATTGCCCCGCGCTCGTTGCGCACCCTGGTCGCCAGCGAACTGCCGCAGTCCGGTTCGACCGATGCGATCATCCTGACCAAGACCAATGCCCGTTCGGTCGTGCATCGTCCCGGTTACATGGATTACGTGGGCGTGCTGAAGTTCGACGACAGTGGCCGCCCGATCGCCGAGCAGCGTTTCCTGGGCCTGTTCTCGTCCAACGCCTATATGGCGCGCCCGCAGGACGTGCCGATGGTGCGTCAGAAGGTCGAGACGGTGCTGGCGCGTTCGGGCCTGAAGCGCGACTCGTATTCCGGTAAGTCGCTGCGCCACATTCTCGAAACGCTGCCGCGCGACGAGCTGTTCCAGAGCAGCGAGGACGAACTCAACACCACTTCCAGCGGCATTCTCGAACTGCGCCAGCGCGCACGTACGCGTCTGTTCATTCGCCGCGACCGTTATGGTCGTTTCTTTACCTGCATCGTCTACATCCCGCGCGACCGCTTCAACACCGCGGTGCGCGAGCGCGTGGAAACCTTGTTGCGTGACGCGCTGCATGGCGAGACGGTCGATTCGGCCGTGCTGATGGGCGAGGCCGCACTGGCCCGCCTGCATGTCGTGGTGCGCCCGAAGATCGGCGATCACGCCGTGTACGACGCACAGCAGCTGGAGCAGCAGGTCGCCGTGATCGTGCGCAACTGGCACGACGAACTACGCGACATGTTGATCCGCGATCGCGGCGAGCATGACGGTGTCGTGCTTGCTAACCGTTACGGCAAGGCCTTGCCGGCCGGTTATGTGGAAGACGTTTCGCCCAGCGTGGCGGCCGAAGATGTGTATCAGCTGTCGCAGCTCAAGGGTGACGACGCTATCCGGATGTCGTTCTACCATCCCGAGCATCGCCCGGAGGCGCTGCGCTTCAAGGTCTACCGCAGCGGTTCGGATCTGCCGCTGTCGGAAATCCTGCCGCAGCTGGAAAATCTCGGCCTGCGCGTGCTCACCGAGCACCTGTACGACCTGCCGATGGGCGATGGCACGCTGTACATCCAGGATTTCGAAGTGCAACCGGTCGGCAACCTCGCCTTTGGCGTGGAGCAGGTCGGCAGCCTGTTCGAAGATGCGTTCGAGCAGATCTGGCGCGGCAATGCCGAAAACGACGGCTTCAATCGCCTGGTGCTCGGTGCCAAGTTGAACTGGCGCCAGGTCGCCATGCTGCGCGGCTACTGCAAATATGTGTTGCAGACCGGTGTGGCGTTCTCGCAGTCGTATATGGAAGACGCGCTCAACCGCTATCCGGCGATTGCCGGTCTGCTGGTCGAGTTGTTCCTGGCCAAGTTCGATCCGCGTCGCGAGCAGTTGACCGTCGACGAATTGAAAGCCGCCGGCAACACCTTCACGGCCGAGATGCATGCGCTGATCCCCGAATCGATCCGTGCCGCCCAGCCGGCGCTGATCGACGGCATGATCGGTGCCATGGCGCGCCCGCGCGCCGAGCAGATCGCCGTGCTCGAAGAAGCCATCGGTACGCTGCTCGAAACCGTCTCCAGCCTCGACGAAGACCGCATCCTGCGCAGCTTCATGTCGCTGATCCGCGCCACTTTGCGCACCAGCTTCTTCCAGCAGTGGGAAGGTGCGCATCGCGGTTACATCAGCTACAAGTTCGATTCGCGTCGTGTGCCGGACCTGCCCAAGCCAGTGCCGTATCGCGAGATCTTTGTCAGCGCGCCTCGCGTGGAAGGTATCCACCTGCGCTTCGGTGCGGTGGCGCGTGGCGGCCTGCGCTGGTCCGATCGTCGCGAAGACTTCCGTACCGAAGTACTGGGCCTGGTGAAGGCGCAGATGGTGAAGAACACCGTGATCGTGCCGGTCGGCTCGAAGGGCGGTTTCTTCGTCAAGCGTCCGCCGGTCAACGGCGATCGCGACGCGCAGCTGGCCGAAGGCATTGCCTGCTATCGCATGTTCATCAGCGGCCTGCTCGACATCACCGACAACCTGGTCGAGGGCAAGGTCGTGCCACCGCACGACGTCGTGCGCCATGACCAGGACGATCCATACCTGGTAGTGGCTGCCGACAAGGGCACTGCGACGTTCTCGGATATCGCCAATGCGATTTCGGTGGAGCACGGCTTCTGGCTGGGCGATGCATTCGCATCGGGCGGCTCGAACGGCTACGACCACAAGGGCATGGGCATCACCGCGCGTGGTGCGTGGGAATCGGTGAAACGCCATTTCCGTGCGCTGGGCCGCGATAGCCAGAGCCAGGATTTCACCTGTGTCGGCATCGGCGACATGTCCGGCGACGTGTTCGGCAACGGCATGCTGTTGTCCAGGCATATCCGCCTGCTGGCCGCGTTCGATCACCGTCATGTGTTCCTCGACCCCCATCCCGATACGGCGCGCTCCTTCGCCGAGCGCGAGCGCATGTTCAAGCTGCCGCGTTCGAGCTGGGACGATTACGACAAGTCGCTGATCTCCGCTGGTGGTGGCGTGTATTCGCGCACGCTCAAGTCGATTCCGATTTCGCCGGAAGTGCGTGCGGTGCTGGGCCTCAAGCCCGAAGTCACGCAGCTGGCGCCGAGCGACCTGCTGAGCGCGATCCTGAAGGCGCCAGTCGACCTGCTGTGGAACGGCGGCATCGGTACCTATGTGAAGGCATCGAGCGAAACGCATGCGGATGTGGGCGACCGCGCCAACAACGCGCTGCGCGTCAACGGTGGCGAGCTGCGCTGCAAGATGGTGGGCGAGGGCGGCAACCTGGGTCTGACCCAGAAGGGCCGTATCGAAGCTGCCCAGCATGGCGTGCTGCTCAATACCGACTTCATCGACAACTCGGCCGGCGTGGATACCTCCGATCACGAGGTGAACATCAAGATCCTGCTCGACGATGCCGTCCAGCGTAATGAGATCACCGTCGAGGGTCGCAACAAGCAGCTGGCAGTGATGACCGATGAGGTCGGCGACCTCGTGCTGTGGGACAACTATCGCCAGAACCAGGCGATCACCCTGATGGAGCATCAGTCGGTGCGTCGCCTGGGTTCGATGGCGCATTTCATCCGCATCCTCGAAAACGAAGGCACGCTCGACCGTCAGGTCGAGAACCTGCCCAGCGAATCGGAGCTGACCGAGCGCAAGGCACGCAGCCAGGGCCTGACCCGTCCGGAGCTGTCGGTACTGCTGTCCTACGACAAGCTGCGCCTGTATCAGCAGTTGCTCGAGTCGGACGTGCCGGAAGATCCGTACCTGTCCAAGGAACTGGTGCGCTACTTCCCTGCGCCCTTGCACGAGAAGTACGCCGAGCACATGCAGCGCCATCGCTTGAAGCGCGAGATCATCGCCACCGCGGTGACCAACTCGACGATCAACCGCATGGGCGCCACCTTCATGATGCGCATGCAGGAAGACACGGGGCAGGGCCCGGCGGCGATCGCCAAGGCCTATACCGCCGCGCGTGAAATCCTCGGCGCCCGCGACCTGTGGGCACAGATCGAAGCGTTGGACAGCAAGGTGGCCGAAGACACCCAGATCGACGCGATCATGCAGATCTGGTCGCTGCTGCGTCATCTGACACGCTGGCTGCTCAACCGTCCGGGCGGCACGCTGGATATCGCTGCCAACGTCGAGCGCTATCACGCCGGGGTGAGCGTGCTGAGCAGCGCATTGCCCGGCGTGTTGACCGCCACCGGTAATGCCGACTTCTCCACCAGCCAGGAAAAGTGGGAAGGCCTGGGTCTGCCGCCCGAGTTGGCGCTACGCCTGTCGCGTCTGCCGGTGCAGCGTCCGATGCTGGACATTGTCGAGGTGGCCCAGCAGAGCGGCCAGCCGATCGATCAGGTGGCCGGCGTGTTCTACGAACTGGGTGAGGCGCTGGATCTGGAATGGTTGCGCGACCAGATCGAGGCGTTGCCGGTGGACGGACACTGGCATGCACAGGCGCGCGGTTCGCTGCTGGACGAGCTGACCCATCAGCATCGCGCGCTCGCCTTGCAGGTGCTTGCCCTGGCGGGCAACAGCAAGGACGTGTCGCCGGTGCAGGCATGGCTCAACCGTGACGATGCCACGCTGAAGTACACCCGCAGCATGCTGGCGGAAATCCTGACGCAGAATGCCGACTATCCGATCGCCTCCGTGGCGGTTCGTCGTCTGGCACAGCTGGCGCAGGTGCCGCTCGGCTGATCGCCGCCGGCCCGTTTCAGGGGCCGGGCGATAAAGTGTGAAGGCGTAAGATCATCCCGGTCTTGCGCCTTCATGCTATCTGGGCTCAACTGAGCACTTCGATCAAGGATGGCTAGCCGCCCATGCGTTTTGCCTTTGTCGCCAGCGAGACTACGGTTGCCCAACAGGCCCGGCGCAAGTTTGTCGATCGCTACAAGGACGTTGCGCCCACCGAAGCCGACGTGATCGTCGCCCTGGGCGGCGACGGTTTCATGTTGCGCACGCTACATACCTACCGCGAAACGGCGGCGCCGGTGTACGGCATGAAGCTCGGTCGCGTCGGCTTTCTGATGAACAAGCACCGGACCGACGACCTGGCCGAGCGCGTCGAGCGCGCGCATGCTGCCTTGCTGTATCCGCTGGAAATGCGGGTGACCTGTGGCGGCGGCGACGTGCATCAGGCGTTGGCGTTCAATGAGGTGTCGCTGTTGCGTCAGACCAATCAGGCGGCGCATCTCGAAGTCAAATTGAACGACGCGGTCAAACTGGAAACCCTGGTCTGCGACGGCATCCTGGTCTCCACACCTGCCGGCTCGACCGCCTACAACCTGTCGGCGCACGGCCCGATTCTGCCGCTCGACAGCAATGTGCTGGCGCTGACGCCGATCAGCCCGTTCCGTCCGCGACGTTGGCGTGGCGCGATCCTGCCGCACCGGACGGTGGTCAGCCTGCGGGTGCTCGATGCGGGCAAGCGTCCGGTCAGTGCCACGGCGGATTTTCATGAAGTGCGCGACGTACGACTGGTCGAAATCCGTCAGCAAACCGAGCACGGCGTACGCTTGTTGTTCGATCCGGAACATAACCTCGAGCAGCGTATTCTCGACGAGCAATTCGCTCCGGACTGACGTGCCGACAACCCCGTCTGCTAGATTGCTTGCCATGACACGCCCAACTTCCGACGCTCACGATCCCAAGGCCGCCGCCGACAATCGACTGGTCGTAGCCATCTCTTCGCGCGCATTGTTCGATCTCGGTGACAGTCACGATCTGTTCGAGCGTGACGGGCTGGACGCCTATCGGGCGTTCCAGATCGAGCACGAGAATGAGATTCTGCAACCGGGCGTGGCCTTTCCATTGGTGCAGAAACTACTGGGCTTGAACAAGCTCGCTGGCGACCTGCCGCCCGTCGAAGTCATCTTGCTGTCGCGCAACTCGGGCGATACGGGGTTACGCATCTTCAATGCGATTCAGCACTATGGCCTGGAGATCAGCCGCGCGGCGTTTACCAGCGGTGCGCCCACCTCGGACTACATCGCACCGTTCAAGGCCGACCTCTTTCTTTCCGCCAATGCCGAAGATGTTGGCCGTGCACTAGCCGCCGGCGTTGCTGCCGCAACCATTCTGCCCTCAGTTGCGCCGCCGCGCGCGACCGAGCAGTTGCGTATCGCGTTCGACGGTGATGCCGTCATTTTCGGTGACGAAGGCGAGCGTGTGTCGCGCGAGGAGGGGCTTGAGGCATTTCATCGCAACGAACGCGAGCAGGCCGACACGCCTCTGTCGGTAGGCCCGTTTCGCGGGTTTCTTACCGCGTTGCATCGCCTGCAGACGGCGTTCCCGGCCGAGAATTCGCCCATTCGCACGGCCCTGGTCACGGCGCGTTCGGCACCAGCGCACAAACGCGTGATCTTGACCCTGCGGCGCTGGGGCGTACGCATCGATGAGGCACTTTTTCTGGGAGGCCGCGACAAAGGGCCATTCCTGGACGCCTTCGGCGCGGATATCTTCTTCGACGATTCGCCAGCGAATGTCGAGTCCGCACGCAGGCATGTTGCGACGGGTCACGTGCCGCATGGCGTCAGCAACAACTGATAGCCCATCTTCTTGGGAAATATCTTTCTAATTCATGTGGCTAGCCGGCTTACTCCACGCGGCTCTTTGGCCTTGCCTGGAACGTAAGGCATTTTTCTCCGATTGAATCTTCGATTTAATCGGTTGCGCCAAGACGCCGACCCTTCTAATTTTGTTGTCGACCCCAGCACACTTTCGCCGCTCGATATCGATCGGTAGCGTTGTGTCGGGAACAGCTCATGAAAGGATTCAGAGCTATGGACATCGATGACCCGCGGCATCCATGCCAAAGGCGTTCAAGTTTCGCGAACAGTCTTTCGTCGGACAGGCGAACCTGGAGCGGCGCTTAAGAAAGCGTGAGCGATTTTGACGTTGCGATAGCCGAGTCGATGCTCATCTGAGTAACTGTGTTGACGCAACCTGTGTTGACGCGGCGGGTGCTGCCCCAAGGACAAGGACGTGTCCTCAAGGCAGTAATGATAGACCTTCGGGCTTCGCTGACATGGAAGCATCGAAAACATTGCAAGGAGAGCCGGCGATGAAACGGAAGATGCCACCGCTCAATTCGCTCAAGGCATTTGAAGTAGCTGGTACGACGGGTAATTTCACCCGGGCAGCGGAGCTGCTGAACGTTACCCAGAGTGCCGTCAGTCGGCAGGTGCGCCAGCTGGAGATTCAACTGGGCGAGCCGCTGCTACTGCGGCGTCATCATCATTTACAGCTTACCGATGCAGGGCGTTTGTTGCTGCGTGCGCTGAAACAGTCCTTCGACAAGATCGAACTCACGGTACGCGATATTCGAGACCGGCGGCATGTGAGTCGACTGCGTGTCAATGCGCCGCCGACGTTTTCGGGCCGCTGGCTGCTCCCTAGGCTTTCAAGCCTGCGCGAACTGCATCCCGATATCGAGATCACCCTGACGAATTTTGCGAGAGACAACCTCTCGGGCTCGGGAGGGATTGATTGCGCCATTCGGTGGGGCGATGGAGAGTGGAGCGAGCTCGACAGCACCTTTCTCATGCGCGAGCGCAGCATTGCCGTATGTTCGCCAAGTCTGTTGTGTGCAAGCGGTAACGACGTACCCGACTTCTCTCGTGTTCCGCTGCTGCATGTGCTTTCGGCCGACGGCCAACGGCAGCGTAGCTGGACACGTTGGCTGGAGGCGGCGGGGATCACCGGGGTCAACGTCGATGCAGGTTACGAGTTCGATCAATCCGATATGGCGATTCGTGCTGCGGTGGACGGGTTGGGGATAGCCATCGCCGACTGGCGGATGGTTGCCCGTGAGCTGCAGGAGGGCCCGTTGGTCCAGGTGCTCGATGTCCACGTAGAGGGGCATCAGTCCTATTGGTTTGTCACGCGCTCCGATCCGGCTCCGGCAAAGTCATTGCAGGCGTTTCGACAATGGCTTCAGCAAGAAGCAGGCGCCCCGCCTTCCTCCTCCGCCAACGGGACCATGCCAGGTCACATCGACAAGGCTATGGCCGAGCCCTATCGCTCAAAACCAAGCTAGTGCCCTGTCTCCAGGCTGACGATCCCCGGATGGCAGTTAGGTGGCACGCCGTAGACGTCACGCTGCCTTCTTTTGGCCGTAGGTTCAGGCAATGCGGGGTGGGGAACCCTTGAAATGCCCTCTGGGGCTCGTTTTCGAGTGGACTCGCCTAGGGTTGCTACGCGTCATGACCGGCGGGTAAGGGACAGCTAGAATAGCGGGCTTGTCCATTGCCTTTTCGGAAGCTGAAGCATGTCCGCTCGTTTGAACCCGTTCGACCTGTATGACGTCCGTTCGATGCTCTCTGACGAGGAGCGCATGGTGCAGGACACCGTGGCGCGATTTGTCGACGAGAAAGTCCTTCCGATCATCGGCGACTGCTTTGACCAGGCGCGTTTCCCGAAGGAACTGGTCCCCGAGATCGCCAATATGGGCTTGCTCGGAGCCACCCTTCCCGAGGAATACGGTTGCGCGGGCATGAACGGCGTCAGCTACGGCCTGATCTGCCAGGAGCTGGAGCGTGGCGATTCGGGCTTGCGCAGCTTTGCCTCCGTGCAGAGCTCGCTGTGCATGTACCCCATCTACGCCTACGGCAGCGAAGAACAGAAAAAGAACTATTTGCCGCGCATGGCCGCAGGCGAAGTCATCGGCTGTTTCGGTCTGACCGAGCCGCATGGCGGTTCCGATCCGGCGAACATGAAGACCCATGCCAAGAAAGACGGCGGCGACTGGGTCATCAGCGGCGCCAAGATGTGGATCACCAACGGCAATCTGGCGCATATCGCGATCGTCTGGGCGCAGACCGAGGACGGCATCCAGGGCTTTATCGTGCCGACCGACACCAAGGGCTTCACCGCGCAGGAAGTGCACAAGAAAATGAGCCTGCGCGCGTCCGTGACGTCGGGCCTGTTCTTCGACAATGTGCGCGTGCCCGACAGCGCTCGCCTGCCTAACGTCAAGGGTCTGAAGGGGCCGCTTGGCTGTTTGACCCAGGCGCGTTATGGCATTACCTGGGGGCCGATCGGCGCCGCCATCGCCTGCCTGCAGGAAGTACGCGACTACACCCAAGAGCGCATCCTGTTCGGTCGTCCGTTGGCCGCCAACCAGGCGATCCAGCTGAAGATGGCCGATATGGCCCGCCGTATCACCACCGCCCAGTTGCTGTCGCTGCAGTTGGGTCGGCTGAAGGACGCCGGTGCGATGCAGCCCACCCAGGTATCCCTGGCCAAGTGGAACAACTGCCGCATGGCCATCGATATCGCGCGCGAATGCCGTGACATCCTCGGCGGCGCGGGTATCACCACCGAGCACTCGGCAATCCGCCACGCCTTGAACCTGGAGTCGGTCATCACCTATGAGGGCACCGAGACGGTGCATCAGCTGGTGGTCGGCCGCGAATTGACCGGTATCAACGCGTTCTGAGCGCATGCCTCCGGCCTGCCGGAGGCGTCAGTGTTGGGAGGAAGGCTGCAGTGGATTGGCAGAGTATCCGTATCGAAACCGAGCGTTTGGTTCTCCGGCCGCCGAGGCTTGAGGATTTCGATGGCTGGGCCGCCAACATGGCTGACGAAGAAGCCGCGCGTTTCATCGGCGGCTATCAGCCGCGTGCGGCCGCGTGGCGCAATTTTCTGGTGATGGCCGGTGCCTGGCAGATGCAGGGCTTCGCCATGTTCTCGGTCATCGAGAAGGCGACCGGCCGGTGGATCGGACGGCTCGGCCCCTGGCAACCGGAAGGCTGGCCGGGCACCGAAGTGGGCTGGGGTCTGGCGCGCGAAGCCTGGGGCAAGGGTTACGCGTTGGAGGGTGCATCGGCAAGCATCGACTGGGCTTTCGACAACCTGGGCTGGACCGAGGTCATCCACAGTATCGATCGCGACAACGACGCTTCGCAGGCGCTGGCGCATCGGCTGGGCTCGACCAATCTTGGACCGGGGCAGTTACCTGCGCCGTACGAGCACGTGCAGATCGATATCTGGGGTCAGACGCGCGAGCAATGGCGCAGCCGCCGCGCATGAACGACCCGTTGCAGCAAACCCTGCAAGAGGCCTTGCCGGACCTGCAACGGCTGTGCGTTGACCCGTGGGTGCTTATTGGCAGTGCGGCGGCACGCCTGGTTGGCGCCGACGTCGGCGTGGCCGATATCGATGTGCTGACCAGCGTCGCTGACGCCGACCGCCTGAGCGAGCATTGGCAGGCACGCCGTGAATCGCTGTTCGAGCCGGCTGGCGCTGAGCGGTTTCGTTCGCGTTTTGCGCGGTTTCGTTTTACGGGACTGCCGCTTGAAGTGATGGGCGGACTGCAGCTGCACGACACGCAGGGATGGGAGTCCGTGCTGGCCGGCGACACCATGCTGGTAGCTTTTGGCGGCATGCAGATACCGGTGCCGCAGGTCGCCGAGCAGATTCGCATCCTGGAAAGTTTTGGACGTCCCAAAGATTTGCAACGCGCGGCATTGCTACGCGCCTTGAGCTAGTTACGACATACGTTTTTCGCGCGATGACATCGCGCAACCTAAATCCCTGGATACCGACATGTCTGTTCCGTTTGCCATTACTGCTCGTCACAAAGGTTTCAACCGCGCCGAGATCGTCGATCAGAATTTCACCGAGTTCGTGCAGTTCTGGCAGGGCGACGTACGCGGCACGCCCGATGACGACGCACCGGTAGTGCCAGGCAGCGAGTTGAACGCACAGGGCTTTCGCGAGTTGCTCGAATCGCAGCTGATTTCGCGGCATCTGGACCTGATGGCCCGCGTGTTGCGCGTGCAGAACAAGGTGTTCTACACAATCGGTTCGTCGGGCCACGAAGGCAATGCGATGGTCGCGCGGCTGACGCGTCATACCGATCCGGCCTTCCTGCATTACCGCTCCGGCGGCTTCATGGCCGAGCGTTTCCGCAAATTGCCGGGCATGGATCCGGTGATGGATTCTGCGCTGTCCTTTGCCGCCAGCAGTGAGGATCCCGCCTCCGGCGGCCGCCACAAGGTGTGGGGCAGCAAGCCGTTGTGGGTATTGCCGCAGACCTCGACGATCGCCTCGCATCTGCCCAAGGCGCTAGGCACGGCCGTGGCGATCGAACAGGCTCGCCGCATCGGCCATACCCTGCCGATTCCGACGGACTCGATTGCGATCTGCTCGTTCGGCGATGCATCGAGCAACCACGCCACCGCGCAAACCGCGTTCAATGCGGCCGGTTGGACGGCCTATCAAAAGCTGCCGGCTCCGGTCCTGTTTGTTTGCGAAGACAACGGCATCGGTATTTCGGTGAAGACGCCGACGGGTTGGGTGGCAAGCAATTTTCAGCAGCGCTCCAATCTCGATTACTTCTTTGCCGACGGCCTGGACCTGGCCGAAGGTTATGCGCAGGTGCAGCGCGCGGTGGAGCATTGCCGTACCACGCGTCGCCCGACCTTCCTGCATTTGAAAACCACGCGCGTGATGGGCCATGCCGGCACGGATTTCGAAATCGAATGGCGCAGTATCGAAGAGCTGGTGTCGGTGGAATCCACCGATCCCTTGCTGCGTTCGGCGGCGATCGCACTGGAGTCCGGGCTCTACAGCAAGGACAGTCTGCTGTCCCTGTACGAAGCCACCCGCAAGCGTTGCTTCGCCGCGGCCGAAGAGGCTGATCGCCGTCCCAGGCTGACCAGCCTGGCCGACGTGTTGAAGCCATTGGCGCCTTACACCCCCGACGCAGTCAAGCGCGAAGCGGAGCGGACCGATTACGCCGAGCGCCGCGTCGCGGCGTTCGGCAGCGAAGACAAGCTGCCCGAGAAGCAGGCGCCGCGCCATCTGGCGATTCAGATCGGTCAGGCCTTGCACGATCTGATGGCCAAGTATCCGCAGTCCTTGCTGTTCGGTGAAGACGTAGCGCAGAAAGGCGGCGTCTATACCGTCACCAAGGGGCTGCATAAGGCCTTCAAGAACAGCCGCGTGTTCAATACGCTGCTGGACGAAACGATGATTCTCGGTCTGGCTCAGGGCTTTGCCAGCATGGGCATGCTGCCGATTCCGGAAATCCAGTATCTGGCGTATTTCCATAACGCCTGCGACCAGATTCGTGGCGAAGCGTGCAGCCTGCAGTTTTTCTCCAACGATCAGTATCGCAACCCGATCCTGATGCGCGTGGCTTCGCTCGGTTATCAGAAAGGCTTCGGCGGTCATTTCCATAACGACAACTCGATCACCGCGCTGCGCGATATTCCCGGTCTGGTGGTCGGTTGCCCGAGCCGCGGCGACGATGCGGCAACCATGCTGCGTACGTTGTCCGCACTGGCGCAGGTCGATGGTCGTGTCTGCGCATTCCTGGAGCCGATCGCCTTGTACATGACCAAGGATCTGTACGAAGCCGGCGACGGTCAGTGGCAGTTCGACTATCCGGCACCGGGTTCGGCCATGACGTTGGGCGAGGGCCGCATCTACCATCCCGAGGCCAACGACCTGGTGATCTTCACCTTTGGCAACGGCGTGCCGATGGCGTTGCGTGCCGCGCGCCAGATCGAAGCGGCGCATGGGTGGAAGACGCGAGTGGTCGATCTTCGCTGGCTGGCACCGTTGAACAACGCCTTCATTGCCGAGCAGGCACGCGATGCCAGGCGAATCATCGTGCTCGACGAGGGGCGTCGCAGCGCAGGCGTCGGCGAGGGTGTCATCACGGCGATCGTCGAAGGCGGTTTCGGGAAGACGCCGCTGCGTCGTGTGGTCGGCGAGGACACCTATACGCCGCTGGCGGGTGCCGCGCTGCTGGTGCTGCCGGGCGAATCGGATGTCGTTGCGGCAGCCGCGGAGCTGGCTTAGGACTTGCGCGCCGAGGCTCTTGCCCTCGGTACGCTGGGCGTCAGGCGCGGATCGAGCTGTACCCGATTGCGTCCATTGACCTTCGCGCCATACATCGCCTGATCGGCACGCTCCACGATCGACTCCACGGTGTCGCCCGGCGAACGCATGGCGACACCAATGCTGACGCTGAGCGCCAGATTCTTGCCATCGACCGGAATTTCGAGTCGATGCACGCGCCGGCACAGTCGCGTAGCCACCTGCATGGCGAGTTCCTGATCGAGGTCGTACAGCATGGCTACAAATTCTTCGCCACCATAGCGGCCCAGCAAGTCGGCAGGGCGCAGCTCATGGCGTAGCGCTGCGGCCACGGCGACCAGTGCACGATCGCCGGCAGCATGCCCTTGCTTGTCGTTCAAGGTCTTGAAGTTGTCCAGATCGAGAAACAGCAGTGCAAGCGGTTGTCCGGGCGTCGTGGCGAATATTTCCCGCACGCCTTCGGTCCAGGCCCGGCGATTGAGGATATTGGTCAGCGCGTCGTTGTCGGCCAGCACGCGGACCATGTCGCGGTCGCGCCGCACATTGAGCGCGCGATCGGCCAGGCCAAGCGAAAGGACGATCGCCTCGAACGCGCCAGCGGCAAGGCTGGCATCGTTGAGCCACAGGATATGGGGCAAGGCGCCGCCGATCTGGCTGCTGCACAGCGCGGTCAACACGAGCAGGGGCGTCCAGCCCAGCAGAAAGAACCAGGCGTGGCGCGAGCCGCGCGCGACGGCCACGATCGCCGCCAAGAGCAGCAGCAAGGCACCGAGAATCAATAGCGGGTTGATGAGTACTTGCGCGGTGTGTTCCAACACGTCGATATGGCTGCTGCGCAGTAACAGGATCAGAGGCATGCCGATCGCCAGTGCGATTACCGGCGGATGCAGCCAGGGCGCATAGCGGCGCAACTCGCAGAAGCGCGCCATGAAAAGAGCGGCGAACGCCACGGACAAGGCAACCGCGAAGGTCGCCAGCGTCATCGCCGACCCGACCAGGAATTCCGCATCCAAGGGGTGAAACAGATAACCCGTCTGCACGCTCTGGATAAGCATGTAGCAAAGGATGTATCCGGCATACCAGGCAAACGTCGGATCGCGCAACAAGGTGGCGAAGCACAGTGCCATCAAGGCCATCGCCAGCATCACGGCGAAGCATGCACTGGCGAAGGCCAGCCAGCTCGCATCGTCACGCTCGTACTCGATGCGGTTTTGCAGGATGAAACTGACCGGGGCTGCGATGGTCGATGTCGGTTCGAATTTCAACAGCAACGGCTGCGAAGCGGGTATCTCGGCACCGATCCGAAACGTCACGCGTCCATGGCCATGCATCGCCGCGGAGAAATCGTTCAATGCGTTGGTCTGGCTCGCCCCGTTCGCGTCGTACAGCGTGATCTTGCCCAGCGAAGGCGGATACACCGATAGCTGGCGCTCCACATCGATCCAGGGTCGGTCGGCTTGCAGGACGACCCAACTACCATCCTGTGGCAAGCGTTCCAGCGTGCCTGGATCGAACGCGTGGAAATCGCCATGCCGATAGGCGGCGAGCACGGTCTGCGGCGTGTCGCCGGCACGCACGTCGCGCCAGGCACCCTGCAAGGTATCGGCGGCATGGCAAGGCCCGAGCAACGCGGCCAGTAGCCACGCTACGTTTTGCCACCGTCGGCGGCGTCTGGCCTTTTCGACCGACTCTCCGTCCATCCCCTATCCCCTGTGTCGCCAGTTTGTCCTGTCGACGTATCCCCGGCCGCCCGCCGGAGGGCATCCGGTGGGAGTCAGGTGATCTTGCCCACAGAATAGGCTAGCCGGATAAAAATGTGCCGCAATTCACAAAAATTAACCTGTGGCAGTCGTCACGTGCCCTGAATCCGCCGCGCGCCAGACTGGCCCGCGGCGCCAGCGGGGCGCGACCCATCCGAGGAGCGGTTATGAGCAAGGTGAATGTGGCGGTATTCGTTGGCAGCCTGCGCAAGGAATCGTTCAATCGCTGCCTGGCCCGCGCAGTCGAACGGCTGGCGCCCGCGGATTTCGCCTTCAACCACGTCCGCATCGACGATCTGCCGCTCTACAGCCAGGATTTCGATCACGACTACCCGGCCAACGCCACGCGCCTGAAGCAGCAGGTCGAGGCTGCCGACGCCCTGTTGTTCGTTACGCCCGAATACAACCGTTCGATCCCCGGCGTGCTCAAGAACGCGCTGGATATCGGCTCGCGGCCGTGGGGCACCAATTCGTTTGCCGGCAAGCCGGGCGCGGTGATCGGCACCTCGATCGCCACCACCGGTTCGGCCATGTCGCAACAGCATTTGCGCAATGTGCTGGCCTACCTCGATGTCCCCCTGCTGGCGCAGCCGGAAGTGTTTGTCCACTTCAAGGACGGCCTGTTCGACATCGACGGCAATATCAGCGTGGAAAGCACGCAGAAGTTTCTGCAAGGTTTTGTCGATCGCTATGTCGCGTGGGTACGGCGCTTCAAGCCGTAGTCCTGGCAAAAGCGGCGATCAGGCCTCGTTGGAAGCACCGACGCCGCAGATCTTTTCCAGCAGTTGTGCCTGCACGTTCCGCTGGCCAGTGCTCGACGGACGCAGATATTGACCGTCCGACTGCAGCTGCCATGCGCTCGTGTTGTCGCTCAGGTAAAGATCGAGCTCCTTGCGCACACGCTGCTGCAGCTTTTTGCCCTCGATCGGAAAACCGGTTTCGATGCGGCGGTCGAGATTGCGTTCCATCAGGTCGGCGCTGGCCAGGTAGAAACGTTCCTCGCCATCGTTGGCGAACCAGTACACGCGGCTGTGTTCCAGGAAACGGCCGACGATCGAGCGCACGCGAATATTCTGCGACACACCTGGCACACCGGGGCGCAGGCAGCACATGCCGCGCACGATCAGGTCGATCTTCACGCCGGCCATGCTGGCCTTGTAGAGCGCGCGAATGATCTTGGGATCGGTGATGGCGTTGACCTTGGCGATGATCTGCGCCGGTTTGCCGGCCGCCGCATGGGCGGTCTCGGTGGCGATCAATTCCAGCAAGGTCTTTTTCAGCGTGAACGGCGCATGCAGCAGCTTCTTCATGTGCTGCACCTTGCCCATGCCGGTGAGCTGGCTGAAAAGCTTGTGCACGTCTTCGCACAGGGCCTCGTCGGAGGTCAGCAAGCTGTAGTCGGTATAGAGGCGCGCGTTGCCGGTGTGATAATTGCCGGTACCCAGATGCGCATAGCGCACCAGTTCGCTGCCTTCGCGACGCTGGATCAGCATCAACTTGGCATGCGTCTTGACGCCGACCACGCCGTAGATCACCACGGCACCGGCCTGCTGCAGGCGCGAGGCCAGCGTCAGGTTGGATTCCTCGTCAAAGCGTGCGCGCAGCTCGACCACGGCGGTCACTTCCTTGCCGGAGCGGGCCGCATCGACCAGTGCGTCGACGATTTCCGAATTCGCACCGCTGCGATAGAGCGTCTGCTTGATCGCCAGCACGCTCGGGTCCTTGGCGGCCTGATGCAACAGGTCGACCACCGGCGCGAACGACTCATAGGGATGCAGCAGCAGCACGTCCTGCTTGGCGATGACCTGGAACAGGTCTTCGGCCTTCTTGAGCGACTTGGGGATTGCCGGCGTGAACGGCGGATAGTTCAGCTGCGGGCGCAACGTCTTACTGGCCAGGCCGAACAGGCGCGCCAGATTGACCGGCCCGTTGACCTCGTACATTTCAGCCGCGGTCAGGCCGAATTGCTTGAGCAGGTAATCGGTGAGGTTCTTGGGGCAGTTGTCGGCCACTTCCAGGCGTACCGCATCGCCGAACCGGCGCGAATACAGCTCGCCGCGCAGCGCACGCGCGAGATCCTCGACGTCTTCCGGATCGATGGTGAGGTCGGCATTGCGGGTCAGGCGGAACTGATAGCAGCCCAGCACCGACATGCCGGGAAACAGCTCGTCGGCATGTTCGTGAATGATCGACGACAGCAGCACGAAGTTGTCGCCGCCTTCGCATACCTCATCGGGCAGGCGAATCAGGCGCGGCAGCACGCGCGGCGCCGGGACGATCGCCAGGCCCGAGTCGCGACCGAAGGCATCGATGCCTTCCAGTTGCACGATGAAGTTCAGGCTCTTGTTGACCAGCAGCGGAAAGGGATGCGTGGGATCGAGGCCGATCGGCGTGACCAGCGGCGCGACCTCGTGGCGGAAATAGCGGCGCACCCACAGCTTCTGCTTATGCGACCACTGGTTGCGGCGCACGATGCGCATGCCTTGCTTGTCGAGCTCGGGCAGGATGGCATCGTTGAGGATCGAATACTGTCGCTCGATCTGCTTGTGCGCGATTTCGCTGATCTCGGCCAACGCCCGCTTCGGGGGAATGCCGTCCGGCCCGACGATTTCGTGATCGAACGCGATCTGACTCTTCAGGCCCGCCACACGAATCTCGAAGAATTCGTCCATGTTGGTGGAAAAGATCAGCAGGAATTTCAAGCGCTCGAGGATCGGCTTGCTTTCGTCCAGCGCCTGATCCAGTACGCGGATGTTGAACTGCAGCTGTGAAATCTCGCGATGGATATACAGGCTGGCGTCGTTCAGATCGGGCGCTGCCACGGCCACTGTTTCGACTGCGGTAGTTTCCGTCGCTACCTTCTCGGTGCGCGGAAGCGGAGCGGGCGTGGGGCTGTCGACGCTTGTATTCATTGAGATGCCATCGCGTTAGTCGGGTTGTCGTCGTGGGGCGAACAACACGAGTCCAAAGACAAAGCTAACCTATTAAGGCCGTTGGAGTGTTACAGACGTATGATGCTGCGGGGCGTTTTTCATGTGGTGGCGGATGGGCCGTTGTTGGCAAGAAAACGGCTGGGCGGAGCGCCGAGTACGCGACGAAACACCGCCGACAGCGCGCTGGAACTGTTGTAGCCCAGCTCCATCGCCACCTGCGTGACCGGCTCGCCATTGCCCAGCCGTGTCAGTGCAGCCAGCAGGCATGCCTGCTGGCGCCACGCAGCGAAGCTCATGCCGGTCTGTTCGCGAAACATACGGGTGAAGTTGCGGCGGCTCATGCCGGCGCTCATCGCCATATCGTCAATCTTCACCTCTTGCGACGGATGCTCGAGCAGATGTCGGCACAACGCCGCCAGCCGCCGCTCGCGCGGTAGCGGGGTATTGAGCGCAAGTGTCGGCATGCGCCTGATTTCTTCCAGCAGCAGGCGCATGACCATGCCGTCACGGCCATCGAGCTCGTAAAGAGCGGGCAGATCCACCGCCTCGATAAGCAGCTCGTGCAACAAGGGTGAGACGGCGAGGACTTCGCAGTGCGTGGGCAGCCCGGTCGCCTGGGCAACATGCTCGAGTACAAAAGCGCTGCGCGTGGACGTCGGGCCACCCAGATGGACTTCGTGCATTACCCCCGACGGAATCCACAGCGCGCGGCGCGGTGGAATCACCCAGCTGCCTTCCTCGGTGATGACCGTCATGACGCCGGTCATCGCGTAAAGCAGCTGGCAACGACGATGCGAATGGGGGCTTAGCACGTAATGCGCCGCGTACTCGTTGCCGGTGGTCACGACGTCCCGCGGGATGTCCTCATAGCGGTCGATACGTGCGTTGCGCATGACTTGGCCCAAATTCGCTGATAGTTGACCCGATAACGTGTGCGGGCCGTCCGGCTTGACTCTAAGGTGTCGATCCATGGCGATGCAACCCACGCCATTCCCCGTCCCCCAGCCATCCGGTCACCATGCAAGCTCAAGTCGAGTCACCTTTAAGTCCCGTGGCGCCTCCGGTATTGCCCAGCGTCGCTCCGGCGGAGCATGCCGAGCCGAAAACCGAGTTCAGCATCATCGGCGCGATCAGTTTTTCGCATCTGCTCAACGACATGATCCAGTCGTTGATCCTGGCGATCTATCCGATCCTGAAAGGTGATTTCCACCTGAGTTTCGGCCAGATCGGCCTGATTACCCTGACGTATCAGCTCACCGCGTCATTGCTGCAGCCCCTGGTCGGCATGGTGACCGATCGCAAGCCGATGCCGTTTTCGCTGCCGATCGGCATGGGGTTCACCTTGTTCGGCTTGCTGCTGCTGTCGGTCGCGCCCAGCTTTCCGGTGCTCTTGCTGGCTGCTGCCCTGGTCGGTACGGGGTCGTCGGTGTTTCATCCCGAGTCGTCGCGCGTGGCGCGCATGGCCTCCGGCGGCCGGCATGGTCTGGCGCAGTCCCTGTTTCAGGTAGGCGGCAACGCCGGCTCCTCGCTCGGCCCGTTGCTGGCGGCCTGGATCATCGTGCCGCACGGCCGCGGCAGCGTGGCCTGGTTCGCGCTCGCAGCCTTGCTTGCCATGGCCGTGCTGCTCCAGGTCAGCCGGTGGTACAGCGCGCATCACGCGGTGCGCGGCAAGAGCCGGGCAGGGCATGCCTCGGCGATAACGCTGACCCGCAGCAAGGTGGCCGCGTCGTTGGCCATCCTTGGCCTGCTGATCTTCTCCAAGTACTTCTACCTGGCCAGCATCAGCAGCTATTACACCTTTTTCCTGATCCACAAATTCGGCGTATCGGTGCAGAGTGCCCAGACGCATCTGTTCGTGTTCCTGTTTGCCGTCGCGGCCGGCTCCCTGTTTGGTGGCCCGATCGGCGATCGCATCGGACGCAAATGGGTGATCTGGGTATCGATCCTGGGCGTGGCGCCGTTCACCCTGATGTTGCCGTACGCCAACCTGTTCTGGACCGGCGTGCTGACCGTGGTGATTGGCCTGATCCTGGCTTCCGCGTTCTCCGCGATCCTGGTTTATGCGCAGGAATTGATCCCGGGACGCGTCGGCATGATTTCCGGGCTGTTCTTCGGTTTTGCGTTTGGCATGGGTGGCATTGGCGCGGCGGTATTGGGCCACGTTGCCGATGCGCGTGGCATCGACTACGTGTATCACCTGTGTGCGTTCCTGCCGTTGATCGGGGTGATTACGGTGTTTTTGCCGAATCTGGATGTGGCAAAAAAGGTGGCTCTCGCCAAGAGCTAGAGGCCAACGTTGTAGCCTCGAATAACCTCTGTTTTTCCTATCGTCATCCCGGCATTCGCCGGGATGACGAGTAGGGAGGATTTTCGGGAGTTCCCGCCATTCATTGCGCCAGTGCCACAGGAAGGCGACAACATCACCGTCGCAAATTGGTTATCGCCAGATCGATCAACTCATCGCCACGCCCGTTCATCACCGTGCGCAACGCCCACAGGCTGAAGCCTTTGACCTGTTCCAGCTGAATCTTCGGTGGCATGGACAACTCCTGCCGGTTGGTGACCACATCGACCAACGCCGGTCCTTTGTGCGCAAAGGCTTCGCGCACCGCGTCTTCCAACCCACCGGCGTCTTCCACGCGTATCCCGTGAATGCCCGCCGCGCGTGCCATCGCTGCGAAGTCTGGGTTATCCAGCGTAACGCCGACCGGTAGAAAACCCGACGCTTTCATTTCCAGCTCGACAAAGCCCAGCGTGCCGTTGTTGATGATCACGATCTTGACCGGCAGCTTGTGCTGTACGAGCGTGAGCAGATCGCCCATCAACATGGCGAAGCCACCATCGCCCGAGAGGCTGACGACTTGCCGTTTCGGATACGCCGTCTGCGCGCCAATAGCCTGCGGCATCGCGTTGGCCATGGAGCCGTGATTGAACGAGCCGAGCAGGCGGCGCTTGCCGTTCATATGCAGATAGCGCGCCGCCCAGACGGTCGGTGTGCCGACGTCGCACGTGAATACCGCATCGTCGTCGGCCAGATCGCTGACCACGCGCGCGACATGCTGTGGATGGATCGGCTTGCTGCTGCCTTTGCCGGAGGCCAGCTCGTCCAGTCCTTCACGTGCCTTCTTGTAACTGGCCAGGCTGGTTTTCAGATGAGTTTCATCGCCGGTCGGCTTGAGCCGCGGCAGCAAGGCATCGATGGTGGCCTTGACGTCGCCGACCAGGCCGAGATCGAGCTTGCAACGGCGGCCGAGATTTTCGGCGCGCAGATCGACCTGACAGATCTTGGCATCGGTAGGGAAGAACTGGCGATACGGAAAATCGGTGCCTAGCATGAGCAAGGTGTCGCAACTCATCATCGCCTCATAGCCGGAACTGAAGCCGATCAGACCGGTCATGCCCACGTCGTACGGGTTGTCCCATTCGACATGTTCCTTGCCGCCGAGCGCATGCACCACAGGAGCTTTCAGTGTCTCGGCGAGACGTACGACTTCATCGTGTGCGCCCGCGCAGCCACGACCGCAGAACAGCGTCACCTTGCGACCTTTGCCGAGCAGGGCAGCGAGACGATCGAGATCTTCGGGCGTCGGTGTAACGACCGGCCTCGATGGCAACAGGCCTTCTTCGATCGCGGAAATGGCCGTGGCGTCGGATAAGGCGACATCGCCCGGCAACACAATGACCGCTACACCGCGCTGGCCGACGGCGGCGCGAATCGCGTTACCGACCACGCGTCGAATCTGCGACGGGCTGCTGACCAGCTCGCAGTAATGGCTGCATTCCTGAAACAGATTTTGCGGATGGGTTTCCTGGAAATAGCCGCCGCCGATTTCCGCCGACGGTATGTGCGCGGCGATCGCCAGCACCGGCGTACGGGTGCGCTGCGCATCGTAAAGGCCGTTGATCAGGTGCAGATTGCCTGGCCCGCAGGAACCTGCACACACCGCCAACGCGCCGGTCAGTTGCGATTCGGCGCAGGCGGCGAAGGCGGCGGCTTCTTCGTGCCGGTAGTGGATCCAGTCGATGTCCTTGCGTTGGCGCAAGGATTCGGTAATGCCATTGAGGCTGTCACCGACTACCCCGTGAATGCGTTTGATCGATGCCTGGGCAAGCATCTCGGTCAGGACGTCGGCGACTTTTACCGTGCTCATGCGATGGCTCCTTTCCTTGCGTCATAGGAAAGAGGCCATCGTGTCAGGGGGGAGCTTTCAAAAGCGTGAAAGCCGAGCTCGCTTCAGGAAATCTCTCAAAGCTATTTCCTACTCGTCATTCCGGCGAAGGCCGGAATCCATTCCTCGATGTAGAGGCTTGCCCCATGTCGCCTGACAGGCGAGGACTGAGGAATGGATCCCGGCCTTCGCCGGGATGACGATAAAAACGGGGGTTGTTCGAAGCTCGCTTCAGACCTGTCCGACGATGATCGGCTCGGGTTCAAGCGTCACGCCGAAACGTTCGCGCACCCCGGCAACCACCTGTTGCGCCAGTGCCCACAGCTCGGTACCACTGGCCTTGCCATGGTTGACCAATACGAGCGCATGGCGATGCGATATGCCCGCATCGCCTTCGCGCAGCCCCTTGAATCCGGCCGCCTCGATCAACCAGGCCGCCGACAGTTTGGTCTTGCCGTCCTGGCCGGGCCATGCGGCAAGTTCCGGCTGCGCCTGCTTGAGTGCATCGGCTAGGGCGGTATCGACGATAGGGTTCTTGAAGAAACTCCCCGCATTGCCGATAACCGCCGGGTCGGGTAGCTTGCGCGAACGCAGGTGCACGACCGCTTCGGCGACATGAAACGGCGCAGGCTTTTCGATGCCCATGCGCGCAAGCTCTTCGCGAATGCCTGCATAGTCGAGCCGAAGTTCGCGCTGGCGCGGCAGTACGAAGCGCACGGCGGTCACGATGTAGCGGCCCGGTTCGCGCTTGAATACCGAATCGCGATACGCGAAGGCGCAATCGTGCTTGCTCAGCACGGCGACACGACGCTCGCGCGTATCCCAGGCTTCGACGCTCTCGATGAACTCGGCCACCTCCGTGCCATACGCGCCGATGTTCTGAATCGGCGCCGCGCCGACAGTGCCGGGAATCAGGATCAGGTTTTCCAGGCCAGCCAGACCTTGGCCCAACGTCCAACGCACGAAGTCGTCCCAGCGTTCGCCCGCGGCCACGGCGATACGCACGACTTCGCCGTCCTGCTCCAGTTGCACGCCACGCGTGCCCATTGCCAGTACGGTGCCGTCGAAATCACCGGTGAAAAGCATATTGCTGCCTTCGCCCAGTACCAGCAACGGTCGCTGCCGGATGGCAGGAAAATCGAGCAGCTCGGGTAGCTTGGCAGCGTCGTTTATATCGGCCAACAATGACGCACGTGCATCGACACGCATGGTATTGCGGCCCAACAACGGGGCATTTTCGGTCAGCGTATAACCGCCCATATCGGTAACTTCAGCCCGCATGCGCGGCTCCATGCTGGCGGCGAATTTCTTCGACGCATTCGCCGATCAGATGTGGGCCGCGATAGACCAGGCCAGAGTAAAGCTGGACCAGGTTGGCGCCGGCAGCGATTTTTTCCGACGCATTGTCGCCGTCGAGAATGCCGCCCACCCCAACAATGCCGATGTCCTTGCCCAATCGCTGACGCATGCCGCGCAGCACTTCGGTAGAACGCGCGAACAAGGGTTTACCGGAAAGGCCGCCGGCTTGCTGTGCATTCGGGTCGCCAGTCACCGCGCTGCGATCGATCGTGGTGTTGGTGCAGATCACGCCGTCGACCTTGGCCTGCAGAAGCACCTCGGCGATGGCGTCGAGTTCGGTTTCGGATAGATCGGGTGCGATCTTCAACAGCATCGGCTTGCGCGTACCACTTTGCGAGCCGAGCTTTTCCTGTGCTTCGCGCAGCGTTTCGATAAAGCGGCGCAGTGTGGCTTCTTCCTGCAGATCGCGCAGGCCTTGCGTATTTGGCGATGAGATATTCACCGTGATGTAGCTGGCATGCGCATAGACGCGTTCCAGGCAGAACAGGTAGTCGTCGACCGCGCGTTCGTTCGGCGTGTCCTTGTTCTTGCCGATATTGATGCCCAGCACGCCGCGATAGCTCGACCGCTGCACGTTGCGCACCAGGGCATCGACGCCGTCGTTATTGAAGCCGAGGCGATTGATCACGGCTTCGTGGTTGGGCAGGCGGAACATGCGCGGCTTATCGTTGCCGGGCTGTGGCCGTGGCGTGGTAGTCCCGACTTCGATAAAGCCGAAGCCGAGCGTGCCCAATGCATCGAGGTAGTCGGCGTTCTTGTCTAGTCCGGCGGCAAGCCCGACCGGATGCGGGAACCGTATGCCGAAAGCCGTCGTCGGCAACTCTGCCGGTGGCTTGGCGATCAGATGGGCAAGGTTGCTTCGCTGGGCTACGCCCAGACCGTACATCGTCAGATGATGCGCGGCTTCCGGATCGAGCATGAACAGCAGGGGGCGTAGTTTTTCGTACATGTCGTTACTCGAAGCTGCCGATGTAGACGCGGGTGTCGTAATCGAAGCTGACGCGGCCATCGTCCGCGCAAGCATCGAACAGTTCGCGCAGCGCGACCATCATCGGCTCGTGGTTGATATGGCCCGGTTTGGGAGCATACGACGAAGACATCAGGCGACCACGCAGCTGGTCGAAATCCACCCGCTGGCCGTGATCGAAATGCGCCGTGCCACGGTAGCCGCTGCCAAACCATTCGCGCATGAACGCGTCGTCGGCATAGCGCTCGGCGACCGTGACATAGTCCGTGCCATAGGTTTTCAACAAGTTCTCGTAGCCTTCGCGAAACGGCGTGCCGACAAGCAGGCGAGAATTCCAATAGATCGCCACCAGCCCGCCGGGGCGCAGGATGCGCTTGAACTCGGTGCGCGTCGCTTCCGGCTCGAACCAATGAAAGGCCTGTGCGACCGAAATCAGGTCGATGCTGTGGCTATCGAGCTTGCTGGCATCGGCCTGGCCATCGGTGGTGCTGAAGCCGGGATAGTCGGCCAGCCAGCGTTCGGCGGCGCCACGCATCGAAGCGTTCGGCTCGACCGCGACAACACGGTGGCCGGCATCGAGAAACATCTTGCTGGAAATGCCGGTGCCGGCACCGATATCGGCCACCTGCCAGCTGGCGGTGACACCTTGCGTCTTGTGCAGCCAGTCGAGCAGAGCAGGCGGATAGTCCGGCCGATAACGCACATAGTCGTCGACGCGGTCGCTGAAACGTTCGGTGGCGTTGAGATGGGACATGCTCGTTACCCGGTAAGCAATTGGCCGCCATCGACGCATAGCGTCTGGCCGGTAATCCAGCCCGCCCAGGGCGAAGCGAGAAACAGCACCGCATGGGCGATATCTTCCGGTCGACCGTAACGGCCGAACGGAATCTTTGCCAGGATGCTGCGATAAAGCTCCGGCGCTTCGGTCCTGCGCTTGTCCCACAGGCCGTCGGGGAATTCGATCGAGCCGGGTGCGACCGCGTTGACGCGGATGCGGTCCGGTGCCAACGCGAGCGCCTGCGACGTGGTGTATTGATTGAGCGCCGCCTTGACCGCGGCATAGGCCGGCCCGCGTACGCCCGGATGGAAGGCGGCGATCGACGAGGTATGCACGATGCTCGCGTGCGATGAGGCTTTCAGATACGGCAGCGCGTAACGCGACGCGCGCACGGCCGCCATCAGGTCAACGTTGAATCCGGCGGCCCAGCCTTCGTCGTCGTCGCTGAAACCGTATCCGCTGGCGTTGTTGATCAAGACATCGATCCCGCCAAGCGTTGCAGCAGCTTGTTCGATATAGCCTTCGATGGCCTTGCCGTCGGCCAGGTCGCAGGATGCGGCGTGCGCTACGGCACCCGTTGCGGCGATGGCGGTGCGTGTTTCATCGAGTGCCGTTTGTCCGCGTGCGCAAATCGATACGGCCGCGCCGGCGTGGGCAAATGCCAAGGCGATGCTGCGACCGATACCACGACTGCCGCCGGCAACTACGATGCGGTAGTTGCGGAAATCGAAAGCTGCGGGGGAGGTGGGTGACATGCGGCCTCAATGGATCGGCTTTCCTTCCTATTCGTCATCCCGGCGTAGGCCGGGACCCAGTGGCGTTATAAGTCGGTTGTCGCACCAACGCGAACGCTTCAGCCTGTTCGCAAAAACTGATAACCGAAGTCACTGGGTCCCGGCCTGCGCCGGGATGACGAGTAGGAAAGGCTATGCGTGTTTATGGACTCAAAGATCGAACTTGATGCCCTGCGCCAGCGGTAGCGAATTGGAGTAATTGATCGTGTTGGTCTGGCGACGCATATAGACCTTCCACGCATCCGAACCCGACTCGCGACCACCGCCGGTTTCCTTCTCGCCACCGAACGCGCCGCCGATTTCCGCACCCGAGGTGCCGATATTGACGTTGGCGATACCGCAATCCGAACCGGCTGACGACAGATACTGCTCGGCCGACTTCAGGTTCTGCGTGAAGATCGACGAGGACAGACCCTGTGGCACGCCGTTCTGCAGTTCGATCGCTTCGTCGAGCGTCTTGAACGGCATGACGTAGAGAATCGGCGCGAAGGTTTCGGTCTGCACGACCTCGTCGGCGTTCTTGACGCCGGTGACGATGGTCGGCAGCACGAAGTTACCCTTGCGGTCGCTCAACGCAGCGCCGCCGGTACGCACGGTGCCGCCCGTCGCCTTGGCCTTTTCGACCGCAGCCAGATAGGCCTTGACTGCGTCCTGGCTATTGAGCGGACCCATCAGCGTGGTGGCCAGGGTCGGGTCACCGATCTTGCCTTCGACCTGCTTGTACGCCGTGACCAGCTTTTCGGTGACGTCGTCGATGATCGACTCGTGCACGAACAGGCGGCGCGTGGTGGTGCAGCGCTGGCCGGCGGTGCCGACGGCGCCGAACACGATCGCCGGGATCGCCAGTTTCAGGTCGGCGGTTTCGTCCACGATGATGGCGTTGTTGCCGCCCAGCTCCAGCAGCGAGCGACCCATGCGCTTGGCAACGCGCTCACCGACCTGGCGGCCGACCTTGGTCGAGCCGGTAAAGCTGATCAGCGGAATGCGCTTGTCGTCGACGAAGGTCTGGGACAGATCGGTACCGGCATCGTTGAACAGGAAGAACAGATCCGGATAACCGGCGGCCTTCAGGGCATCGTTGCAGATCTTCAGCGTGGCGATGGCCGACAGCGGGGTCTTGGGCGACGGCTTCCAGATGCAGATGTCGCCACAGATGGCGGCCAGCATGGCGTTCCAGGCCCATACCGCTACCGGGAAATTGAAGGCGCTGATGATGCCGACCAGGCCGAGCGGCTGGTACTGCTCGTACATGCGGTGGCCCGGACGCTCCGAATGCATCGTGTAGCCGTACAGCATGCGGCTCTGGCCCACGGCGAAATCGGCGATATCGATCATTTCCTGCACTTCGCCATCGCCCTCGGGCTTGATCTTGCCCATTTCCAGGGCGACCAGCGAGCCGAGTGCGTCCTTGTGCTTGCGCAGCGCTTCGCCGCACAGGCGGACCGCTTCGCCGCGCTGCGGGGCGGGCGTGACGCGCCAGACCTTGAAGGCCTCCTGGGCGCGCTTGACGATCACTTCGTAGTCGGCGGCGCTGGAGGCGTGGACGCTGGCGATAACCTCGCCCGTGGCCGGATTGACCGGCTGCAGGTGGCCGGCGTCGGTGGTCTTGGACCACTCGCCCTGGCCGAGATACGTACCGGACTGCTCGCTGCCCAGACCGAGCGCTTTGAGGATTTCGTGCGACATGCCTACTCCTGAAGCCGACAAGGCGCCGTTCGGCGCCGGGGAAACGCCAATTCTAGCAGGCCGGCCTGTTCAGGAATGGGGCTAGCCGGCGACCCCAGGGAGCCCGCTATCCAGAAACACCATCTGCGGCGGGGGATGCATCAGGAAATTCTGGTGCGAGATATTCCAGGCATAGGCACCGGCCAGGGAAAACGCCAGGCAGTCGCCGGGGGCCAGCGCGGCGATCGGCTGTTGCCGGGCGAGCACGTCCTTCGGGGTGCAGAGCTGCCCGACCAGGGTGACGCGCGTGTCCTGGACGACCGGCTGCTGCGTGCCGCGCAACACCACAAAGGGATGGTCGTGTCCCTGGGCAGGCGGCGTACGGAAGTGGTGGGTGCCGCCACGCGCCACCGCAAAGTACTCGCCGTGGCTGCGCTTGATATCGAGCACTTCCATGACGTACCAGCCGCAGCCGACGCTGACATAGCGGCCCGGTTCGAAACGCAGGCGCAGTGCTTCCTGGCGTTCGCTCAGCAGGCGTTTGAGGCCTTCGCAGAAGTCGAGCCAGTCGAATGAGCGGGCTGGCTCGCCATAGTCCACGCCAAAACCGCCGCCGGCATTCACGACTTGCACCTTGATCCCGTATGCCTCTTGCCAGCGGTTCACGATATCCAGATAGGCGCGGACCAGCATGAGCTGCGCGCCGGCATCGCGCTGGTGCGACATCAGATGAAAGTGGAAGCCCTCCAGATGCAGTTGCGGATAACCGCGCAAGGCTTCCAGAGCAGCAGGGAGGTCGGCCTCGTCCAGCCCGAAGGGTGTGGGCTTGCCGCCCATCATCAGCCGCGTATCGCCCATGCCCGGCACGCCGATATTCATACGCAGGAAGATCGATGCCTTGCAGCCGAGACGTTCGGCGATGGCGGCTAGTCGGTGGAGTTCGCCCAGGCTTTCCACATGCAAGGTGCAGCCGGGTTGGTCGAGTGCCAGTTCGAGCTCGCTATCGAGCTTGCCGGGGCCGCCGAACAATAGCGGCTTGCCGGGCTGGGCCTGGCGCAACCAGCGCAACTCGCCGCCGGATGCCGCTTCGAAACCGTCGACCCACGGCGCCAATGTGTCCAGGATCGGCGCTTCGGCATTGGCCTTGGCCGCGTAGTAAAGCTCGCAGCCCTCGGGAAGCGCCGCGCGCATCCAGCGGACATGGCGCTGCAAGGCGTCGAGATCGTAGACATAGGCACAAACGGGCTCGCCCGACTCGACGCGTAGTCGGTCGACGGCGGCGCGCACGCGCGGCAGCGAATCGCTGGTGTTCATGCGGCCACTCGTGTGCGGGCGGGGCGGAGCATGGGATTGGGCAGCCCGGTGTAATCGGAGTCGCGATCGGCGCGCTTGAACAGTCGCGTACGCAGATTGTTCTTGCTGGGCAGCGCGTCGCCCTCGATCAAACCCTGCAGCAAGGCCTGGCAACCATGACGCTGCTGCCAGCGTTCGGCGATGTCGGCGATCGATTGCCATAGGCGTTGTTCGAGCGCGTGATCGCAACCGGCAAGATGAAAGATCGCCTCGGCGAGATTGTTGACCAGGGCGCAATAAGCCACGCGTTTCCAGCCGAGCCCGGCCGAGTAGTGCACCGATGCGCGTGCCCGTGGCGAAAGCTCGCCCAAGCGATGGTTCGGCCAGAAACTGTCGACCAGCTTGGTGCCTTCCAGATCGCGCACCCAGACGCGGGCCGGCATGCCGCGTTCGAAACCGACGAGGGTGTTCTGCAGGTGCGGCTCCAGAATGATGCCGTGTCCAAAAAACGCCAGCCAGATGCCATCGAGCAACAACGACGCATAGGCTTCGAACCATGCCTGGGCCATGCTCGCGTAGTGACCGCCCAGACTTTCCACGTGCTGGCGGCAGACACTCTTGCCATGGCGGTCGGTAGTGAACAACGCACCGGCGACCTGCGGCTGGTAGTACATGCGTTGCAGCGCCGGCAGGTTTTCGCGATAGAGCATGCCGAAGCTCTCGGTCATGTCGCGCAAGGCGTCGCTATCGTCCGATAGCGGACTGAAATCCAGCGTGGTCGCGGCCGGCTCCGGCATCACGTCGAAGCCGGGTACTTTCGACCTCACTTCCTGCCAGGACGGCGCGAGGAGATCGGTCAGGACCACCGCACTTTCCAGTTCGTACCAGGCGTTCTTGCGTACGCAGTTGGTCAGGCGCACATGAATGGACAGCTTCAGGAAATAATCGAGCTCGGGGTGATACATGGTGCGCACGGACGAGGTCGGGTAAAGGGCCTTTCCGACAGCGCCCACCGGCTCGATCCAGCCGTGTTCGATGGCTTGTTGCATCAGCGGCTGGGCGAGCAGGCGCTGCGCTTCCCAGGGGTGGCATGGGTAGAGATGCGCTTCGCCCGCGACGTGTTCCAGCGTCGAACGCACGTCACGCCCGTAGCTGCGCAACAGGCGCGGATCGATGCGGAACCAGTACAGCGGAACGCGCGTGCGCGCTTCGGGAGAGGCGTCGAGCGCCACAGACACCGGCAGGCCTTCGCGGCTCTTGGGCGTGGGATGCAAAGCGTGTCCCCACAACATGCCTTGTTCGGCATCGAGCAGTGCATCGCCGGATCGTGGCGCCTCCAGCGAGAGCGCGAGCAGCCGGCTTGCGATCTCGATGCTGTTGAGGGTCTGGCCGAGCAGCTCGTTGTTGAAACCGCATTCGGGCGCCAGGCGCTCCAGCAGGAAGTGCACGACCGCTGCGGCGTCGACACAACGCCATGCTTCACCCGGGCGCTTCACATACGGCGCAGACAGGTAGTCGCAACGACCCAATACGCTGACGCGCGCCACACGTATGCACAGCAGGTGGCCGGCATCGGCAAAGTGAATACGCACTACCTGACCATCGCCAAGCAGCAAACCGGCGGGCATGTCGAGTCCGCGGTAATCCAGGTCGACCTGTTCGCGCGGTAGCGCGAATTCACGCAGATAGCAGTTGAGCCAGCAGGCGATCGCCTGCGATTCGGCCTGGGCCTGGTGCCACTGTTCACGCATCGCTTGCGGGGACATAGAGCTGCCTCTTCTGGGGACGGAAGACATAGGCGGCCGTGCACGCGGCGGCGAGGCCGGCAAGCGTGGCGGCGACAAAAGGCGTGGACAGTCCGAAACGCTGCACCAGCGCGCCGGCGATCAGGCCGCCGCAGGCGCCGGCCCACTTGCCGCAGGCATCGAACAGACCGAAGATGCGACCGGCAGCGCTACCGCCGGCACGCGCGCCCAGGGCACGATTCAAGCCGCCGATGGCCAGCAGCATGCCGGCGCCATAGAGGCAGCGCGCGGGTGCCAGCCACAGCGGTTCGCTCATCCATGCCTGTGCAAGGCAGGCGATCGAGAACAGGCACAGTCCGATCAGCAGAGGGCGTTGCGGCGCCAATGCCGAGCCGCGCCACCAGGGCAGGGCGATCAGATAGACCAGGTGCGGCAGGCTATAGAGCACACCAGCAGCGCTGTCGTGACCGATGCCGAGGTGTTCGCTGTAGGGGATGAAATACGGGAACGTCACCACCATGGCGAAATAGAACAGAAACTGCACCGTAAGCAGCCCGCTCCAGCTTTGCCAGGCGCGTTCGGGTAGTGCGGACTTTCGCGACGAAGATGTCGGCGTGGCGACACTATCGGTCGGCAAGGTCAGCGTCACGACAAATGCCAGCAGCGGCAACAAGGCGAGATAGCGATAGAGTTCCTGCGCCAACCCCCAGCCAGTGGCAATGCCGAGCAGGGCGGGCGCGGTCACCATCGCCAATCGCGCAGAGAACTGCGTCCAGTCCAGGGCGCGCGCCAATGTGGTTTGCGTATTGCCGGCGCTGAACTGCGTCGAGAGATAGGCGTTAGCGGCCGCGAGCGAACCGCCACAGGTGCCCTGGATAACCAGGGCGAGCATGAACCAGGCCAGGTTGGGGGCGAAGCCGGCGAGCACAAAACCCAGGGCCAGTCCTGCCTGCGCACGCAATAGCGAGAGCTTGCGGCCGTAGCGGTCAGCGAGCCGCCCCCATGTCGTTGCCGTGAGCGCCGTACAGAGGGTCGGCAAGACATACAACGCACCCGCCAGCCAGTTAGGGGCGTGCGGCGCCAATTGTTCAAGTACGCGCGGCATGAATACCGGCATGCCGAGCGCGGTGAATGCCGCCAGATAATGTGCGGTCAGAACGGGGCCGAGCACGCGCATCAGCGTGCTCCGCCGCGTAGTTGTGGGTTGAGCAGGAAGTTAGGTCCGCTGTCGCCGTAGAACTTGTTGATGTCAGTGGCACCCGTCGCCTGCTTGCTGAGCAGGCTGCCCGCGCTGAGCAGGTATTTCACCGGCAACCGGTCGGCGGCAAGCAGTCGACGTGCAGGCTGTACATCGATGCCTTCGTCCTGCAGCGTGGCGAGCGTGTTGTCGAGCGTGTCGCCAAGCACCTGGTAGAACGGCTGGCGCGAGGTCGGTTCGTATGCCGCGATGCCTTCCAATACGGCAAGCAGGCAAAGTTGCAGGGTAATGGTGCAGAACATGCGGCCCAGGGCATCGTCGTCGCTCACCACGATGCGCTCGTCGCGCGGCAGTCCCAGCCGTTCGAGTTCGGGCAGCTCGGCCAGCAGGCGCGGCACCAGCGTGCGCGCGGCGTCGTTGTCCTTCATGAGCAATCGTGGAGCGATGCCCGCTTGATAGATCAGTACCGCGTTTTGTTGGTTGGATTCCAGCGCCACGCCGTGTCGCAACCATAGCCGCAGGTGCACGTCGCACAGCAGCGCTGCGTACTCGCGCCACCAGGCCAGTACATCGCCGTTGTAATAACGATCGGCGATGTGCACCGCCAAGGGGCGCTGGTCCGGCATCGACGCGCAAAGTGCGGCCACCGGAAGAATGGTTTCGCTGTCCAGCGCCGGATAGGTGCGCACGATATATGCCAGGTGCCGTGCGTCGTCCACGTGTCCGCCATGCGATTCGTCGACGTGGATATAGCGGGAGCGCAGCTTTTCATCGTGCTCGCCAATCGCGTTGAGCACCTGCTCGAACCAATGGCCGTCGTAGATCGTCGAGGGCTTGATCAGGCGCAGGTTGAGCGCGCCGAGCGTGCGCATCAACAGCGGTAGCTTGATGTGATGGCGCGGATGGTCGACCGGCATCACCGTGCGCACGGAAAGCGTCGGTCGCACGGCCAGATATGCCTGCGGTGCGCGTACGCTGCCAGGCGGCAGGCCAAAGTCGTCCAGGCGCGCCCAGTTCAATGGATGTACTGGAAGCGCGCCATGCGTGGCGTCCATGTCTGCCGATAGCCCCAGCATGGCCATCGTTGGCCAGAAGTCCGGTGGCGCGGTGGTCAAGGTCAGTACATTGCGAGGAACGGCCAGCCAGCGCAGTTCGAAGACCGGCGCGAATTCGGGCGCGTACGCGTGGAGGTCGCTTGCATCGAAGCCCGACTTGGCCCGTGCGGTCGGATAAAAAGGATGGTCGCGATGGCTGGCCACCTGGTCGCACAGCAGGGCGCGCTCGAAGGCATCGTCATGGGTCAGTGCCTGCGCAAGCTGAGCGCTGTGCCGGGCAAAGCCTTCGCGGGACAAGCTGCGGTGTGCCGCGGCACAAGCCGCCTCGTCGGCATATTGGCGATGCAGCGCGCGCGTTTGCTCGTCGAGACCTTCGCTCAGGAGGTGTAGCCATTCGGTAGCACCTTCTTCGTAGTGCGCCGTACCGTTCTGCTCGCGCATCCATCCGTGGCTGATCGCACCGATGTCCTGCATGTAGTCACTTCGCATGACAGGCATCCAGATGACGCCACCAGGCAGGTGCGCAATGCGCCACCACAAGGCGGGAAGCGCATGCGGCCATGCATCCACGATGGTGTTGTTCGGTGTCGTCGCCTGTCCAAGACGCACGATGTCGCGCAGGTTTTCGCGCAAGCAGGTATCGATGATCCGTCGCGCGATATAGGCCTCGTCGGCATCGAGCAGGTTATCCCGCTGGGTATCGAGCTGGGCGTTCATGAACCCGCCTCAGCCGATGTCTGCTCGGCAGCAATGTCCCAATGCAGTTGCGCTTCGGCGACATGCAAGGTGTGGTGCAGAGCATCTTCGTTGTCGGCGACAACGTGCAGGATGCCCAGATAGTCCTTGTTCGAATACGACAGGCGGATGTCGTCTCCGGCCTGGCGCAGGCTGCGGTAATCGCTGTGACCCAAGGGGGCGGCGTGGCTTTGATCGGTGCTGGCCGAAGCCAGTCGACCTTCCTGCCGGGCGACGTAGTAACGTACCAGGGCGTGATCGCGCGTCGCCTCCGGTAGCGCAAGGCGCTCGCCGCGGTGCAGGCGCAGGATGGTTTCGAACCATTGCCGTTCGAACATGCGATCGAGCATGAATTCCCGGCCGTCGCCGATGCTGCGATAGTTGATCTCGACCAGCACGGGTCCTTGCGCCGTCAGAATGAATTCGCTGTGGCAGACGCCAAAGCCGATGCCGAATGCCCTGACCTGCGCTAGCGCTTTTTCCTGCCCGCGTTTGACCGCATCGCCGTTCCAGCGCGCTTCCAGTTCGATGAAATGGGGCGGCTCGGACAGGGTGACGTCGAAGCCGCCGATCACATCGATACGTTCGCCGTCGCTCAAGGTTTCCAGAGTGAACAACGGCCCTTCGAGGAACGCTTCCAGCAGCACCGTGCGTCCCGGGTAACGTTGCCAGAAGGTATCGAGATACTCACGCAAGGCCAGCTCGTCGGCACAGAGTTTTACGTCCAGGCTGGCCACGCCTTCCCGTGGCTTGGCAATCACCGGCCAGGGTGTGTTTTGCGGCAGCGATTGGCCGGGTGCGAGACTGTGAAACCACGGCGTGGGCAAGCCCAGCTCTTGCAGGCGTTCGCGCATGGCCGCCTTGTTCTTGGCCGCGTAACAGATCCGCCAATCTTTTGCGGGCAGCCCAAAGCTTGTAGCAACAAGCGCAGTAGCTGTTTGCAGATGATCGCTATTGGAGAAAACCGCGGCCGGGCGAATGCCGGCACTGCGTAAAGCGTCGATAACACTCAGCGGATTAAAAACGTCGCATTCGATTATCTGTAACGGTGCATTATCTGTAATTGAGCTGAAATAATGCAGATGATCCAAGCGATGGTCGGTAACCAGTACGACTGGCAAGCCCAATCGATGGGCGGCGGGCAGGAAACCCTCGGTAACGGCGGCATGCCGGACGTGCGTAAGGATGACAAGCGGGGAAATATCCATAACCAGCTTCGCCTAGTGGGAGATTAAGTTGTCCTGCGCGCGGCCCATGGGGGAATGGCCGCGCGACTTTTACTCAAGATTAGAAGGTCAGCTCCACGCCGGCTGTGACCGTGCGCCCGGGAGCGGGTTCTCGGCCCCACGGACTGGTGTCGATACCGCGGAAGTAATAGCGACGATCGAACAGGTTATTCACCGCCAGTGACCCCTTGAGCGTGGTGTCGTTGACGCGCAGGAAGGTGTGCGTCACCTGGGCATTCCATACCGCGTAAGAAGGCAGCTCGCCCACCGATGCAATGGCGTTTTCCAGCTTGGTATTGGCAGCATCGGTAAATGCGCTGCTGAAGTAATAGCCGTTCAGCGCGAACACGGTGCGGTCCAGTTCGTACGAGGCGCCCAGATTGAATTGATTGCGCGAGGTGTAGGGAACGCGCAGGCCGGCGTATTGCCCGGACTGCTGGCTGGCATCCAGATAGGCATAGCCGAGGTCGAGCTTGAGCTGGCGCAGGCCGAGCGGACTCCATTCGAATTGGGCTTCCGCACCCTGATGCCGCGTCTTGCCGAGATTGGCGTAGGTGCGCGTGGTGTTGTCGAGTGCAATCTGGTTATCGAAGTCGATACGGTACACATCGACATTGAGGCTGGTGCCTTCGCTCGGGAAATAGCGCGCGCCGGCCTCATAGTTCCATGCCAGCTCCGAATTGAGATCGTCGCCGAAGACGATCTGCGTCACCTGCGGCGGGCGCAGCGAGCGCTGCGCATCGGCATAGACGTACCATTTCGGCGCGAGTTTGTAGCCGATAGTCAGACCGGGCAGGCCGTTGCGGATGTTGTTCTGCGTGGTCTTGCCGCTGACCAGATCGTGATAGTTCGAGTCCAGATGTTCGTAGCGCACGCCGGGCGTTACGGTGAGGCGGTCGTCGAAGAAGCCGATGGCATCGCTCACGTAAGCGGCCAGGGCGCGGTCCTTGAACTTCCAGTTGCGCACCAGCGTGTAGACGCCATTGTCCAAGCCGGTGTTGCCGACGACGAAGTCGATGTCTTCGCGTTCGGCACGCACGCCCACCGTCCATTGTTGCGTTATGCCGCCACTTTCCATATGCAGGGCCAGGCGCGGTTCGGTGCCATAGACGCTGAAGCCGCGCGGCGCGCTCTGCAGCAGCTGCGGTGGCAAGTCCGAGCGCCAGGTTTCCGTGGACAAGCGGCGCATGCCGACGATGAAATTGCGTGAGCTTTCCGCGCCGAAGCTGGTCCAGTTGAACTGAGATTGGTCGAAAGGACCCCAGGCGCCGAGGTCTTGCTGATAGGTGAGCGAGCTACGTGTCGTACGCCCGGTAAAACGATCCAAGGGACGCGTTGCCTGACGCGGGTCTTGTTGATAATCGGCCACCGACAAGGCACCGGCCATATCCATGTTTGCGACATAGCGGCCGATATCGGCCTTGATCACCTTGTCGTCGTCCAGCCACCATTCGGTGCGCAGCCGAACGTTCTTGACGTCGGTATTGCTGTGGTCGCGCCAGTACTGGCCCTTGAGCCAATCGGCATCCAGTTGCAGGCCAAAATTGGGCGAGAGATAACCGCCGGTGCTCGCGGAGGTGTCCTTGAGGAAATGCCCTGCGCCGCCGCCGGTAATCTTTTCGCCGATCGTCGTCGTCCAGGTCTCGGGAATAGGCTTGCTGACCAGATTGATGACACCACCGACATTGTTCGGACCGTATTGCACGGCGGCACCACCACGCACGATGTCGATGCGATCGATCTGGTTGATGGTGACCGGGAACAACGACAGGCTGGTCTGGCCGTACGGTGCAAGCGACAGCGGGATGCCATCTTCCAGCACCTGCACACGGCCACTGCGGCTCTCATACAGACCGCGCAGCATGATCTGCGGTAGCACGCCGGTGCCGGTCTCGTCGAAGATCTTCACACCGGGCACGTGCTGCAGGGCGTCGTCCAGCGAGCGATACGCGCCGGTGGAAAGCGTCTTCTGGTCGATCACCTGGCGACTGCCCGCATAGGTGCGTACGTCTTCGACTTTCGATGCGCCCAGTACATTTCCCTGGACGGTAACGGCCTGCAGATCGCGTGGCTTGGAGCTGTCGACCGTGTCGTCGGCGTAGGCTTGCGCACAGAAAAGAGCGCAGCCGATCGCAACGCTGAGGCACTGGGGGCGGTACTTGAAACGCAAGGTCTGAATCCTTCAGGAAGCGGCGGTAGTTGGAGAGGAAACATGGAGCGCACGCCGCCGTTCGCGCAGCGCCGTCATCAGCAGCCCGCGGTCTTCGCCGGCGAGTAGCCAGCGCGGGTTGCGTGTGAACCAGTAATCGCGTTGCTTTTCGTCGCGCGGGTTGGCGCACAAAGGCACGCCTGCAGCATCGCAATACGCCGCCATGCGCAGTAATTGATCCCAGACGCGTTCGTGCATGGGGTGCGGCCCCAGGCCCATGTCGAGCGCGAGATCGAGAGCGCCTTCCATGACCAGAGAAATGCCTGGCACGGCAAGGATCGCGGGCAGGGCATCGACGCCGGCCGCGCTTTCGATCATCGGTACGACGCGGATGGCGTCACGGGTCCAGGCGATGTAATCGTCAAGCGAGGTCTTGCCGAATCCGGTGACTCGACCGCCGGTGATGCCGCGCCGACCGAACGGCGGAAAATGTGCAGCCTTGACTGCGCGCTCCGCTTGTTCGGCGGTTTCCAGACGCGAAATCACTACGCCTCTCGCGCCGGCGTCCAAGACACGTCCGATCAATTTTTCATCGACTTCGGGTACGCGCACCCAGGGTTCGCACTGACCCAGTTCGCAGGCGCGTATGGCGTGCTGAAGTTGATCGGGCGAGAGCAGTTGATGCTCCAGATCCAGCACGACGAAGTTGTAGCCGGCATGCCCGAACATCTCGCACAACAAGGGCGACGGAACCGAGTTGAGTAATCCGACGGAGCAGGGCATGGGTGGCCAGGCGGCAAGGGAATCCATGCAAGTTATCGCGAATGCGAACCATTATCAATAGCGATAATGCCAACGGAGCCGCAAATTTTTGTGCTTTTGCAAAAAGTGGGGTCCGGGATTTTTGCAGGAGCGACTTCAATACCTCGATGAACCTGGAGTTTTTATCGTCCTCAATTTTCATCGTCATCCCGGCGCAGGCCGGGATCCAGTGGCTTCGGTTTCCGGTTTTCGCGGTAGAGCGGATGCTTGTTGGCTCTCGCGATAACCGATCACACAGTCACTGGATCCCGGCCTGCGCCGGGACGACGAGTAGTAGGAAGGACTACACCACCATTGCCCACTCGTGCTTTCCCCACATCCCCGTTCCCCGCTATCCTTTATCGGATGGCCCCGTAGCTCAGCTGGATAGAGCGACGCCCTCCTAAGGCGTAGGTCGCCCGTTCGAATCGGGCCGGGGTCACCAGTGATGGGGCGATGTGCGATGTCCAATCGCATCGATGATTCACCCTTGTCGAGGATGAATAGCAGGCGTTTTAATCGCCTGATTACAGCATTTTGTTCACTTGGCTACCGGTAATGTATCGCCCGGTTTGGGGCCACCAACGGCCTGAACTGCGGCTCGAGAGCCGGTCATTCTGAGACTCTCATCACGTCGGGGGGCGGTGCCGGATGGCGCTGCCGAGTCGCCATTTGCCATGCTGGCACTAGTCCAGGGAACATTCCTGGCGCCAGGTAGGGTTGGCTTACCAGGCTTTTCTCATCCACCTTTAAAGGGGACGTCGCCATGTTCGGTTCGATCAACTCGCAAAATCGCTTCTCCCGCCCTGCCGTCATGGCCGGTCTGCTTGCGCTGGCACTTTCCACGCCGGTGTTGGCTGATGACCCGCAGAGCAATGGCCTGGGTCAATCCTGGCCGAATGCACAGGACGTGAGCTCCAGTCCGAATTTTCACGTGTATGTGTTCGTACGCGATGGTGTGCGCTACCTGCAGGTCAACGACACGAACGGCCAGGTGCGTGGCGCCGTTGCCGCTGCCGCTGGCCAGTTCCTGGTATTGCCGCTGGGTTCGGATTCGCAGCGTGTGAGTACGCCGCAGACACCGGCCGCGCCGGTGCCGTCGGGTGTACAGGCCGGTACGCCGCAGACGGTGTATTCCGATAGCACTTCGCAGACGCAAGTCACCGTGACTCCGCTCAGCAACGGCACCATGCTGATGAGCACGAGCATCTGCAAGAACCCGGAAGACTGCTCTTCGGCTGCTGCTGGAGCAAAGTAACCACGTCGCCCCAGGGTAGTGGGGATGGAGAATGGGGCGAGCGTGTCAGTACATAAAGTGGGAGTGTTGAAGTTGCGTAACGGGCTTCGGCGCGTTATGCAACTTCAGCTTCTGTGAGAAGCAGGGTAATACGCGGGCGGCCTTCGGTGGATCGCATTCTTACGTTGCCACCGTAGACTTTGGCCTGGCCGCGTAACGCTTCGAGATCCATACCGCTTGCGCCAAGGTGGCGCTGCAGCATGCTGCCACGAATGAAAGGCTCGTTGGCGGCTTCGCCACCTTCGATACTCATCAGCGCCCAGACCCGCTCACCAGTGACGCCAACGCGCAGGCGCAGATGGATGCGTTTGCTGTGATATTGCGTACACAGGTGCAGTGCCGCTTCGCATGCAAGGCGGTAAAGCGCGATGGGCAATGCAGGCCCAAGCTGACCGGGGGCGCGATTTTGAACATCGCAACGATAGGCGACGCCCGCTTCATCCAGCGCACGGGCCAGCGTGCCATTGCTCAAGGTCACCGGCAAATCTTGCTCGCGCTGAAGGCGCGGCGAAAGTCCGCCGGCCAATTGATAGAGCTGCTGTTGCGTTTGCGCGGCATCCCGGCGGAAGCCGCGCTGTTCGGCCGGCGATAACAAGCGCTGGAAACGATCGAATATGTAGTCTTGCGACACGGCCATGATGTCGCGCATATCTTCCAGTGCTTCGGCTGCCTGATGCAGACGCCGTTCGCTTTGCAGGATGCTGCTCTGTGCAAGCTGGATGGCGCGCCGCTCGTCGATGCGTTCCTGCTGCTCGCGCGAATGCAGCGCGCTGATGCGGCTACCGAGCAACAGCAAGATGCCGCTGGTCAAGGCGATAAACGCCTGCGCAGCTACGGTGCCCGGATCGCGGGCCGCAGGCATGGCGATAATGACGCAGATGCTGGCCAGCGCGCTGCCGATGGCTGCACCACGCCAACCATTGCGTAGAGTGAGCGCCGCCACAGGCAGGAACATCGCCATGCGGGCGATTTGCGCAATCTCATCGCTGCCCTTGATCGCCAGCCAGGTCAAAAAGAACAGGGACGGCACAAGAATGACGGTGCTTTCCAACGCCAGCCGGCTGGAAACGAATTCGTTCCAGAGTTCACGCCAGGTCGATTTGTGCCGCGCTTCATTGAGCCACAGCAGCAGCGGCGTCAGCGTGATAATGCCCACGCACTGGCCGAGGAAATAACGTTCCGCCAAGAGATGATAGGGCGGCGATACGTATCCGGCCGGCGTACGCAGCATGGAGAAGATCACCAGGCTGTAGGCCGCCCATACGGCCGATACGGCGAGCGCGCAGCCCAGTAAAGGCGCAACGTTGGCCGAGACCTTGTCACCCAGCCGCGGCCAGCGATTACGAAACGCCTGAATGATGGGCATGGCCAGCACGACGGTGGGGAAGGCGCGAAACGCCGCCCAGCCCCAGCCATACAGCGGCCCGCACTCGATAGCCACCGCGCCAAGCGACGCGAGTTCACCCACCGCCAGGGCAGGCCAGAATCGATAAGGCAATACGAGGAGTAAAACGAGCCGCAACCCCGCGTAGGGCTGAAAATGTGAAATGACGAATTGCTGCGCGATATAACCGACAATTCCATAGCCTATGGCTACGGCCGCCTGTTGCAGCCAATTAGGCATTCCCTTTGCTTTCAACATTCCCGCACTCCCTGATTTGGAAAACGGCATCCCTTGGAGGCACACCGTTTACGGGCCACGCGTTGATGAAAAATACGCCCTGGACGTCGTCCGCTCATCCCCCGACGAGTAGGCTCTTGGTTCGCGATGTTAGCAGCCATATCGGCCTTTTGCGCAAAGTCTGAAGCCGCCTTGAGCAGAATGTGATGCAAAGCAAAATCCTGCGACGATATGACTGAAATTCATAGGTTTATCTGACGTTCGTCGTCACGAAATCGTGACGAAAGGTCCACAACCATGGACCGTCCTGGCGGCACCTGCGCCGCGGGCCCAAAAGAGCGAGAACGCCATGGCTAAGACATCACGATCCGGGGCGTGGTTGTGGATGACAGGGCTGGTTTTCATCGTGCTGGGCCTGGCATTGGCCATCGGGGGAGGCTGGCTGGTGAGCCTTGGCGGCTCCTGGTATTACCTGATTATCGGCCTGGCCTTAATCGTCGACGGCTATTTGTTAATTAGTGCTCGTCAGACAGCTTTATGGCTTTACGCATTGATATTGCTGGGAACGGCTATCTGGTCGGTCCTCGAAGTGCGCTTCGACTGGTGGCAGCTAGTGCCCCGTATGGCGGTCTGGTTTGTGCTCGGACTATGGCTGGTGATGCCCTGGATCAGCCGGCGTCTGGTCGTGGGCAATCCCCATGGGCACAGGGGAACCTGGGCGGTCTGGCTGGCCCTGGTCGTGAGCCTGGTGGTCGGTGCGGTGGGCTATTTCACGGACTACCACACCCTGGCCGGCAGCGTGCCGGAGGCCAACATGGCGGCAGTGGGGACGGACGGCTCGGGCGTCCCGCCAGGTGATTGGGTGGCCTATGGCCGTTCGGGCCTTGGCCAGCGCTATGCCCCTACCGCCCAGATCACGCCGGCGAACGTCGGTCAGCTTAAAGAGGCCTGGACCTTTCATACCCGCGACTTCAGGGGGCCGGGCGACCCGTTCGAGATCGCCAACGAGGTCACTCCGCTCAAGGCGAACGGCAAGCTGTACATCTGCACGGCGCATAACATCGTGATCGCGCTCGATCCGGACACCGGCAAGGAGCTGTGGCGGTTCGATCCGAAGATCAATCGCGACGCGAAGACCTACCAGCACATGATCTGTCGTGGCGTTGCCTACTACGACTCCGGCAGCTATGCCGCCGCCGCACCGACGAGCGCGGCCAGTGTGGCGACAAAACCCGCTGCATCCGGCGCGCCGGACAAGCCGGTGATGGCTGCACGGGGCGCTGTACCTGCCGATGCGATCCACTTCGACAGCTGCCCGCGGCGCATCTTCGCGCCGACCGCCGATGCGACCATCGTGTCGATCAATGCTGATAACGGCCAGCTATGCACCGACTTCGGCGACAAAGGCGTGATCGGCCTGTACCAGGGCATGTCGATGACGCAACGCGGCTTTCTCAATCCGACCTCGCCGCCGGTGGTGACGCAGCATGTGCTGATCGTATCGGCCGCCGTGACCGACAACGACTCCACGCACGAGCCGTCCGGCGTGATTCGCGGTTACGACATCGACTCGGGCCGCTTGTTGTGGAATTGGGATTCGGCCAACCCCGACGAAACCGCACCGCTGGCGCCAGGCCAGTTCTACAAACACAACTCGCCCAATTCCTGGAGCGTATCCAGCGTCGATGAAAAACTCGGCATGGTGTACATCCCGATGGGCAACCAGACGCCGGACATGTGGGGTGGCAATCGCTATCCGGAAGGCGAGAAATTCAACAGCTCGATCGTTGCGCTCGATATCGCCACCGGCAAACTGCGTTGGGTGTTTCAGACCGTGCACCATGATCTGTGGGACATGGACGTCGGTGGGCAACCCAACCTGATGGATCTGGATACGCCACAAGGCAAGGTGCCGGTGGTGATCGCTTCGACCAAGCGCGCCGACATCTACGTGATCGATCGACGTGACGGCAAGCTGGTGGTGCCCGCACCCGAACAACCGGTTCCGCAGGGTGCCGCCGAAGGCGATTACAGTGCACCGACGCAGCCTTTCTCCGCCTTGTCGTTCAAGCCGGAGCGACGGCTGCGCGAGAGCGACATGTGGGGAACCAATCCGTTCGATCAGCTGATGTGCCGCATCCTGTTCAAGCAACTGCGCTACGACGGCATCTTTACGCCACCTTCGGAGCAAGGCTCGCTGATTTATCCAGGCAACTACGGTGTGTTCGATTGGGGCGGCGTCGCGGTCGATCCGGTGCGCCAGGTGCTGGTCGGCAACCCCAATTACGTAGCCTTCGTATCCAGGCTGCATCGTCGCGACACGATCGATGCCAAGGGCGGCACCGGTAGCGAGCAGGGATTGCAGCCGATGACCGGTACGCCGTTCGCGGTCGATCTGCATCCCTTGCTGTCGCCGCTGGGTATTCCCTGCCAGGCACCGCCGTGGGGCTATGTCGCTGCTGTCGATCTGAAGACCATGCAGAAGGTGTGGATGCATCGCAACGGCACGGTAGTCGACAACGCGCCGTTGCCGATCCCGCTGCCGCTGGGCGTGCCCAGCCTCGGTGGTGCCATCACGACGGGTGGCGGGGTGGTTTTCATGAGTGCCACCCTGGATTACTACTTCCGTGCCTACGACCTGCGTACCGGCAACAAGCTGTGGGAAGTGCGGCTGCCGGCCGGTGGTCAGGCGATACCGATGAGTTACGTATCGGACAAGACCGGGCGCCAGTACGTCGTGCTGATGGCCGGTGGTCACGGTTCGCTGGGAACGAAGATGGGCGATTCGTTGATCGCCTACGCCTTGCCATCGTCGGGAGCGACGCAACCGGTGCCAGCCCAATCGGCGCCGTGAGCAGCAGGCGGGTTCGGCGGTGAGCGGTGCGATGCGCGCGCAGGCGGTGCCATGGCAGGCTGTGATCATGGTCTGCATGGTGTTGTTATCGGCCGCCTGTGCGCCGGTAAAGCCATCGCCGTCGGTTGATGCCGCGCCTCAGCATGAAGCAGTCGATTGGCTGGCCCAGGCACGTAGCTGGGCGACGGACGCATCGCATCAAAAGCGTCCCGAATTATCGCAGCGTGGCTGGTTGCGTTGCGCGGCCGCCGGCTATCGCGCGCTTGCCAACGATGCGAGGCAGGTGCGCGAGGCCCTGCATTGGTACAGCCTGTGCACGACGCGTCTGGTGGACGACGTGTTCGATCGCGATGCGGATGGCTGGACCTCACGCACCTTGAGTTTCGGCGACGACACCATGTCGCTCGTGATCGACGCGATGCCGGCGAGTCTGCATGGACCGTTGCAGCTGGTGCCGGCCGATAGCGTCACGATTCCCGAAAGCTTCGGCGTGCGTCACACAGCACCAGGCCTGGGCGTGCCTTTGGTGGTAGCGGCACAGCGTTGCAGCGACAAGCCGTTGTGCAAGCTCTATCCGCCCGAAGGCGTATCGCGCGCGGCGACTGCGTGGATCGATGTCGATGCACAGGATCGGCCTCGTCTGCATATCACCGATCCAGAGCATGCCCCGGATATCGTGATCGGCTCGACGACCTATCCGCTGGCGCGCGATACCACCGCGCCCTATGCCTATCTGTTCGATCAATCCAAGCTCAAGCGTCTGGCCGTATGGAACCTGATCGGCGGGAAGGAGATCGGGTTGCGGCAGGGGCTTTATCTGCTGGAGGATTACGACCCACACAAGACGCCGATCGTGATGATTCATGGCCTGGGAGCCAGTCCGCTGATCTGGGGTAAGCTGACCAACCGCGTCCTGGGTACACCCGAGCTGCATGCGCGCTATCAGATCTGGCATGTGGTTTATCAAACCGATGCGCCGTTGTTGGTAAGTCGCTTGCGGGTGCAGCAGTTTCTCGATCAGGGTTGGAAGCTGCTCGATCCTTCCGGTGCCGATCCTGCCAGGCAGCAAATGGTACTGGTCGGTCACAGCATGGGCGGCGTGATCGCTCGATTGCTCAGCGCGGACAGCGGCGATCTTTTATGGCGTACCGCATTTACCGTGCCGCCGGAAAAAATCAAAGCGAGCGCGTCCGATCTGGACATGCTCAAGCGCTTGTTCTTTTTTCATCCCTATCCGGGCGTAACGCAGGCGATATTCCTGGCCGCGCCGCATCTGGGGAGTCCGGTGTCGCAACGTCTCCTCGGCCGTATCGCCGTGCTGGTGCTCAATCCGCGTGGGCCCGAACTGGATGCGTTGCGGCGTATGGCCAAGAACGATCCGGCGGCAGTGCAGAGCAATGTGCTGGCGGTGTATCAATCGGCAGGCCTGAGCAGCGTAAGCACGATGCGCGATACCCAGCCGGTCAGTCACGCCAGCCAGTCCCTGATGCCGGCGCCGGGTATCCGTTACTACACGATTGCCGGTGATCTGCCGGGTGCCAGCGTGCGCGGCGATGGCATCGTGCCGTTGAGCAGTGCGGTCATCCCCGGTGCTGTATCGACCACGATCGTGGCGTGGGGGCATAAGCTCTATAACAACCCGGAAGCGATCGACAAGGTCATCGGTATCCTGAACGAGAAGCCGGTCGATCGAGAAAATCCGCCGCGTGACGCTTTGTCGCAACAGAAACCTTGAACCCTGGTCCAGGGTTTGTGGGATGATCCCGCCGACGTGCATAAGGGGCACTTGAGAACGATGTCACGCAGGGCGATCCAACGACGATGTGTGGCTTGGCTGGCTATCGCCGCCATGGCCCTGGTCGCGTTCGCTCCCGGCATTTCCCAGTACCTCGTTGCCGTCCATGCGATGACGAGTGTGGACGCGCTGTGCCCCGAACATGCGGCGCAGGCCGATCACACGCATGCCGGCCACCGCACGCCGGACATGCCGATGGGCGAGCACGGCGACGCCTGCGGCTATTGCACGTTGCTGTGTCATTCGCCGGTAACGCCCACCGTGTTTCGACTCCCGGTCATCGCCACGCAGATGCGTGCCGATGCGCCGATCCGTGTTCCGGCCATCCATAGCGATAGCGCCGTCGTCCTGAGCGCGGAGCCGCGCGGGCCGCCGGTTTTTTCCATCGGTTGAATATTCGTGCCGCTTCGGCGGTATGTCTTTCATGATGCTTGAAGCGGCGCTCGACACGAGCGTCGCCGGTATCGCGTTCCTGCGTCCAGGTAACCGACGCAGACTACCGATTGGAAAAACAAGATGGATGCCCCTGATATCCGGCGCCTGCTCGCGCTGCCGTTATCGCTATTGTCTGCCTCGCTCTGGCTGGCTCATGCGGCCGATGCGCCGCCTGATCCCCAGATCACCGATCTGCGCGGCATGAAGGTCACCGCCAAGGCGCCGCAAGGCGAACCGCATTTCCCGGCCGTGCAGGTCAGCGTGCCCGCGGCGCGCATCGCCGCCACCGTCAATGCGGTCGATGTCGAGGATGCGGCCAAATACCTGCCCAGTGTGTTCATTCGCAAACGCAACTACGGCGATACTCAGCCCGTACTGGCGACGCGCACCTGGGGTGTGGGATCGAGTGCGCGGACGCTGGTCTATATCGACGACATTCCGATTTCCGCCTTGATCGCCAACAACAATACGATCGGCGCGCCTCGCTGGGGCATGGCTTCGCCCGAATCGATCGAACGCATCGATATGCTGTACGGCCCGTTTTCTGCCGAATATGCGGGCAATTCGATGGGCGGCGTGATGCATATCGTCACGCGGATGCCGGAGAAAACCGAGGTCACGATCAAGCAGACCGAAGCCGTGCAGGATTTCGATCTCTACGGCACGCACGATCATTTTTCCACGAGCCAGACCAGCCTCACGGCGGGTGGTCGTCACGGCGACCTGGGTTGGTTTTTCTCGGCCAATGTACTCAATAGCTTCAGCCAGCCGTTGTCGTATATCACCAGTCCTGGATTTCCTGCTGGTACGGAAGGCGCCATCGCGGCGAAAAACAAACTCGGGCAAACCGCCAACGTGCTCGGTGCGGGCGGCCTGTTGCATACTCGCATGCTCGACCTCAACGGTAAACTGACCTACGACATCGCGCCGCAGTGGCGCGCAACCTATATGGCCGGCTTCTGGAGCAACCACGGGCAGTCGCAGGCGCAGACGTATCTGACCGACGCCAATGGTGCGCCAAGCTTCGGTCGCACCGCGGGCTTTGCCAGCAATATCTATGACCTGAGCGCGCATCACCTGATGCAGGCGTTCTCGTTGAAGAGCGACACGCGCGGTGACTTCGATGGCGAAGCGGTCGTAACCCACTATGCGTTCCTGAAGGATCAGCAGCTTTCACCAGCGGGTGTGCTCGGCGGCACCGACCTGACGACGAACGGGCGCCTGGCCAGTTACGGCGGTACCAACTGGTCGACCGTCGACCTGAAAGGTTATTGGCGCCCGCAAGGTTACGGTGGAGGCCAGGAGGTTTCCTTCGGTGCGCATGGCGATCGCTACGAGCTGGTCAATCCGACGCGTAACCTGACTGACCGTGACGATGCCGCAACCACGACCACACTGTTCTCGGCGGGCAGCGGCAAGACCACCACACAAGCAGTGTGGATCGCCGACAATTGGCAATTTGCGCCCGCATGGTTGTTGACGGTCGGTGGTCGCTACGAGTGGTGGAAGGCCAGCGATGGTTTCAACTTCAGCGGCGGCAAGGCGGTGCAGCAGCCAGTCGAGAAGAGCGACGGGTTCTCGCCAAAGGCAACGCTGCAATGGCAACTGGATCCGAGTTGGCGCATCACCGGGTCGCTGGCGCGCGCCATTCGTTTTCCCACGGTGAGCGAGCTGTATCAGCTGGTGTCGACCGGCTCGACGTTTACCTCGCCCAATCCCGATCTGAAGCCGGAAAAAGTGCGGAGCGGCGAACTGGCGATCGAACATGGGCTGTCGCAAGGGCTGTTGCGGTTGTCGCTGTTCCAGGAGAACACCAAGGATGCCTTGATCGCGCAGACTGCATTTCTGCCGAATGTAGCGGCTCCAGTCAACTTCACCACCAATGTCGGCGAGGTGCGCAACCGTGGTGTCGAGCTGGTGGCCGAACAGCGCGATGCGTTGATCCATGGGTTGGAGTTGTCCGGTAGCGTTACCTTTGTCGACTCGACCATTCTTTCCAACGACAGCTTTGCCAGCACCACCGGTACTACGTCGACCGGCAAGCATGCGCCGAATGTTCCGCGCTGGCGTGCCACGGCGGTGGCAACCTATCGTCCGGATGATGCATGGGCCTTGACCGTGGCTGGTCGTTACAGCGGAAAGCAGTATTCAACGCTCGATAACACCGACAACACGCCGCATGTGTTCGGTGCATTCGACAGCTTCACCGTGTTCGATGCGCGCGTGCAGTACCGTATCAACGAGCATCTGACAGCATCGGTTGGCGTGGATAACTTCACCAACGAGAAGTACTTTCTGTTTCACCCGTTTCCGCAGCGGACGTACGTGGCGGATGTGGAGTTGAAGCTTTAGGCTCGCTTCGCTTCGCCTCTTGCTCCCCCTCACCCCAGCCCTCTCCCCTGGCTTCGCCGGGGGAGAGGGTTGGGGTGAGGGGGGCTCTAAGCCCTCAAGGCGACAACTCTTCCAACACCCGCCCCTTGGTCTCGGTAGCAAACAACGCACACGTCACTGCACCGGCAATCGCCACCACGGCAAAACTCAAAAACACCGTATGCACCCCCGACTCGGCCACCACAAAGCCGATCAACGCCGGCCCGGCCATCGAGCCGGCACGCAGCCACGCGCTACCGATACCGGCACCTACCGCACGCATACGCGTCGGGTAAAGCTCGGCCGAATACAGATACAGCGAATAGGTGATCGTCTGGATGATCGCGTAAGCGCAAGTGGCAAATACCAGCACCTGGATGGCGGTGCTGGCACCGATGATCCACAACACACCCAGAGGAATGACGGCCAGCCCGAACGCACCGATATACCACGGCCGCCGCCCCACCTTGTCGATCGAGATAGCGCACACAAAGGACACGACAACCGCCACGGTGGTCATGATCAGTCCGTACAGCAGACTCGTTCGCAACGGAATATTGAATACGGTGCGATAAAGCGTCGGCAACCAGGTCGCCAGGCCGTTATTGATCAGGTACGAACAGAACCACAGTACCCATAGCGTCAGGGTGCGTTTGCGGTAAATGCCGGAGAACAGATCACGCCAGGAGCCACGTTCGAACGATGCCACGATGCCTGTGGCGCGTATCGGCGGCGGTAGCTCGATACCGCGATCGGTGACGTCTTTTTCCAGACGGGAGATCACAGCTTCCGCTTCGGGAATGCGCCCATGCGTGAGCAGCCAGCGCGGTGACTCTGGCAGGAAGAAGCGGAGCGGCACGGTCAACACCACCGGCACCACCCCGATCCAGAACATCATCTGCCAGCCGAACCGCGGTACCAGTTCATAGCCGATCAATGCGGCAAATACCAGGCCGACCAGGAACAGCAGTTCGTAAAGCAGGAAAAAGCGCCCGCGACTACGTGCGCCGACGAATTCGTTGACATAGGCGCTGGCCACCGGCACTTCGCCGCCGGTACCGATGCCCTGGATAAAACGGAACACGATCAATGACGTCGCATTCCAGGAGAAGATGCAGGCCACGCTCATGATCGCGAAGATACTGACTGTGATCGTCAACGTACGCAGGCGCCCGATGCGTTCGGCCAGCCAGCCGAAGAACAGCGCGCCGATCAGTTGCCCCAGGTAACCGGAGGAAATCACCAGCCCCACTTGGGACGGCGGCAGCTGCCACAGCTTGGCTAGCACCGGCATCGCATAGGCAATCGCGAGCGTCGTGTAGCCGTCGAAGAACGTTGCCGAGCCCACCACCATGCGTGCCCATACCAGCGGGCGCGATACCGGCAGCCGTTCCAGTCGGGCTACGATCCCGGCGGCCGAGCGGTCCACGTCCGCGTTCTCTTTGATCGTCATGCGTATCTCCACCAAAACCATTCCGGCACGGGCAGCCACGAGCGGCCACATTGGCGCCTGTCTGAGCGTTTGCTAGGCTTGGGACGCGGATGGCGCGCCAACGCCATCCGTATCCTTGGAGCTTCAACGAGTGTCTGAGGGGCCGTCGGCGTGTGCGGTCGGAAAAATCGTCACGCCGATGGTTTTCATGCCGCTGCCTGCGGCTTCAGGAAGCCGGCGCCTTTTACCGCCGCTTCGATCGCCTGCAGCGCGGCACCTTCCGGAAGACGCGTCGGCGGCTGCACGGTGGCCGATTTCAGGATGCCGGCGAACGACATCGCCACCTTCATGCGGGCATGTGCATCGCCAGTCGGCTCACCACCACCGTAGACCACGTCCTTGAGTGGATTGATCTGCGCCTGGATCGCCTGCGCGGTCTTGAGGTCGCCCGCCTGCACGGCGGCGTAGAGGTCGATGATCTTCTGGGGAATGAACGAGGCAAAACCGACCAGTGCGCCGTCGACACCCTGGATCATCGAGGCCAGCAGGTATTCGTCGTGACAGGTGAGGATGGTGACGCTCGGGTCGGCCTCGCGAATGGTGCGGATATCGCGGGCGTACTTGTTCATATCGCGCGTGCCGATCTTCATGCACTTCACATGCGGCAGCTTGGCCAGCGCGGCCAGCGTCTCGAACGAATACGACGCGCGCGTCCAGGCCGGGTAGATGTGCACGATGATGTCGAGCCCGGAACCTTCGCCCACGGCGCGGAAGTAGTCGACTACGTTATCCGGCTGCTGCATGCCGAAACGCAGCCAGCCGTGCGGCGGCATCAACAGGATCGCGCTGGCACCGGCATCGCGTGCCATCTTGGCGTGCTCGACCGCTTCGGTAATGCCTTCGCAGCACACGCCCGACACCACCGGCACCTTGCCCTTGGCTTCTTCGGCGACGATGCGCGTGACGCGTGCACGCTGCTCGGCGGTGAGCGCGAACACTTCGCCGGTGTGGCCATTGGTCACCAGACCGCCGATGCCCTGATGCGACACCAGCCATTGCGCAAAGCGGCGCAGTTCCGGCTCGTCGATCGACAGGTCGGATTGGAAAGGAACCTGCAGGGCAGGGAGGATGCCCTTGTAAACCTGACTCATGATGTGACTCCGTTGTTTCGGGGAGGAAATAAACTCAAAAACTGGTGCTGCCACTTGCTTCCAGTGCACGGGCGATCTGCTTGGCTGCCGCGCGCACGGGTTCGAGCGCTGATGTCTCGAATTCTTCGATGGTGGTACGCACCGCCGGTGCGGCCACGCTGATCGCGCCGACGGGATGCCCATCCACATCGAGCACCGGGACAGCGATGATGCGCAGTCCCTCGGTCAAGGTGGACGGTGCCAGCGCGTAGCCCTTCTTGCGGATCTTGCGCAGCGCTGGCATCACGTCGGCCACGCTGCGTTTGTCCTGGTAGCTATGCGTGCGATTGGCATCGGCGATGACGATGCGCTTCATGTCCGGCTCGGAGAGGAAGGCCAGCATGCTCTGGCCGATCGCGCTGATATGCGCGGGAAGCGTCGAACCGACGCGAATGTCGACACCGAGGCGGATGGCGCCGGCGCGCACGCGTTCGATGTAGAGCACGTCCGGCCCTTCCAGCACCGCGAAGCTCGCCGCTTCGCCCAGATGCCCGACCAGGTCGCGCAGGTAGGGGCGCACGATCGCGCGCATGTCCTGGTGGGCGAGTGCGTTGAAGCCGAGGTCCAGCACTTTCAGCGTCAGCCGGAAACGCTTGGTCTCGGGAATCTTCACCACATAGCCGAGGCTCACGAGGGTGGCGAGCATGCGATGGGCGGTGCCCGGATCGAGGCCGGCGGCCAAGCCGACTTCACTCATCGTCAGCTCGGGCGTCTCGGCGGTGAAGGCTTCGAGGACGCGAAAGCCCTTGGCCAACGACTGCACCGTGCTGCGCATGTCAGGCGCGGCCAGACCGGTGCCGGCAACGCGGGTGGGAGCGTTGCCCTTGAGCGGTGTTTTCTCGATCGGCTTGACCATGGTCGCCTCTTCTGTAAACTTCGGAATGCGAAAAAGTTTTCGTATTTCGAAAATAGAATCTGCCCCCATGCGGCGCCGATCAAGTTGCGGCGCAGCAATGTGCTTTGTGGCTGTGTTTGGCTACATGGGGAAACAGCGGCGCATGCGATGGCGCGGCGAAAAGCCCCCCTCACCCCAACCCTCTCCCCCGGCAAGCCAGGGGAGAGGGGGCACACTGGGACAAGCTTTCAACACCGCGCGCTTTTGCTCTCTCTCCCCTGACTTTGCCGGGGGAGAGGGTTGGGGTGAGGGGGGGGCTCTTAGAGTGCCCTTACTTAGCCACAGGCATCGTAAATTCCGCACCCTTGCCGATCGAATCCGGCCACCGCTGCATGATGCTCTTGTAGCGCGTATAGAACCGCACGCCTTCATCGCCATAAGCATGATGATCGCCAAACAGCGAACGCTTCCAACCGCCGAACGAATGCCAAGCCATCGGCACCGGAATCGGTACGTTGATACCGACCATGCCCGCATGCACCTGACGACCGAAGGCACGCGCCGTGGCACCGTCGGACGTAAAACACGCGGCGCCGTTACCGAACTCGTGTCGATTGATCAACTCCACCGCCGACTTCAGATCAGGTACGCGCACCACGGCCAGCACCGGCCCGAAGATCTCCTCACGATAGATATTCATCGCTGGCGTGACGTGGTCGAACAAGCTCGCACCCAGGAAAAACCCCTCACCATGGGTCACCGAGTGCTCGCGGCCGTCGACCACTAACTTCGCACCTTCCGCGACGCCTGCTTCGATATAGCCGGCCACCTTGTCGCGATGAGCAGCGGTCACCAGCGGGCCCATCTCGACGTCCTTGCGCATGCCGTCGCCGATAGAAAGCGTCTTGGCACGCTCGCGCAGCAACGGCACCAGCTCGTCGCCAATATCGCCGACAGCCACGGCCACCGAAATCGCCATGCAGCGTTCACCGGCCGAGCCATAGGCGGCGCCGACCAGCGCATCGACGACTTGCTCCAGATCCGCATCGGGCATCACGACCAGGTGGTTCTTGGCACCACCCAGGGCTTGCACGCGCTTGCCACGACGGCTGGCCTCGGTATGGATGTATTCGGCAATCGGTGTCGATCCGACAAATGACAGCGCCGAGATGTCCGGATGCTCGATCAAGGCGTCGACTGCGACCTTGTCGCCATGCACGACATTGAAGACACCTGCCGGCAATCCGGCCTCGGCCAGCAGTTCCGCCAGGCGCACCGACGGCGCGGGGTCGCGTTCAGACGGCTTCAACACGAACGTGTTGCCGCAGGCGAGGGCGACGGGGAACATCCACATCGGCACCATCACCGGGAAATTGAAGGGCGTTATGCCAGCCACCACACCCAATGGCTGGCGCAGATTCCAGTTGTCGATGCCGCCGCCGACGGCATCGGAGTGATCGCCCTTGAGATGGCTGGTGATGCCGCAGGCGAACTCCACCACTTCGATGCCGCGCGTCACTTCGCCCTGTGCATCGGAAAAGATCTTGCCGTGCTGACGCGTAATCAGCGCTGCCAGTTCGTCGCGATGTTGCTCGAGCAGTTCCTTGTAGCGGAACATGATGCGCGAGCGTCGTAGTGCGGATGTATCCGCCCAAGCGGGAAAGGCCGCCGACGCAGCCTGCACGGCCTGGTCGACCTCCGCGGCAGTTGCCAGCGGCACCTGCATGTCGATACGGCCGGTGGCGGGCTGATAGACCGGCGCGGTGCGGCCCGAGGTGCCGGCGACACGCTTGCCGCCGATGTAATGCTCCAGCTCCGCGTTGTTCGCGGTGGCTGTGGGATGCGCGTTCATTGTCGATGCCTCGTCAATTGAGCCGCTTGGGCTGTCCGGAGTTGTCGTACCAGTCGTTGGTGACGCCGCTGGTGTTGATGGTGACGGCACGCGGCTCGGAGAACTGGTCGAACGATTCGACGCCCGTCTCGCGTCCGGTGCCGGAGTTCTTGAAACCGCCCCACGGCGAGGCCGGATCGAGCCGGTGATGGTCGTTGACCCAGACCATGCCGAAGGTGAGCTTGCCGGCGACGCGGTGCGCACGCGCGACATCGTTGGTCCACACCGAGGCTGCGAGACCGAACTGCGTACCGTTGGCGATACGCAGTGCGTCGGCTTCGTCGTCGAACGGCATGATCACGGTCACCGGGCCGAACACTTCTTCCTGGCCGATTTCCGAATGCGGATCGACGTCGTAGAACGCCGTCGCCTGCAGGTAGAACCCGTCACCTGGCACCGCATTGCCTCCGGCCAGCACTTTCGCGCCGTCTTCGCGCGCACGCTCCAACATGCCCAGAATGCGCTCGCGCGAGCGGGCCGAAATCACCGGTCCCAACTGCGTGGATGCATCGGCGGGATCGCCCACGCGAATGCTTTCCACCTTGCCGCGGAAACGTTCCAGGAACGCGTCGTAGATCGAGCGCTGCACCAGGATGCGCGCGCCGCAGACGCAGGTCTGACCGGCACCGATAAAGGCCGCGAACGCAGCGCCGTTGACTGCGCGCTCCATATCGAAGTCGTCGAAAATGATCACCGCGCCCTTGCCCCCGAGTTCCAGCGTGGTCATCGCAAAATGCTGTGCGGCCGCCGCGCCGATTTCGCGGCCGACCGCGGTGCCGCCGGTGAAGACAATCTTGGCGACATCCGGGTGTTTCGCCAGCGCCGCGCCAGCATCACGCCCTTCACCGTTGATCAGGTTGACCACGCCATCGGGCACGCCCGCTTCCTTGAGCAAACGCACCAGCAGCAAGCTGGTAATCGGCGTCTGTTCGGACGGTTTGATCACCACGGTATTACCCGTGGCCAACGCAGGCGCCAGGCTCTTGGACAGAATCATCAAGGGATGATTGAACGAAGTCATCAGCGCACACACGCCCAGCGGCACGCGCTGCGTGTACACCAGATACGGTCCCTCGACGGGAATCACATCGCTGCGGCGGGTCAGCGCCAGCGCGGCAAAATAGCGGTAGAACTGCGGCAGGCGAGAGATCTGTGCGCGCGTTTCCGCGACGGGGCGACCGTTGTTGAGTGTTTCCAGGCGATAAAAGTCCTCGATGTTCGCCTCGAACAGATCGGCGAAGCGATTGAGAATGCGCGCACGCTCATGGACGGACAGTCCGCTCCACACGCCGCTGTCGAACGCACGCTGCGCAGCTTCGACAGCGCGGTTGACGTCGGCCTCGCTGGCAGCGGCAAGTGCGCCGATGGCGCGTCCGGAGGCCGGGTTGACGATATCCATCGTGCGCCCGCTGGCGGCGGGCGTTTCCTTGCCGTCGATAAACAACGGCACATCGAACGGTTCAGCAGGTTTCACGGTCATGACTTGTCTTCCGTTTTACGCGGCCGCTCGTGTTCTAAAGCGGCGGAGGGGGAGTGATATGGGTCAGCTGCGTGTCGCGGGGAAATCGCGCATCGCCCGCGGCGACTTCTTCCAGGCCGCGGCCCTTGGGTTCGACGCCCCAGACCGCCACCACCACAATCTGCAACAGCAGCAGTGAAAGCATCATCGCGAGCACACCGGTGATGCCGTAGTGGCCGAACAGCCATACCACTGCAAAAGGCGTGAGGATGGTGGCGCCGCGGCCGAAGGTATTGCAGATGCCGGCAGCGCGCAGGCGGATTTCGGTGGGAAAGAGCTCCGGTACATAAATGCCGAACAGCAGGGCCACCAGCACGTACACCGGGATGACCAGCAGCAGGCCGACCAGGGTCAACAGGATCGGCTGGTCGACGAACGGATAGATCGCCCCGAACACGATCGCCATCAGCGACGCGCCGATGATTACGCTCTTGCGCCCCCAGCGATCGGCGGTGAGTGCGCCGATGCCCGAGCCAATCGGTGCGCCCAGCGACATCACAAACGCGAACATGAACGACTTGGCGATATCCATGCCCTGGCTGACAAAGAAGGTCGGTAGCCAGGTGACGAAGCCGTAGAGCAGGGTGTTGATCACGATCAACACCAGGCAGCCGACCAGCAGCCGGGGAAGGATCTGCGGCGAGAACAGCGACGAGAACGCGCGCGAGAAGGTCGGTGCGACCGTGGTAGCGGGTGGCGGCAGCGGGCCTTTCTCCGCGGCGACTTCTGCCTCGATCCGGTTGAGCAGTTCGTCGGCTTCGCGGTCATGCCCGTTGGCGGCCAGCCAACGCGGCGATTCGGGCAGCTGCTTGCGCGCATACCACACGGCGATCGCACCAAGGCCACCCAGCACGAACATCACGCGCCAGCCGAGCATCGGTACCAGCAGCAATCCGGCGAGCGCGCTGATCGGCAAGCCGGTCACCACGAATACCGCCATGATGCCCTGCAGCCTGCCGCGTGCTTGCGGCGGTACGAATTCGGTCATGGTGGCGTAGCCGACCACGTTTTCCGCGCCCAGTCCCAGGCCCATGAAAAAGCGGCACACGATCAGGAACAGCATGTTCGGTGCAAACGCGGAGGCCAGCGAGGCCAGGCCGAAGATCATCAGGTTGGCCTGGTAGGTAAAACGCCGGCCGAAGCGGTCACCCAGAAAACCCGTGGCGAAGGCACCCAGCGTCATGCCCAGAAAGGTCATGGAAACGAACATGGCGTTCTGCGGCAAGCTGGAGAAACCGCTTTTCAAGGTGGCGCCCAGTACCGTCGAGGCGACATAGATATCGAAGCCGTCGAAGAACATGCCGATGCCGATCAGCCACATGATGCGCCGATGAAACGCGGACATGGGCAACCGGTCCAGTCGTGCGCCTGCATTGATGGCCATGAACATGTCCTCCAGCAGCATCGAGACCGACCGGCGTGCCGGCCGGTGTCAGGATCAGGATTGATGGGCTTGCAGGCGCAGTGTTTGCACGGTGAGCAAGTCAGTAGCGTGACGGAAATTACTGTCCATCGATTGCGCCTGCGCGGCAAGGAAGTACGCCTTGCACTGGCGGGTGCCCTCGGGATCCATGGCCAGGATACGTTCGACCAATCGGTCGGCTTGCGCACGCAGCGTGTCGCGCGGGCAAACCGTAGTGATCAGGCCGATCTCCAGCGCGCGTGCCGGAGTGAAGTCGTCGGCCAGCAGGATCAGCGGAAAGATGTGCTTGGGCAGCGCGTATTGGCCGAGGTAAGCCATGATCGCCGCAGGTGGAAGGCCCTTGCGCATCTCGGGGAACGACAGCGTGGCGTGCTCGGCGACCAGGGTGAAATCACACAGTACCGCCAGGCCGATGCCGAAGCCGGCGGCGTCGCCTTGCACCTCGGCCACCGAAATCATCGCGGTTTCACGAATGGCCTGCTTGAGTGCGATCAGGCGGGCGACCTCGGTGCGGATGGCAGTGGCATCGCGGCCGGCTCGTTCGCGGCCACGGCAGAACACCTCGCCCTGGGCGCGGATACGTAGTACCCGAGCCGTGGGAGAGGCGGCTTCGGCGCGAAGGCTATGCAGCATGTCCTCGAACATCGCGCCGGTGATTTCGTTGCCGGACTGGGGATGGTCGAGCGTGAAGATCAGGCTGTCGCCTTCACGGGCAATGTCGACCTTCGCGGGAGAGACGTTATCCTTCATGAGCGGGCTCTCAACAAGATTGTATACACTGTATACAATCCGTTTGGCGCATGCACATTGCACTGCAGCATCCGTTCCGACACGCACCATGACACGCTCCAACCAAGGGAATGCACGCCATGTCCGATCCGCTTACCGCCATCGCCGAACGCCTCCGCGCCAACCGCCGTCCCGCCAGCGGCAGTGGCGAGGCGCTGAGTGACGTCGTGGTCATTCCCGCCTTGCGCGAGGCCATCGTCAGCAACCTGTTGCCACCGGGCGAGCGCTTGACCGAAGTGACGCTGGCCGCACGACTCAATGTGAGTCGTACCCCGGTTCGCGAAGCCTTTGCGCAACTGGAGCGCGAGGGCCTGGTCACCATCGTGCCGCGCGCCGCGGTGTTCGTTCGCGAGGTCAGCGAGCGCGACGTCGAAGAGACCTATACGGTGCGCGCGGCGCTCGAATCCCTGGCTGTCGAGTTGGCGACCAGACGTCGCTCGCCGATGGCTGCCGCGCGCCTGGACGAAGTGCTCGCGGACATGAGTGCTGCCGTTGCCCATGGGGATGCGGTGGCCTATACCGATGCGCTGGACCGTTTCTACGCCGCCATCATGGCGCTCTCCGAAAACATCACCCTGCATGCCACGCATACCACCTTGCTCGGTCCGGTACGTCGTTTGCGTCGTATCGCCATGAGCCAGCCGGGCCGCATGGAAGCGTCGCATCGGCAGTCATTGAAAATTCGCGATGCGATCGTCAACGGCGACCCTTCCGGTCCGGAGTTGATGCGCGAACAGCTCGCCAATGCCTGTCACTCGGCGATGGATGTGTTGCGCGCGGGGCATTGATGTCATGCGCTCTTTGCGGGAGCGCTTTCAGGGAACCTCGAATAATCTCAGTCTTCATCGTCGCCCCGGCGAAGGCCGGGGCCCAGTGCCTTGCGCTTCAACGTACTGAAGGCGCTGGACCCCGGCCTTCGCCGGGGCGACGGATAGGAAAGGATTTTTTTAGAGGTTTCCTTAAGTCGCTCCTACAGAGAAGCCAGCTATTCGCGGCTCATTTCAGTTCGTACTTTCGGGCGACGGCCGGATGAAGGCCGGCTATGCAGATCCGGACTGCGCTCGCATCGGGCGAAACATGTCGCGCAGATCGTCAATGACTGCGCCTGCATTCTCGTAATACCCGAAATGGCCACCGGTTTCGTGGGCACGCGCGTACACGGTATTGAAGAACTGCGCACGCGGGCCCGACTTGAAGATCGCGACGCGCTGGTCGGTGCTGACGCCGGGCGGATTCTCGCCTCCAAGAAAGGTTATGCCGGTAGGCGCTTCCACGACGGGTTGTCGATCATGTGACGGTGTCCAGGGATGCCGGGCCGCATCGGCATAGGCGCGCATCGACGATCCCGCCGTGCCGGTCACCCAGTAGATCATCGTGTTGGTGATCATGTGCTCTTTCGAGAACACGCGCTCCGGGTCGCCATGGCTATCGCCCCATGCTCGCCAACGTTCCAACAGCCAGGCCAGAAGGCCCACGGGGGAGTCAGTCAACGCATAAGCGAGCGTCTGTGGATCGAGTACATGGACGGCGAAATGCGCAGCGAACTTCGTGCTGCCTGCGGGTGGCTTTTTGCCGGTATCCCAGGCTCGTGCCGTAACATCCCATGGGCGATCGCTGTTGAACTGGTCGAGCAGCATGGGATGCATCAAGTGCACGCCATAGAGGCGGTCGGCATATTTGTGCCCCAGTTGCGAAGACACCAAAGCGCCCCAATCGCCCCCACTGGTTGCGTAGCGCGAGTAGCCGAGTACATCCGTCATCAGATGGTTCCACAAGTCCGCCGTGCGCCAGAAGTTGACGCCTGCGTGCGGCGATGGTCCGGAAAAACCGTAACCGGGAAGTGAGGGGATCACGACATCGAATGCGTCGGCCGGATCGCCGCCGTGCGCGCCGGGATCGGTGAGTGGCTCGATGACCTTGTGCATGTCCCAGAACGACCACGGCCAGCCATGCGTGAGCACGATCGGCATGGGGGAGGGGCCTTTCCCTTTGACATGCATGAAATGAACCGGCACCCCGTCCAATACCACTTTATAGTGAGGAAACGCATTGATTCGTCGTTCCACGGCGCGCCAGTCATATGCATGGCGCCAGTAGTCGACCAGGCTTTTCAGATAGGCGCGATTGACGCCATAGCTCCAGTCATCATTTCCCGGGTCGTCAGGCCATACGGTGCGATCCAGTCGCTGGGCGATATCGGCGAGTACGGCATCGTCCACCTGGACGGTAAAAGGTTCGGGTTGCTGACTCATCGAGAACAACTCCACAGGATGAAGAAACCGGTGCAATCCGCGTCGACGCTCAGGCGATGCGCATGCCCGTGAATGCGGCTACGCCAATCACGGCGAGGACGGCAATGGCCATGACGCCGAGCATCACGTCACGCGTTCGAACAAAGGCAATAGCCATCAGCAGAACGCGTAGGATCGGAAGGAGAATAAAAAGTGCGATGCCTACCGTAATAGTGCGCGCGCAAGTGAGGGCTGACATCACGTGCCCCCAACGCAGGCACTGCATGGTCAACCCGATAGCGATGGCGGCCGACCCCAGCCACGTTCCGATGGAAAGAACATTTGCCAACAGGCGTTCCAGTTTGCGCTCCCCGGCGCTGTCCATGCTCATGCGGGTTCTGCCTTGACATGAAATCCCAGGGCCGTCATGAACATTTGCGCGGCCAGCCCGATCAGCACCAGCGCGAACACCCATCGAAGCTTGTCGCTCGGTATCAGCATGAGAAGCCGTGCGCCGATCCATGCACCCATCACCGAACCGAGCGCGATCGGCCCGGCGATGGCCGGATGCATGTCGCCATGAATGAAATAGGCCACGCCGCTGGCCGCCGCCGTCACGCCGATCATGAAGTTGGAGGTGGCCGAGGAAACCTTCATCGGCAAGCGCAGCGCCGAGTCCATCGCCGGAATCTTGAGTACGCCACTGCCGATGCCCAGCATGGCGGAGATCACACCGGCGCCATACATCAATGCGAGTCCCAGATGCAGGCGTCGCACGCGATAGAACACCGGCCGACCATGCATGTGATCGGGATAGCTGGAATGAAGCCGCAACAGGCTGGCCCAGTCGGACGCCTGCGCCTGCTCGGCAGGCTGTGTTGATTCGCGTCCCCGGCTGACCATCTGCCAGGCAGAGATCAGCAACACCGCGGCAAACAATGCGCACAACGATGAGGCTGGGAGCCGGTTCGCCAGCAGGACGCCCGTCAATGCGCCCGATGTGGTGGCCACTTCCAGCGTGATGGCCAGGCGTATGTTCGTAAGACGGTTTGTCAGGAAGGAGGCCGCGCTGCCGCACGAACAGGCGATGACCGACACGATACTGGCCGCTACGGCGGTGCGGATGTCCATGCCGCCGAATACGGTAAGCAGCGGCACGATAAAAATGCCGCCAGCCATGCCCAGCGTACCGCCGACGGCGCTTGCGCCGATCGCGATGGCAAGCAGCCAGAGGGTAAACCCGATGTGCAATGCGATGCCGTCAGCGATCTACGGGCTTGCGACGAGCGAGCCGGGTGCGAAACCGTATGAGGTCGCCGCGATAGTGCAGTTTCTCGTAGTCGATGGGCCGGTTGTCGGCGGTGTAGGACGTACGCTCGATAAGAAAGATGGGGCTGCCCACATCCACTGCCAGCGCCATGGCGACATCGTCGTTTGCTGCGGTCGCCTCGAGTTTGTATTCCGCTTCGATAAGCGGAATGTCGTAGCGTTGTTCGAGCAGCTTGAAGATGGGTTCGGCGGCCAGGTCATGCGAGACGATCTTCTCGCCGATCTCGCGCGGCAGATAGGTTTCATCCAGTGAAAGCGCCACCCCGCTGGCCAGGCGCACGCGCCGGATGCGCATGACCGATGTGCCCACGTTCACCGCGAGATTCCTGGCGACATCGTCGTCGGCCGCGACGATGGCGTGATCGATGACGCGTGCGGTCGCGACCAAACCCAGCGAATCCATGTCTTCGACAAAGCCGGTGAGCTCGGTCATCTCCTGGATGATTTTAGGTTGCGCAACGAAGGTGCCCGTACCGCGGCGAATTTCGACCAGACCGCGACCGGAGAGGTTCTCGATGGCCTTGCGGATCGTTGTGCGACTGACCGAAAAGCGCTGAATCAACTCGTCTTCCGTGGGCAACTGGTGACCGACGGGAAAGGAACCGTCACCGATCGACGAGGCAATTTCGGCCTCGACGACCGCATAAAGGGGCAGGGCGGATGGTGTCTTCATATTTGACATCATGACATAGTGACATCATGATGTCTATCTCATCCCTCCCTCCCCGGATATGTCGTGAACCCCCTGATCGAACGTTGCTCGCAGCTATTTCCCACACCGCGCCAGCACTGGGCAGCCCTTCCTCTTCGCCTGATCGTCGGCTTTGGTTTCATGCAACACGGCTACGCCAAGCTGGCGCGCGGCCCCGATGACTTTGCGAACATCCTGCATGCGCTCGGCATGCCTTTTCCGGACCTGCTGGCATGGGCAACCGTCGCCATCGAGCTGCTGGGTGGATTGGCCGTGCTACTCGGCGCCCTCATCCCACTGGTCAGCATCCCGATGGCGGTCGTGCTGCTCGTCGCCATTTTTACCGTGCATCTGCCAAACGGCTTCAGCTCGATCAAGCTTCAATCGGTCACGGCTGCCGGAGCGCACTTCGGACAACCCGGCTATGAGACGGATCTGCTTTATCTGGCGGGCTTGATCGCCTTGGTGTTGGGAGGCTCCGGTCCGCTGGCGATCGACAGGCTTTGGTTCGGTCGGTCCGCTCAGTCCAACGGATGATGCAAATGATTACTCCCAGTGCCTCGCCAAAAACGCAGTAGCACGGTCCAGCGCCCGACGTGCACTGATCAATTGAATGTTCAGTGGAAATACGTGATGCATGCCTTGCCACACTTCGAGCTCTACCTGTCTTCCGGCGTTGGCGATCGCCTCGGCCATGCGGCGGGAATCGTCGAGCAGGTTCTCGTCCGAGCCGACCTGGATCAGTGTGGGTGGCAGAAGTTTCAGGTCGGCTGAAAATAATGGCGAGGCACGTGGATCCGTGGGTTGCGCCGATCCCAGATAACGTGTGGCGCAATCGCGCAGATAGGCCGGATCGAGCAGCGGATCGCCCACCGCCATATCGCGTGCACTGGCTCCACTGAACGTGAAGTCGGTCCAGGGCGAAAACGCGACGATGGCCGATACCGGAATGTTCCTTCTTCGCGCTTCAAGCACGGTGGCGAACGACAAGCCACCACCGGCTGAATCGCCGACCACCGCCACCGAAGCGAATCGAGATGCCAAACGTTCCAGGGTCGCCACTGCGAGATCCAATGCGACAGGCAGTGCGGCTTGTGTCGAGAGCGGATACTCCAGCACGAAGACCGGGACACGTGCCCGTGCTGCAATCTGACTGACGAAACCGCGGTAGGGCCCGGCATGACCGACGAAATAACCGCCGCCGTGGATGTACAGGATTGCCTTGCCGGCCTCCGCGTCGACCGGCTCGCACCACCAGCCCGGTCCGGCATCGTCGGCGGATGGGCGGGTGGCGACTGCTGGCGCCATCGGTGTCAGGGCGATGAACTGGTCATAGATATCTTCGGGCTCGCCTTGAGTCGCGGACCAGAACCGTGCGAATTCCATGCGTAGCGCACGCGCCGCTGCGATGTCGTTCTCATCGATAGGAATGATGGCCATCAGTGAACTCCAAACGTGCGGCGTGCGAGATGCCACGCCATCATCATGGTGGTGATGTTCGGCGGTGCGCTGCATGCAAGCGGCATGATCGACGCGTCGATGACGAACAGGTTATCCACGCCGTAGACCCGTCCGCCGGCATCGACGACACCATCGTCAGGGCGACCCATGCGGCAGGTCGATGTCGGATGTGCATAGCCATCCACTTGCCGTTCTATCGTTTGCTGCAGTTCCTGCCCGTCGGAGACGCCAGGTCCCGGAAACATTTCGGCGGCGACGAGACCGGCAAACGGTTGCTGCCGCCCGATAGCTCGCGATAAACGTACGCATTCGAGCATGCGGGCCATATCGTTGGGCGTGCCTAGCAGGTTGTAGCGGATGCGCGGAGCGCTACGCGGATGCCGGTCGACGAGTTCCAGGCTGCCTCTGGCTTCAGGCTGAGTGACTGCGCAGGCGAGCACGATCGCACCGCCCGTGGCGCTTTGCGTCGGATCGAACAGGTGCGTGGCCGAGACGTGCAGGTCGAGATCGCCCGGCTCCGCGGTGGAAGAGGCTGTCCACAACATGGCTCCGGAGGCTGGATGCATGCCGTTGGCCTCGGGTTTGAGCGCGTAGATGTTGTAGTAGAACGGATGCTCCTGCAGGCCCTGGCCCACCGGCAAATTCGCGACGACCTTGATGTCCAGAGCGGCCAGTCGATTTGCTGGGCCGATGCCCGAGCGCATCAGGATCGCCGGACTGCCGAAGGCTCCCGCGCTGAGGATGACCTGTTCAGCGCGATGGATATGGCCATCGGCATCTACGACGCCTGTGGCGCGGCCGCCTTCGATCAGCACACGATCAACGTCGACACGCCCGCGTATCGCAAGGTTGGGTCGCGCACGCACGTCGTCGCCAAGAAAGGCGATACCCGTGTTGACCCGCCGGCCGGAAATGACGTTCAGCGGATAGGGCGACACGCCATCCTGTGTATCGCTGTTGAAATCTTCTACGCGTGCATGGCCAAGGCGTGCTGCCGCTTCGACGAATGCATTCGCACCGGGCGTCAGTTCGTCCGGACGGCGATGCCGAATCGGCAGGAGGCCGTTGCGCCCCCTGTAACGATCGTCTCCGTCCGGCGTGTTCTCGATCGCCTTGAAGTCTTCAAGCAGTTCCGGCCAGTCCCAGCCGTCGACGCCCATCGCCCGCCATTTGGCAAAGTCGGCCGGGCGCGCACGGATGGCGACGGCCGCGTTCACACTCGAGCTCCCGCCCAGCGTCTTGCCGCGCGGCGCACCGATCGTGCGGCCCGCAAGGCCCGTTTCGGCGGTGTAGCCCCAGTTGTGACCGTCCGGTCCCGTCACCGTGTCTGCATCGGCGAGATCGCGAGGAAAGACATTCGGTCGATAGGCCTCGCCGGCTTCGAGCAGTAACACCTTGCGCGACGAATCACTACTCAGACGATGGGCAAGCACCGCACCCGCGGAGCCGCCACCGACGACGATGACGTCGAATGTCCCGTTCATTTGCGGAGCGCCTGAGCGACCTGACCCATAAGAACCGCGAAGGGCATGTCGAGCGCCGCATACACATCCAGTGTTTTCGGATCGGCGTTGTCGCCCATGATCTCGACCATCAAGGTGGAGTAATCGGAAACTTCGATGCCCAATGTGTTCAACCGTGCCAGTCCCGCCTCGCGCTTGGTGGCCGAGAAGGTGCCGCAGGCATCGAGTGCGATGATGGGCTGATAGCCTTCTTCGCGCGCTGAAATGGCAGGCAAGGATGCGCAGACTTCGAAGGAGAGGCCCGCAATGATCAGGTGATCGCGCTTGGTCGCTTTCACGGCCGCAACGAAAGGTGCGTAGTCCCATGCATTGACGGTGGAACGATCCATGATCTCGCCATCGCCCAGGACTTCTTTCAGCTCGGACGCCGTTGGGCCCCACATGCTATCGCGGGCAGTCGTCACTGCCACGATGGGCAAGCCAAGCACCTTGGCAGCTTTCGCCAGGCCAACCACGTTGTGCTTCAGGTCGCTCACGGTCATGTCGCGCACGCCGGTCATCAGGCCAACCTGGTGATCGATGAGCAGCACGGCGGTGTTGTCGCGGGTCATGCGGGTGCGTTGCGTGGTCATGTGAGTTCTCTCTGATTGGAATGGGATGTGTGCCGTTTGAAGGCGTATTCATTCCGACAGAGAGGAAAAACTTAGACAAGACAAAAACAGCGTTTTTCGCTGGGATTCAACTTCCATGTCTTTGGACGATGAGTGGGTTAGATATTCGTCTTCCAACAGGTTGAACGCTGTGTCTACACGACGGGATGGACGAATGACTTTTTATGGCAGCGATCATGGCAAGCTATCCCGCAGTGACGCGGGTCAGTCCCGACTTGAGAGAAAAGCCATGCTCGACCTCAACGATTTCTATCTGTTCGTGCAGGTTGTCGATCGCGGCGGTTTCACTGCCGCGGCGCGGGTGCTGCAGGTGCCCAAGTCCACGCTGAGCCACCGCATTCAACAGCTCGAGGCGAGCCTTGGTGTGCGTCTGCTCAATCGAACGTCACGGCATTTCGGCACCACGGACGTGGGCAACGATTTCTATCGGCATGCGGTGGCGATGGTGCAGCAGGCGGAGGCAGCCGAAAATGCGATCAAGCTTCGCCTGGGTGAACCATCGGGATCGGTACGCTTCACCGCGGGTGTAGCGACGATGCAGTTTGCCGTCAGGGATATGCTCTCGAGCTTTCTGGAGCGTTATCCCAAGGTCGATCTGGTGGCTCACGCGACGGACCAGAATGTAGACATCATTGGCGACAACTTCGACGTGGCCATCCGGGCGCACTCCGATCCGTTGCCCGACTCGGGCCTAGTCCAGCGCACACTTGCTCCCAGTCCGTGGTTTCTGTTTGCCGGAGCCGCTTACGTCGACAAGCATGGCATGCCCATGTCGCCTGACGATCTGGGCGACCATCCTTCGCTGTTCATGATGCGCACGGGTGTGCTGCCTCGATGGCGGCTACGCCATGTCGCGGGTACTCGTCCCGATGTCGTCGTACCGCTTTCACCACGTCTGGTCAGTGACGACATGGTGAGCTTGAAGCAGGCCGCGGTTGAAGGCTGCGGCATCGTCGCGCTGCCCGGATACGTGTGCCGCGACATGGTGGCGACAGGGAGCTTGCGTCGTGTCCTGCCGGAGTGGCTTGCAGGCGAATCCACGATCACTGCGTTGCTGCCTTATCGGCAGGGCCTGTTGCCGTCAGTCCGGGTGTTCCTGGAACACCTGGCTACCGAATTTCCCAAAGTCGTGCTCATGTAGATCAACAGATGCGCCCGGTGCCGTCATCGCGGGAGAGCTTCTCCAATGGGACGCGCCGCCGCCAGAAAGAACTGTCCGCCATTGATGCTCGACAGTATGACGTCGGCAGGCCGACCGGCGGAAACAGCCAGCGCGTTCCCGGCCTGAAGCGACACCGCTTCTCCATCCAGGGTGACATGGATATTGCCCCTGACAGCGTAGATCCAGGCCTGCCGACTCTGTGGCAGCGCATGGGTGAATGCACCATCGGTGCCGAGAGTGCCATCGAGCATGGTCATGTCTTCGGGTGTGCCGTCCGCACCCTGGACGCCACCGGTCGCGCCCACCATGACGCGAACGCGGTGATCCTTTCCGGTGATGATCGGCATCGCCGCTGCCTGGACATGCTGTGCGCGCGGAGGCTCACCCTTCAGTCGGTGGGGCAGGTTGACGAAGATTTGCAAGGCGTGGATGCGGGCGTCGGCGGCGGGCCGTTCTTCGTGGGCGGCGCCACGGCCCGCGGTCAGCCAGTAAAGATCGCCCGGTTCGAGCGCGACGTTATGGCCAAGCGAGTCACGATTGAGGAACTGCCCCCGGGTGTCTTCAAAGAGAGCGCTGACGGCAGAGATGCCGGTATGAAGATGCGGCTCGAAGGTCGGTGCCGTCATCACGAAGTGGTCCACCATGATCAGCGGATCCATCGCGCCGTCAAACATGTCCTGGGTGAAATGCTGCGCATGGAAGCCTTCGCCGATGACCTGCGATTTTCCGGAGACAGGCCGGCCGAGTCGCGTCTTCTCCTGCGATGGGTGCTGCTTTTGCTGGCTCTTGTTCATCCCGTCCTCTTTTTTCGTGGGCTTTTCAAAGCCTAGGTTCAAGCCGGGCGGGGGAGAAGTCGGCGTCATGGAACGTAGGTTCCAATGGTTGGGACGATGAGAGGAAAGAAGCGCTTTCAGGAAACCCCGAAACCCTTCCTGATCGTCATCCCGGCGTAGGCCGGGATCCAGTGACTTCGGTTGCCGGCTTTCGCGATAGAGCAGATGCTTGTCGGCTCTCGCGACAACTGATCGCCAAGCCACTGGATCCCGGCCTGCGCCGGCATGACGATAGGGAAACTGAGGGGCTTTCTAGGGCAACCCATTGGATGCAGCGTCCAACCCCATGCGCTTCAAGGTGAAACCGAATCTCTCTAGAGTCTGCCCTACATCGAAAGCGACATAACGCTCAATCCACCCAGTAAAAGGGCAACACGACATGACTGATCCAGTGGCATCACATTCGTTTCCACGTGTGCCCGCGTCGTTTTTTGGCATCGTGCTTGGACTGGCAGGCTTGGCCAACGACTGGCGAGCGGCTCATGTGGTCTGGGCGCTTCCAGCCATCGTCGGTGAGGTACTCGTTGCGATCACCGTGCTCGCATGGCTGCTGATCACCGTGCTGTACGGATGCAAATGGCTTGTCGCCCCCGCCGTTGCAAAAGAGGAAGCCGTACATGCCGTTCAATGCTGTTTCATTGGATTGGCCGGTGTCGCCACGATGCTCGTCGCTCAAGGCGTCCTGCCTTACTCCCGGCCCGCGTCAATCGCCTTGCTCATGATCGGCGCCGCCTTCACGGTCTTCTTCGGTCTTTGGCGCACGGGTGTTCTTTGGCGGGGTGGGCGCGACCCGGCAGCGACTACTCCAGTTCTCTATCTGCCGTTGGTCGCCGGATGCTTCGTATGCGGGATCGTCCTGGCAAGCGTGGGTTGGCCGGAGTGGGGACAACTGGCCTTTGGCGGCGGGTTCTTCACGTGGTTGGCGGTGGAGTCCGTGCTGCTTCACCGGCTTTACACCGCGCCGGCTCTCGCGCCTGCCTTGCGGCCTACGCTGGGCATTCAACTCGCGCCTCCCGCTGTCGGTGCGGTTTGCTACCTGTCGGTGAGCGGCGCTCATTCCGACCTGGTGGTGCACATGCTGATTGGTTATGCCTTGCTCCAGGCCCTGCTGCTCATTCGGATGAGCCGCTGGATCGCCGAACAACCCTTCGGCGCATCCTATTGGGCGTTCACCTTCGGCGCGACGGCATTGGCTGGCGCAACCATTCGCGTATCGATCGGCGATCCGCACGGCGCCATGGCCATGCTGGCGCCTGTCCTGTTCGTTCTGGCAAACCTGCTCGTGCTGGGCATCGCGGCCGGAACCCTCTGGTTGCTGATCACGGGCCGGCTGTTTCCGCCTGCGCAAACGCCCGCTTCGCCCGCACCCACAGTGCCCCAGAAAGCCACCTGAAATCGCTGCAAGGCGGGCAAACAAAAAAGCCTTGGAAACAGTCAGTTTCCAAGGCTTTTTGGCTGGTATGAATTGGTGGAGCGGAGGAGGATCGAACTCCCGACCTTCGCATTGCGAACGCGACGCTCTCCCAGCTGAGCTACCGCCCCACGAAGCTCCAATCATATCAACCCTCAGGATTCCTGCCAATATCGGTCCCGGCAGGCATCCACGAAGGCGCGCCAAGGGTTTGTCGGGGGTGGTTGCCTCATCCTCAGGAAGGCGTTGGGGCACTGCGGGGCAACAATGGAACGCGGTGTTCCCCCATGACACGCGCCAGCAAACTCGGAGAAGGTTTGGCAGACCGAAGGGAGCGATCGAGCATCCGTGCGAGCGGCCGTCGGAATGATGTGCGGGGCATGCAGGGTGACCTGAGCCAGTCGTTTCCTTATGAACCAAGCAATGCTCGATGTCGTACCGATGCTGTCGGGCTGGCCAAAGCATCAGCGACCGAGCAGGCGTTGAATCTGTCTACGTGCTCTTTCGTCAGCTTCGCGAATGGTAAGCATTGTTGAATGATGGGATGGGCGCGCGAATGCAAGTAGACGCCGCCCTCCAGAAGAGCATTCGCGCAGCTCGCCTATGCCTCAGCCACGATCGAATTCTCGATCCCATCCATCTGCAACGCTTGCAGATGGGTTACTACGCCGTTCCCATGAGATGTGATCTGAAGAGATTCTGAATGGAAGCATGGACGTCTAGACGTCTCATCGCATGAAGTTCTTTGGCGAGTCACGGGATCGTAACTTTTGCACTGCATCATTTGCGCACTGACGCGCAGATTCGCACGATCCAGGGGAATTATCGGTGTCGCGCTCCTCGCGCGCACGCTGGTGCCGCGCCGCATGTCGGCGTCATTCCTGTTGAACGACCAGCCGGGGCGATCTGCGCTAAGCATTGTTGTAATTCGATGCCGTAGTGGCTTGGCCGCTTTGGCGAGCGTTCTTTGCGCGACATCACCTGAGGAACTCCATGATTTTTGATCAAAGCAGAGCGTTTCGGTTGCCGGCGACGCCTATCCATTCCGAGCTCGAAGAGCTTTCCGTGCGTGGAAGGGGGCATTCGCAGCGCAAGTTCGCGGGCGCGGATGGCAGGGTCAAGCTATTGGCCGCGAGCGTACTGGCCGTGTTGAGCGCCATGGCGCATGCGGGTGGCAGCGACATGCCGCAGGCGCCGGTCTCGGTGACGACAGCCACTAGCGGGACCGCGCCAACCGGCGGCACGCCGGACAATGCCACCCAGGACACCGCCAAGCAGCTCGATGTGGTGAGCGTCTCGGCGAAGAACAGCACGCGTTCGGCGGTATCGCTGAGCGGCTCGGAGATCCAGAAGATCCTGCCCGGCACCAGTCCGCTGCAGGCGATCCAGACGCTGCCAGGTGTGCTGTATCGCACTGCCGATCCGTGGGGCAACAACGAGCAGAATGCGTCGTTGTTCGTGCATGGCTTCAACGGCCAGCAGCTTGGTTACACCATGGATGGGATACCCCTGGGTGATCAGCAGTACGGCAACTACAATGGCCTGACGCCGCAGCGCGCAATCATCAGCGAGGACATCAGCAGCGTCACGTTGTTCTCAGGTGCCGGCGACCTGGCCACCGCATCCACCTCCAACCTCGGTGGCAGCGTAGCTACCTTCTCCAGCGATCCGGCGGCTGAAATGGGTGGTCGCTTTTCGCAGACCATCGGCAGCCACGACGCCACGCGCACCTATGCGCGCTTCGACACGGGTCGCTTCGCTGGCGACAACTCGGCCTATATCTCGGTCATGCACCAGGATCAGCGTGCGTGGGATTTCCGTGGTCATCAGCGCGGCAACCAGCTTGACGGCAAGTTCGTGCATCACGACGAGCACGGCACCTTCACTTTTTTTGCCGACTATTCGGACAAGACCGAGCCGAATGAGGACTCCATCTATCACGGCACGGTGGCGGGCCAGGGCGGCAAGCCATACACGCGCGCCTTCATGTATCCGGATTTCCAGCAGGCGCTGAACTATCTCGGCGCCAATGGCGCGCCGCCGGTCGCGGACGGCAACAACTACCGCAACTACTACAGCGATGCGCAGCGTACCGATTACCTCACCTACGCCAAGTACGAGTGGAACCTTAGCGACTCGCTGACCTGGTCCAACCAGGTGTATTTCCATCACGACGATGGCGCCGGCGTCGTGGCCGGGCCGATCCAGGTCGCCGGTCTGCCTGCGCTGTTCGCGGTGTATTTCCCGAACCAGAACCTGAAGCAGGTGTTCGGCGGATCCGGCTATGCGATCCGTACCACCGAATACGATATCAATCGCCGTGGCTGGCTGTCCGCACTGAACTGGAATACCGACACCAACGAACTGAGCGCGGGCGTCTGGTGGGAACACAATCAGGTGTCGCAGGACCGACGCTGGTATCCGCTCGATGTGAACAATCCGGGTGCGTCCACACCGTATTCGCGGCCGAGCAATCCTCTGATCACCCAGTATGAAGACAAGGCACGCAGCGACGTCATTCAGCCCTACGTCTCCGACCTGTGGCGTGTTACGCCGGACATCACGCTGCAGGCCGGCTTCAAGTCGAGCTTCCAGTATGCCGATGGCTGGTACCCGGTGGAGCCGTTGCCCAACTCCACCGTGGGTGTGACGCAATACCCCAACGGCACCATCAACAGCCACAAGGCTTTCCTGCCGCAGCTCGGTGCGACCTGGGAGGTCAGCGCGCACGACGAGCTGTTCTTCAATGCGCAGCAGAACATGCGCCAGTTTGCTACCGCCAATAACCTGTCGCCATGGAGCCTGGGCAGCCAGCAGGCGTTCAATATCTTCAAGCAGACGGTGAAGCCTGAAACGGCGTGGGTGTACGAGCTTGGCCTGCGTTCACAGCATGATTTTGATGTCGGTCCGTTCACCGGCCTGGATAGCCAGGTCAGCGTCTACCACGTGAATTTCTCCAACCGCCTGCTGCAGATCAGCCCGACGCCGGTGATTTCCTCGATTGTCGGTGGTGCATCGATCATCCAGAACGTTGGCAGCGTCACCACCGATGGCGCCGATCTCGCCGCGACGCTGCATATGGGCGAGCACTTCAGCATCTACGACGCGGTGTCCTACAACCACTCCAAGTACGACGACAACTATTTCAGCGGTACAACGTTAGTGCCGACCGCTGGCAAGAAGGTGCCGGGCAGTCCGGAATGGATGAACAAGTTCATCATCAGTGCGAACTACGGGCGTTTTACCGGCCAGTTGAGCGGTGACACGGTGGGCAAGGTTTACGCGACCTATACCAACGACCTGTCGATATCGGGCTATTTCTTGATGGGTGCCCAGCTCAGCTATGCACTACCGCTGGAGAGTTTCCTGCACGACGCCAAGCTGAGCCTGAACGTGACCAACGTGACTGATCGCAAGGGTAACTACCAGGTGGTGGTGGGTGCCGCTTCGGGCACCTACAACACTTACCCGATCGCGCCGCGGCAGTGGTTCCTCACCTTTTCGACGAAAATCTGATAGGACGCTCTATCAGGCATTCGCAGCTCAGGTAGGTATTTAGCAGTTCCCAAGTTGTCCTGTTGGCTCAAGGACGCCTCGATATCCTTCGAGGCGTCCTTTCGAGTCAAGTATGAATCATGGCGACAAGCCCAGGCGCCTGCATGACGGAGCAGGCGCCGATATGGCTCATGTCGGATTTCAAACCCACGGAGGCAAGACATGCGACACGTTGTTTTGATGATTGCGGCCGTATGGGCGACCTGCGCGATGACAGCCTACGCAGCAGAAAAGCCCCTGGCGGCCAAGGTGCTGGTGATCGGCCATCGTGGCGCCAGCGCGCTGCGCCCGGAGCATACCCTCGCCTCATACGGCAAGGCGATCGCCGATGGCGCCGATTTCGTCGAGCCCGATCTGGTGATGACCAAGGACGGTGTGATGGTGGCGCGCCACGAGAACGAGATCGGTGGCACTACCGATGTCGCCAGCCATCCCGAGTTCGCCAGTCGCAAGACCAGCAAGGTCGTTGACGGTGAGACCATCACAGGTTGGTTCACCGATGACTTTACCCTGGCCGAGCTGAAGACGCTCCGCGCGCGCGAGCGTCTGCCGCAGTTGCGCGGCACGAAGTACGACGGCGAGTTCCAGATCCCCACTATGGACGAGATCATCGACTTTGTCGCGGCGGAGTCGGCGGTGGTCGGCCGGCCGATCGGCATCATCCCGGAGATCAAGCACAGCACTTACTTCCAGAAACTGGGCCTGCCGATGGAGGACAAGCTGCTCGCCACACTGGCGGCGCATAGCTATACGCGTACCGCGCCGGTGGAGATCCAGTCGTTCGAGATCGCCAATCTCAAGTACCTGCACGAAAAGCTGGGTGGTGCGCAGGCACGTCAGAAGCACCCGAATATCCGCTTGCTTCAACTGCTGGCCGATCTGCCCGAAAGACAGACTTACGATGTGACCGCCGCGGGCGGCAAGCTGCGCTTTGCGGACATGATAACGCCCGCTGGCTTGCGCCAGATCGCCAGCTACGCCGATGCGATCGGTCCGTCCACGCGCATGATCATTCCGCTCAAGGCCGACGGCACCCTGGGTCAGCCGGCGGCGCTGGTACACGACGCACATGCCGCTGGACTGGAACTTCATCCCTATACGTTTCGACCGGAGAATCAGTTCCTGGCCAAGAACTTCTGGCAGGGCAGCGATCCGAAGACGTTCAACGAATCGGGTTCGGCCGCTGAGATCCGCGCTTATATCGACGCAGGCATCGATGCATTTTTCACCGACGATCCGGCCATCGGTCGCGAGGCGCTGGACAAGCGCTGATGCACGCATAACGATCGCCACGGTTACCGATGCATGGGACTCACCATCGCACCTGTCCCTAACTCGGGGCAGGCGATGGTGTTCCTTGCCTGCCCTAAACCCCCGGACAAGTGGGCAATGATCTCGCAAATGCGAAGGGCAGGCCGATGCCTTTGGCACCGTGGTGATAAGCGGTGGACGAATGAATGGGGCGCCTGCGGGTGACCCACAACGTTGTCCACGCGCTTATTCAGCGCCTCGTGCCCTTGAGGCTAAATCGAGGGCGCCAATAGCATCCCGCCTGGACAGTTGGGGCTGTCCGAGCTCATCAGGTCAACGTCAAAAACGGACCTCATGATCGGTTTGCCCGATCAAGAGTCGTCTCGCACCCGTGTCAGTGGCCCCGGGGCTCCACCCAGCTACCGCTCTTGATCGCGCCCCTCTCCGGTCAGAGGACTTCCCAAAACGCAACCTTTCTGGAGATTGGCGGCACACACTGCCCTTTATGCAGCGAAAAAGGGGAAGCCTGTGTCGGAGGGGGAGGGATGGGGCGCATAGCACGTATCGAGAGTGCAGTGGCTGAGGCTGTTTCGTCCACGCCAAAAAAGTCATTGTTTGCACGTCGTCGGGGGCTTCCGTTCGTGGGGGTTTCAACCACGGTTTCGTTACCACCCCCGGCAGCAGGGCAGGCAACTGCATATCCGGGTGTTTCGACATGGCCAATGATCCATGCCGCGGCAAGCGGCCACCGGGTTTCTTTGCCTTGTCGGACGAAGTGGGCCTCAGTAGCCATAGCCCTTCGTAGAATCCTTGCGGCTTCTTCCTTCGACAAGGCGGCTCTAAGCAAAGGTCGGTGCAAGATCACCGTTGATGTCAGTCTGGAAAAAATATCACCCGGCGTTAAGAAGAAGGTCAAATGAAGAGCATCGACGAACATGATCGTGGAAATTGCTACGACTTGATGCGGCATTTCGCTGCTCTACTCGTGCTATACAGCCATCAATTTGCTCTGCATGGGGCGGTCGAGCCGGTTTATCCCTTTTGGGATAGCTATGGCTTCGTTGCGGTCGCTATCTTCTTTTCCATCTCGGGCTACTTCATGCCCGACAGCTTCAAGCGATCCGGCAATTTTATTGAATTCAGCAAACGTCGGTTGCGGCGTCTGTTGCCCGCCATGGTCGTGTGTTCGTTTTTGATGACCTATGTTTTGGGTGCTATCTACACAGGTGAGTCGAAGTTGGACTACATCACGTCCAAATTTGCATGGGTCACTTTTCTGAAGTATTCGTTATTTTTGGGCCAGGCCATTCCGGGAGTTTTTGCTAACTATATTTATCCCAATGCATTGAATGGAAGCCTGTGGACGCTGCCTATTGAGTGCATCTGCTATATCGCTATCGGCGTTGCGTTGTCGTTCTCGCAATCCTGGAAGATTCTTCTCGCCCTCTTTGCGGGCTCGATTCTTGGGACGGCATCGCTTGTGCATACCGGCACTGGATTTGCATTTTACGGTGTCCCGTTGAATTACCTATGCATGTTCGGAATATGTTTCAGTGGCGGAGCTTTGCTATCCGCAACCAAGGAGGCCTGGTATCCCAACAGGTGGTTCTTGTTGATGTTTGGGGTTGTTGGCATGTTTGTCATGCCGGGTGGGCTCGAATACAGTGTTCTGGGGACGCTGGGCATCACTATCGTTGTTGCCGTTGTGGGAGAGTCATTCAGCGAAAAACTGATCAACGGAAGGTTCGACATTTCGTATGGAATGTATATTTATGGGTTTCCCATCCAGCAAATCGTTATAAACAGAATTACACATCATTTCTGGCTTGGCATGGCAATATCTGTCGTTCTTGCAATGGCTGCTGGGTATCTTTCTTATCGCTTCGTCGAAAAGCCTTTTCTTCGCAGAAGGCAGAGAGCTCAGTCATCATCCGACGCTGCAATGACTGGCTTGCCTGAACCCGATTAGCAGGTCGATCACCTTGCGAATGCGGGGGGGCAGGATGGCGATAGCCCCGATGGGCTGACGATGCGGCTGTCAGGGGGCGCGTAGCGTTCTCGTCGCTATGGCTTGATGACTCTCGCATGCCGGCTCAAAAGCAGAGCGATGTCATCGGTACCGCGGGAAGGCATCCCGCGGTGCGAATGGAAGCACCGTTCAATGAACAGGATGCTTCACGACAATCCGGTTCACGGAAAAAGGCGGTAGGACGAAATGACGCCCATCGAAGGCGTGCGTCCCGTGGGATAGCACATGCGCCGAATCCACGATGGTCGTCAATGAAGGCGCGTTGAGACTCTCCATCGTTCCTTGCCCCATGCCGGGATATTTCAGCGTCTGTGGCTTGGAGGAGAGATTGACAAGGATCCATTGGCTTGTCTCGCCCATCAAGGCAATACCGGTCACGGAAGGATAGGGCGTTCCTGACTTCGGATGGACCATGGACGTCTCGGGAAACGTCAGGGCAGAGACCGATGTCGCTTGCTTCAACGCGCCGCCAAACAGCGCATACGCCTGTCCTGTGGCGGTCAAGTCGCCGGCAGTCGCGTGAAAGGTCATGCTTTTGTTTTGACACGCGTTCCAATACGACGATGTGTTCTGAAACATCAAGGAACCCGTGCTGCCCGTGATGTTGTAGAGCTCGATCTGGTCGACCGACGGCGTTGAGAGGAACTGGATGGCCATCTGCGCCTGGTAGAGCGCTTCCAGCCATGTGCCGGTGAAGCGTGCGTTGGAGGTGCAGTCTTTGAACCCGCTAAATTCGGTCACCCATAGACGAAGCCTGGCTTTCTCGATCGGGTGCACTTCACCCGAGACGATTTTTTCCCAGTCGGTGAACACATGGCTCAGCACCGCATCCGGAGCGGTTCCATCCCAGACCCCGCCATCGACGATGCTGTCATAGCGATGCAGCGTGATGGCGTCCACATCATGGATCTTGCCGATCACTGCCTCGTTCCAGTTCTTGGTGCGCGCATCGCCCGAGGAGGGAATGGATCCGACAGCGGCGATGTTGGCATGGGGATAGTCTTGCCTCAGGCGTGCGGTCCACTGATTCATGTCCGTCGCATAGTCGGCGGCAGTGGGGAACGCGCGATCGTGGTCCGGTGAACTCCAAAAGAACTCGTTGCCAAGTTCCAGGTCTTCGACCGGAAGCTTCATGCCATGGGCAGCATCGAGCATGCGAAGCTGGTTGGCGACGCCTTGCGACAGATTGGCGCGAGACAGGACAGCGTTATTCAGCGTCATGACGTTCAAGCTGTAGATCGGGTAGGTTCCCGTGGCGCGGGAGAGATCGAGGAGGGCGTTCAGAGAGTCTTGCGTTTGACTGGCCTTGCCTATGGGGTAGACGGTTCCCTTCTGCCAATCCCAGTAGTTGCCCACGTCGCCGCCTGGAAAGCGGATCGCTTCAATGCCGGCTTCCTTGATCGCTCTTTCAAGCATGGGATCGGTCCACGAAAGGATCGGTGGACTCATGTAGCTGTTTTCGATGTTGACGCCGAAGAAATGTGATGAAACCTCATGGGGCGGCGAGATCATCTTGGGTAAATCGGCACCCTGCGCGAAGGATGCCGGGAACACGCTCAGGAGTGCGCATCCGATTGCGATCACATGCGAAAGGATGAGCTGACGTCGGTAGTTCAGGCGAGCCATGTTTTTCCTCCGTATCGATGATTGACCCAAGCCAGATGACCAGCGCGCCACACCGTGTCGAGGAGGAGCGCGCTGACCCCAAAGAGTGACGTCTTGAAGATGGAAAGTGTCTTTCAGCCACCGGCGATGACGTTGGCAGCAAGAACGGGCTTCAAAGGCGACATGTTGACCGTCGTGCGCGACGCCAGTCATCGTGCGTGCAGCCAGCCCCTTTCTTGCCAACACGAAACGTCTCATGATTCGGCGCAGCCTTGTCGAGGCGCTCAGGGCCGGAAAATCTTAAAATAGCGAGGGGGCAGGATGGTCGAGGCGGCGACAAGTCTTGGTATCGAGGAGTTGCATACTTACTGGGCTCGCCAGTGCGCACCAGGGACCGTTGCTCGGTTACCGCAGGATGTCGAGAAGGCATTGCTGGCTGGCTTGCGTCTTAACGTGCTGGAAACCCTGCGCTATTTACATCACGAGCGGCCAGGTTATGCGCAGTTCGAAGCCTGGGTCCGAGAGCGAAATGGCGATGACCTGACAGAAGCGTCGCTGGACCGCTTGCGGCGTGCACTGGCAGGCGAGAGGGTCGGCGCCGAAGTCGGCCATCTCGATCACGTAGAAGGCCTGAGCGCGGACGATCTCGCACACTGGCACGAGCATGGCTACGTCATCCTGCGCAACGCGATCAGTCCGGAAGCGGCGAAAAGTGCAGAGATGGCCATCTACGATTTCCTAGGGATGGACCGCGACGATCCGGAGTCCTGGTATCGCCCGTCGCTGGGCCATTCCATCTGGGTGCCGCTGTTGCGACACCCGGCGCTGGTCGCCAATCGTCGCTCGCCACGTATTCATAAGGCCCACGCCCAATTGTGGGGACGCGAAGATCTTTGGGTAACCATCGACCAGGGCGGACTGAATCCGCCGGAGCGCAGCGACTGGCCGTTCCCCGGACCGCATTTGCACTGGGACGCCACGCTGGCCGAGCCGCATCACCTTGAGTTGCAGGGCATCCTGTATCTCGCCGACGTCACAGAAGACCAGGGCGCCTTCAGCTGCGTGCCGGGCTTTCATCGCACGCTGAAGCAGTGGCTGAAAAGCGTGCCCGCAGGCGTGAATGCGCAGGATCATGCGCGACGCACCTTGACGATGACGCCGATTGCCGCAAAGCGCGGCGACATGATCATCTGGCATCACCTGCTGCCGCATGGCAGCAGTCCAAACCGAGCCCAACGACCGCGCGTCGCCCAATATATGTCGCTGCGGCCCACGCGCTTTGCCTACACCGAGGAATGGAAGTCTTGATGGCGGTGGCTTCGCTGGCGACGGCACCCAGGTGGCTGCGTCATCACTCTTGAGATGGACGCTTAATAAATCACTCGATCGTCAGGTCGCTGCGGTGGCGTGACCCATCACACATAATGTTGGCGAGAGCAGACTGAAAATCGGGTATGCTGATTGAATCGTCATTTTGACGAATGCGGATACCAAGCCCAGGACCTCGTGTCGTCGGGCATCTTGCGTCAAGGTTTTGGGCGAAGAGGTAAGGGATGCAAGGAGCAAGGTGGGGCGAAGCGTTCAAGCAAATCATAACCGCGCTCGGTTATGCAGCCGGCTATTGGATACTTCAAAAAATTTCGTTTCCCTATTGGGTTCTCTTTGCGGGTTTCAGACTCGCAGCGTTGATTTTCATTCCTCAACGTTACTGGGGCGCCTTGGCGCTTGGTGAATTGGCTCCATTGGGTTATCTGGCGGTGTCGTGCGCTCCCCAATACGGCATGGCATGGGCGGCATTGACCGCGTTTCCGACGCCGATTGTTCTTGCGATGCCGCTGGTGCATGCCTGCAAGCGCTGGCTGCGCATGTTTCCCGTCCGCGGCGGGGCTCGCATGGGTGTCCTGCTGCTGTGCATGTTGGCGGTAGCCTCGTTGTGGACCCTCATGAATACCGGGCGTCTGGCGGTCACGCGCGTACCGGCTGATTACCACGTTGATTACAGCGCCGCGCTGGCGCGCTGGTTCATTGGTAATTTTCTCGGCGTACTGACAGTGGTGCCGCTGGCGGTATGGGTGCGCGAGGCCTGGCGCTCGACCACCGTGGGAGAGCGGTGGCAGCGCGTGATGGATAGTCGCCTGCTCATGGAGGGCGCCTTTCTGTTGGTGCCGGCCCTGGGCCTGCTGGTGTGGATCGCCACGCACGCGACCGCCGGCAGCAGCGAGGACGCTGCCCGGATGGCGATGTTCCTGCCGGTGGTGGTTCTCGCGCTCCGGCATGGCTGGCAGGGCGCCGCAGTGGGCGGCACCCTGGCAAGCGTGGCCGTGGTGCTGACCATGCAAGGCATGGACGATGCGGGGGCCATCCAGGCTGAGACCTTCATCGCCTTCGCGATCAGCAGCATGTTGTTGCTGGGATCTCGCATCAGTGTGCTCAATCAACGCGATGCCATGGAGCGCGTACAGGTCCAGGATGCATTGGTGCTGGCGCGCCGGAACATTGCAATCGGTGAGGCCCGGTTACGTGTCGCTGCGGAGTTTCTCGAGCAGATTCGCGAAATGATCCACGTGGGTTATGAGCACATGCTCACCCAGCTCCGGCATACGCCGTCGGTCGACAGTCGGCTTTATGCCAGGCAGGCAGCGCTCGCCCAGGAGCAACTGTTCCGCTTGTCCGATGGGCTGTATCCCACCGGTTGGCGGGACAAGGATCTGGTGTTGGCCTTGCGCCAGGGCCCACTCGCGCGAGCGCTCGATGAGGCCGGCGTGAGCTATTGGTGCGAAGCCCGCGGCGACTTTTCCAAGGTCTCGTCAGCGCTTCACTTGGCGATTTACCGCCTCGTGGGCGAGTGCTTGGCGCTGACCTGTCAGAACTTGCCGCCGACGCATGTTCGGGTACGGTTACGCGCCGGCCAGCGGGGCGGCCAGCCCTGGGTCGGGTTGCGCTTGCGAGCGTCGACGGAAGTCGATCGTGTCGCGGCGGTTCGCCTGGATGACGTGCGGCTACGCCTTGGGAGCGCGGGGTTGAACTGGGGAGCTGCCGAAGATCGTGCGCGTTCCTATCAAGGGCGGCTGCGTCAGACTCACGTGCCTGGCGGCCAGGTGATCGCGGCGGTGCTGCTCGACCCGGAGACTCAGGTGCGAGCCACCCGCGATCCGACGTCGTGGATCGCGGGTGGAGAGGTCATTGTGCCGGGGCGGCCATGATCTGCGTATTGCAGGTGATCGGATCCTTGCATGCGCTGACGGCCTGAATGCGCACCGTGCCGTTGCGCTGAGGCTGGGCGGTGATCGCCACCTCGTCATCCTGGTAGACCGGCTCGGCGTTGACGGCCGGCGCTGCCGCAGGAGCATCGGCGGCCGGGGCATTCTGGACGACCACTTGCGCGGCCGTGCCGATCGGCAGAACCAGCATCTGGCCGCCAGCCGTCGCCAGGGCACCCCGCACACGACCGGCCGAATCATTGATCTGGATAAAGCGGACGCCGTCCTTCACAAACACAAAGACGTGGTAATGGGCGCTGGAACTCAAGTCCGGTGTATTGGGCCAGGATTGGCCCAGGCCCGAAGACGCCGGCGAGTCCGCCAAGGCAGCCCCAGAGATGAAAACGCTTGCAGCAACGAGATAACGCAATAGCTTGCTCATAAAGCCCCTTAATTAGGTAGTTACAGGTGTGTAACGGGCCTCAATCTAGCACTCAATCTATGCCGCAGAATGGCTTGAAACCGGGGCCTGCCCCGCATTTTTCATTTCAGTCCTGGCGGATTTGAAATGAGGGGCAGAACCTTAAATACGACGCTCCAAAACGTCGATTGCGATCCGGCTTTCCAAGTCAAAGTGAATAACGGTCGAAACGGTTCGACAAGCCGCCGGAGCTAGGCGGGGAGCAGGGCACTCAGCGGCGCGTGCAGCACGTCCCGGCGCCAGCCTTCGAGAAAGTCCGGCCACTCGGCGGTAACGACATATTCCTCCAGCGCCTTGCGTGGGCAAAGCAGGCCGGCCGGAAGGTCGAGTTCTATCGCCAGCGCATCAACCTTCTGCTTCATCACGCCGAGCGCCTGCTTGGCGGCACCCTGCGGCATCATGGGGATCGCGGCGGTGTCGGCGATTTCTTCTTCGCTGATTGCCGGTGCCAGCAACTGCAGCAGCTCGGCACGCTGCGGCGAGCGCAGTGCGCGCTGGCCGCGGCTGCGTTGTTCGAGATCGGCAGCGTTGCTCGGCGGCTGCTGGGCGAGGTTCATCGCCAGCGCGTCTTCGAGCAGCCAGGGGCGAGGGCGATCCTGCGAGCGTGCGGTCTGGTCGCGCCACAACAAGATGCGACGCAGCCGTGCGCGCTGCGCGGGTGTCCATTCGGCGGCACCACGGAAGGTGCGCTGCGGTTGCGGGTCGCCCTCGCGGAAACAGGCGCGCTGCTTCAGGCGTTCGCAGTCTTCGGCATGCCAGGCCTCGCGGCCGCGTTGCTTCAGGCGTTCGGACAATTGCTCGTGCACCGGCTTGAGATACACCACATCGAGCGTGGCATAGCTGCGTTGCGATTCGGTCAGCGGACGCTGCAGCCAATCGGACCGGGTCTCGCCCTTGTCCAGCTCGACCCCGACCAGTTCGGCAACCAGTGCGCGATAGCTGATACCCAAGCCCATGCCGACAAAGGCGGCGGCGATCTGAGTATCGAACAATTGGCGGGGCCCGCCGGGCAACATGGACGAGAGCGCTTCGAGATCTTCGCTCGCGCTGTGCATCACGGTGACGGCATTGCCATCGCCCAGCAGCGGCCGCAAGGCATCGCCGATGGAAAACGCCAGCGGGTCGACCAGCGCATAGCGCTCGGCAAAGCCCAGCTGCAACAACGCCAACTGCGGATAGAACGTATTGCGCCGCATGAACTCGGTGTCGAGGCCAAGCGCTGCGTCGTGCGGTACCGCTTGCAGCCATCGATCGAGTGCGTCGCGATTGTCGATCCAGTCGGCGGGTGGCACCGGGGGAAGGGATTGCATCATTTACGTCCTTGAAACCGGTGGAACGCTGCTCATTGTCCTGTCACCGGTTTGTGCCTATGGTTAGCAGCGCACCATAGCAGGCCACCCAAGGACGCACACTATGCCGAGCAAGGAAACCGTACTTCGTCAACGCGCCTTCGGTGGTGCGCTCGGCGTCGTTCTGCTCGGTATGGCGCTGGTCTATCACTTTTTCCCGCGTGTCTTTCACGTCGATCCGGCTCAGGTGGCCCCGCGACGTTCGATGAGCGTGGGGCCGATGACGTCGTCGTTTGGCACGCCTCGCGCCGCACTGCCCGAAGCGTCCGAAATCGATGCCGGCCCGCCGCTGACCCTGGCGCCGACCGATGTGATCGTCGCCCGCATGACCGCCAGGAACACCCAGCTGCCGGAACAGAAATCGGCCGATACGCCGCAAGTGCAGGCCCTACTGGTCGATGCCGGCAAGGCACTGCGCGCTGGGCAGTTGGTGGGTGACAAGAACAGCGCCGCGGCGCTCTACCAGGAGGCCCTCAAGCTCAAGCCCGATAGCCGCCGCGCGGCGCAGGGCCTATTCGAGGTGAAGGCGCGGCTGGTGGCCGCCATCGGCCAGGACGTGGCCATGGGCGATGCGGATTCGGCCAACGACCTGCTGACCGCATTGAAGACCTTGCCTGACGCCGAGGAGGACGTCGCGTCGCTCAGCCAGGAGATCAAGACGCTGAACGAGGTCCGCCCCTTGCTGGCCAAGGCTGCCAGCCTGTTGCAGGAGGGCAAGGCCGACCAGCCCAAGGGCAACAACGCCCTGGAGATTTACCGGCAGGTACAACAGCTCGATGCGGATAACGCCGTAGCGCAGCAGGGTCTGCTGCAGGTGCAGCGTGCCGTGCTGGACCGCGCGCTGGCGGCCGTGGCGCAGAACGATTTCAACGGCGCCGAGCAGGCCCTGACCCAGGCGGCCGATGTACAGCCCGATTCGCCGCAGCTGAGGGACGTGCAGGGGCGGGTGGACGGCATGCGCAAGCAGCGTGGCAGTACCTTGATGATCCAGGCGCGCTCTGCCCTCGATGCCGGCAACCTGAGCCTGGCCGAGCAATTGGCCGGCCAGGCGCAGGCCATCGGTGCCGATGCCGACGCGCTCAAGGACTTCAACGAGCGCCTGACCAACGCACGCCTTTACGCCAGCTTCAAGCCCGGCCAGACCTTTACCGATCGTTTTGCCGATATTCCCGGCCAGGCGCCGTCGATGGTGGTCGTGCCGACCGGCAATTTCGCCATGGGCGCTGCAGACAACGACGATGGCCGCAACGACAGCGAGACGCCCCAGCACGAGGTCGTGCTCGACAAGGGCTTTGCGATGGGCCGCACCGACGTCACGGTGGGCCAGTTCCGCGAATTCGTGAAGGCAAGCGGGTATCAGCCCGATTCGCAACGGTTGGGCGGCGCCAGCGTCTATGACGAACGCAGCGGCTCGATGCGCGACGATACCGGCGCGAGCTGGCAATCGGACTACGCGGGGCACAATGCCGACGACAAGCTGCCCGTCGTGAACGTGTCCTGGAACGACGCCAGAGCTTACGCCGAATGGCTCAGTCAGCGCACCGGGAAAAAGTATCGCCTGCCCAGCGAGTCGGAGTTCGAATACGCGCTGCGCGGTGGTACAACGACGAAATACTGGTGGGGCGACAGCATCCCCAAGAGCAGGGTCGAGAACCTTACCGGCGGCAACGACCGCTCCTCCAATGGTCGCCGCTGGAGCAACGCGTTCGCAGGTTACCGCGACGGCTTCTGGGGGCCGGCGCCGGTGATGAGCTTTGCGGCCAACCCGTTCGGTCTTTACGACATCAACGGCAACGTATCGGAATGGGTGCAGGACTGCTGGCACGACAACTACATTCGTGCCCCGCGCGACGGCAATGCCTGGCTTAATCCGGGCTGCAGCACGCGGGTCATCCGTGGCGGCTCCTGGGGCAGTTCGCCTGACCAGGTGCGTTCGGCTTATCGACAAGGGGCGGACGCCTCGGTGCGAAGCGGGCGCGTAGGATTTCGCGTCGTACGTGAGCTCTAGACTGTCGAGTCAGCTTTAACCGGGCGTAAACGTGCAACGGAGTTACTATCCCGGTGTAACAAGGTTCTGCCAGACTGGCTCTGTCGCGTTTCCGCGAGATCGCCCCGAACACAAGGACCTCCCCGTCCACCCCTGTGGCTCGGCTTGGCCGTCTCTCCTCCAGACGTATTCGAGGTGGCGCCATGGTTCCGGAAAAAATAAGGCTCTTCGTGCCTTTCACCGCCGACACCCCGTGGGTCGTCCGTGGCGAAGCTGCTCGCATGGGTACCTTTGCCAGCCGCGCGGAAGCGGTATCGGCAGCGATTGCGATGCGCTCACGTCTGGTTCGCGCCCATGGCCGTGCGCATCCGCCGGTAAGAATCCAGGAAAGCGACGGCAGCTGGCGGGACGTGGTTGAAGCCGAGGCGTAAGGAACCGCGTCACGGTAGCGCGCTGCCTGCCTACATGCCATGTAGGGCGGTGCCTACAGAAACCACTATCGATCCCGGGCTTAATGAATGCGCCTGCGGAGGGCTTTTCGAGGCGATTCCTCTCGAAGTTCCGCACGCGCCCCCCGGTGATCGCCCCCCGGTCACCCTTTAGGCGCTCTGGTTTTCAGAGCGCCTTTTTTGTGCCTGATGTTTGTTCGACGACTGATCAGGGCAGCTTGTCGGCCAGTACCTGTGCCTTGCGGATATTCGGGGCTTCGGAAAGCAATTCGCTGGCGTTGGCCATCAAGGCTGCTGCCACGGCACCATTCAAATGCGCATCGCGCCCACTTTCCTCGTCGAACGCATCGAAGATCGCAAACGTGTGTTGATCCAGGCGTATCGCGAACCAGGCCACCGTCGCGGGTTCGGCATTCACCAACGCCTGTGCACTGGCGAGAAAGGCGGCAACGTCTTCTTCCTTGCCGGGCTTGGCTTTGAGTTCGACCGAGAGTGCATAACGTGTCATGACGTCGATTCCTTAGGGAGGGCGGGTGGGTAGTTGGACGGAAAAAGTGCGCGCCGCGCTTCTTCGTCCATATCCTTCTTGAAGAGATGGTCGCGAGCGACGCCACGTGCCCGCGCGGCTGCGGGACGTGCATCGATGTCTTCGAACCAGCGTTGGATATGCGGGAATGCGGCCAGGCCACCGCCGTCACCGGGCAATACGCGTGGTGCGCGGTCGATCCAGCCCCAACCTGCGATATCCACGATCGAATAGGCGTTACCGACGATATAACGCCGGTCGCGCAAGTGATCATCGAGCACCTGATAGTGGCGTTCCGCTTCGCGGCGGTAACGATTGACCGCGTAGGCGGGCTTGTCCGGTGCGCTGTGCTGGAAATGGACGGCCTGGCCGGAAAACGGACCCAGACCGCTGGCGATGAAAAACAGCCACGACAGCAACTCGCCACGATCGGCAGGCGCACCCATCAACTGTCCGGCTTTTTCGCCGAGATAGAGCAGGATCGCGTTCGAATCGAATACCCGTATCGCGCCGCCGACACCATCGGTATCGACGATGGCCGGCAGCTTGCCATTGGGGTTTATGGCGCGAAACGCGGGAGCGTGCTGCTCGCCCTTGCTGGTATCGACCGGTATGACTTCATAGGGGAGGCCAAGCTCTTCGAGCAGCAGGGCGACTTTGGCGGGGTTGGGCGTCGGGTGGTAGTAAAAGCGGATCACGGCGTACGTCCTTAAGTCGTTGAACGATCCCGAGCAAAAACGTCGCTCGGTCAGAGCGACGTCGTAAAGCGTGTTAGCCATTCCGGACTGATCGACACCAGAAACGCTTCGAGCTGTCGATCCAGGCCGGTCAGTATCAATACGCCAAACAGGATGAAGAAGGCGCCCATGGCGATCTTCACGCCTTTGCCCCAGTTCGCCAGCGAGCCGCGTACGCGCAACATGGTGGCGTTGGAAAGCGTGCCCAGGATCAGCAGCGGCATACCGGCACCGAGGCCGAACAACGCCATCAGCAAGGCGACGTGGCCGAGGTCGCGCCCCTGTGCTGCCAGCGTGCTTGCAGCTCCCAGGGTCGGACCGACGCAGGGACTCCACACCAGGCCGAGCAACAAGCCGATCAGGAACTGGCTCCACGGGCCTTCGCCCTTGATATTGCCGAGTGCCTTTTGGCCGCCCGAACCCACGCCCGAAGTGATGCGCGCAAACCACTCCTGCAGACGCGGTATCACCATCACCAGGCCAAAAGCCACCATCAGGGCGGCAGCCACGCGACGGAAGGTTTCCGAATCCAAGCCGATCGACACGCCGATCGTCGCAATAAAGATGCCGACGACGGAGAACGACAACGCAAGGCCGCCCGCGAGCGCCACCACACCGAGCCGGCTTCGCGACAGGGCGGAGGCGATCAGGATGGGTAGGATCGGCAATACGCAGGGCGACAGCAGCGATGCCGCGCCGGCCAGAAAACCCAGCGCATAAGTGCCTACGGTGAAATCCATTACAGCGCTTCTTGCAGCGTTGCGCGGATCGCCGATTCCTGTGTCTGACCGGTGGAGCGGTTCACTTCATGGCCCTGCTTGAACACCACGAAGGTCGACTGCTGGGCGATGCGCAAGGATTTCTTCAGCGCGCTTTCCTTGTCGAAGTCGGCAACAAACACCGTCACCGGCTTGAACTGCGGCTCCTGCACCAGGCGATCCAGGATGGGCTTCTGCGCGCGGCAGGTCGGGCACCAGTCGGCATGCAGATACACCACGGTGGGCTTGCCGGCAGCCACGGCCTGATCGAACTGCTGCTGATTGAACGGCACCTCGTCAGCCAGGACGTGGCCGGCGAAAGCCAGGCCAATCAAAGCCAACAGCGTTCTGACGATGGGTTTAATCATGGTGGTGCTCCTTGCACGGTCATCGAGATATCGCGGGACAGGTCGTCCCGTGCAAGGAGTATTCGTGGGGATGGGCGGTTGGGTTACAGGCGGCGTCTGCCAAGCTTGGAACCTGGCCGGTTCTTGTGCCATGTGCCAGCGACTTTAAGGTCTTGCCGACCCCTTCCTACCCGTCATTCCGGCGCAAGCCGGAATCCACTCCTCAGCGTGGACGCCTTGCCATAAGTCGTCTGACAGGCGAGGACTGAGGAATGGATCTCGGCCTCCGCTGGGATGACGACAGAACTGAGGTTGTCTGGCCCTTTAGCGAGGGGAGGGGGCCTCCAAAAAACCTTCCTACTGTCGTCCCGGCGAACGCCGGGACCCAGCGCCTCACCCTTCAACGCACCGAAGACACCGGGCCCCGGCGTCCGCCGGGGCGACGATGAGCACCGAGGTTTTTTTTAACCCACCTCAATGCCCAAAAAACAAATACGAAGCCTTATAAGCCACCCGCACCTCCGCACCCACATGCGAAGCATCACACCCAGCAGCCGGCGCCACACCGCCCTCAGTACGCGTGCGCACCACATAATCCACATTCGCCAACACACCATTCCCCGCATGCGACTTGGCATGCAACACGATCCAGGGAATCGCACCGGCCTGTGGCGAAGGCGACACACTCACCGGCTCACCCACCACCGAACTACCATCCGTCCACTGCCAGGTCGGCCCGGCAAAGTGATGGACGACGGCCTTGCCCTGTGCATCGCGTAACGTCGCATCCGGTGCCTTTAGCACCCAACTGACGCCAGCATCGGCTTGCTTGCAGGTATAGATCTGCACACCTTCGGCGGAAAGCTCAATAGCAGACGGCTTTGCCACTGAGCGTTCGGCATGAACGCCGGCACACAGACCAAGAAACATCACAGCCGATCCGATCCACTTCGTTTGCATGAGCGTGCGCCTGGGTGTTGGGAAAGCGGAATTAGTACCGGATTCTACTCATCCGTCCAATCCAAATTTCGGATCGATGCGATAGTTGCATGCTATGTGCAGCGCAAGAAATGGCGAGGTCTACGGTGATGGCCGTGGCTGCAGCCGCCTATCGCAGGGGCGCGGGACGCAATCGTTTTCCAGGGGTGATCGCGCCATGTGCTATCCCCACATCGATCGCAGGGTTTTTCCATGTCGATAAGGTCTATGCGTAAAGGGCAACGCTCAAGGCAACGCATAGTGCCCAGATCACAAAGCCACCATAAAGGGCTGCCTCGCGTAGTGGATGCCATTTCCAGGAAGTGGCCCAGGCGATCGTGCCAAAACCCGCTGTGGCTACGCCTACAAGTAACAACAAGAAACCGGCGATGGCGGCCGGAATGCTGTGCGGTTTGGTATGGGGCAGCGCCAGCGATGCTGCAAAGAATCCGACGCCCGCAGCATAGGATTTGATCAGCTCAAGCATGGCCTTGGACTTGGCATTGAGCCATTCGAATTTTTCTTCTTCATTGCCCTTCGCATAAAGGTGCGCCTTTCGCGCTGCGAGGACCTGCAAGAAAGTTCTCATATTCGCCTCCATTAGATGGAGGGTGGATCGGCTTTATTTCGCAGAACTTTAATGTTTCGACAACCTGCAGTCGACATGGCCGATCAAAGGAACTGCTTGCCCAGGTCACCGAGCACAAAGGGATAGCAGTTAACTAACTGGGTATGCGCTTATCTCGGGGCTAGTCATTTGGCTGCTAGTTCTCTGGCCTCATCCAACAACATCACCCTTTCATAGTGGGCGCTCACGTAGGCTTCAATTTGATCCATAGCGAAAGTGAGGTTTGCAAGTAACTTTGGGAGTTGATGGGCTATTTTGTCTCTTACGAAGTCCATCTTGTTTTGTTTGCCCGGTCTCGCCGAATAACCTGCTATGAGCGCCATGATTCGCAGAAAGTCGCCGTACGCAAAAATGAGCGACGTAGACGGCCGACCAAGATCCGGCAGAGCATCGGCGTACTTGTCGAAGGCAACCATTTTGATGTTGCCCATGTCGATGCACCACATGTCGAAGTCTTCCTCAGTGGTGTAAGCCCTATCCCCCACTTTAATGCCGCGCGCCAGCTTGAATTGGCTAGCTATAAATACGATGACTGTCCTCAAATCCGAGTAGAGGGCGTCAGCCATGGCGCGCAAGAGCTCGTCCTTGCGTCGATCATCTGCATCTTTTCTGTCGGCTCGATCCTGCGTTGCTATTGCCATCGCAGTATTTGCGCCATGGACCGCGGCCCATGCTGCCCCGATGCTCCCGCAAGCTGCAAACCATGTGGCGACATCGCCAACGTGTAAGTCGTCGTTCCAATGGGCATGTGGCGGATAAACGATGAAGCAACAAATGAAAAAACCAACCGCAGTCGAAATAAGAGCAGTAGCGACCAAGGGTTTGGTCATGCGTGAATCCCCCCATCCTCTTAAATGGCGTCATGCTGATAGCTTCCGGAGCCAAACCGCAACTGGAACGTATGGCATGAGCAACGATATCGAGCAGACTCTAACCCTGATTGCTGCGTTGGTAACCGGCGATCGATGGTTATCTGCGGAAAGAGATTTGGGACGCCCAAGAAATGGTCCTTCTTAGATGAGGGATGCCCAGTTCCGTGTCCCTTCCCGATCAGCGATAATGATCAGAGCACAAAAAAACCCGCTGATCAGCGGGTTTTTTCTAGTTCTTGACGATCGCCTTTGGCGTCCTTGAACCCTTACGTGGTACCGGTGATAGGACTCGAACCTACACGACATCGCTGCCAGTGGATTTTGAGTCCACCGCGTCTACCATTCCGCCACACCGGCACGTAAGCCGCACATTATGCATAGTTCAGTGGACGGGGTCGAGCCCCAATTTGCGCTCCTGGCGCTCGTAGTGCTGATCGGCGTCGACCGGCTTGAAGACGGCGCAGCGGGTCATCTGGCCGGAGTAGATATGCAGGCTGACGGCCACTTCGTCGGTGGGGTTGCGGATGGTGTGGTACTCGTGCGGCGGGATCAGGCTGCCGGCGGAGCCGGGGCCGGCCTGGATCGAGCCGACTGGCTGGAAGCGCCAGTGGCCTTCTTCGTTGGCCAGGCGCTCGTACTGCACTACCTCCAGCGCGCCGCTCCAGACGCCCTCGACGCACCACATGCCGTCGTGGTCGTGGATCGGGGTGCCCTGGCCGGGGCCCCAGGTCATCGCCACGACGCAGTAGCCGTGCTCCTCGCTGCAATAGAGTTCGCGGCGGGCGTAGCGGCCTTCGGCGGTTTCGAACACGCACTCGGGGAGCTTTACTTCCTTGCCGCGGATGAGCTGGCACAGGCTATTGCGCAGGCTGTCGGTGATGGCCGGGGTCGTGTCCTTGACCACGGCGGCGTCGATCGCATCGATGAGTTTGCGACAGCCTGGAAATTCCATAGTAAGCATGGTGGTTCTCGGGGGACGACGGATGCGGCGCCAGTTTACCAGTCTGCGGAAAAGCCTGCGTTAGGCCTTAAAGCTGAGCCAGAAACCCGCCGATCGCCCGGCTGTAGTTCTCGATATCGACCAGAAAGGCGTCGTGGCCCTGGGGGGAGTCCAGCGCGACGAATTCGACCCGCGCACCGGCCGCTTCCAGCCCCTCGGCGATCTGCTCCTGCTGCTCCAGCGGAAACAGGATATCGGTGCTGACGCCGATCACCATCGCCTGCTCGATGCGGATGCGCTTGAGGCCTTCCTGCACGTTGCCGTTGCCGTACTCGGCCATGTCGAACCAGTCGCTGGCGCGCGACAGGTAGAGGTAGCTGTTCGGGTCGAAGGTGTGCACGAAACGGCGTGCATGGCCTTCGAGATAGGACTCGACCTCGAATTCCAGGCCGAACGGATCGTCGTCGCGCTCTTCCGGGTTCAGCCGGATGCGGGCGAAACGGCCGTTCCATTCCATCGCCGAGCGATAGGTGATGACGCCGAGCTTGCGCGCGATAGCCATGCCGGTATCGGGATAGCGTTCATCGGTGTAGAGCCCTTCGTTCCAGTTCGGATCGAGTCGGATCGCTTCGCGTTGCAGCGAGCGGATCGCGATGGCGAAGGGCTGTGCCTGCGGTGCCGTATCGACACTGATATGCGCACGTACGCTGCCCGGATGCAGCAGCATGTAAGCCAGCGCGCTCATGCCGCCCATCGAGCAGCCGATCAGGCAGGCCAGTTTTTCGATGCCCAGGCCGCTTACCGCTGCATGTGCTGCGTTGGCGACGTCTTCCAGCGACAGCTCGGGAAAGCTCAGGCGATAGGCGCTACCGGTGGCCGGATCGATCGACGCCGGGCAGGTCGAGCCCTTGTCGCTGCCCAGCGAATTGACGCAGATGACGAACCAGCGATTCGTATCGATGGCCTTGCCTGGGCCGATCATCGCTTCCCACCAGCCGGACGAGGGGTCTTGATCGTTCGATGCGGCATGCGCACTGGGCGAGAGGCCGGTGAGGATCAACACGGCATTGTCGGCGGCAGGGCTGAGTTTGCCCCAGGTTTCAAAAGCGACCTGCGCGCCATGCAACTCGCCGCCGCGCTTCATGGCAAAAGGCGAGGGCAGTTCGTGGTAGCGGCGCGCGTCGTTCATCAATGAACCTTGTCGATAGTGATCTTGATCGGAGTCTTGCTGGCCACGTCGACCACGCCGGCATCGCCTTCCAGGTCGCCGCTCTGCGCGATCGCCTGGCCGCTCTTGCTGATGCGGGCACCGACGAACACACGGCTGGCGGTGGACAGGCGCAGCTGCGGGGCCATCGCCATGGCGTCGGTGAGTGTGACATGCATTGGCCATGCGGCCGGCGCGAGTTTGGCGACAGCCAGCGGCATCGGTGGGCCTTGCTCGGCACGCGCGTAGACGAACAGTGCATCGCCCGCAGCCAGCTTGTTTTTCAATGCGGGCGACAGGCTGACTTCGACTTGCAGCGCAGGGCCGTTGGCAGCGGCGGTCGATGCCGAAGCGGGCTGGGGGCCGGCGCGCGATTCGGCGGCGACAATCTGTTGGGCTACGGCCTGCGCCACTTTCGAGCTGGGATCCAGCAGCGGTTGCAGCTTGCGCCAGGTGGCCGCGGCCTCGGCGAATTGATCGTGCTGAAACTGGCTGATACCGAGCAACCACAGGCCGCGCTGATTGTCGGGTTCCAACTGCACCGCGTGTTGAAGCAGCTCAAGCGAGCGGCCGTCGATCAGGTGGTCGCTGCGCTGAATCGAATCGGCTTCGGCCCAGCCAACCATGGCGGCGGTATTGTTGGCATCGAGGTCGAGCACCTTGCCGTAGGCATCGCGTGCTTCGCTACCCTTATGCATCGCGCTATAGGTCTGCCCGAGCAGCAGCCAGCCCTGCACGTCGTCCGGCTTTTGCGCCAGATGCTGCTGCAGCTCGGCCACGGCCTGATCGATATTGAGCGGCGCTTCCTTGGGCACGCCGTTCAGCGCGACAGGCGTACCGACCACGAGATACAAACCGACGGCGGCCAGCGGCAGCAGCAGCGTGATGACCAACGCCAGCACGAAAATCCGGCGAGGATAGCCTTCGCCGCGAGCGCGGCGAATCATCGGAACCAGAACGAGCGCCAGCGCCACGACAACCATCGCGGTGGCGATGGCATAGAAACCGAATATCACCAGTCGTCCCCTTGGTCGATCGTAGCCGTATCGATCGGCGTGCCGGCGCGACTGCGCTTGCGCACGGTAAACACCACCACGCCCGCACCTGCCAGCAGTATCACCAACGGTCCGAACCACAGCAGCAAGGTGCTTGCCTTGACTGGTGGGTCGTACAGCACGAAGTCGGAATAACGGTCGACCAGATATTGCTTGATCTGCGCGTCGCTCTTGCCGGCCTGCATCTGTTCGAACACTTCGTGGCGTAGGTCGCGCGCGAGGTCGGCATTGGAATCGGCCAGATTCTCGTTCTGGCAGACCAGGCAGCGCAGTTCACTGGTCAGCTTCTGGAAGCGTACTTCCTCGGCGTGGTCCTTGAACGGCAGCGGATCGATCGCCTGCGCAGCAAGCGTGCCGCACATCAGCAACAAGGCAACGCAAACGATAAGGCGCAGGGCGCGCATCACGGCTGCTCCTTCGCCAATGCGGCGATGGCCGGCTTGAGTTCCTTCGCGATCACATCAGGCGTCAACGGACCGATGTGCTTGTAGCGGATAACGCCCTTGCCGTCGACCAGAAAGCTTTCCGGCGCGCCATACACGCCGAAGTCGATCGCCGTGCGGCCTTCGCGGTCGACGATGATCAGGTCGTAGGGGTTGCCATGCTGGGTGAGCCACGCCTTGGCATCTTCCGGTGCATCCTTGTAGTTGTAGCCGACCAACGGCACGCCGATGTTCTTGCCGTCGGCCATCAACACCGGATGCTCTTCGCCGCAGGCGACGCACCAGCTTCCAAAGACATTGATCAGATACGGCTTACCCAGCAGCGTGTCGCGGCTGACGGTTTGCGCGGGATCGTCCAGCTTGGGCAATGCGAAAGCTGGCGCTGGTTTGTTGATCAGCGGCGACGGCACTTCACGCTGGTCGTGCTGCGTGTTCCACCAGATACCGAAGCCGAACAGCACTACCAGCAGCAGGAAGCCGAAGAAAGGAATCAGCCGACTCATGCCTTGGATTCCTTCAACGGCGTTGCTTTGGTGGTCTTGGCGGGTGCTTCCGCACGGCTTGCACGGAAGCGACGCTCGCCGGCACTGACAAAGCCACCCAGCATCATGAACAGGCCGCCGAGCCAGATCCAGCGGATGAAGGGCTTGTGATAAAGCCGCAAGGCCCACGCGCCTTCGATGCTGTTCGGATCCATCGGTTCGCCGAGCGCGACGTACAAGTCGCGGGTAATACCCGGATCGATCGCCGACTCGGTCTGGATCTGCCCACGCGAATACATGCGTTTCTGCGGATGCATCACAGTGACCGGCGTGCCGCTACGCGATACGGTGACCGTGCCTTGGTCGGCTTTCCAGTTCGGGCCTTCGGTTTCGCGCACGCCATCGAAACGAAATTCGTAGCCGCCGATCACCTGGGTCTCACCCGGTGCCATGCGCACATCGCGCTCGACGCTCAAGGATTCGGATAGCAACACACCGGCCAGGAAAATGCCCACGCCAAAATGCGCCAGCAACATGCCGGCCATTTCGGCTGGGTAGCGGCGGCCACGCGGCATCTCGCGCCAACGCTTGAACACATAAAGCAGCGTGCCGACACCGGTCCACACCGCCGCAGCAACGCCAGCCGTAGCCTTCGCGTTGCCGTCGGTAACGATCGCGGCAACGATGGCGCAGGCGATCGCGGCAAGGCCCGCACGCCACAGCACCTTCTTGAGCGTGGGCATGTCGCTCTTGCCCCAGCGCAGATACGGGCCGAACGGCAGCAGAAGCACGACTGGCAGCATCAGTAGGGTAAACAGGAAGCCGAAGTAGGGCGGCCCCACCGAAATCTTGCCCAGGTTCAAGGCGTCGCCGATCAACGGAAACAGCGTGCCCAGCAGCACCATTGCCGCGGCGACGGTCAGCATGAGGTTGCCGATCAGCATCGCGGTTTCGCGCGAGACCAGGGCAAATGCCTTGCCCCCGGCGACCTTGGGCGCGCGCAGCGCATACAGCAGTAGCGAGCCACCGACGACGACAATCAGGAAACAAAGGATGAAAAGCCCGCGGCGCGGATCGGACGCAAACGCATGCACCGAGGTCAGCACGCCCGAGCGCACCAGGAAGGTGCCGAGCAGGGACAGCGAAAACGCAAAGATCGACAGCAGGATGGTCCACGCACGCAAGGTGCCGCGCTTCTCCGTGATCGCCTGCGCGTGTACCAGTGCCGCACCGACCAGCCACGGCATGAAGCTGGCGTTTTCGACCGGATCCCAGAACCACCAGCCGCCCCAGCCCAGTTCGGCATACGCCCACCAGCTACCGGCAACGATGCCCGCCGACAGGAAACCCCAGGCGATATTGGTCCATGGCCTGGCCCAGCGCACCCACGCCAGTTCGAGCTCGCCGCCGAGCAGGGCGGCGATCGAGAACGCGAACGCCACCGAGAAACCGACGTAGCCCATGTAGAGCACCGGCGGATGGAACGTCATGCCGGGGTCTTGCAGCACGGGATTGAGATCGCCACCGTCCGCCGGCATCGGCAACATGCGCAGGAACGGGTTGGACGTGAACACGATAAAGGCGAGGAAGCCGACCGCCACCAGACCAAGCACGCCGAGCACGCGTGCGACGAATACCTCAGGGAGATGACGGCTCAATGCAGCCAACGCCACCGTCCACAGGTTGAGGATAAAAATCCACAGCAGCAGCGAACCTTCGTGCGCACCCCAGACGGCGGCGATGCGGTAGTACCAGGGTAGGGCGAGGTTCGAATTGTCGGCGACATAGCGCACCGAGAAATCGAAATGCAGGAAGGCGCTGACCAGGATGAAAAACGCCGCGGCCACGAACACGGCTTGTCCCGCAGCTGCGGGGCGCGCGACGGCGATCAGCGCGCGATTGCCGCGCCAGGCGCCGATCAGCGGCAGCACGCCCTGCGCCAGGGCGAGCAGCATGGCGAGGATAAGCGCGAGTTGGCCGAGTTCTGGGGTCATGATTACCGGGACTTGAAGGAGGAAAAACGCACGACGGAAGGGAAAAGCTCAACCATGTGAATTCCGTTCGTGAGCAGGTCGGTTCATGCTATTCGCCTTCGGGCCGCGCCGCGTTGCCACCCAAGCCGGGCTTGCCCTGATGGGCCTTGGCCATGGCGTCCTTCAGTTCCTTGGGCATATAGGTTTCGTCGTGCTTGGCGAGCACTTCGTTGGCGATAAAGCGCGCGTTATCCATATGGCCGGTCGCGATCACCGATTGGTTGTCGCGAAACAGATCCGGCAGGATGCCTGTGTATTCGACCGGCATGTTGCCGCCGGCATCGACCACGGTGAAGGTGACTTTGAGCGAATCGGGGCTGCGCTGGATCGAGCCCGCCTTCACCATGCCGCCAAGGCGAAAGGTCTTGTAACGGGTGGCTTCGCCCGACTGGACCTGGCTCGGCGTAAACAGGTAATTCATGTTCTGCTGCAGGGCGAACACGATCAGCGCGACCGCGACCGTTGCCGCAGCGACGACGAGAAGCACGATGATGAGCCGACGTTTGCGAGTGGGATTCATGGAGCGCTCGTTGGGGGCTTCGCGTTACGACGAAGCCGATGGAGTACGGGGCGTGCGTTCCTGCCGCGCAGCCTGACGCGCAAGACGCGCACGCAGTTCGCGCAGGTTGCGGCGGCGGCGCAGGGCGGGAGCGATGAAGTCCGCGATCAGCACGATAAAAAACACGGCATAGGCCGGCCAGACATACGCCGCGTAACCGCCCATGGCGAAGAACGCATTCATGCGTGCGCCTCGCTCTCGGCGATCTGGCGTACCCAGTCCTTGCCGCTTTCCATCGCCAGCAGATCGGTGCGTGCACGGCCGAACAGGCTGGCGACGTAATAGAACTTGGTCGCAGCCATCATCGTCAGCAGCGGCCACAGCATGCTGCCGACCATCTTCGATGGGCCGAGCAGGCGCACGGTGGAGCCCTGATGCAACGTGTTCCACCAATTCACCGAGAAGTGCACGATCGGTACGTTGATCACGCCGATGATCGCCAGGAACGCGGCAGCGCGCGCGCCTTGGCGGCGATCTTCGAAGGCGTGATAGAGGCCGATGACGCCCAGGTACAGGAACAGCAGCACCAGCTCGGAAGTAAGTCGCGCGTCCCAGGTCCACCAGGTGCCCCACATCGGCTTGCCCCAGAGCGAACCGGTGACCAGGGTGATAAAGGTGAACGAAGCGCCGATCGGCGCCGACTCCATCGCAATGACCTCGGCCAGCTTGACGCGCCAGACCAGGGCGATGAACGACGCTATCGCCATTACAAAATAAATAAAGAGACTCATCCAGGCGCACGGCACGTGGATGAAGATGATCCGGTAGGCATCGCCTTGCTGATAGTCGGCCGGCGCAAGCACCAGGCCGCCATAGAGCGCCAGCGCGGCCAGCACGACTGCCAGGGCGATAGCCCAGGGGCGCACGATGCCGGCGAAGCGATAGAAGATCGGTGGCGAACCGAGCTTATGTACCCAGAGCGGGATCCATTTGGCCATACGGTCAGGCGTCCAAGGCTATGCGGAGTGCGATGGCACAAGCCAATGGAGCCAGTACCAGCGCCAGAACCAGTCCGGCACCCAGCCAAGCAATCGGCGCTAACCACGGCAGCCCTTGTTGTGCCGCGGCGACAGCACCGGCGGCAAAGATCACCACCGGCACGCAAAGCGGCAGCAGCATCAAGGCCAGCAGCATACCAGAGCGCCGCGTACCGGCTGTCAGCGCCACCAACACCGCGCCGAGCAGGCTGAGCAGGGGTGTTGCCAGCACTAACGCCAGCATCAACACCGGGATGACAGCGTTCGGCAAATGCAACATGCCGGCCAGCAGCGGCGAGATCACGATCAGCGGCAGCGCGGTGGTCAGCCAGTGCGCAAGAATTTTCATGCCGAGCATCAGCGCCAACGGCTGCGGCGCGACGACCAGTTGTTCCAGCGAGCCGTCTTCGATATCGCTGCGGAACATGGCGTCGAGCGCCAGCAGCATGGCCAGCAGCACGGTGACCAGCACCACGCCGCCGGCAATGCGTTGCAGCAGGGTGTCTTCCGGGCCGAGGGCAAAGGGGAATAGCGTGGCGACGATCAGCGCGTAGAGCACCGGCATGGCGATGTCACCGCGGCGACGCCAGGCGAGGGTGAGGTCGCGGCGGAGGATGGCCGAGCAGGCGGCGGTCAGGGAGGGGCGGGTCATGAGAGTGCCTGGGCGAAGAGCGCCCCCTCACCCAACCCTCTCCCCCGGCAAAACCAGGGGAGAGGGCTCAAATAGGCGAAGCCTCGAATCTTGCCCAACGCTGCTCCCTCTCCCCTGGCTTTGCCGGGGGAGAGGGTTGGGGTGAGGGGGGCTCTTGCACGCAACTCACCCATGCAACCGAATCCGTTTAGGCTCACCACCCACAAAACTCACCGCACCATGACTGGTCACCAACACCGCACCACCTTGAGCCACCTGCTGCTCGATTAATCGATTGACCAGCTCGATGCCGTGACGGTCGAGATTGGCGTAGGGCTCATCCAGCAACCACACGGTCGCCGGCACGATCAGCAATCGAGCGAGCGCAGCACGCTTCTTTTGCCCAGCGGACAGGCGTCGGGTCGGCTCGTCTTCATAGCCCGACAGACCTACGGTGGCGAGCGCCGCCTCGGCCTGCACGCCATCGCGACATCCATACAGGCCCGCCGCCGCGGCGAGATTTTCGCGTGCGCTCAAATCAGCCTTGAGACCCAGCTGGTGCCCTAGAAAAAGTACCTCGCCTGCACAAAGATCCCGATGCCAGGGCGCGTCTCGCCAACGCAGCTCGCCTTCATCGATATGCAGCAAACCGGCCAGCACGCGCAGCAACGTCGTCTTGCCGCTGCCATTGTCGCCTTCGACCAGGGCGACTTCTCCCGCATGCAGGCTGAAGTCGAGCGGGCCGAATACAGGCTCGTCCTGCCGATAAAACGACAGGGCGCGTGCTTCGAGCAATGGAGTGGCAGCGGTCATTCCGTCGATTGTCCGCAATGGCTGGCGCGCTTGTCCATGCGGTGCGCTGCCGCTCAAAGGATGCGCAGCATGGCGGGGCCGGCGGCTTTGCCATGGATATAGGCATTCTGCCGATAACGACGGGCATAGGTATCCATCGTTGTCGTGTCCGGGCCGATCGCGAACAGGCTCGCCTCACGCCAGGAGCTACCCACACCTTCAGCCGCGACGATGGCCTCGCAGCAGGTTTTCAGCTCACCCAGCAGGCGATGCTGCGCATCACGATTGTCCGCCCGCGACCGAGGTTCGGAGTGCGGGTTCCAGGCGGTCAGCACGCTCCAGCTACCGGTACCGACCAGGGTGACCAATGCCGGTGGCAGCGGCGCATCGATGCGGATGGCTGCCCAGCCGCCACGCGCCAGGCGCACCCGATAGATGGTGGCCCGGTACGCGGCGAGCAAGGTTTCATCCATGCCGCAATTCGGGCAGTGGAGGCAAGGTGGCGAGCAAGGTCGTTACCGCAGCATCCAGATTGACGCTGGCCGCTTCGGTCGAGCCGCGCAGCAATTGCTGCAGCAATTGATCCTGGGCGCGGCCGCGCTCGAACGCGTAGGCATAGGGCAGGTGCGTAAAGGTGACCATGCGATAGCGCGCCATGAAATGCTGCGGCGCGCGTTCGGCCAGCAAGGCGCCGAGTTCGCGCTTGGCCAGATAGTGCGGATCGGCGACCGAGTCGCGCATTTCCACATAGTTCTCTACCGCCATCGCGGCAATCGCGTTGGCGTTGGGCTGGCGAATGCGCTGGAACTGGTCGAAGACACCGGCGGTGTCGTGCGGCTGCTCGGCCAGCAGATCGGCCAGGACCACCGTGTCTTCGAAGCCGCAGTTCATGCCCTGGCCGTGGAACGGGACGATGGCGTGGGCGGCGTCGCCGATCAGCAGGGCGCGGCCGTCGATATGCCAGCGGTCCAGATAAAGCGTCGACAGGCTGCCGATCGGATGACTGTCGTAGTCCTCGGCAAAATCCGGGATCAAGGGCAGCAGGTCGGGAAAGTCGTCCCGGAAAAACGCTTCTGCTTCCGTGGCGGTCGGCAAGGTGGCAAAGCTGGGATGCGGCCCCTGGGCGGGCAGGAACAGCGTGACCGTAAAGCTGCCCTCGGTATTGGGCAGCGCAATGCACATATAGCCGCCGCGCGGCCAGATGTGCAGGGCGTGCGGCTCCAGCGCGAACTGGTCGTGACCGCCGGCTTCACGCAGCAAATCGGCCGACAGCTTGGAGCCGGGCGGGATTTCCAGCTCCTTGTACGCGTGGCCGAGTGCTTCGACGCGTTCACCCAGCGGCGAATGGGCATTCATGGCCATGCGCAGTGCGGAACCCGCGCCGTCGGCGCCGATCACGATCGGCGCATCGATATCGCGCTGCGTGCCCTGTTCGTCGATCAGGCGGATACGGCCGGCGTCGAAATCGGCGTCATGCAGCGATTGCCCGAAATGCAGCCGCACACCAGCCGCTTCTGCAGCATCGAGCAACAGCATGTTCAAAGCGCCGCGCGATACCGACCAGATGACCTCGCTGTCGTCCACGCCATAGCGTTGCAGGCCCGAACGGCCATCGCGCGTATGCACCATGCGACCGCGCATCATCACGGCGCGCTGCATGACCTGATCGGCAAGACCGGCGGTGCGCAACGCCTGCAGGCCGCGTTCGGCCAGGGCCAGATTGATCGAGCGCCCGCCGATAAAGCCCGCTTTGCGCGGATCGGGGCGTTTTTCGAAGACATCGACCGTGAAGCCACGGCGCGCCAGTTGCTGGGCCAGCAGGGCGCCGACGAGGCCGCCGCCGATAAGAGTGATCGATGCTTGCGCCATGCTGCGACCCGTCAGAAGAATCCGTCCACTTTGTGCAAGGCGAGGCCGTTACGCAAGAGGTTGCATTTGCAAGTAATCGGGCCTTATTGCCAGATAAGGCAAGCGCGATGCCGCGAAGCAGCACGTGTTGTGCTGCAACGGTCTGTTACAGGTATCGCGACCCGTGTAGCGGCGATCAGCCGGGCTTCTTGGGACCAGGGCGGTTGGCGGGGTTGGCCGGATTGGTCTGCGTCGCCACGTCTAGGAAGCCGCGCTGCATCGATTTCCAGGCATCCATGTTCCGCTCGGTCAGCTCGTTGAGCATCGACCACGGGGTCTGCCCAAGCAGGCTGTTGAGCTGGGTGCGGAATTGCTGCTGCTGGTCCAGGAAGACCTGCAGGCTGCGCTCCAGATACGGGCCCATGAAGCCCTGCAGCGAATCGCCGTAGAAACGGATGATCTGGCTGAGGAGCTGGGGCGACAGCATCGGCTGCCCCTTTTCCTCATGCTCGGAGATGATCTGCAGCAAGACCGAGCGGGTCAGATCCTCGCCGCTCTTGGCGTCGCGGACTTCAAAGGTTTCACCGTCCAGAACCAGCTGACGGACTTCTTCCAGCGTGATGTAGCTGGAGATTTCCGTGTCGTAGAGCCGGCGGTTCGGATACTTCTTGATGGTGCGAATTGTTTGTGCCATGCGTCACAACCTAACAGAAGGTATTGCGGCGCACCAGTCGCTTACATGAAATTTTTGCTGCACCCGAAGGTGCAGCAAACCTGTATACAGCAAGTGGTATTTCAGTGGCCTACGGCACCGCCGGCGCTGCCAAAAGGCGGCTTGGCCAGCCAAAGCAGCGGAATCAGCGCCAGGAACAGCACGGCGCATACCCAGAACACATCGTTGACTGCCAGCGTGAGGGCCTCGCGTGTGACCAATTGGTCGACCAGTGCCAGTCCGGTTTTTCCTGTCGCGCCCATCTGGGAAAGCTGCTGCAGAAAGCTGGTTGCACCCGTCGAGGCGGGGTTGACGCTTTCGGTCAGCACGGCATGGTGGAATTCGCCGCGGTGCTGCCACAGCGTCACGGATGCCGCGGTCGATACGCTCGAACCCATGGTGCGGCAGAAGTTGGCCAGGCCGGAGGCACTGGCGATGTCTTCTCCGGGCAGGCCGGACAGGTAGATCTGGTTGAGCGGAATAAAGAAGCAGGCGATACCGGCGCCCATCACGAAGCGCGGCAGCACCAGCGTGGCGAACGAGGCGGAGCTGTCGAAGCTGGCAAACCAGTACGAGGTGCCTGCGAAAATCATGAAGGCCAGGGTGACCACCGCGCGCAGTTCGAGCCGGTTGATATTGGCGCCGATCACCGGCGCCATCAGGAAAGCGAGAATGCCTACCGGTGCGGTCGCCAGGCCGGCCCAGGTGGCGGTGTAGTTCAACGTGGTCTGCAGCCACAGCGGAAACACCACGTTGATGCCGAAGAACGCCATCATTCCAAGCGATAGCGCGGTAACGCCGATAGTGAAGTTGCGTCGCTTGAACAACGACAGGTCCACCACCGGATGCTTGGCATGGATCTCCCATACGATCAGGAAGGTCAGGCAGACCAACGCGGTGATGCCCAGCGCCAGGATCATCGGCGAGGCGAACCAGTCGTTGTCGTTGCCGTTGTCCAGCATGAATTGCAGTGAGCCCACGCCGACCACCAACAGGAGCAGGCCGATGACGTCGATCGGCGTGCGCGATATTTTGGTCTCCCGCTTGCGCAGCAGGGCCCAGGTGATCACCGCCGCGAGCAGGCCGACTGGGACGTTGATGTAGAAAATCCACGGCCAGGAGAAGTTGTCGGTCAGCCAGCCACCCAGGATCGGGCCGAAGATCGGCGCCACCACCACGGTCATCGCCCATAGAGCCAGGGCAATGCCTTGCTTGGCTTTCGGATAACTCGACAGCAGCAAGGTCAGCGACAACGCCACCATCGGGCCGGAACCGGCGCCCTGCAGCAGACGGCAGATCACCAGCATCGGCATGCTGCTGGCCAGGCCGCACAGCATCGAGAACACCACGAACAACAGCACCGAGGCGACGAAGGTCTTCACTTCACCGAAGCGCTTGGCCAGCCAGCCGGTCAGCGGCTGCATGATCGCGCTGGCCAGCGCGTAGGAGCTGATGGTCCAGGTACCTTCGCTGGAGCTGACACCGAGGCTGCCGGCGATATGCGGTACGGCGACGTTGACGATCGTCATGTCCAGCACCTCCATGAAGGTGCTGAAAGCCACGGCGATCGTCAGCAGCACCAGCGGACCGCCATGCAGCGGTTTCAGTGGAGCGGCTTCGTTGGGCGTTGAGGACATGGTCGAGTGCCGTCAGGGAAAGGGACGAAGGAATGGCGGGATGGGGTGGTTACCTCAGTTCGCGCTCGCCGCCTTGCCCAGATTGGCTTGAATGACCTGATCGGCCTCCGCATCCGCCTTGCTCGCCATCTGGTCGTAGACCGAGGTCTGCGCCAACGGCTTGTCGGACGGCGCCTGCGCCAGGGCCGCGCCATGGTCGTCGGTGATGTCGATGGTGACTTCGGTCGACAGGCCCACGCGCAGCGGATGCTTGTCCAGATCCTGATCGTTCAACGCAATGCGTACCGGCACACGCTGCACGACCTTGATCCAGTTGCCGGTGGCGTTCTGCGCCGGCAGCAGCGAGAACGCGCTACCCGTGCCGGCGCCCAGGCCGATCACCTTGCCGTGGTATTCGACACTGCTGCCGTAGACGTCGGAAACGATCTTCGCCGGCTGGCCGATGCGGATGTGGCGAAGCTGGCCTTCCTTGAAATTGGCGTCCACCCATAGATCGTGCAGCGGCACCACGGTCATCAGCTGCTGGCCAGGTTGCACGCTATTGCCCAGCTGTACGCTGCGCTGCGCGACATAACCGCTGACCGGCGCGTAGATGTCGTTGCGCTGGGCCGCCACCCAGGCAGCGCGGAAATTCGCGCGTGCCTGTTCCACGGCCGGGTTGTTGACGACCTGGGTGCCTTCGATCGACGCGTGCGCGGCCGAGGCCTGGGCCTGGGCGGTGACCAGCGAGGCGCGTGCCTGATCGACGGCGTCGCGCAGATGCTGGATGTTTTCCGGCGCTTCGGCCTGTTCGGCGATCAGCGGCAGGCGACGCTTGAGATCCGCCTCGGCCTTCTTCAGGTTGATCTGTGCGGTGACGACCTGCGCGTCCGCGCTACTGGCCGAATCGGTCTGCTGACGGACCTGGCGCACCGCCTGTGCCAACTGGCTGCGTGCCTGACGCAAGCGTACGTCCGCATCGGTGCTGTCGAGTTTCACCAGCACCTGGCCGGCTTCGACACGCTGTGTGTCGTCGGCAAAGATGGCCACCACTGTGCCGGGCACTTGGGTGGACAACGCGACCTGATTGCCACCGACATAGGCGTCGTCCGTGGTCTCGCGCTTGGAGAACACGAACAGCCACAACAACAGCCACGCGAGCGCGGCAAGGATAAAAACCAGGGCGACGATCAGCAGTGCGCGACGGCGCTTGCCTGGATCCTTGGCAGCCAGGCCGCTGTCGTTATCGTCCGTGGGCTTGGCGGTGGATTCACTGGCGCTCATGGGCGGCGTCTCCGGAAGAGGTGGAAGGCGTGGAAGTGGAGGCTGTCGTGTCGGACGTCTGGCGATAACCGCCACCGAGCGCCTTGATCAGGCTCAGATCGGTGGACAGCGCTTGCGCGTGCAGGCTGACGGCATCGTCCTGTTGCTGCAGCAACTGGGCCGTTGCGGCGAGTTGTTCGCGTGCGTCGCGCACACCTTGCCGGGCGCGCGCTTGCGCCGTGCCGACCAGACGCTGGTTGGCGTCGATCTGTTTGGTCTTTTCCTGGCGACGCGCGGCCAGTTGTTCCGCGCCGAGCGCCTGGGTGGCGACATCGCGCGCGGCATCGGTGACCGTGCTGTTGTACTGCGCGATCGCCGCATCGAGCTGCGCACGACTCACACCGTAGGCAGCTTGCAGGCGGCCACCTTCGAAGATCGGCAAGTGCAGGGCGGGGGTCAGGCCGAAGACGCGACTGCCGCGCGAGAAGATATTGCCGAGATCGCCGCTGCCGCCACTGGCCAGACCCGGGATATTCGGACCGCCCTGGTTGGTGCTGGACAGGCCGACCATCGCGCTCACGCTGACATCGGGATAGAACTGCGCGCGCGCTTCATCGGTCTGCTTGAGCGCCGATTCGACCTGCCAGCGGCTGGCTGCGATATCGGGGCGACGCGCGACCAGATCCAGGCGAGCATCATCGGGCAGGCCGCTCTTGATTTCAGGTAAGGGCCGCGGCGAAAGCGCCGGCAGTTCCGCCTGTGAGACGCCGAGCAGGGCGGCCAGTGCAGCGAGACGAATCTTGCCGGAGCCGTCGAGCGCTACGCGCATCTGGCGCGTGGCCGAGAGCTGGCTTTCCGACTGTTGCACGGTATCGGACAGGTCCACGCCCTGGCGTACGCGCAGCTGCGCGATGCGCAACAGACGCTCCTGCGTGCTGATCGCCTGATCGGCGAGCTGCAGGCGCGCATGATCGGCCAGCCAACCGAAGTAGGTATCGGCAACCGCGTTCTGAATCGTGAGTGCGGCGGCACTGCGTTGCGCTTCGGCGGCGTGCGCCTGATCCAGCGCGGCTTCGATGGCGGATTTTTTCTTGCCCCACCAGTCGAAATCGTAGTCGAACTGCACGCCGAGATCGGCCTGGTTGTACCAGGTGAAACCGAGGAACTGCGGCGGGATCATGCCGTGTTCGCTCAGGCGTTGACGCGTGACTTGCGCGCTGCCGTTGATGGTCAGTCCCGCCTGCGCAGCGGCGACGCGTACGTTCTGTTCGGCGTTCTGCACACGCGAGTGCGCCTGGGCCAGATCGGGCGATTGCTTCATCGCCAGTTCGATCAGGTTGTCCAGCTGCGGGTCGTTATAGACCTTCCACCACTGCGCATCGGGCCAGCCGGCACGATTCGTGGTCTGCAGGCCGGCCAAGGGCACGTCGTCGCGTAGCGTCGGATGCGAGATCTTGGCCGGTATCGCACAACCGGCCAACAAGGCGGTCAGCGCGGCGGCGAGTATCCAGCGCGTGGATGTCGTCGGAGCTTGCTTCATGATTGGGCGTCCGCGTCCAGATGATCGAGATTGACCGCCAGTTTGCGTAGCAGGCGGCTGAAACTGCGTTTTTCGGTGTCGCTGAAACCGACGAAGACTTCCATCAGCTGGGGGAACATCGGTGGCAGCATCTTGCGTACGAATTGTCGCCCCGCCGGGGTGATGCGGATGGTGACGCGGCGTCGATCTTCCTTGCTGTTCTGCCGGGTGATCAGGCCGCGCTTGACCAGCGCATTGGCGATGCGCGTCATGTTGGTCGGCCCCTGCGAAGTGAATTCGCACAGTTCACCCGGTGTCGACGTTCCATCGGGTCGACTGAACAGGATATTGAGCGTCATGAACTCGCTGTCGTTGAGCTTGTGTGGTTTCAGCTTGCGAGCGAGCTCTTCTTCGACACGCGCGCCGACCAGCCGTATCAGCCGCGCGATGGTGGCTTCACAGGCGGGCAGGTCGGGGATGTTTTCTTTGATCTGCGAAATGCCCTCGTCGAGCATCAGGATGCAGGGGTTCAACTTGGTCATTTCATCAGAGCATAGTTCACCGGTGAAATAAAACGATAGCAATAGGCGCTGTTGGACGGCAAGTGCCAAGGGCAGGGCTCAAATGCCGCTACCTTGCAGCAGCGACTTCTGAGAACCCTTTCCTAGTCGTCATCCCGGCGTAGGCCGGGATCCAGTGACTTTGTGATCGGTTGTCGCGAGAGCCAGCAAGCATCCGCTCTATCGCGAAAACCGAAGCTCGAAGCCACTGGATCCCGGCCTGCGCCGGGATGACGATGATGGAAACAGAGGGTATTCGAGGTTCCGTCACGGCCGGTCGCGACTGAAGTCGCTCCTAGCAAGCTAGGTGGCTTGCGGAATGTTGAACAGTTTTGTTGCATTGGCCGACGTCGCCGCAGCGACGCTCTCGGCGCTTTCCCCGCGCAACTGCGCGACCGTCTCCAACACTTCAACCAGAAAAGCAGGCTCATTCCGCTGCCCACGATGCGTCGCCAGCGGTTGGTCAGGCGAGTCGGTTTCCAGTAGCAGATATTCGATCGGCATCTCCGCGACGACACGGCGCAGGCGTTGCGCCCGCTCATAGGTAATCGGACCGCCGATGCCGATGCAGAAATCCAGCTCGAACAACTGACGCGCCTGTTCGACGCTGCCCGAGAAGCTGTGCGCCACGCCGCGCAATCCGCCGCTGCGCCGCAAGGCCAATGTCACTTCCTCCAACGCCTTGCGGGCATGCAGGATCACCGGCAGTTGCATGTCTCGTGCAATGTCCAGCTGGCGATGAAAGTAGAAGCGCTGATCCTCGGCAGAGAGACCCTCGACAAAGAAATCCAGGCCGATCTCGCCGACCGCAACCGCGCCACCGTTGGCCAGCCAGCCGGGTAGGGCATCCAGATGTTCGGGGCGATGTTGTGCCAGGAACATAGGGTGCAGGCCATAAGCGGGGTGCAGGCCGGGGTGGCTGTCGCAGAGCTGTCGGATCTTCTCCCAACTGGGCGCGTCGACACCGGGAATGATCTGCGTGTTGACGCCGGCCGTGCGGGCACGCGCGATGGATGCCTCACGGTCGGTATCGAAACTGACGTCGTCCAGGTGTACGTGCGTGTCGACCAGGGCATGCATAGGTGCGTTCGTTTGGCAATCGTTCAAATGGAAATAGCGGATTCGTATCACGTTCTGTCAACGGCAGCTGGCCGTTAATGTCGCGTGTCGGTTCGGTCTAGCCCGTATTCAGTTAACGAGCGGTATCAATGCCGCCGCTGGTCCGCGCTTTGGGGGCGCATGGCGTCGACGCGACCAGGAACACTTATGAGGAGAGTCACCATGAACAGGTTGATAGTCAATGCGCTTTATGTGGGGATGTCGGCTGCGCTGGCACTAAGCCTGTCTGCCTGCGACCGCGACGCCAATGCCGACCCGGGTACCACCGCCGGTGCGGCAGGGGATAACGGGGCCAAATTCGGCCGCGTAGTCAGTGTCGACCCGGTGCATGACACCGCGCCGCAGCGCGTCTGCCACGATGAGGTCGTCACGCATACCGCGCCGCCGAAGGATCAGCATCAGATCGCCGGCATGGCCATCGGTGCCGTGGCGGGCGGTCTGCTCGGTAACCAGGTCGGCAGTGGTAAAGGCCGCACGCTGGCCACGGTGGCCGGCGCGGTCGGCGGCGGTTATGCCGGCAAGCGCATCGAGGAAAGCCACCAGCATGGCCAGGTCACCCAGCAGGTCGAACACCGTTGCTCGACGACCGCCGGCGACCCGAACAAGATTGTGGCGTACGATGTTCGCTACGAGTACAAGGGTGTGACTCGCACGATACGCATGGACCATGATCCGGGCGATCGCGTACAGGTTCAGGAAGGTGTGGTTGCCGTTTCAGACGCTCGCTAAGGAGGCGACATCATGCTTATGTCAAACAACAAGTGGATCGCAGGTGTGCTGGTCGCTGCCAGCGTCAGTCTGGCCGGTTGCCAGCCGTACGACACCCGTCCGCGCTACAGCGATCGTCCGCCGCCGCCGCCCGTGCAGCAGGGGCGCTACGGTTGCCAGTGCGGCGTGGTGCAGAACATCCAGCAGGTCAATACCGGCGGCGGTGGCAATGGCGGCACGCTGGGCGCTGTGATTGGTGCCGTGGCAGGCGGTGTGCTGGGCAGCACCATCGGCAAGGGCGATGGCCGTACGGCCGCTACCGTGGTCGGTGCGGTGGGCGGTGGCGTGGTCGGTAACCAGATCGGCAAGAACAGCGATGGCGGCGGTTACGCGTTCCAGATCAACATTCGCATGGACGATGGTCGCTACGCCACGGTGACGCAGCGCGAAGATCCGCAGCTTCGCCCTGGCGACTATGTGGAAATTCGCGGCGATCACGTTTATCCGCGTTGATTTGTTTGGACGTCTAGACGTTTAAACGATGAAAAATAAAAGGCCCTCGAATGAGGGCCTTTTTTTATGCCTTGAAAAAGGCTGCAGGGTGTTCTGAGTTTTAGTTGACGCGATAGAACGTGTGTTCGCCGATGGTGCTGACGGCTTTGCCGTTATTGTTGCGCGACCAAAGCGGCGATACGGCTACAGTGGCGAAGTGATCTGCATGAGGAACAAGCAGGCGACGTTCCGCAAGCGGCAGCGCCCAGTTGTTGATCGATTCGCCGGCAATCTTCCATGCTTTGTTGAATGCATCGAGATTGCTGACGTCGAACGTTGCTGGTGTGGTGGCGGTCGCAAATTGATGCGGCGATTTCACCACTTCACATACAGTGTTGCCCCACTGGCCGCGTTCACGCCGGCGCAGTGCTACTTCAGCCACGGCGAACTGCCCGTTCGTCGGCTCACTGCGGGCTTCGAGATACACCGTCGTTGCCAGGCAGGTCTGGTCAGCGAGGGGTTGAGGCAGCACGGACGCTAACCACAACAACATAGAAAGTTTCATTTCTGCCTCCAACGTGCTGTACGCGCGAAGTCAAAAAACAACTTCGAGCGCCGTTGCGGTGGACGGGCGGGCAGGCCGTTCCACCTGGATTACTCGTTCATGCCGAAACTTGTGGCCGAACGCTTTGCCGCGGGATTGCGGCTTACTTGAGTGGCTGTCCGGGAGCCGCTCGCGTATTCGTTGCTGACACAACAAGACGCAGTGCCCTCAAAGAGCACTACATACCTGCAACAGCTGATCCGCACGATGGCGGTTGTCTACGCCGGCATCTTCAGCCGGGTCGCGCCGATCCGGACCCCTCCGGTTCGTCGCGTAATTGGACACCTCCGTTTGGAGGCATCTCTCATTTGACCGGCGGAGCCTAAAGGTCGATTGCTGAACTGGCAAGTGCCGTAACTATCAAATTCACGTGGCGCTCACGTTTATGTTTTTGCGATACACATTCAACTGCGATCTATCTCTCAGTTTGGCCAGCGTTCGCTGAAAGTTACGCAAACTTTTTCATGAACGATCTCTAACGTGTTGTCGTGCAAGCCTTCGAGCAGTTCGTCGGCGACGACAGCGAGCGCGTTGTATTGATTGTTTTGCTCGACAACATCGAGCAAACGCAACGTCTCGCGCTCATCGCTGCGCCATACGGTGCCTGCGTCAACTTGTCGCGACAATACGACACTGTGCATATGCCGCTTGTTCCCGCCGCGATAGTGCAGACGCGCAACGATTTCCTGTCCCGGATAGCAACCCTTGTCGATCGATACCGCGTGCAGGTGATGCAATGAAATCATCGGTGGTAACAGTTGATTCAATGCGTCGTTTGGCAGCCATGGCCAACCCATGTGCAGTTGCGGCAAACACCATGCGTTGTCGCTTGCTTCACCGATCACCAGACTGTGCGTATCGCAACCAAGCGATGTGCGTGCATCGTCATGTTCGACAGCGTGCATGTTCATCGCTGCACTTGTCGAAAGCGTGCGCGGAGCAAACGCAGTCAACGTGACTTTTGAACGAAACACGAAACGCTTCATTGCATCGACGATGTCTTGCGCGCGACCGCCGCGCAACAGCAACAGCAGGCGATCGTCGGCGATGCGCGCCACATGAAACAGCGCGATCACGCGTCCTTTCGCATCGAGCCAGGCGCTGAAGCGCCATTGCCCTGTCGGGATATCGTCGATGCGGCTGCTCAGCTGGGCCTGTGCGAAAGCGATGGCATCGGGGCCTTCGATCGCAAGAGTTTCGGCGAGATAGGGTGAAGTCATAGACCATCGAACCTGGGGGCGGGTGGTACCAAGCTCAAGTGTCCGGAGGCTTGTGGCGGCATGTGTCTTGCAGGTCTGGCGGCGTCCGTCAAGGTTGTGCTGTATTGCCGCAAGTATTACGCTTCCGCGGCTTTATAAAACCATGTCCGATACCTCCTCTCAAACCGAAACCAAGCCCGTGCCCGCTCCTGCGGGGCCTGCCGCCGTGCCTGTCACGCCGGCCACGGACAAGGCACCGGTCGAGCGGCCGGCGCCCGATCCCACCCGCTACGGCGATTGGGAAAAGAACGGTCGCTGTATCGACTTCTGACTAGGTCTGCGCCGGCGTTGGCGTCGGCTTGGGTTTGGACAGGGGTGGGCGGTAAGGGCATCAGCGATTCCAAACCAGGATAGCCGCCATGGCAGACACCCGACGACCGCTCTCTCCCCATCTACAGATATATAAGTGGCAAGTGCAGATGGTGACCTCCATCGTGCATCGCGCCACCGGCATTGCTTTGGCCGTCGGTACCTTGATGGTGCTGTGGGGCTTGCTGGCGCTGGCCGGCGGCGAGTCGACGTTCAACCAGTTCAAGACCTGCACGGGCAGCCCGATCGGGTTGGTCCTCCTGTTTGGCTGGACCTGGGCCCTGTTCTACCACCTGTGCAACGGCATCCGACACCTGATCCAGGACGTTGGCGCTGGCTACCAGATCGCGCAGTTCCTGCGTTCAAGCTGGGCCTCGATCATCGTCAGCGTCGTGCTGACCGTGGCCGTGTGGGCCTACGTGCTCTCCGCCGGAGGTGCCGCATGAGCGCCAACGACAACAGCAAGGTCGCCAAGGATTTCCGCAATCCACTCAAGCGCGCTCGCGGCCTGGGTTCGGCCCAGTCGGGCGTTGGCCACTGGTGGACGCAGCGCTTGACCGCCGCCGCGCTGGTGGTGCTGGTGCTGTGGTTCGTCGCCACCGTGCTCGGCCTGCTGCATGCCGACTACGCCACCGCACGCGCCACCGTGGCCAAGCCATGGAACGCCGTGCTGCTGGCCGCTTTCATCATCACTGTGTTCTGGCATGCCGTGCTGGGCCTGCAGGTGGTGATCGAAGATTACGTGCACACCCGCTGGAAAGAAGTTTCCTCGATGGTGTTGATCAGGTTCCTCGCGGTGTTGGGCACGCTCGCTGGCGTGCTGGCCGTGCTGCGCATCGCTCTGGGGGCATAAGAGCCAATGGAAAGCTACAAGATTCAACAACATAAGTATGACGTGATCGTGGTCGGCGCCGGTGGCGCGGGCCTGCGTGCCACGTTCGGCCTGGCCGAGAAGGGCCTCAAGGCGGCCTGCATCACCAAGGTGTTCCCGACCCGTTCGCATACGGTCGCGGCCCAGGGTGGTATTTCCGCCGCGCTCGGCAACATGGGCGAAGACGACTGGCGCTTCCACTTCTACGACACCATCAAGGGGTCGGACTGGCTGGGCGACCAGGACGCGATCGAATACATGTGCCGCGAGGCCATTCCCTCGATCATCGAGCTGGAACATTACGGCGTGCCGTTCTCGCGTACCGAGGAAGGCAAGATCTACCAGCGTCCGTTCGGCGGCATGACCACGCACTACGGCAAGGGCACCGCGCAGCGCACCTGCGCCGCGGCCGACCGTACCGGCCACGCGATCCTGCATACGCTGTATCAGCAGGCGCTGGCGCACGACGCCACGTTCTTTATCGAATACTTCGCCATCGACCTGGTCTTTGACGAAGAGGGCGTCTGCCGCGGCGTGCTCGCGCTGGACATGAACGAAGGCACCTTGCACTTCTTCCGCGGTCACGCGGTGGTGCTGGCGACCGGTGGCTACGGTCGTGCCTACTTCAGCGCCACCTCGGCGCATACCTGCACCGGCGATGGTGGCGGCATGGTGCTGCGCGCGGGCCTCGCGCTGCAGGACATGGAGTTCGTGCAGTTCCACCCGACGGGCATCTATGGCTCGGGCTGCCTGATCACCGAAGGCGTGCGTGGCGAAGGCGGTTACCTGACCAACTCCAACGGCGAGCGCTTCATGGAGCGCTATGCGCCCAACGCGAAGGATCTGGCCTCGCGCGACGTTGTCAGTCGTGCGATGACCATGGAAATCCGTGAAGGCCGCGGCGTAGGCGAGCACAAGGATCACATCCACATCAACCTGATGCACCTGGGCAAGGACGTGATTCATGAGCGTCTGCCGGGTATCGCCGAGTCGGCGCGCATCTTTGCCGGTGTGGACGTGACCAAGGAGCCGATTCCGGTGATCCCGACCGTCCACTACAACATGGGCGGTATCCCGACCAACTATCACGGCGAAGTCGTGCAGAAGCGCGGCGATAACGTCGATGCAGTGGTGCCGGGCCTGTTCGCCATCGGCGAAGCGGCCTGCGTGTCGGTGCATGGCGCTAACCGCCTGGGCTCGAACTCGCTGCTCGATCTGGTGGTGTTCGGCCGTGCGGTGGCCCACCGTTGCGCCGAGATCATCAAGCCCAACACCTCGCACAAGGACCTCCCGGCCAGCGTGCTGGACAAGGCCCTGGGTCGTTTCGACGGTCTGCGTCACGCCAAGGGCAGTCTGCCGACGGCGAAGATCCGCGCTGAAATGCAGCGCACCATGCAGTCGGACGCCGCGGTGTTCCGTACTGACGAGTCGCTCAAGGAAGGCTGCCGGAAGATCACTGCCGCTTACGACTCCTTCAAGGATGTCGGCGTCAGCGATCGTTCGATGGTGTGGAACTCCGACCTGATCGAAACGCTGGAGTTGTCGAACCTGCTGGGTCAGGCCGTGGCCACGATGTATTCGGCCGAGCAGCGTCCGGAAAGCCGCGGTGCGCATGCACGCGAGGATTTCCCGGACCGCAACGATCACGAGTGGCAGAAGCACACGCTGGTGTCGGTGGACGACAACGGCAAGGCGTCGTTCGACTTCCGCCCGGTGCATATGTACACGATGACCAGCGACGTCGAAGTGGTGCCGCCGAAGAAGCGCGTTTACTAAGCGCGCGTCTTTTCTCGAATGCTGTAAGGCGCCCGCCTAGGCGGGCTGTCAGCCAAGTAAAACAGTGAGGCAATCGTGGCCGAGTTCACGCTACCCAAAAATTCGAAGGTCCAGCAGGGCCAGCACTTTCCGGCCAAGGACGCGAAAAAACCGCGTACCTTCCGGATCTATCGCTGGACGCCGGACGACGGCAAGAATCCGCGCATCGACAGCTACGAGGTCGATCTGGCCGCATGTGGCCCGATGGTTCTGGACGCACTGCTGAAGATCAAGAACGAAATCGATCCGACGCTGACGCTGCGCCGCTCCTGCCGCGAAGGCATCTGCGGTTCCTGCGCGATGAACATCGACGGCACCAACACCCTGGCGTGCACCCGCGCGATCGAAGATTGCGCCTCGGGCGACGTCAAGATCTATCCGCTGCCGCATATGCCGGTGGTGAAGGATCTGGTGCCTGACCTGACCCACTTCTACGCCCAGTTCGCCTCGATCAAGCCCTGGCTGCGTACGCAGAGCCCGGCGCCGGCCGACAAGGAGCGCCTGCAGTCGCCGGAAGACCGCAAGAAGCTCGATGGTCTGTACGAGTGCATCCTGTGCGCCTGCTGCTCGACCAGCTGCCCGAGCTACTGGTGGAATGGCGACAAGTACCTGGGTCCGGCGATCCTGCTGCAGGCCTACCGCTGGATCGTCGACAGCCGCGATGAAGACACCGGTGCGCGCCTGGACGATCTGGAAGATCCGTTCAAGCTGTATCGCTGCCACACCATCATGAACTGCGCCCGCACCTGCCCGAAGGGTCTGAACCCGGCCAAGGCGATTGCGGAGATCAAGAAGCTGATCGTCGAGCGCCGCGCGCCCTGACGGCGATGGCCGGCAGGGACCGATCCCCGCCGGCCCTATCGCGGTTTACGGTCTGAACGCTATGGACGAAGCCCGCATCAAGCGCCTGCGCTGGCGCACCCGCCGTGGTACCCGGGAGCTCGACGCCCTGTTCGGCGGCTGGCTCGAAGATCATTTTGCCGGTGCCGATAAAGCCACCCGGCAGGCATTCGACGAATTGCTCGACGTGCAGGACCCGGATCTCTGGGACTGGGTCATGGGCCACGCCCAGCCCGAACGCGCAGACTGGAAGCGCATCATCGATGACATCCGAGCCCGGCATTCGCTTTGAGTATCGGCCTTCGCGGCTGCCTTTGTACCTGGCGTCGAGTGGCTTGTGCCTGGTCTTGCTGGCGGTGTTCGCCACCGATATTCCGCTGATTTTGCGGTTCTCGATAACGACTGCGGCGCTGATGCTGGCGTTCTATCGACAGCGCCATGCGGCGGATCGCGCTGTACGCCGAGTCCAGTGGGCCTCCGATGGAACCTGGACCCTTGATCTGACCAGTGGCCGTGAAGTCGCGATGGAGCTGGACACGTTCCGGACGTTTGGTTCGCACGTCGTGCTGAATCTGCGCTCTGACGATGCGGTAGGGCCGATCCTTTGGCTGGCCGGCGACAACACCGATGAGACGACACGACGGCGATTGCGCATGCGTTTGGCCAAGGCCGCATCGGCAGAGCTGCCGGAGACCCTCCCTGATCCGTCATCCCGGCGAACGCCGGGATCCAGTGCCTTGCGCTCCAACGTGCGAAAGACGCTGGGCCCCGGCGTTCGCCGGGGCGACGATGGGAAGTGAGATTGTTTGAAGCTTCCATCAATCGCCGGGGCGCCGAACCCATGAAAACTTGCCGCATTTCCCCGTATCGGGCACTTTAGCCAGCGCAACGCGGTCATATGCCCGATAATGCCTGCTCTGGGCGGCCATAGCCCTGCGACTCCTAATAAGCGACCCATTCATGTTTCGACCGCTAGAGCTTTTCATCGGCTTGCGCTACACCCGCGCCAAACGGCGCAACCAGTTCATCTCGTTTATCTCGGCGGTTTCGATTATCTGCATTGCGATCAGCGTGACCGCGCTGATTGCCGTGTTGTCGGTGATGAACGGCTTCGATAGCGAATTGCGTTCGCGCATCCTCGGTGCGATTTCGCATGCGACCGTCTCCGGCCTGCCGGGCGAGAGCGTGCAGGATTGGCACAAGGCGGTGCAGGTGGCCGATGCCAACGCGCACGTCAAGGGCGCGGCGCCGTATGTGGAAGCGCAGGCAATGCTGCTTGGCCGGCGTTCGAGCGGTGCCATCGTGCGTGGCATCGAGCCCGATCAGGAGCCGAAGGTTTCCGATATCAACACGCATATGGTGGAGGGCACGCTGGACGGCCTGACACCGCGTAGCTGGAATATCGTGCTGGGCAAGGAGCTGGCGCTGCAGTTGGGCGTCAACACCGGCGATACGGTGATCATGGTGGTGCCGCAGTTTCGCGGCACGCCGATGGGCTCGGTGCCGCGCCAGCGCGCTTTCAAGGTCAGTGGCGTGTTCGAGCTGGGTATGCAGGAGTTCGACTCGGGCCTGGCGCTGGTCAATATGACCGATGCCGAAGTACTCAATGATCTGAACGGCCCCACCGGCGTTCGCCTGAAGCTCGACGATCTGTTCAACGCACGCCCCGTAGCGCGCGAGCTGGCCGACGCGCTGGGCCAGACCTATCGCGTCGAAACCTGGATGGACAGCCACGCCAATTTCTTCTCCGCCATTTCGATGGAGAAGAAAGTCATGTTCATCATCCTGTCGCTGATCATCCTGGTCGCGGTGATCAACCTGATCTCGATGCTGATGATGCTGGTCACCGACAAGCAGGCCGATATCGCCATCCTGCGCACGCTTGGCGCAACGCCGCTCAGCATCATGGGCACCTTCATGGTGCAAGGCGTGTTGGTGGGTTTTGTCGGCATCGGTGTCGGTGTCGGCCTGGGTTCGTTGCTGTCGTGGAAGCTGCCGGTCATTGTCAAATGGATCGAGCACACCTTCCATGTGACCTTCCTCTCGCCGGACGTCTACTACATCAGCGAATTGCCCAGCCAGTTGTTGGCCTCGGACGTGGGCTGGGTGACGCTGATCACCTTCGGCTTCTCGTTGTTGGCCACCTTGTATCCCGCGTGGCGCGCCTCGCGCACGCAGCCGGCGCAGGCGCTGCGCTATGAGTGATTTCATGAATCAGACTGCTCCAGACCAGCCCGTTGTGAACCAGCCCGTCGTGCTGCGCGCCAGGAATATCGCCAAGACGTACGAAGAGGGCGGTTTGAATACCCAGGTGCTGAGCAATGTGAGCTTCGAGCTGCGTCGCGGCGAGACCTTGGCTATTGTCGGTGCATCGGGCTCGGGCAAGAGCACACTGCTGCATATCATCGGCGGCCTGGATACGCTCACCGCTGGCGAGGTCGAGGTGGAAGGGCGCCTGCTCTCCAAACTCTCCGACGCTGAGCGTGGTCGCGTGCGCAATCGCTCGCTGGGTTTCATCTATCAGTTCCATCATTTGTTGCCCGAGTTCACCGCGCTGGAGAACGTCTGCATGCCGTTGCTGATTCGCGGCGTCGCCATTGCGCAGGCGGAAAAAGAGGCGAAAGCGCTACTCGATCGCGTGGGCTTGAGCAAACGCATCGAACACAAGCCCGGAGAGCTTTCCGGCGGCGAGCGCCAACGTTGCGCGGTCGCGCGCGCCTTGGTGACCCGGCCGGCCTGCGTGCTGGGTGACGAGCCTACTGGCAATCTGGACGAAGGCAATGCCGCACAGGTCTATGAGCTGATGCTGGAGCTCAATCGCGAAATCGGCACCAGTTTTATTCTGGTCACGCACGATAGTCGCCTTGCCGGGCGCATGGACCGAACTCTGGAACTGCACAACGGCAGTTTGATGGAGCGCCAGCGCGCCTGATTTTCACGCGCGAAGCCTACGAGGCTTTCGTCCTGGAACGGGACGCGCATCGGCCGGGCTGACTTCATCCTTGCGGGATGATCGGTCTGTCGCGATTTACCGGCGTAGTGCCGCTGAGCCTGAGCATGCTCGGCGGTGCCCTCACTGTCGCCTGTCTGCCGAACTTGTTATCGCGCTATGGCATTACCGCGATTACCTTGGTCTTGCTCGCGGTGGCTTGCCGTTGGCGTGGGTGTCGGCTACCGGCGTTTTTTGCGCTTGGCTTTGCCTGGGCAACGATCCACGGTTCGCTGGCGATGGAAGCCCGCTTGCCAGATACCTTGTACGGCAAGAACGTACTTGTGACCGGACACATCGATGGCCTTCCGGTGGCACGGTCGGACGCAACCCGTTTCATGCTGCGTATCGAGCAGGCTGAGCTGGATGGCCAGCCACTCGACTTGCGCGGCAAGCTTCGTCTCTCCTGGCACAGGCCTCGCCTCCATTTGCCGGCCTGCTCGCGCTGGCGATTGATGCTGCGGCTGAAGCGTCCGCGCGGCCTGGTCAATCCCGGCGGCATCGACAGCGAACGCGTCGCGCTGACCAATCGCATCGTAGCGACCGGCTATGTGCGCGAAGACGCCGCGAACACGATGCTCGCCGATTCAGGCACGTGTGTGGATGGCTGGCGAGAGAGCTTGAGCCAGCGCATTGCCGAGCGAGTGGCGGACCGCCGCGACGCGGCTTCGTTGCGTGCGTTTGCCGTAGGCGATACGCGGGGGCTCGATAACCGCGATTGGGAAATCGCGCGGGCGAATGGCATTCCGCACCTGATCGCCATCTCCGGTTTTCACGTCGGCGTTGCGGCGATCGGCGGCGTATGGCTGGTGCAACTGCTTTATCTGCTGTGGCCGGCGCTGGGGGTACGTATACCTGCGCCGATCGCAAAAGCCGTCATGGCACTACTGGTCGCCGCTGGCTACGGCGTATTGGCCGGGCTTGGCGTGGCGACGGTTCGAACGTTATTGATGATTGCAGTCATCGCGTGGGCTCGCTGCCTTCGGCGACAGCCCGATGCGGCAGTCTCACTCGCCATCGCGTTGATCGCGATGCTGTTGCTCGATCCGCTTTCGGTGCTGACGGCCGGATTCTGGTTGTCGTTCGTCGGTGTAGCTTTGCTGATGTTCTGCCTCAAGACGCGGCGGGGCGGCTGGCGCGGTTTCATACGCGAGTTGTGTTCGGCTCAGTGGCTGATGACGGTCTCGCTGCTGCCGTTGACGATGTGGTTTTTCGGCGAGGCTTCTCTGGTTGGTGCACTCTCCAACTTGCTAGCGATCCCGGTGGTGAGCCTGCTCGTCGTGCCGGGGGTTTTGTTGAGTATGGTCTTGCTCATGCTCTGTCCACCTTTGGCGACGCCGCTTCTGTGGCTGCTTGCCGGGCTGATGCATGGGCAATGGTGGGTATTCGAACAACTGGCGCGGTTGCCGGGTGCGCATTGGTATCTGCCGCAGGTTCGGCTATGGGCTTTGCTGTGCGCGCTGATCGGTGCCGTATGGATGTTCTCCCCGCGAGGCGTGCCTCTGCGCATACTCGGCGCGTTGCTGTTTCTGCCTCTGTTGTTTCCGCCGCTATCGCCCCCCAAGCAAGGGGCCTTTGAAATGTGGATGCTGGATGTCGGGCAGGGGCTGGCAATCCTGCTGCGCACACAACATCACACGCTGGTGTATGACACCGGTGCTGGATATTCCGCCGATTTCACTATGGGCGATGCCGTGGTGTTGCCCTCGATGCGGGCATTGGGCTGGAGTTGGCTCGACCGACTCATCGTCAGTCATGCGGACAACGATCACGCCGGTGGCGCGCAGGCGGTGATGCGCGCGTTTCCCGAGGCCATCGCAACCACAGGCGAGCCGGAACGCCTGCCTGATCTTGCGCGATGCGAATCGGGCGAAAACTGGATATGGGATGACGTGCGCTTCAGCCTGATCCAGCCGCGCAGTAGTCCGGGCAGTTCAAATAACGATCGATCCTGTGTGCTGCTGGTGGAGGGGCGAGGCGGCAGTCTTGTCATCGGTGGCGATATCTCGGCGAAGGTCGAAGCCAGGTTGCTGGACCGCTTTCCGCTGTCCTCGCCCACCGTATTGCTGGCACCGCATCACGGCAGCCGCAACTCATCCAGCGAGCACTTTATTGCCGCGGTCCAGCCATCGCTGGCCCTGGTCTCCGCAGGCTGGCGCAGCCGCTTCGGCCATCCGCATCCGCGGGTGGTCGAGCGTTACGGCGCAGCCGGCGTTCTCTTGCTGAATACCGCCGATACGGGGGCCGTTCGCATCGATTTTCCCGCCGACGCCGCGCCGCATGTTGCAGCACGATGGCGTCAGGTTCGGCGCCCATACTGGCGCGAATAGCCCAAAAGGCGGGTCACCCCCGGGAACGGGCGCGATTGCACGGAAACGAACGACGGCGCTGCTATGATTCGCGCTTCGTTAACGTTTGGGAGCGCAGGGCTCGTGCTGGATATCCTGATGGCTGGCGGTTGGGCGATGTTGCCCATCCTGATCTGTTCGGCGGTCGCACTGGCGATCGTGCTTGAGCGCTGTTGGACCCTGCGCCGTTCCGCGGTGCTACCGGCAGGTCTGGGCGACGAGGTGCGCAATTGGGCGCGCTCCGGTCAGCTCGATCCCGCCCACCTGCAGACGTTGGCCAACGGTTCGCCGTTGGGCGAGCTCCTGGCCGCCGCGCTCGCGGTGCGCAATCGTCCGCGCGAATTGATCAAGGAACGCATCGAGGACACCGGCCGCCATGTCGTGCACAACATGGAGCGTTACCTCAATACCCTGGGTACGATCGCACTGATCGGCCCGCTGCTTGGCTTGCTTGGTACCGTGATCGGCCTGATCCGCATGTTCATGGAAGTGATGCGCGGCGGTGTCGGCGACCCGATGAAGATGGCCGGCGGTATCGGCGAGGCGCTGATCTGCACCGCGTCGGGTCTGGTCGTGGCGATTCCCGCCTATGTGCTGCACCGTTATTTCCGTTCCAAGGTCGCCGGCCATGTGGTCGAGATGGAAAAGCAGGCGACGGCCTTGCTGGACGAACTGACCCCGGCGCCCCCGGCACCGCGCACGCGTCGTAGCAGCGCGGCCAGCGCAGAATCGAGCGCGGGCTGACACGCATGCGTATCGGCAATGATCGCCGGCAGGACGATTTCGAGATCAACGTGATCTCGCTGATCGACGTGCTGCTGACCCTACTGATGTTTTTCGTGCTGACTACCACGTTTATCCAGCATTCGCGGATGCAGGTGACCCTGCCCAAGGCGAGCGCGGAAGAGCGCGACATGCAGGCGCCCGCGGTCACTGTCGTGGTCGACCGCGACGGGCATTTCTTCGTGGGCAGCGATGAAGTGCATGGTGAGGGCATCGAACCGCTCAAGCAGGCGATCGCACAGGCCGCCGGTGACGATCGCGAACGCCAGGTCACGATCCGGGCCGATGCGATGACGGCGCATCAGAACGTGGTCATCGCGATGGATGCGCTCGGGCAATTGGGCTTTACCAAGCTGTCGATCGCGACGACGCCGAGCGAAGCCGCGCCGACCGACGCAGGCAGCGCCAAGTGAGCAAGAAAACCGGTTCTGTCTGGGGCAGCGACTCCTGGCAGACGTACAAGCGCCTGCTTGGTTATCTCAAGCCGTATCGCGCCATCGGTGCGATATCGCTGCTCGGCATGGCGATTGAAAGCGGCTGCCTGGCCGCTTTCGTCAAATTGCTGCGTCCGCTGATCGACCAGTTGCTGGCCGAGAAGGACCCGTATCTGATTTTCTGGATGCCGATCTGGATCATCGGCATTTTTCTGTTGCGTGGCGCGGGGATATTCATCAACGACTACGGCATTTCGTATATCGGCCGTAACATCGTGCAGACCATGCGACGCGATGTGTTTTCCGCCTATCTGCGCCTGCCCGCACGTTTTTTTGGCGACGAGCATTCCGGCCAGCAGGTTTCGCGCATCACCTACACCAGTGAGCAGGTCGCGTCCGCGTCGACCGACGCGGTGAAGGTCGCGGTCACCGAAAGCCTGACCGTGCTCGGCATGCTCTACGTCATGCTGAGCAACAGCGCCTACCTGACCATGGCCTTGTTCGTCATGGTGCCAGCCATTGTCTTGATCGTGACTGTGGTGAGCCGTCGCTATCGGAATATCAGCCGGCGTATCCAGGGCACCATGGGCGCGGTGACCGGCACAGTGGAAGAGTCGGTCGGCGCGCATCGCGAAGTGCGCATTTATGGCGGCCAGGAACACGAGTCCAAGCGATTCGAGGAAGTCACCAACTACAGTCGTCGCCTGAACCTGAAAGTATCCGCGACCAGCGCGATGTCCAGCGCCACCGTGCAGACCGCCGCGGCGTTTGCGCTCGCCCTGCTGGTCTACCTGGGTACGCGCCCCGGTGAGATCGACAAGATCTCGCCCGGCGTGTTTATTTCCGTGCTTACCGCGATGGGCGGCATGATGCCGTCGCTGAAGCGACTGACCAATGTGCAATCGAACGTGCAGCGCGGTCTGGCCGCATGCGACGACCTGTTCGAGATCATCGACATGCCGCCGGAGATGGATCATGGCACGCGCGTGCTCGAACGTACGCAGGGCGATATCGCATTCAAGGACGTCCGGCTGGTGTATCCACGCAACCAGTTCGAAGCGCTGCGCGGTATCGATCTGCAATGTCGCCCCGGTACGGTGACGGCCCTGGTCGGCCGTTCGGGCAGCGGCAAGAGCAGCCTGGTCAGCCTGTTGCCGCGTTTCTATGAGCCCAGCGGCGGCACGATTACCGTCGACGGCGAGGACTATCAAGGCTATACGCTTGCCTCGCTGCGTCGGCAGATTGCCTGGGTAGGGCAGAGCGTGGTGCTGTTCGACGGTACGGTCGCCGATAATATTGCTTACGGCGAACTCGCCGGTTCCAGCGACGCGGCGATCGTTGCCGCGGCGGAGGCCGCCAATGCAATGGAGTTCATCGCCAAGCTGCCCAACGGTATCCACACGCCGATCGGCCAGGGCGGCAACATGCTTTCCGGCGGTCAACGCCAGCGCATCGCCATCGCACGCGCGATTCTGAAGAATGCACCCATCCTGGTGCTGGATGAAGCGACCAGCGCCCTGGATACCGAGTCGGAACGGCTGATCCAGCAGGCGCTGCAGCGCCTGATGCGCGATCGCACCACCTTGGTCATCGCGCATCGCCTTTCCACCATTGAGGGTGCCGACCAGATCGCCGTGATGGACCAGGGTCGCATCGTCGAGCGTGGTACCCACGACCAGTTGTTGGCGATGAGCGGCCACTATGCCGCCTTGCATCGCATGCAGTTCCACGAGAAGCCGAGCGACTGAGGCGCCCACGACGGTGCTGGCCGATACGCTTCAATCCGCCTGGTATGGAAAGGGACGCGCGCCCTGGTGGGCCTGGCCGCTGAGTGCGCTTTATGGCGGACTGATCCGCCTGCGTCGTGCGCTTTATCGCGCTGGTACCTTCAGCAGCGAGCGCTTGCCCGTTCCGGTCATCGTCATCGGCAATATCAGCGTGGGCGGTACCGGCAAGACGCCGCTGACCATCGCGGTTGCCGAAGCGCTGCAGCATTACGGTTTGCGTCCTGGCGTGGTCAGCCGCGGGTATGGCGGTACGCAACGTGAGCCGATGCTGCTGGGCGCGGCCCCCGATCCGGCGCAGGTGGGCGACGAGCCCTGCCTGATCCGTGCGAGCGGGGTCGAAGTGGCGATCGGGCGTGATCGTCCGGCGGCCGCGCGACTGTTGCTGGAGGCCGGCTGCGATGTCGTGATCGCCGATGATGGGCTGCAGCACTACCGCCTGGCCCGCGATATCGAAATCTGCGTCATCGACGGTCAGCGTCGCTTCGGCAATGGCCGTCTGCTTCCGGCAGGCCCGTTGCGCGAGCCGATGGGGCGGCTGGCATCGACCGATTTTCGGGTTTGCAACGGTGGTCGGCCCGAGGCCGGCGAAGTGCCGATGACGCTTGCCGGCGGTCAGGCACGCGCGCTGCTGGACGGGCATACCCAAGCCCTCGCCGAATTTGCCGGGCAGCGGGTACGCGCTATCGCGGCGATCGGTAACCCGGGGCGCTTCTTCGACAGCTTGCGCAGCTACGGGCTGGACGTGGTGGAGCAGGCCTTTCCCGATCACCACGCCTATACCGCGGCCGAGCTGGATTTCCACGACAGCTTGCCGCTGCTGATGACCGAGAAAGACGCGGTCAAATGCGCGCCGTTCGCCCAGCCGCATTGGTGGGCGGTACCTGTGCGGGCGGAGCTGCCTGCGTCGTTTCTGGCGGCCCTTATTCAGCGTGTCGGGGCCCTGAAGCGCTGAGCCCGGCCGGGGCTGGTTTATCATGGGTGTCCGGGCTATCCCGCACATCCATTCTGCAAGCGCTTTTCGGAGACGTCATGAGCCTTATCCAAACGCCGGTGTCCTACGGCGAACTGATCGACAAGATCACCATTCTCGAAATCAAGTCGCGTCAGATTACCGACCCGGCCAAGCTGGCCAATGTGCGCAACGAGCTGGACCTGCTCAATGCGACCTGGGCCAATGACGCCGCTTCGAAGACGGATATTTCCCGTGAGCGTGCCGATCTGCTCAAGGTCAATGAAACCTTGTGGGATATCGAAGACCGTATTCGCCTGAAGGAAAAGGCGCAGGCATTCGATCAGGAATTTATCGAGCTTGCTCGCGCGGTGTATTTCCGCAATGACGAGCGCGCTGCGTTCAAGCGCGAGATCAATCTCAAGCTTGGGTCGCAGTTGGTGGAAGAGAAGTCATACCAGAATTACCGCTGACAAGGTGTCGTGGCGGCCGCGACTGAAGTAGCTCCTACAAGCTAGTTATGCCTACCTAAGTTTATAGAAGCGACTTCAGGACACCTCTAAAAACCCTTCCTACTCGTCATCCCGGCGCAGGCCGGGATCCAGTGACTTTGCGATCGGTTACCGCCAGAACGTTCAAGCATTTGCTCTATCGCGAAGATCGAAAACCGAAGCCGCTGAATCCCGGCCTGCGCCGGGATGACGATAAGAGGACTGAGGTTATTCGAGGCTCCCTTCAGTCGCGGCCGCTTTCATATCACCCCAGGCCCAAGAACGCCGCACACGCCTCAAACCGCTCGATCACCGCATCCACCGAAATCAAATCCATCACCCCGGGCTTTTCGATCTTCGTGCCCCAGGGAATCTCGTTCGCCGGCTTGCCCAGATACTTGCGTGACGCCGCGTCGTACATGTTCACGCACCAGCGTCGATCCGAGTAAGGACCGGAACGGTCCGGATTGCTCGCGGCATGTAAGCCCAGCACCTTGCAGCCGACCGTATTGGCCATATGCATCGGCCCCGAATCGGGCGTCAGCAGCATCGGTGCGCGGGCAAGCATCGCCATCAACTGCTTGAGGGTGTCCTTGCCGGTCAGGTCGAGTGGCTTGTGATGTGTGGTGGCGAGGATGGTGTCGGCCATGCTGCGCTCAAGCGCCGACGGTCCGCCGACCAGTACCACGCGCCAGCCCTTGGCGGCGGCATGGTCCATGACCTGGGCGTAGCGCGCCGGCTCCCAGTTGCGTAGCGCATGGCTCGATGTCGGGCTGACCAGCAACGTCGGCGTATCGCCGGGAAGCTTTTCCGCTGCCCAGGCATGCGCCTCATCGGGAATCGGGATATCCCAACGCACTTCACGTTGTTTCAGTCCCAGCGGCTCGCAGAAGCTGCCGATGGCGTCGAGCACATGCTCGCCGGTTCGTGCGGGAATACGTTCGTTGATCACCAGGCCGTGCAGATCCTTGGCGCGCGCGTGGTCGTAACCGATGCGGCGTTTCGCGCGAACTCCCAGGCTGAGGAGATTCGAACGCATGGCCACCTGCATCTGCAGCAAGGCGTCAAACCGCTGATTTTGCAAACTTTCGCGTACGGCGCGCATGCCGCCCCAGCCGGCGCCCTTGTCGAAGGTGACGAATTCCACGTCAGGAAGGTCGCCAACCAGCTTGCGCTCGAGTTTGCCGACGATCCAGGTCAGCCGCGTTTGCGGCCAGGCCTGCTGCAGGGTCCGGACCAGCGGGACGACGTGTGTGACATCGCCGATGGCCGAGGTGCGCAACAGGCAGATCGAGGTGGGAGCGGACATAAGGCCTTCGGTTAGAATGGTCGAACGAGTTGAACCGGGCATGATGATGCAAGAGCAAGTCCGTGAGGACGCCGGTGGAGCGATTTTGTTCGACGCCGCCGCATCGCCACAAGTCGACGGTAACTGGTTCGCGCCGGCCTACTGGAGCGAACGGGGTGCCTTGCGCACCCAGGCGGGCGGGCGCGGTGGCATCGCGATCGTCGATACCCCCGCGGGCGAATGCGTGCTGAAGCATTATCGGCGCGGCGGCATGGTGGCCGCGTTGATGGGCGATCGCTATCTGTGGAGCGGCCCCGATCGCACGCGAGGCTTTCAGGAGCTGCGCCTGCTTGGCGTGATCGCCGAGCTCGGATTGCCCGGCCCCAGGCCCGTGGCGACACGGTATATCCGTCATGGCCTGTTCTATAGCGCCGATCTGCTGACTGGTCGTATTCAAGACGCCTCGACGCTGGCCGAGTATCTCGCCCAGGGGCGCCTGGACGACACCCTGGCTGTTGCCGTCGGCGATGTGATCGCGCGGTTTCATCGCGCCGGTATCTGGCATGCCGATCTCAATGCACACAACGTGCTGATCGCCGATACCGGTTTGTACCTGATCGACTTCGATCGCGGCGAACGGCGCGCGCCGGAACGCGCCTGGCAGCAAGCCAACCTGCAGCGGCTGCGCCGATCGCTGCTCAAGCTTGGCGCTGCGGGGCAGGGCGAGGCGGTGTTCGACGCAACGATCTGGAAGCCCCTGATCGAACGCTACGAGCGTACCCTTACGTCATGAACTGGACTCTGCATTTTCTCGGTGTCGGTGCGGCACATGCGGTCGAGCTGGGCTCGTCTGCTGCGGTGCTCGAATGCGACGGCAAACCGGCGCTGCTGATCGACTGCGGTCCGGACACACTCGATCGTTACATGGCCGCCTATGGCGAGCCGCCGCGTGCCTTGTACATCACGCATACGCATATGGATCATGTGGCCGGCCTGGAGCGGACGTTCTTCCGCCTGTGGTTCGACGAAACCTTGCGTGGTCAGACGCGCTTGTTCGCGCACGCCGGTTTGATCCCCTGGCTGCAGACGCGTGTCGCGGATTATCCGGGCGTACTCGCCGAGGGCGGGGTGAATTTCTGGGAGGCGTTCCGGTTGGTGCCTTGCAGTCGCGGCTTCTGGCTGGATGGCCTCTGGTTCGATGTGTTCGCCACGCGTCACCATATGCCCGGTACCTCCTATGGCCTCGCGTTGGATGGCAGTTTTGCCTATACCGGCGACACGCGCCCGATACCGGAAGTGCTCGCCCGCTACGCCGGCGGCAACGAAATCATCGCGCATGACTGCGGTATAGCCGGCAATCCATCCCATACTGGCGTGGACGATGTCGAGCGCGAATACCCGACTGAATGGCGCGAGCGTTTGCGGCTTTATCACTACGGCAGCCATACCGATGGCGCGACCTTGCAATCGCGTGGTTTCCAGATCGCCAGGGCCGGCGATCGCATCGCCTTGCCCACGCCGCCACCGCCACGTGCGGATGCCGGTTGATCCCCTTTTAGAACGAGAATCGAAGCATGAGTACGCAATCGCTGCGCCGTTTCGCCCGCTACAAGGCCTGGGCCGACCGGATGATTTTCGAGGCCGCCGCCAAGTTGCCGGAAGAGGAGCTGTTGCGCCCGCGCCAAGTGGTTTTCGGCAGCATGCTGGCGATGCTCACTCACGTGTACACGATCGACAAGGTTTTCCAGGCCCATCTCGAAGGCCGTGAGCATGGATTCACCGCTCGTATCACCAGCGAAAAGATCGCGCTGGACGAGCTGGCCCGGCGTCAGTTCGAACTGGACGAGTGGTATGTCGCCTGGGCCGATGGGCTTGGCGAGGCAGACGTCGACGAAACCGTGCAATTCGGCTTTATCGGTGGCGGCGAGGGCGCCATGACCAAGGCCGAAATCCTGCTGCACCTGGTCAGCCACACCAATTATCACCGCGGGTTTGTCGCCGATATGTTCTACGGAGCCGGTGCGAGGCCGCCGACCACCGATTTCCCGGTCTTCCTGCGCGATGTGGCCCAGGTCGCCTGAGACATGTCTCTTGTCACTGGTCCCTCCGCCCGCTATCCTTTCGCCTCTTTGCCGGGCCAATAGGCCTCGCAGCGCAGGTTTCACCACCGCGGAGAGGTGTCCGAGTGGTTGAAGGAGCACGCCTGGAAAGTGTGTATACGGCTTATCCCCGTATCGCGGGTTCGAATCCCGCCCTCTCCGCCAGTGAGTGAACCCTCGCAATAAAGTCTATGGTGGCCCTGTCGGTCCCCCCGCGACGATAGTTCGTAAACTCCGCCAGGTCCGGAAGGAAGCAACGGTAGCGAACGATTCGGGTGCCGGGGTGTGGCTGGCAGGGCCGCCGCCTTTCTGGGCCGCGTAGCGGCCGGGCTGCAAAGCAGCGCGCACCTTGGCACAATCGTCCTTCGCCCCAAGGTAATAGCGAATGTCCTATCAAGTCCTAGCCCGCAAATGGCGTCCCCGTAAATTCGCCGAACTGGTCGGGCAGGAGCACGTGGTACGCGCGCTTACCAATGCGCTCGACAACGGACGCATGCACCATGCCTACCTGTTTACCGGCACGCGTGGCGTCGGCAAGACCACGATCGCGCGTATTTTCGCCAAGTCGCTCAATTGCGAGCGCGGCGAATCGGCCGATCCCTGCGGCGAGTGTGCGGTCTGCACGGCGGTCGACGCGGGACGCTTTGTCGACCTGCTGGAAATCGACGCGGCCAGCAACACCGGCGTGGACGACGTGCGCGAGGTGATCGAGAACGCGCAATACGCTCCCGCCCGCGGCCGCTTCAAGGTGTACCTGGTCGACGAGGTGCACATGCTCTCCAAGCCGGCTTTCAACGCCTTGCTCAAGACGTTGGAAGAGCCGCCGCCGCACGTGAAGTTCCTGCTCGCCACCACCGACCCGCAAAAGTTGCCGGTGACGGTGCTGTCGCGCTGCCTGAAGTTCAATCTCAAGCGCCTGCTGCCGGACCAGATTTCCGGGCAGATGCGCCATATCCTCGGCGCCGAGAATATCCAGTACGAAGACAGCGCCATTGTCGAGCTGGCTCGCGCCGCCGACGGTTCGCTGCGCGATGGGCTGTCCTTGCTCGATCAGGCCATCGCCTATGGTGGTGGTGCGCTGCAGGCCGATGACGTGCGCGCCATGCTCGGTAGCGTGGCGCGCGGACAGGTACTTGGTCTGCTGGAGGCGTTGGCTGTCGGTGACGGCCAGCAGCTGTTGAACGAATGCACACGCATTGCCTCGTTCTCGCCGGATTTCGGTGGCGTCCTGGACGATCTGGCCGCCGTGCTGCACCGTCTGCAACTGATTCAACTGGTGCCGGGCTATCGGCCCGAAGGTGGCGATGCCGACGACAGCGCGCTTGTTGCGCTGGCCGAGCGCCTGATGCCCGAGGACGTGCAGCTTTATTACCAGATCGCCACGGCGGGTCGCCGCGACCTGGCGATTGCCCCCGATGCGCGTACCGGTTTTGAAATGGCGATGCTGCGCATGTTGGCCTTCCGTCCGGCCGATGGCGGCGAAGCGCCGCGCCGTGAACGTCCTGCCGCTGCTCCCGTCGCGCGTCAGGCCGAGCCACCGGCACCGCGTGCGGCACCGCCGGCACCCGTGGAACGACAAGCCGCTCCACCGATGGCTCGACCCGAGCCGGTGGCTGCGGCGCCTGTACCTGCGCAGGCACCTGCACCACGTGAGGTGCCGCGCGATGCGCGTGGCCTGCCGGTGTGGGAAGCCCTGATCGAACAGGCGGGCTTGCGCGGACCGCTGGGCCAGTTGGCCCAGAACGCGCATCTGCGCGAGCGCGATGGTCAGACGCTGGTCATGGGGCTGCAGTCGGCGCATATGCATTTGGCCGTGGAACCGATGGTCAGCCAGATGGAAGAACGCATCAGCAACGCGCTGGGCGAGCGTATTCGGTTGCGTTTCGTCAACGACCAGAGCGTTGCCGCGCATACGCCGGCTGCGCGCGCGGCGAACGCGCGCGAAGAAGCGCAGTCGGCCGCCGAGGCATCCATCGACAGCGATCCGCTGGTGCAATCCTTGAAGCGCGAGTTCGGCGCCAAGGTGGTGCCGCAATCGATCAAACCCTTCGAGCCGTAAGCGCTCGTTACCGATAAAACCTGAGTCACCGGAGAAGATCATGAGAGGACAAATCGGCCAGCTGATGCAGCAGGCGCAGCGCATGCAGGAAGACATGAAGCGCGCGCAGGAAGAAATCGCCAAGCTCGAAGTCACCGGCAGCGCCGGCGGCGGCCTGGTCACGGTGGTGATGAGCGGTGCGCACGAAGTCCGCCGCGTCACCATCGACCGCAAGCTGTTCGCCGACGATCCGGAAATGGCTGAAGACCTGGTAGCTGCTGCGATGAACGATGCGGTCAACAAGGTTGCCGAAGCGAGCAAGTCGAAGCTGGGTGGTGTCACGGCAGGCATGAACTTGCCGGCCGGGTTCAAGATGCCGTTCTAAGAGCAGGAGAGAGTGGAGAGGAGTGAGTAGGCACTCGCTAGTCCTCACGTTTCGCTTTCACTCACTTCTCACTCCTGATCACTCACTACTGGGTTTTATGTCTTCAAGCTCCCCCCTCCTTGCCGATCTCATCGAAGCGCTTCGTTGTTTGCCCGGCGTGGGGGGCAAGAGTGCGCAGCGAATGGCGTTTCATCTGCTGGAACGCGAGCGCGAGCGTGGCCTGAAATTGGCCGGCGCGCTGGAACAGGCGATGCGTCGCATCGGCAACTGCAGCCGCTGCCGCAATTTCAGCGAGGATCCGGTCTGCAGCCTGTGTGCGAGTACTAGCCGCGATCGCCATACGCTGTGCGTGGTCGAGTCGCCGACGGATCTGGCGGCGATCGAGCAGGCGACCGGTTTTCGCGGTCAGTATTTCGTCTTGCTCGGACGTTTGTCGCCACTGGACGGCTTAGGTCCGGAAGAGCTGGGCCTGGGTCAATTGAACGAGCGGTTGGCCGAAGGCGAGGTCGAGGAATTGATCATCGCGACCAATCCCACCGTGGAAGGCGAGGCGACCGCACATTACCTTGCCCAATTGGCGCACCAGGCCAAGGTACGGCCCAGCCGGCTCGCGCATGGCGTACCGCTGGGCGGCGAACTGGAATACGTCGATCGCGGCACGTTGGCGCATGCCTTCGGCAGCCGGCAGGACGTGGACTGACGATGCCCGTACTGACGTTGGAAATCCCAGGGTCCGATGAATACCGCGCGCTGCGTGTGGCGGCGCGTCTGAGCGCCAAGAGCGCCGAAGCCGCCGACGCCGGGCTCAAGAACAGCTGGGCTTCGGTGTGCGTGCGCGACAACGGCGAACTGATCGGCATGGGGCGTATCGTCGGCGATGGCGGTCTTTTTCTGCTGGTGGTCGATATCGCGGTAGCGCCTGCCTGGCAGCGCAAGGGCTGGGGCGCGAAGATCATGCAGGCCTTGATGGACGAGCTGCACGCCCGTGCACCCAAGAGCGCACATGTCGCCTTGATCGCCGACGGGACCGCGTCCCAGCTTTACCAGCGTTTCGGCTTTACGATGTCGGCGCCGGGCGCGCACGGCATGCAGATGCGCCTGTAAAAATCATTGAAGGAGCAGCTTGTGGGCGACACCATTTTCGGCAAGATCATCCGTCGCGAAATTCCCGCGGACATCGTTTACGAAGACGATGACGTACTGGCGTTCCGCGATCTCAATCCACAGGCACCGGTGCACGTGCTGTTTATTCCCAAGCGCGCGATCGCCACGCTGGATCAGGCCACGGCAGCGGATGCGGAGCTGCTGGGCAAATTGTTGCTTGCCGCGGCGGCGTACGCGCGTAGCGAAAACCTGGCCGAGCAGGGTTACCGCACGGTGATCAACTGCAACGAGCACGGCGGGCAGACGGTGTTTCATCTGCATGTGCATTTGCTGGGCGGCCGACAGATGCATTGGCCGCCGGGCTAGAGCCAGAAGTGAGTGGAGAGGAGTGAGGAGTAAGAGAAAGGCATGTTGCTCTCACTCACATCCCAAAAAGAAACGCCGGCTTTAGGCCGGCGTTTCTTTGATCGCATGCCGCTTACTTGGATGGCCCACGCGGTACCACGATCACCCGGGTCGGGCGATAGTAACCGCCGCCCCAGTACGGACCCCACGGACCACCCCAATACGGGCCCCAGCCCGGACCCCAGAACGGGTCGTAATAAGGGTAGGGGGAGACCGCCACGCGCTTGGGCCACAGGTAGACCACGTCGGCCTCGACGCGCGGGTAGGCGTAGTCGTATTCGCCTACCTTTTGCGACACGGTGCCGTGCAGCGTACCGGTGACGGTCACTTCACGACCTCGCGAGAAGACCTCCGGGTCGTAGAAGCCCGCACGACAGGCTACAAAACGCCCGCCGCCTTCGGACTGACTACGCCCTTCAGGACGGGCTTCGCTGTCGAGCGGACGCGACATCAGGTAGAAGCAGGTCTCTTGCGGACCCGGTTCCGTCTTGATGATCTCGCCGCCCCAACGGACCTTGCTGCCACCAGCGCCGCCCTGCTGGGCCTGCGAGGTGGATATATCGGTATATGTGCCTTGCAACGGTTGGGGAATCGTTGCGCAGGCGGCCAGCGTGGCAGTCATGGCTGCCAGGGCCATCGTCTTGTACATGGGCATGATGGCTTTCTCCTTTGGGGCCGGAAGCATGCTTATCCTCCTAACACCTTCATTTGACCACGCGGCGTGGTCGAAAATCCCGTACGGCTCGCCGAAAGGCGCGCAGCGATTCAGGGGGCGGTTCGTCATGGGCGTAGCGCAGGTCGAGATAGCTCCTCATCAGCTGTTCCAGCCTGTCGCGCTGATGGGGCAGGGCCCTGGCAGCACGACTCAGGTAATGCTGCGGTCCCTCGCTGTGACGGCGTATGACATCAACGCCGGCCAATTTGTGCTCCAGACGCGCCATGGCCGCTCGAAGCGGATCGGTTTCGCGCTGTCGCCACAAAGCCCATACAAGACCGATCATGGCAAACAGCACGCAACCGATGGCCAGCAGCAACCCAAGTTTCTCGGCATCGGTTTCGGCAATGCCCAGTGGCGACAGCAGGCCGCGCTGACGTAGCGCGCTGAAGCCGATAACGCCTTGGTTCCACCAACGGTTGACGACGTCCCAATGGTTGCGTGCATCACGTAACCATTCGCTACCAAACCAGTTTCCCTGATCGCCTGCGACAGCGGCCGCACCCAGGCTGACGCGATCGGGTCGTACTGCGGCGGTGGGATCGACGCGCACCCAGCCGCGTTCGGCGATCCACACTTCGCCCCAGGCATGTGCGTCCGATTGCCGCACCAGCAGATAGTTGCCCAGGCCGTTCCAGTAGCCACCCTGGTAGCCGGTGACCACGCGCGCCGGAATACCGGCAGCGCGCATCAGTATCGTAAAAGCTGACGCATAGTGTTCGCAGAAACCTTCGTGCGTGGAGAACAGGAAGTCGTCCATCGCATCGCGCCCCAATGGTGAAGGCGCCAGCGTGTAACGGAACACACCGTTGTGGAACAGGGTCAATGCTTCGCGCACGATGGCGTTGGTGTCGTCGCCATGACGCTGACGCCAGCTTTGCGCCAAGGCGATCGTCTTGGGATTGAAGCCGTCGGGCAGTTGCAAGGCGCGTCGCCGCGAGCGGTCGTCCAGCACCGGTTGCAGGCGATAGGAGAGCGCCGATTCCATCGAATAGGTCAGTGCGTCGTTGACCGGTCGGCTGGCGACGACTTCGCGATCGCCGCCAAGTTGCCCTTGCGGCGGTGCCTCGACCGGCACGTCCATGGCAGGCAGCACTGTCTGCCCGCTAGGTTCCAGGCTGATCTGGTATTTGATCGTGTGCTCGGCGATCAGGGATGCCGGCTCGCGCGGATAGTCGGCATAGGCCCAGCTGCGGCCGTCATAGCGCCACATGACGTAGGCGCGAAAATAGCGCGTGCTGTTTGGCGGTGGCGTGCCGTCGAAGCTGACGCGCATGGCGGGACGATCGTCGGTCAGCAGGTCGGCGAAATCGCCCGGTGACATGCGGTCGCTCAAGCCGGTGCGCGCTTGTGACGAAGGCGGTGCACCCCACAAGGGCGAGCTCAGTCGGGGTACGGCGACAAAGGCGAATAGCGCAAGCGGCAGCGACAGGCCGAGCATGGTGAGCACGGGCAGGAGCTCGCGCTTGAGCGATACCGCTACGCGCGCGGGTTCCAGTGCGCGCAAGGCTGCCAGCGCGGGCAGCAGGCCGAGTGCGACCAGGAAGGTAATGACCATGCCCTGGTCGAACAGCAGCGCGGTCATCAGCGCAAAGCAGGCGAAGGCGATGCCCACGCGCGCGTCGCGCGCCGTTTCCGATTCGAGCAGCTTCAATACCAGCAGGCCGACTGCGAGCGCGGCGCCGGCTTCGCGCCCGAACAGGCTGCCGTAGCTGGTGATGATCGCGATGGCCAGCAGACCCAGTAGCGGCAGCTTGAGGTAGACCGGCGCGCGTCCGGGTTGCTCGCGGCGCTTCCACCAGCGCCAGCCAAGCAGCAGCGCCAGCACCACGCTCAGCCAGATCGGCAGATGCCCGATATGCAACACGAACACGCTGGCGATGGTCACGCACAGGAGATCGAATGCACGGTTGTCGAGCGGCTGTTCGTGACGGCTGGTCCGGCGCAGGACGAATTTCATGGCATGCGCGCCAGTGCGTTCATGCAACGCTCGTAATGCGATCGACCGCGACCGGAAGGAATGTCTTCTTCGGGCAGCCACAGGCTGCTGGCGCGCCCGGCGTTTTCCGCTTCACCGACCCAGCGTGCCAGGCGCTGTATACGCGACTCGTTATCCAGGTGTTTGACCACCCGCCAGTCCAGTTGCCAGTCCTGGCGACCTTCGGGCTGCTCGAATTCCTTCACCAGCAGGCTGTGGTGACGGGCGCTGACCTTCCAGGCGATATGCCGCATTGGATCGCCCGAGTGATAGTCGCGCAGCGCTGCCAGATCGTCACCGCGGCGCAGCTGGCGACGCTGATCTTCGTCGCTGGATGGCAGATTCGGCGGCGGTCCCATGGCTTCCGGACGCGGCCATACCAGTACCTTCTGTTCCGGATACACCCAGCTCCAGGCCCGAAACAATCCGAATGGCCAGGTGCTCCAGATCTTGATGCGCGGCAGCGGCTGCCAGCCGCGCTCGAAAGTGGGCATCGGCAGATCGATGTGTATTTTTTCGTTTGCCTGCAAGGCAAACGCGCGCGACTGGCCGTCGATGTCCACGCGCACGCTCTGATAGATGCGCCCGTTGCCGGAAAAATGCAGTCGTACCTCGATCGGTTCGCCGGCGATCGCGTGCCCCGACTGTATCGTCGTCAGTTGCAAGCCGTTCAAGGTGCGGAACGCGACCAGCATGCTCGACGATGCCGCTGCACCGAGCAGGCAGGTCAGCAGCAACGCAGCGTTGTTGGCGTAGTTCAGTGCGCCGACCAGCATGACGATCAGCAGTACGCAAAAACCCATACCGAAAAACGAAGGCACGATGTAGATGCGGCGGCGATGCAGCCGGATCGGCAGGGACTCGGCACGTCGATAACGCGTCAACGCCGGCAGCCGGCCCTCGGCCCAGCGCTGTAGACGCCCCAGGGCCTCTTGCATCAGTTGACCGCCACCTCGGCGAGCAGGCTGCGCGCCAGCGTATCGCCGGTCGCGCCACGTGCGGGCACCAGGCGATGCGCAGCGAGCGCCACGAACAAGGCCTGGACGTCTTCGGGAATTACATGGCCGCGGCCGGTCAGCCACGCCCATACGCGGGCTGCGCTCAACAGGGCCAGGCCGGCACGCGGTGACAGGCCGACGCGAATGTCGGGATGTTTGCGACTGGCGGCAAGCAGAGCCTGCAGATAGTCGAGCAGGGCCGCGCTGGCATTCACCGTTTGGGTTTCGCGTTGCAAGGCCGAGAGGTTGGGGCCATCCAGCTGCGGTTCGAGCTGTGCCAGCAGATCGCGCCGATCGCTGCCGACCAGCAAGGCGCGTTCGGCCGCCGCATCGGGATAGTCCAGCGACACGCGCAACATGAAGCGATCGAGCTGCGAATCGGGCAGCGGGAAGGTGCCGTTGAGGTCGAGCGGGTTCTGCGTGGCCACGACGAAGAAAGGCTGTGCCAGCGTATGCGTCTGACCGTCTACGGTGACCTGACCTTCGGCCATCGCCTCGAGCAGGGCGCTTTGGGTTTTCGGCGTGGCACGATTGATTTCGTCGGCCAGCAGCAGGCCGGTGAAGATCGGGCCGGGATGAAAGCGGAACTGCGCGGTCTCGCGCTCATAGACGCTGACCCCGATAATGTCCGACGGCAACAGGTCGCTGGTGAACTGCACGCGCTGGAAATCGAGCGCGAAGCTGGCGGCCAGTGCATGAGCCAGGGTGGTCTTGCCGACGCCTGGGACATCTTCGAGCAGGAGATGGCCGCCGGCGATCAGGCAGGTAAAGGCGAGTTTCACCTGGCGGGGCTTGCCGAGCAGTACGCGATTGACCTGGGCCATGGCGGCATCCAGGCGGGAGCGTAAGGTTTCGTCGTGGAGCGAAGTAATGGCAGACATGGGCGATGGGCGACCGGCAGTGGCGGGACGGGGGAGATCGCGTGCGTGAGGAAAGCAGTGTAGCGGTCGAACTCAGGCGCTGGCGAGACGCTTTTGTCACGGCGTTCGTCGGCCTGCTGGCGATCAAGCTGCTGATTGCCTGCACGCTGTCGCCGTTTGGCGACGAAGCGTTCTATTGGATGGAGAGCCGTCGCCTCGCATGGGGCTATAGCGATCTGCCGCCTCTGACCGCTTGGTTGATCCGGTTGGGCGAGAGCGTTGCCGGTCACAGCCTGATCGGTATGCGCTGGCCGTTCCTGCTGCTGGGAGGTGTGCTGCCCTGGCTGGTCGTGTGGTTTGCCCGCGAAGCGTTCGATCGACGGGCAGGGTGGCAGGCTGGCCTGTTGTGTCTGGCGCTGCCCCTGGCGGGTAGCCTTGGCGTACTGGCGTTGCCGGATGTGCCCCTGACCGTCGCGATCATGCTTGCCATGCTGGCGCTATTGCGCGCGATGCGCGGCAACCGGTTGAGCGACTGGATGCTGCTCGGATTGGCGCTGGGCATGGCATGGGCGACGCATTACCGCGCCGCCATGGCGATGCTTGCCGGCTTGCTGCTCCTGCTCGTCACCGAGCGTGGACGTCTGCAATGGCGTCGCGGCGGCCTCTGGCTGGCGTTATTGCTCGCTGCGCTGGGGCTGGTGCCCCTGGCGATTTCCAATTGGCAGCAGCGCGGCGCCGGTATCGCTTTCCAGCTGGTCGAACGCAATGCATGGCAGTTTCAGCTCGATGCGCTGGTACAGCCCCTGGAGCAGGCCGTGGCGTGTACGCCGTTGCTGTACGGCATGCTGTTGTGGGCGGCATGGATGTGCTGGCGTCGTCGCAAGGAGGGCGCGCCCTGGGATCTGATTGCCGTGGTGTCGCTCAGCTTTATCGTGCTTTATTTCGTGCTGGGGCTGTTTGCCGACGACCTTCGCTTTCGTGCGCATTGGCCTTTGCCGGGTTATCTGCCTCTGCTCGCGGCCTTGCCCGTGCTATGGCGGGCGCAGGCACAGAAGCGCGGCTGGCGCCGCTTTGCGTGGCTTGCCTTTGCGTTGACGGCGATAGGGCAGTTGAGCGGCATGGCTTATCTGGGTTTGGCGGCATCGCGCGATGGCGCGGCAGCGTTGGCGTCGTTCAAGGCATTTCCCTCCAACTTCGTCGGTTGGCGCGAGAGTGGCGATAGCGCACGCGAGTTATTGCGAGACAAACCTGCGGTATTGATCGCCGATAATTTCATGCTTGCCGCGGAGCTCGACTTCCAGCTGGGCGGCGAGCGACCCGTGTATTCGTTGGATAGCCCGCTCAACGTAAAGCATGGCCGCGCGCCACAGCTCGCCGTGTGGCGACTGGATGAAACCGGGCTCCGTAGTGCACATGCGGGCGAGCCGGTGTTGCTGGCCGTCGACGAAACGGCCTTGCGCGAACGCGAGCGTGGCGCCTGGCTGGGCACCGTTTGTAACCGTCTGATCGATATCCAGCCGCTCACGCGACTGGATCTGTTTGCAGGCCGCAAACGTATCGCTTTTTACGTGGCGCGCGTGCCTGATGCATCATCGTCGCCGTTGTCGAACGATGTGGCGCGCTGCCTGGTCTGGCAGCGCGCCGTAGCGCCTTAGCGGCACTGTTGCGGCAGATAGCGGGCCGATAAATCGGAGGAACATTTCCATTCCAGGCTATCGGTCCCAGCTGACGTGCTTAACCATAGATGCTTGCCATCGATGGCGCTGCTGGTCGAATGGATCGTTACCTGCAAGGCGCATTGATGCGGATCGTTATTGAACGAACCGATAGTGATCGCGCTGACGGATTGGTCCGCATAGGCATCGGCGTCGCGCAGGCCGGCTTCTCCGTTGACCGGGCAGCGCTGTTCGGTTCGATAGGCTGCGGCAAACGTCGGTTTCAGTGCTTCCGCGCTCATGTAGGCGCTAGCCACCTGGCTGCGCATGACATAGCTCTGATAGGAGGGAATGGCGATCGCTGCAAGCATCGGTACGATGACGAAAAACACCAGCAGTAGAATGCACACGGCGGCGATCGCGCCGGAGCCGCCATTTTTCTGCCGTTCGGGATGCTGCGTATAAGCCCAGCGATCGACTACCAGGGTGCTCGCAAGCATGTCGTGCAAGGCCTGCTTGCGTGAGGTGAACAGGCTTATTAGATAGCCGATGCAGAGCAGGAAGCCGGAAAGTATGCGACCGAACCAGCGGCCGATGGCGCGGCCCCAGCCGATCGGCTTGCCCTCCAGGTCGGTGACCTTGATGCCCAGTGCACGCTTGCCGAAGGTGGCCTGATGCGATGAACTTTCCTGCACGCTCGAATACAGCAGCGATAGAAGAAACATCGCCGGATAGATCCACAGAAAGTATTGCGGCTGCATATGTCCGGAGGCCGCGCCAATCATCGCCAGCACGACGACCAGCACGATGCTGATGACCCAAAGAATCAGCGAATCGAGCATCAGCGCGAGAAAGCGGCGCGCGAAGCCGCCGTAAATCACTTCGTTCGAGTTTGTCGCATAGGCCCAATCCGCCACAAAGCCGGAGGGGCTGGTGGCAAAGGGATTGGTTTCGACCAGGTCAGGTGGTGTCGGCGGCAAGGGCGGTGTCGCTGCGGTCGGTGGCTGCAGCTCATGCGCCATCGACGACAGCGGCTGCCACTGCGCAAGACCTTCGCGCCATACCAGGCTGGTCGGTCGCAAGCGCCCCTGTGCGATGACCTCCAATAGCTGCTGTTGCGACATCGGCCCTTTTCTCTGGCCGAGCAAATCCACGAAGTACCAGGTGACTTCCTTCTGCATCGTTGGTTTCCCCCTATAGGAAGCCTCACGATAGGCGAAGTCCTTGCGGGTGTCATCGGGGGCTGCGCAACCTTTTTACGGCACTGAAACGCCCGCTTCCCTCAACAGGCGCGTCAGCCCGATCAGCGGCAGGCCGATCAGCGCGGTGGGGTCTTCATTGTCGATCCGCTCGAACAGGCTGATACCCAGCCCTTCGCACTTGAAGCTGCCGGCGCAATCGAGTGGGTTTTCACGTGCTACATAGCGTGCGATTTCGGTTTCGTTGAGTACGCGGAACTGCACCCGGGTGTGATCGACATGGAAATAGCGCACGCCATCGCGGGTATCGAAAAGACACACGGCCGTATGAAAATGGACCTCCTGCCCGGAGCTGGCGGCCAACTGGGCGCGCGCACGGTCGGCGACCCCGGGTTTGTCCAGCACCGCGCCATGCAATTCGGCCACCTGGTCCGAACCGATCACCAGTGCATCGGCCTGGCCCGCGCCGGCGGCTTCGGCCTTGGCGATGGCCAGGCGCAGTGCGCGTTGGGCAGGTGTTTCTCCTGGCAGTGCGGATTCGTCGGTGCCCGGTGCGCGTTGCTCGAACTCGGGATAGACCCGGCGTAACAGTTCGGCGCGATAGCTGGAGGTGGAGCCAAGAATCAGACGGGGAGAGGTCATGCATCGGTCTCGCGGCGGATTTGTTCGCGCATGGCGTCGTCCAGATCGTGTTGGGCCTGGTCCAGCCCGGCCAGAAGCGGGCGGAGTCGATTACGGGCTTCGCTCATGGTCGCCACGGCCTGGTCCAGCTCCTGCTGGGTGGCTCGTGGCGCCTTGTCGCGAATCCATATGCGTTGCTGCAGCAGCGAGCGAAGCCCGGCCTCGATGGCGTTGCGGGCCTCTTTTTCGCTCTGGGCGGGCAGGTCGGGGTTGAGCGACATGACGGCGTGGGCCTGCTGCAGGCCGTTGCGGCAGTTCTTGAGGTCGATTTCCAGGCGGTCGGCCAGCTCCAGCAGGTGGCGAACGCTGCCTGTACGCCGATAAAGTCGCTGGCGGTAGGCGATAGCAATGGCGCCCACGATAGCCAGTACAATGAACAAGGTGGTCAGACCGGCCATCAGGTAGGCGTTCACGAGGGGCGTGGGCTCGAAGGCGTGTAAGGCGTTCAGTCTGCCGCATGGAGCCCGATCGACGCAAAACGATCCTTTGCCCCCGCCTTAAGCGCTTGTATGCAGTTGACTTCTCCCTTGCCTGAACCTAGAATTTCACGATTATGTCCGTGACACTGCCAGAGTCCGTGGACGCATGGCGCATGGTCGCGGCAAGGCGTTCGTTTCAAGGTGCCTTGCCGATCGCTGCTTTGCAGCGCCTCTCCGAGGTGCTCGCTGGCACGGATGGGGCGGCTCAGTACGAGTTGGATTTCGGTCGCGATGAGTTCGGTACGTCCTATCTGGACGTGCGTATTCAGGCGCCGCTCGAACTGATCTGCCAACGCTCGCTGGAGCCGTTCGTGTTGCCGGTAACGGTGGATACGCGGTTGGGCTTGATTCGTACCGAGCGCGAGGAGTCGGCACTTCCCCCGGGAAGCGAGCCGCTGCTGGTTGCCGAAGACGGCAAGCTGAGCCTCGCGGACGTGATCGAAGACGAATTGCTGTTGGCATTGCCGCTGATCCCGATCAACCCGGAAAGCAGCCTGCCGGAAGAAGTAGTTGGCCTTGAGCCGGAGCAATCCGCGGCTGAGGGTCGTCCCGATAACCCGTTCGCGGTCTTGCGCGAACTCAAGAAAAACTGATTTAGCTGGAGACTTGCCATGGCCGTTGCCAAGAGCCGCAAAACCCCGTCCACCCGCGGCATGCGTCGTTCGCACGATGCGCTGAAAACCGTGCAGCTGGCCACCGACCCGACCAGTGGCGAGGTGCATCTGCGCCATCACGTCACCAAGGACGGCTACTACCGTGGCAAGAAGGTCATCCAGACCAACGCTTCGGTGGTCGAAGAGGATTGATCGAGCCCTGAGGGCCTGTCACCAGGCTCCCGGACTTTGGATCAGCAAAGCGGCGCGACTACGCGCCGCTTTGCGTTTTGGCGCTCAGGCAGCGTAACGTTGCCGGTTTGGCCGCCCGGTTTTTCTGGCCGACCCGCCTGGCGCGTTGCGCGCCCCGTAACTGGATAGTCAATGGCTCCGATCTACTCTCGTATCGTCGCGACCGGCAGCGCGCTGCCCGAGCGCGTACTGACCAATGCCGACCTGGAAAAATTCGTCGATACCAGTGACGAATGGATTCGTACCCGCACGGGTATCCGCCAGCGCCATATCGCCGCCGACGGCGAAACCACCGGCGATCTCTCCACGCTTGCCGCGCAACGTGCGCTGGATGCCGCAGGCATCAAGGCGTCCGAAATCGATCTGATCGTGCTGGGCACGACCACGCCCGATATTATTTTTCCGTCCACCGCCTGTCTGGTGCAGCATCGTCTGGGTGCCAACGGTTGCGCTGCGTTCGATGTCAATGCCGCCTGTTCGGGTTTCGTCTACGCGTTGGGCGTGGCGGACAAGTTCATCAAGACCGGTTCGGCGAAGAAGGCTTTGGTGATCGGTGCCGAAACGCTGACTCGCATGATCGACTGGAATGAGCGCGAGACCTGCGTGCTGTTCGGCGACGGCGCGGGCGCGGTGGTATTGGAAGGCAGCAGTGAGCCGGGCATCTACGCCACCTGCCTGCACGCCGATGGCGGTCACAAGGAACTGCTGTACAACCCGGTGGGCGTGTCCGCCGGTTTCACGGACGAACCCAACCATGGCGTGCGCATTCGTATGGCTGGCCGTGAAGTGTTCAAGGTGGCGGTGAAGACGCTCGACGCGTTGGTCGAAGAAACGCTCAAGGCGGGCGGGATGGATGCCGCGCAGCTCGATTGGCTGATCCCGCATCAGGCCAATCTGCGCATCATCGAAGCAACCGCCAAGCGCCTGAACATGTCGATGGAGCAAGTGATCGTCACCGTCGACCAGCATGCCAATACGTCGGCCGGTTCCGTGCCGCTGGCGCTCGATCATGCGGTGCGTTCGGGCAAGGTGAAGCGGGGGCAGAACCTGCTGCTTGAGGCGTTTGGTGGTGGATTTACGTGGGCGTCGGCGTTGTTGCGTTATTGATCATTACCCTGCATTTTTCTTGGACGGCCACGCAAGATTTGCGTGGCCGTTTTGTTTGGAGAAAGCCTGCCGTTGCCAACGACTCCGGGGGGCCCCTCGTAACCTTTCCTATCCGTCGTCCCGGCGAAGGCCGGGACCCAGTGCCTTACGCTTCAACGTGCGAAAGACGCTGGGCCCCGGCCTTCGCCGAGGCGACGATGAAAACTGAGGCACAAATCCCGCCGCTTTTGAGCGGGTATTTTGATTTTCGCGCCGTCACTACCCACCCACATGCCCCCAAACAGCTGCGTACGGAGCCCATAACTGGCACCATTCCGCTTTTGGTACCCCGGACGCTTCCTACTCCATGACTCCATCTGCCTCGCTCGCTTTCGTTTTCCCCGGCCAGGGTTCGCAATCGGTCGGCATGCTGGCCGAACTGGCCGCCGCACACGGCGACGTCAAAGCCGCGTTCGATGAAGCCTCGCAGGGCGCGGGCGTCGACCTGTGGACAATGAGCCAGCAGGGGCCCGAGGAGCAGCTCAACAGCACGCAGAACACCCAGCCGGCGTTGCTGGCGGCCAGCGTCGCTGTTTGGCGCGTCTGGCAGAAAGTCGGCGGCGCACAGCCGGCGCAGATGTCCGGTCACAGCCTGGGCGAATACAGCGCCCTGGTTTGCGCGGGTGCCTTGTCATTGCATGATGCGGCCGCCCTGGTTGCCGAGCGCGGCCGCCTGATGCAGGCCGCGGTGCCCGCAGGCGTCGGCGCGATGGCGGCGATTCTCGGTGGCGACGATGCACAGATTGCCGCCGTGTGCGAAGAAGTGGCGCAGGGGCAGGTGGTGGCGCCGGCCAATTTCAATTCGCCCGGTCAGCTGGTGATTGCAGGGCATGCCGAAGCGGTCGATCGTGCCTTGGCCCGCCTGGCCGAGCTCGGCGTGAAGAAGGCGGTCAAGCTGGCCGTGTCGGTGCCGTCGCATTGCGCGCTGATGCGCGATGCGGCCGAGAAGCTCGACGAGCTCATGGCCTCCATTGCATGGCAGCTGCCGGTGATTCCGGTTGTGCAGAACGCGGTGGCCAAGTCCTTCGATACGATTGCCGATATCCGCGGCGCGTTGCAGCAACAGCTCTATATGCCGGTGCGCTGGACCGAATGCGTGCAGGCGCTGGTGGCTGGTGGTGCGACTCGCATCGTCGAGGCAGGCCCGGGCAAGGTGCTCGCCGGTTTGATCAAGCGTATCGACAAGAGCGTCGAAGCCCGCGCTATCGGAACTCCTGCCGATCTCGACGCCGTACGTGCCGAATGGTCGTGAGCGTCGCTTCGAAATTTTGCTATCCGATGCATAAGGAATCCTGAGCATGAGTCATTCTTTGCAGGGCGAAATCGCTCTGGTCACCGGCGCCAGCCGTGGTATCGGCGCTGCGATCGCCGATGAACTGGCCCAGCGCGGCGCGACCGTGATCGGTACGGCGACCAGCGAGTCGGGTGCTGCGGCTATCGGTGAGCGGCTGGCGGCACACGGCGGTTCGGGTCGCGTTTTAAACGTGACCGACAGTGCGCAGGTCGAGGGCTTGATCGATGCGATCGCCAAGGAGTTCGGGCCGGTCTCGATCCTGGTCAACAATGCCGGCATCACGCGCGATCAGCTCCTGCTGCGCATGAAGGACGAGGATTGGCAGGCCATTCTCGATACCAATCTCACCTCGGTTTACCGCACCTCCAAGGCGGTGCTGCGCGGCATGATGAAGGCACGCAAGGGCCGCATCATCTCGATCGCCTCGGTGATCGGCCTGACTGGCAACCCGGGCCAGGCCAACTATGCCGCGGCCAAAGCCGGCATCATCGCGTTCTCCAAGTCGCTGGCGCGCGAGATCGGTACGCGCGGGATCACCGTGAACGTGGTGGCGCCGGGCTTTATCGATACCGACATGACGCGCGCGCTGCCGGAGGAGTCCAAGCAGGCTCTGCTGGGTCAGATCGCCCTGGGCCGCCTGGGCGAGTCGAACGATATTGCGCAGGCGGTGGCGTTTCTCGCGTCCCCGGCGGCGGCCTATATCACCGGCGAGACGCTACATGTCAATGGCGGCATGTACATGCCCTGATAGTGAAATTTGGAGGCCAGGCCTTGAAGCCTGGCCCGGGCGTGCCCATACAGGCTCGCGTCTCAGCGTATTGGGATATTTTTCGGCAGTTGTCGCCAGCGGGCGATTTTTAGGCGACAATTAGCCTTTCGCGTCGGCCCGATGGGTCGACACATAAAACCGCGCCGGCGGACCGTGGCGGCCAACAGGCTTAGCCATTACAATCCGCCGGCCTTGCCGGTCGGAAGGCCGGTTCAAGACAAGCAACTACTCCTTGGGAGGTATTGGCAACATGAGCACCATCGAAGAACGCGTCAAGAAAATCGTCGTCGAGCAGCTGGGCGTGAAAGAAGATGAAGTCACGGCGAACTCCTCGTTCGTGGACGATCTGGGCGCGGATTCGCTGGACACCGTGGAACTGGTGATGGCTCTCGAGGAAGAGTTCGAGACCGAGATTCCGGACGAAGAAGCCGAGAAGATCACCACGGTGCAGCAGGCCACTGATTACATCAAGGCCCATACCAAGGACTGATCGTGACGAGGCGGGCATGCGCTTATCGCCTTGCCTGCCGACGAAAGCGATATCGAAAGCTGCGCCATATCGGCGCAGTTTTCGTTTCTGCAATAAGCAACGTCCGACCCCGTATGGTCGCCTTGTATAGGCCTGTGAGGGCCTCAAGGTATCGGACGGCGTGGCTGCAATCGATGCGGTAGTTTGCGACGGCGGCCGCGGAACCCCAAAGGGAAAGATCAGATGAGCAAACGACGTGTGGTAGTAACCGGCATGGGCATCATTTCGCCGGTTGGCAACGACCTCGCCAGCGCCTGGGACAACATCCTCAAGGGTGTCAGCGGTATCGGTGAAGTCACCCATTTCGACGCGACCGCCTATGCCACGCGCATTGCCGGTCAGGTCCGCGATTTCAACCCAGGCGACTGGATTGCGCCCAAGGACATCAAGAAGATGGATCCGTTCATCCACTACGGCATCGCCGCGGGCACGCAAGCCCTGCGCGATTCCGGTCTGGAAGTGACGGAAGAAAATGCACCGCGCATCGGCGTGGCGGTGGCGGCTGGTATCGGCGGCCTGCATACCATCGAACATACATCGATCGAACTGCATGAAAAGGGCCCGCGTCGCGTGTCGCCGTTCTTCGTGCCCAGTTCGATCATCAACATGGTCTCGGGCCATCTGTCGATCATGTACGGCCTGAAGGGGCCGAACATCGCCTGCGTCACGGCTTGCACCACGGCCACGCACAATATCGGGCTGGCCATGCGCATGATCCAGTACGGCGATGCCGACGTCATGGTGGCCGGTGGCGCTGAATTCGCCACCACCGGCACGGCGATGGCGGGCTTCTGCTCGGCCAAGGCCATGTCTACCCGCAACGACGCGCCGACCAAGGCCAGCCGTCCGTGGGACAAGGATCGCGACGGCTTCGTGCTGTCCGACGGCGCCGGCGTGCTGGTGCTGGAGGAATACGAACACGCCAAGGCACGCGGCGCGAAGATCTACGCCGAGCTGGTCGGCTTCGGCATGAGCGGCGATGCGTATCACATCACCGCGCCGAGCGAAGGCGGCGAGGGTGCGGCACGCTCGATGGAGGCTGCCCTGAAGGACGGCGCGCTGAACCCGACCGATGTGCACTACGTCAACGCGCACGGCACCTCGACGCCGCTGGGCGACCTGGGTGAAGTGCTCGCGGCCAAGCGCGTGTTCGGCGATTACGCGTACAAGCTGCCAGTCAGCTCGACCAAGTCGATGACCGGTCATCTGCTCGGTGCGGCCGGCGGCGTGGAAGCGATCTTCAGCATCCTGGCACTGCGTGACCAGGTGTTGCCGCCGACGATCAATCTCGACGAGCCGGGCGAAGGCTGCGATCTCGATTTCGTGCCGAACACGGCACGCGAAGCGAAGGTCGACGTGGTGATCTCCAATTCGTTCGGTTTTGGCGGCACCAACGGCACCTTGGCGTTCCGTCGCGTCTGATTGGCGTGACCATATCGGTGCGTTACCTTGCCGGCCGGCGCGATCTGCTCGCGCCGGCCGCGCTGTTTCCGGAGCGTTATCCTTGCCTGCTTGAAAGCGTGGTCCGCGGTACGCCGCAGTCGCGCTATGACCTGCTGTTCGCGTTTCCACGCGCAAGCCTGACCTTGCATGCCGATGGGCGCGTGCTCGATGACGCGGGCGTCCTGCAGCCCGGCGGTTTTCTCGATGCCCTCGATCGCGCGTGGCAAGCCGAGCGCACGGACGGGTGCGCCGACGAGCTGCCGTTTCATGGCGGTTGGGTGGTGATGCTGGCCTATGAGCTGGCCGCGGAAATCGAGCCGAGACTGAAGTTGCGCCGACACGACGTTCTGCCGGTGGCGCTGGCCTTGCGCTGCCCGGCGGCGATCGTTGTCGACCATCTGCGGGACCGTACGATACTGGTGGCGGAAGAGGGCAGCGAAGCGCTGCTCGATCAGCTCGAAGCGGATCTGGCTTCGCAGTGGGCGGCGCAGGCCTTGCCGGAGCCAACGGCTATCGATGAAGACGCGCCCACGCTTTTCCTCGATGGTGTCGAACGCATTCACCAGCATTTGCGCGACGGCGATATTTTCCAGGTCAATCTGTCGCGTGCATGGCGCATGTCTTATGCCCAGCCGCCCAGGCCTGCCGACGTCTATGCGGCCTTGCGCCAGGCCAATCCCGCGCCGTTTGCCGGCCTGTTGCAGCATGGTGGCTGGGCGATCGCCAGCTCCTCACCCGAGCGGCTGGTCGAAGCGCGCAAAGGCATGGCGCAGACGCGTCCCATCGCCGGTACCCGACCACGTGTGGCGGGCGACGACGAACTCGCGCGGATCCGCGAATTGAGCACGCATCCGAAGGAGCGCGCCGAGCACGTCATGCTGATCGATCTGGAGCGTAACGACCTGGGACGGGTCTGCGTGCCGGGTACGGTCGAGGTCGACGAGCTGATGGTGGTGGAGAGTTATGCCCACGTTCATCACATCGTGTCCAATGTGCGAGGTCGCCTGCGCACCGGAGTGACGCCAGGCGAGGTGATCCGTGCGACCTTTCCGGGCGGTACGATCACCGGTTGCCCGAAGGTGCGCTGCATGGAAATCATCGCTGCGCTGGAGGACGCACCCCGCGGCGCCTATACCGGCGCGCTGGGCTATATCGATCGCAACGGTGACCTCGATTTGAACATCTTGATCCGCACGCTGACGCAGTCCGCCGGACAGATCAGTCTGCGAGCCGGCGCCGGGATCGTGACCGATTCGGTGGCAGCCGCCGAGCTGGAAGAAACCCGCGCCAAGGCACGCGGCCTGTTGCGTGCACTCGGGGCTGCCGGTTGATGTCGACCACGCCGGTTCGCCTGCTGCTGGATGGCAAGGCGGAAGCTGCGGTGTCTCCGCTCGACCGAGGCCTGCTTTACGGCGACGGCCTGTTCGAAACGGTCCGCTTTGCCGCCAGCAGCGCGCCTCTGTGGGCGCGGCATATGCAGCGGCTGCAGCACGGCTGCAAACGGCTTCATCTGCCAGCCATCGACGCCGAACAGTTGGAAAGCGAAGCGTTGAGCGTGATCGACGGCATGCCCGAGGCCGTGGTGCGTATCACGATCACGCGCGGCATCGGCGAGCGTGGATACCGCTTGCCTGCCCATCCGCAGCCGACGCGCCTGGTGGCCGCATTTGCGCCGCCGCCATCGCCGCCTGAGGACTATCGCGATGGCGTGGTGGCACGACTGTGTACGCTGCGGCTGGCCTCGCAGCCACTGCTGGCAGGCCTGAAGCATCTCAATCGACTGGAACAGGTGCTGGCGCGTGCCGAATGGGACGACCCGGCAGTGTTCGAAGGACTGCTTTGCGACGAAGCCGGTCGAGTGATTTCGGCCACCATGGCCAATCTGTTTGCGGTCATCGACGGCGTCCTGGTGACGCCGGCACTCGACCGCTGTGGCGTGGCGGGTGTCGCGCGCGCTGAAATCCTGGCCAGAGGGGGCGTGCAAGTGCGCGATTTGCCGCTCGATTTACTCTGGCAGGCCCAAGAGCTCTTTCTCAGTTCCAGCGTACGCGGCATTCTTCCGCTTCGGACGGTGGGCGAAACGGCCTTTGCCCCCGGTCCACACACCCGTGCCTTGCAACAGCATTGGCGCGATCTGGGTTTTTCAGGAAGCCAAGCATGAGCCGTAGCAAGCAATCCGGTGGCGCGCTGTTCCGCGTCGTGGTGGTCATCGTCCTGTTGGCGATCGCCGCCGGAATCGCCTATGGCTGGTTCGACTTCGCGCGTTTCAGCCGTACGCCGCTCACCCTCACCACCACCAATCAAAGTATCGATATCGGCCGTGGCAGCAGCTTCAAGGACATCGTCGGCGAACTGCGCCAGCGCGGCTTTACCCAGGCATCGCCGCTTTACTGGCGACTGCTGGCCGAGCAGATGCGTGTGGCTGGCAAGCTGCATGCGGGCGAATATGCCCTGAGCGGCGGCATGACGCCGCGCGACCTGCTGACCAATATGGCGGCCGGCAAGGTGTTGCAGCGCTACTTCACCATCGTCGACGGCTGGAATTTCCGCGAGCTGCGCCAGGCGCTGACGCATGCGGATCGTTTGCGACAGGATGGTGCGGTGCTTGACGACAAGGCATTGATGGAGAAGATCGGCAGCGCGGGCGAAGAGCCCGAAGGTCGTTTTCTGCCTGAGACCTATGCCTATGTGAAGGGCGATAGCGATCTGGACGTTCTCAAGCGTGCGCATGCGGCCATGAGCAAGGCGCTCGACGCAGCGTGGCAGGGCCGCGACAAGGACCTGCCGCTGGCGACGCCTTACGACGCGCTGATTCTCGCGTCGATCGTGGAGAAGGAAACCGGTCGTGCCGACGAGCGCCCGCGCATTGCCGGCGTATTCGTGCGCCGCCTGCAGATGCATATGTTGCTGCAGACCGATCCCACGGTGATCTATGGCATGGGCGACAGCTACGCCGGCAACATCCACAAGTCGGATCTGACCACTGACACCCCATACAACACGTATACGCGCCAGGGCCTGCCGCCGACGCCGATCGCCATGCCCGGCAAGCCGGCATTGCAGGCGGCGACGCATCCGCTCAAAGGCAGCGAGCTTTATTTCGTGGCGCGTGGCGATGGCAGCCATGTGTTCTCATCGACCCTGGACGAGCACAATCGCAACGTCGCCTGCTACCAGTTGAAGCGCTGCTCATGACACGCGGACGATTCATTTCACTCGAAGGTGGCGAGGGCGCCGGCAAGAGCACCTTGCTGGCAGGTCTGCGCGACTACTTCGTGCAGCATGGCGTGGAACTCGTACAGACGCGCGAGCCGGGCGGTACGCCGCTGGGTGAAGCGGTGCGCGCCATCGTGCTCGATCCGGCCAAGCGTGGTATTGCGCCCGAAGCCGAGCTGCTGCTGATGTTCGCCGCGCGCGCGCAGCTGGTGCGCGAGCTGATCGAGCCTGCGCTGGCGGCCGGTCAATGGGTGCTGTGTGACCGCTTTACCGATGCCAGCTACGCCTATCAAGGCGGTGGCCGCGGTCAGCCGCGCGAACGCATCGAAACCCTGGAGCATTGGGCCACCGAAGGCTTGAAGCCCGATCTCACCCTGTTGCTCGATCTACCCGTCGAGACCGGCCGCGCGCGCGCTGCCGGACGCGGTGAGGCCGATCGCATCGAAAGCGAAGCCGATGCCTTCTTCGAGCGCGTGCGCAGCACCTATCGGGAGTTGGCCAGGCAGGAGCCGCGGCGTTTTCGCGTTATCGATGCCAGCCAGTCGGTCGATGGCGTACTGCGTTCGGCGATCGACGCGGTCGCACCCCTGCTGGAGCAACACGTATGAGCGCGATGCCGTGGCACGACGAACACTGGCAACGGCTGCAGGCACGCAGGGAACGCGGGGCGATGCCGCATGCGCTGTTGCTGACCGGACCGGCGGCACTGGGCAAGCGCGCTTTCATGTTGCGTCTGGTGCGTGGGCTGTTGTGCCCGCAGGCGCGCGACGGCGACGCCTGTGGAGAGTGCCGCAGCTGCCTGCTGTTCGCGGCTGGCACGCATCCGGACTACGTCAGCTTGAGCTACGGGCTGCGCAAGGATGGTGTGCAGCGTAGCGAGATCGTGGTGGATCAGGTGCGTGAGCTGTCGGCACGCCTGTCCATGGCCAGTCAGTTTGGTGGCTGGCAGATCGCCAGCATCGATCCGGCCGACGCCATGAATGCCGCCGCGGCCAACGCCTTGCTCAAGACCCTGGAAGAGCCGTCGGCCCAGACCATGTTGTTGCTGGTGGCCGATGCTCCCTGGCGTCTGCCGCAAACGATACGCAGCCGTTGCCAGCGCATCGAGTTTCAGCTGCCGCCGCGTGAGGAAGCCCTCGCATGGTTGCAGGCGCAGGGCGTCAAGGATGCCGTGGCCGCGTTGGATGCTGCCAACGGCAATCCCGGTCTTGCACGGCAATGGTCGGAAGAGGGTGCATTGGCCCGTCGCCAGGAAGTACGCAAGGATCTGGCGGCACTGGCTGGTGGTCGCGGCGAAACGATGGAGGTCGTCCGTCGCTGGCTCGACAACGAGCCGGAACAGCGTTTGTGGTTTGCCGCCCAGGCCGCGGCCGACGAGGCGCGCGCCAAGGCCGGTGCGGTCGCCGGCCCTTGTGCCAGCGGACTGGACAGCGAAGGTCTGGATGACTGGTACATGGCGGCCAACCGTACGCGTGAGTCCTTGCGTGGCCCATTGCGCGGCGATCTGCTGCTGCTGGAACTGCTGGCTCGTTGGCGCTGATCGGCTCCATGCTGCCCATCCCCGACAAGCAGACTCGCTTGCTGGTGATCGCACCGCATCCGGATGACGAGACGATCGGGGCCGGCGGCCTGTTGCAGCAGGTTCGCGAGGCGGGCGGCGAAGTACGTATCTGGCTGCTGACCGATGGCGACAACAACCCATGGCCGCAGCGCTGGCTGGAGCGTCGCCTGTGGATCGGTGCCGCCGAACGCGAGCGCTGGGGCCGTCGTCGGCGTAACGAAGTCGCGCAGGCTCTGGCCGCGCTCGGCATCGCACCGGAGCAGCTGGAAGGCTTCAGTTGGCCCGACATGGGGCTGACCGGTCGGCTCAAGGGCCAGTTCGCCGCCATGCTCGACCTGCTCGAGGTACGTCTGCGCGCGTGGTGTCCGAATCTGGTGGTATTGCCCGACCTGGGCGATCGCCATCCTGACCATGGCGCTGCGCACGTTCTTGCGCGGCTCGCCATGGCACGCGAATCGCTGACGCCGATCCTGTTGACCTACCTCGTCCATGGTGGGGCCATGGCTGGCGCCGGGGAGATCCTGAAGATCGGTCCTGTGCATCAGGACGCCAAACGCCAGGCGATGGAGGCGCATGCCAGCCAGACCGCACTGAGCGGTACGCGCATGCGCCAGCTGGTCGAACGCCCCGAGGCATTTACCCGCGTCGAGATCGGGCGTGGCAGTCCGTCGTCATATAGGTTGCCGTGGCAGCCGGCTCCTTGGCTGAAACCTTTGCTGCGCCTGACATTGGCCAGCCCGTCAGGCGTACGCAGCTGGTCCTGGCGTCGTGCCCCGCTCATCGAACAGGGGCAGGGTCAGGTCATGCTGTCGTCCGAAGTCGTCGCGACGGCGGGGCCGCACTTCGTGAAATTGCATATGGATCTGCCATCGCCCTGGATTTTCGATGTCTGGGGCTGGCACGAAATCTCCTGACGTTGCCAAGCAAGACGCACCGAAGCTGTGCCGGCTGCGTTAGGATGCCGCCTAAGTCATTCGTGCCGCAGGGGCAGACATGAATCCCGCCGTCAACGCTCGCCAGGGCATTATTTCCTTGAAGATCAAGGATGCCGCTGCGCTCTATAACGCGTACATGCCTTTCCTGAAGAACGGCGGGCTGTTTGCGCCCACGGCGCAGCGTTATGCCTTGGGCGACGAGGTGGTGCTGCTGGTCAATCTGACCGACGAAGGGGAGCGGCTTTCTGTCGCAGGCAAAGTGGTATGGGTGTCCCCGGTTGGCGCGCAGGGTAACCGCACGGCCGGCATCGGCGTGCAGTTCAACGAATCACCCGACGGCGAAGCGGCACGTACCCGTATCGAGAACCTGTTGGCCGGCGTGACGGCATCCGAGCGCCCGACTCACACGATGTAACGCATCAGGCTGGAGCCCAGCAGGGCTTCTGGCTGACGAATCGTGTGTTGAGGCCGTCTTGCTATCGCCCCCGATGTGGCGATGCAAAAAAAGATAGCCGCGTTTGCTTTCTTTCCTGACGGCAAATTTCATCGACAAATCAACGCAGCCGGGCCTTCGGGCGAGCTGCGGTGCACACATTCCCTGTTCCCCATCCCCCATTCCCACTCCAAAGTGTCTTGTCGTCGCTGAACGCACTGATACAATGTGCCGATTGTATGAATTGAATCGAGTCAAACCGACCCCCTGGGCCTGGTAAACGCTTGATCCGAGTTGCTTCCGAACCGTTCCCCAACGGTCCGCTGATGCGCCTTCGAGGCGCGGAGGTACGTTCCATCGTGCTTGCCGAATACTGGCCCATTCTGCTTTTTATCGCCGTCGCCACGGGCCTAGGCCTGGTGCTGCTGGTCATTGGCCTCCTGGCCGGCCCACGTCGTCCGGAGTCGCACAAGCTCTCGCCGTACGAGTGCGGTTTCGAAGCCTTCGAAGATGCGCGCATGCGTTTCGACGTTCGCTACTACCTGCTGGCCATCCTTTTCATCATCTTCGATCTTGAAGTCGCCTTCCTGTTCCCCTGGGCGGTGGTGTTCGACAAGATCGGCCTGATCGCGTTGGTCGAGATGGCGCTGTTCCTGGTGCTGTTGGTGGTCGGTTTCGCTTACGTGTGGAAGAAGGGAGCACTGGAATGGGAGTGATCTCTTCCCTCGACCGGGTGATGCACAACCCGCAGCCGTTGAACCTGGTCGACGACATTCTGCGTCCGGCCGGCGACAACCCGATCGTGCAGCGCGGCTTTGCCACCACCAGCGTCGATGCGCTGATGAACTGGGCGCGCACCGGCTCGATGTGGCCGATGACCTTCGGTCTGGCCTGCTGCGCCGTCGAAATGATGCACGCCGGCGCGGCGCGCCTGGATCTGGACCGCTACGGCGTGATCTTCCGCCCGAGTCCGCGCCAGTCCGACGTGATGATCGTGGCTGGCACCCTGGTCAACAAGATGGCCCCCGCGTTGCGCAAGGTTTACGACCAGATGCCCGACCCGAAGTGGGTGATCTCCATGGGCAGCTGCGCCAACGGCGGCGGCTATTACCACTATTCGTATTCCGTGGTGCGCGGTTGCGACCGCATCGTGCCGGTGGATATCTACGTGCCGGGCTGCCCGCCGACGGCCGAGGCACTGATCCACGGGATTCTGCAGTTGCAGAAGAAGATTCGTCGCACCAGCACCATCGCGCGTTCCTGAGAGCTGTCTGGCCATGACTGATACGCAATCGAACTCGCTGGTCGAGCGCCTTGCCGCGCGATTCGGCGATCTGCTGGCGGTAACCGTCGCCCGCAACGAAGTCACCGCCGAGCTGGCGGCATCCGACCTGATCGCCGTTGCCACCGCGCTGCGCGACGAAGCCCCGTTCCGCTTTTCCGAAGCGGTCGACGTCTGTGGCGTCGACTACCTCGGCTACGGCCAGACCGAATGGGATACCCAGACCATTTCCGGCACCGGTTTCTCGCGTGGCGTAGAAGGCGAGGCCATGGGTCGCTTCACCTGGGCCGACCGCCCGCGTGACGTCGAGCAGCCGCGCCGTTTCGCCGCCGTGATTCATCTGCTGTCGATCGAGCACAACCAGCGCCTGCGTCTGCGTGTCTTCTGCGAAGACGACAGCCTGCCGGTGGTGCCGTCGCTGACCGGCATCTGGCCGGGCGTGAACTGGTTCGAGCGCGAGGCGTTCGACCTTTACGGCATCATTTTCGAAGGCCATCCGGACCTGCGCCGCATCCTGACCGACTACGGTTTTGTCGGCCATCCGTTCCGCAAGGACTTCCCGCTGATCGGCAACGTCGAAGTACGTTACGACCCCGAGCAGAAGCGCGTTGTCTACGAACCCGTGTCGATCGAACCGCGCGTGCTGGTGCCGCGCGTGATCCGTGACGACGCCGACCTCACGCAGGCCAAGGCCGAAGCCGCCGACAACTGGCGGGAGAATTGAGCATGCAGGAAATTCGCAATTACACGATGAACTTCGGCCCGCAGCATCCGGCCGCACACGGTGTGCTGCGCCTGGTGCTGGAGATGGACGGCGAAACCATCGTCCGTGCCGATCCGCACGTCGGTCTGCTTCATCGCGGCACCGAAAAGCTGGCCGAGTCCAAGCCGTTCAACCAGTCGATCGGCTACATGGACCGTCTCGACTACGTGTCGATGATGTGCAACGAGCACGCCTACGTCATGGCGATCGAGAACCTGCTCGGTATCCAGGCACCGGAACGTGCGCAGTACATCCGTACGATGTTCGACGAGATCACCCGCATCCTGAACCACCTGATGTGGATCGGCTCCAACGCGCTCGACCTGGGTGCGATGGCGGTGTTCCTCTACGCGTTCCGCGAACGCGAAGAGCTGATGGACGTCTATGAGGCCGTATCGGGCGCGCGCATGCACGCGACCTATTACCGTCCTGGCGGCGTCTATCGCGATCTGCCGGGTCACATGTCGCAGTACCGCGAGTCGCCCTGGCACAAGGGTAATGATCTGAAGCGCCTGAACAGCTGGCGCGAAGGTTCGATGCTCGACTTCCTCGATGCGTTCACCAACGATTTCCCGGCGCGCGTCGACGAATACGAAGAACTGCTGACCAATAATCGTATCTGGAAGCAGCGTACCGTCGGCATCGGCGTGATCTCGCCGGAGCTGGCCCAGCAGTGGGGCATGACCGGTGCGATGCTGCGCGGCTCGGGCGTGGCCTGGGATCTGCGCAAGAAGCAGCCCTACGCCAAGTACGCGCAGATGGATTTCGATATCCCGGTCGGCGTCAACGGCGATTGCTACGACCGCTACCTGGTGCGCGTGGAAGAAATGCGCCAGTCCAACCGCATCATCAAGCAGTGCGTGCAGTGGCTGCGTGCCAACCCCGGCCCGGTGATGCTGAAGAACTTCAAGGTCTCGCCGCCGTCGCGCGAGGAAATGAAGGAGGACATGGAAGCCCTCATTCATCACTTCAAACTGTTTACCGAAGGCTATGGCGTGCCGGCCGGCGAAACCTATGCAGCGGTCGAGGCGCCCAAGGGCGAGTTCGGTTGCTACCTGGTTTCCGACGGCGCCAACAAGCCGTTCCGCGTGCATTTGCGCGCACCGGGTTTTGCCCATCTGTCGTCGATCGATCCCATCGTGAGTGGCCACATGCTGGCCGACGTGGTGGCGATGATCGGCACCTATGACCTCGTGTTCGGCGAAGTCGATCGCTGAGCCGACGGGAGCATATGCAATGAAAGCCACCGGAAATTACGAGCAGGTCAAGAACGTCGATCCGCTCGTCGTACTGAACGACCATACCCGCCATCACATCGATGAGTGGGTGGCCAAGTTCCCGCCCGATCGCAAGCGCTCGGCGGTGATCCAATCGCTGTTTGCCGCGCAGGAGCAGAACAACGGCTTCCTGACCGACGAGCTGATCAATGCCGTCGCCAAATACCTGGACCTGCCGCCCGTGTGGGCATACGAGGTCGCCAGCTTCTATTCGATGCTGGAAACCAAGCCGGTCGGTCGCAACAACGTGGCGATCTGCACCAATGTCTCGTGCTGGTTGAACGGCGCCGAAGACCTGGTGCGTCATTGCGAGAAGAAACTCGGTATCAAGCTCGGCGAAAGCACCGCCGATGGCCGCGTCTATCTCAAGCGCGAAGAAGAATGCATTGCTGCGTGCGCCTGCGCACCGGCGATGACCGTCAATGGTCACTACCACGAGCGTCTCACGACTGAAAAAGTCGACGAGATTCTCGACGGTTTGAAGTAAGGGCTTCGGCAATGGCATACGGTCCGGCACCCAAAGAACATCAGGTCGTCTATACCACGCTTCATTTCGAGAAGCCGTGGGCGATGGAAAGCTACGTCCAGGTTGGTGGCTACGAAGCGTGGAAGAAAATTCTCGCCGAGAAGCCCGACCCGACCACGCTGATCGACGAGATCAAGAAGAGCAACCTGCGCGGCCGTGGCGGCGCGGGTTTCCCGACCGGCTTGAAGTGGTCCTTCATGCCCAAGGGCGACATGCAGAAGTACATCCTCTGCAACTCCGACGAATCGGAGCCGGGCACCTGCAAGGATCGCGACATCCTGCGCTTCAACCCGCATGCGGTGATCGAAGGCATGGCGATTGCGTGCTACTGCACCGGTTCGACCGCGGCCTATAACTACCTGCGCGGCGAGTTCCATCACGAGCCGTACGAGCATCTCGAAGAGGCGCTCAAAGAGGCGTACGCCGCGGGCCTGCTGGGCAAGAACATCCAGGGCACCGGCATCAATATCGACATCTATAACGCGCTCGGCGCCGGCGCCTACATCTGCGGTGAAGAAACCGCCTTGATGGAGTCGCTCGAAGGCAAGAAGGGCCAGCCGCGCTTCAAGCCGCCGTTCCCGGCCAACTTCGGCCTGTATGGCAAGCCGTCGACGATCAACAACACCGAAACCTATGCCTCGGTTCCCTCGATCCTGCGCAAGGGCGCGGACTGGTTCCTGGCGCAGAGCAAGACCAAGAACGGCGGGCCGAAGGTTTTCTCGGTCTCCGGTTGCGTGCAGAAGGGCGGCAACTTCGAAGTGCCGCTCGGCACCACCTTCGACGAACTGCTGGAAATGGCTGGCGGACTGCGTCCGGGCCGTACCTTGAAGGGTGCGATTCCTGGCGGTGTGTCGATGCCGGTGCTGACTGCCGAGCAGTTGAAGGGCCTGCCGATGGATTACGACACGCTGCGTGATCTCAAGACCGGCCTGGGCTCGGGCGCGATCGTGGTGCTGGACGACACCGTCTGCACGGTGCGCTTCACCCGTCGCATCTCGCAGTTCTTCTACAAGGAATCGTGCGGCCAGTGCACGCCGTGCCGCGAAGGCACCGGCTGGATGAATCGCGTGCTGACGCGCATCGTCGACGGGCAGGGCACGATGGACGACCTGCATCGCCTGAAGGCTATCGCCGGCCAGATCGAAGGCCACACCATCTGCGCCTTCGGCGAAGCCGCTGCTTGGCCGGTGCAGGGTTTCCTGCGCCAGTTCTGGCATGAATTCGAGTACTACATCGTCAATGGTCGCTCGATCGTCGACGACAAGATCGGAGCTGCTGCATGAGCGCCCAACCCACCGCCGCCGTTTCCGATCTGCTGAACATCGAGATCGACGGCAAGCCCACGCAGATTCGCAAGGGCGCGATGATCATCGAAGCGGCCGACGCCATTGGCGTCGCGATTCCGCGTTTCTGCTATCACCGCAAGCTGCCGATCGCCGCCAACTGCCGCATGTGCCTGGTCGAAGTGGAAATGGGCGGCAAGCCCATGCCCAAGCCGCAGCCGGCCTGCGCCACTCCGGTGGCTGAAGGCATGAAGGTGCAGACCCGTTCGGCCACCGCGCTGAAGTATCAGCGCGACGTGATGGAATTCCTGCTGATCAACCATCCGCTCGATTGCCCAATCTGCGATCAGGGCGGCGAGTGCGAACTGCAGGACGTCTCGCTTGGCTACGGCCGTGGCGTGTCGCGTTACACCGAGCGCAAGCGCACCATCGCCGATGAAAACATCGGGCCGCTGGTCGCTACCGAAATGACCCGCTGCATCCAGTGCACGCGCTGCGTGCGCTTCACCAGCGAGATCGCCGGCACCTACGAACTCGGCGGCATGAGCCGCGGCGACAACCTGCAGATCGGCACCTATATCGGCAAGACGCTGGAAACCGAGCTGTCGGGCAACATCATCGACGTCTGCCCGGTCGGCGCGCTGACCAACAAGCCGTTCCAGTTCCAGGCGCGCGCCTGGGAGCTGGTCGCCAAGCCGTCGGTGGCCTACCACGACGCACTCGGTTCCAACCTGTGGTTGCACACGCGCCGCGGCGAAGTGCTGCGTACCGTGCCGCGCGACAACGAAGCGGTCAACGAATGCTGGTTGTCCGACCGCGACCGCTACAGCCATCAGGGCATGTATGTCGAAGACCGTCTGCGCGCACCGCAGGTGAAGCGCAACGGCCAGTGGACCGCGACCACCTGGGAAGACGCGCTTGCCGTCGCCGCCGAAGCCTTGAAGAAGGTGCCGGGCAGTGAGTTGGGCATGCTGGTTCACCCGGCCACATCGAACGAGGAAGGCGATCTGCTGATGCGTCTGGCGCGTGGCCTGGGCAGCGCCCATGTCGATCATCGCCTGCGTCAGCAGGACTTTGCCGACAATGCCGTCGCGCAGACGTTCGCTACGCCGGTGGCTTCGCTGGACAAGGTCAAGGCCGTACTGCTGGTCGGCTCGGATCTGCGTCACGAACTGCCGCTGGTCAATCATCGCGTGCATCAGGCGGTGAAGAAGGGCGCCAAGGTCTTCGCGGTCAATCCGGCCGAATTCGATTTCAACTATCCGCTGGCCCATGAAGCCGTGGTCGCGCCGCAGCATCTGGTCGATGCGTTGCTGGCGGTGGCCAAGGCTGCCGCAGAAGGCGGCGCGACGTTGCCGTCGTTCGCGACGGACGCCGCCGCGAACGTGGAAGTGACCGACAAGGCACGCGCTGCGATTGCCGCGCTGAAGTCCGGCCATGCTGCCGTGATCGTGGGCGAAGCCGCCGTCACGCATCCGCAGGCTTCGTGGCTGCGCGCGATTGCGCGCTTCATCGCCGACGCCACGGGCGCCGGTTACAACGAACTTCCGGTCGGTGCGAATGCGATCGGTCTCGCCCGCGTCGGCGTGCTGCCGGCCAATGGCGGGCTCGATGCGCAGGCGATGCTGGCGCAGCCGCGCAAGGCTTATGTCTTGTACGGCGTCGAGCCGCCGCACGATTTCGCCGATGGCACCGCGGTGCTCAAGGCCTTGCATGCCGCCGAACAGGTTGTCGCATTCAGCGCTTACGCCAGCCCCGTGCTGCGCGATGTCGCCGACGTGATCCTGCCGATCGGCCTGCTACCGGAAATCGATGCGACCCTGGTCAACGTCGACGGCATGGTGCAGAGCGTGGGTGCCGGTTCGCAGGCACCGGGCGATGCGCGTCCGGGCTGGAAGGTGCTGCGTGCACTGGGTGGCCTGTTGAAGGTGGCCAGCTTCGAGTTCGACGATCTGGCCGGTCTGCGTGAAGGCGTCACCGAGCGCGCGCACACCGCGCGTGGCGAGGTTGCCGCACGCCAGGCATTCAACGGTCTGAGCCGCCTGGCTACCTGGCCGATCTACCGTACCGACGCGGTGCTTCGTCGCGCCAAGGCACTGGGCGAGCATCCGCTCAACCGCGCACCGGCCATTCGCCTGAGCGCGGCTGAAGCGCAGCGCCAGAGCCTGGCCGATGGCGGCAAGGCAACCATCGCGGGCGTGACCCTGCCGGTGGCGATCGACAGCACGGTGCCCGATGGCACGGTGTGGATCGAGGCCGCGCACAACGACACCGCCACGCTGCCGCCGTACGGCGCGGCCATCACCTTGAGCAAGGCGTAAACCATGGAGCAGATCCTCAACCAGCTGGTTTGGCCGTTGGTCTACATCATTTGCATCGTGCTGCCCCTGATCATCGGCGTGGCGATGTTCGTGTACTGGGAGCGCAAGGTCATCGGCTGGATGCACGTGCGCATGGGACCGAACAAGATCGGTCCGCTGGGCTTGCTGCAGGCCTTCGCCGACGTGGTCAAGCTGCTGATCAAGGAAGTGATCCTTCCGACCAGCGCGAACAAGTTCCTGTACTACCTCGCACCCTTGCTGGCGCTGATTCCCGCGCTGGCCGCGTGGGCGGTGATTCCGTTCAGCGAGAAAATGGTGCTGGCCAACGTCAATGCAGGTGTGCTCTATCTGCTGGCGATGACCTCGCTGGGTGTGTACGGCATCATCCTGGCCGGTTGGGCATCCAACTCGCGCTACGCGCTGCTCGGTGCGATGCGTTCGGCCGCGCAGGTCATCTCCTATGAACTGGCGATGGGCCTGTGTCTGGTCTGCGTGCTGGTGCTCGCCGGTAGCTTGAACCTGACCGACATCGTGCATGCGCAGACCGGTCACAAGGGTGTCTTCGACTGGTTCATGTGGCCGCTGCTGCCGGTCTTCATCATCTATTTCATCTCGGGCGTTGCCGAGACCAACCGCGCGCCGTTCGACGTGGCCGAAGGCGAGTCGGAAATCGTCGCCGGTTTCCACGTGGAATACTCCGGTTCGGCGTTTGCGATCTTCTTCCTGGCCGAATACGCCAACATGATCCTGGTCAGCTTTCTGGCGGCCACCTTGTTCATGGGCGGCTGGCTGTCGCCGTTCCCGACCTCGTGGGGTTTCATCGGGCAGGGCGGCTTCCTCTGGCTGTTCATCAAGGCCTTCGTGTTCGCCTTCATGTTCCTGTGGTTCCGCGCCAGCTTCCCGCGTTACCGCTATGACCAGATCATGCGTCTGGGCTGGAAGGTCTTTATCCCCATCACGATCGTATGGGTCCTGGTAGCCGGCTGCATGAAGTATTTCGGCTGGGTCAGCATCGGCACGGGAGCTTAAAAAAGCCATGTCTCGCGTAACTCACTATTTCAAGAGCCTCCTGCTCATCGAGCTGCTGAAGGGCATGGCGCTGACCATGCGCTACATGTTCAGCCCGAAGTACACGATGCGCTACCCGATGGAGCACATCCCCAAGTCGAACCGCTTCCGCGGTCTGCATGCGCTGCGTCGTTATCCCAACGGCGAAGAGCGCTGCATCGCGTGCAAGCTGTGCGAGGCGGTGTGCCCGGCCCTGGCGATTACCATCGACTCGGCGCCGCGCCCGGGTGACGGCCAGCGCCGCACCACGCGTTACGACATCGATCTTTTCAAGTGCATCTTCTGCGGCTTCTGCGAGGAGAGCTGCCCGGTCGACTCGATCGTGGAAACGCACGTGCACGAATATCACTTCGAGCATCGGGGCGAGAACGTGGTGACCAAGCCGCAGCTGCTCGCCATCGGCGACCGCTTCGAGAAGGACATCGCAGCAGCTCGCGCGCAAGACGCCGCGTATCGCTGAGGACGGGACATCATGATCGATCCGCAACTGTTCCAACTCATCTGCTTCTACGCTTTCGGCGCGGTGACCATCATCGCGGCGCTGGGTGTGATCACCCTGAAAAATACAGTGCACGCGGTGCTGTCGCTGGTGCTGACCTTTTTCAGCACGGCCTGCATCTGGCTGCTGGCCGAAGCGGAGTTCCTCGCCATCGCCCTGATCGTCGTCTACGTCGGCGCGGTGATGGTTCTGTTCCTGTTCGTGGTGATGATGCTGGACATCGACAAGGAAAATGTCCGCGAGGGCTTCATTAAGTTCCTGCCGGTGGGCATCATCGTGGCCCTGGTCATGCTGGGCGAGATGCTGGCGCTGATCGGCGTGCGTGCGATGCACGCCCAGGTGATGGGCGCCAATCCCGCCACCGCGGCCGGTCTTTCCAATACCGAATGGCTGGGCAAGGCGTTGTACACGCAGTTTCTGCTGCCGTTCGAAATCGCCGCGTTGATTCTTACCGTCGGCGTGGTCGCTGCGGTGGCCCTGACCTTGCGCCATCGTGGTGGCGTGCGCCATCAGACGGCGCTTCAGCAGGTCAGCATCAACCCGCGTGACCGCGTGCGCCTGATCAAGATGGCGGCCGAACAGCCGGCCGCGACGTCGCCGCAACAGGAGTCCACCCCATGATCACGCTTTCGCATTTCATCGTGCTGGGTGCGGTGCTGTTCTGCATCGCGGTGGCCAGCCTGTTCATCAACCGCAAGAACGTCATCGTGTTGCTGATGTCGATCGAGCTGATGCTGCTGGCGGTGAACATCAACTTCGTCGCGTTCTCGCGCTTCATCGGCGATCCGGCGGGGCAGGTGTTCGTGTTTTTCATTCTCACGGTGGCCGCGGCGGAAACCGCGATCGGCCTGGCGATCCTGGTCCTGCTGTTCCGCAATCGCAGCACGATCAATATCGCCGAAATCGACAGCATGAAGGGTTGAGTCGATGCAACTGTCTACCTCCATTCTGCTGGTCATCGCGCTCGCGCCGCTGGTCGGCTGCCTGCTTGCCGGCTTTCTTGGCCGCTTCATAGGCCGCGCCGGTTCGCATACCGCGACCATCCTGGGCGTGGCCGTCTCGTGCGCACTGTCGATGTACGTGCTGTATCAGATGTGCACCGGTGCCGAGATCTACAACCACAACATTTACACCTGGTTCGAGATCGGCAAGTTCAGCGCCAGCGTCGGCTTCATGATCGACAAGCTGTCGGCCATGATGATGGTCGTCGTCACCTTCGTGTCGCTGCTGGTGCATATCTACACCATCGGCTACATGGCCGACGATGACGGTTACCAGCGCTTCTTCAGCTACATCTCGCTGTTCACCTTCTCGATGTTGATGCTCGTGATGAGCAACAACTTCATGCAGCTTTTCTTCGGCTGGGAAGCGGTGGGCCTGGTCTCGTACCTGCTGATCGGTTTCTGGTTCAAGCGTCCGACGGCGATTTTCGCCAACCTGAAGGCCTTCCTGGTCAACCGCGTGGGCGACTTCGGCTTCCTGCTGGGTATCGCGGCGATCCTGTATTTCCTGGGTACGCTGGACTACGCGACGGCCTTCAGCAGTGCGGACAGCCTGATCGGCCGGACCTTGCATATCACCGCCAATACGCAGTGGGATGCCGCCACGGTGATCAGCATCCTGCTGTTCATCGGTGCGATGGGTAAATCCGCCCAGGTGCCGCTGCATGTGTGGCTGCCCGACTCGATGGAAGGCCCGACCCCGATCTCCGCGCTGATCCATGCGGCGACGATGGTGACCGCCGGCATCTTCATGGTCGCGCGCATGTCGCCGATCTTCGAACTGTCCGAGTCGGCACTGAGCTTCGTGATGATCATTGGCGCCACCGGCGCGTTGTTCACCGGCCTGATCGGTATCGTGCAGAACGACATCAAGCGCGTGGTGGCATATTCGACACTGTCGCAGCTGGGCTATATGACGGTCGCGCTCGGCGTGTCGGCCTATGCCGGCGCGGTGTTCCACCTGATGACCCATGCCTTCTTCAAGGCGCTGCTGTTCCTGGGCGCGGGTTCGGTGATCATCGCCATGCACCACGAGCAGGACATGCGCTACATGGGCGGCCTGCGCAAGTACATGAAGATCACCTGGATCACCATGTGGATCGGTTCGCTGGCCTTGTGCGGCGTGCCGTTCTTCGCAGGCTTCTACTCGAAGGACGCGATCATCGAGGCCGTGCACGAATCGCATCGCTGGGGTTCGAGCTACGCGTATTTCTGCGTGTTGATCGGTGCCTTTGTCACGGCGCTCTACACCTTCCGCCAGATGTACCTGACCTTCCACGGCAAGGAGCGCTTCACGGTCGTCTCCGACCATGGTCACGGTCACCACGACGCGCACGACGATCATCATGACGACCACGGTCATCACGAACCGGGCGTGCTGCACCATGCGCCGAAGGAGTCGCCGTGGGTGGTGACTCTGCCGCTGATCTTGCTGGCGATTCCCTCGATGGTCATCGGCGCCATTGCCGCCAAGCCCATGCTGTTCGACGGCTGGTTCGGCAGTGCCATCCGCCTGCACGAAGGCAACAACGTGCTGGAGAAGGTGGGCGAGGAGTTCCATAGCTGGTGGCAGGCCGGATTGAGTGGCTTTACGCAGCCGCCGTTCTGGCTGGTGGCTGCCGCTTTCGCCATCACTACGTACATCTATTTGTTCAATCCCAAGCTGGCCGGTAGCATCAAGTCGGCACTCAAGCCGCTGTGGACCGTGCTGGATCGCAAGTACTGGATCGACAATGTGTACTTCGCCGTGTTCGCCAAGGGTGGCGTGGCGCTGGGACGTGCATTGTGGAAGGGCGGCGATACCGCGGTGATCGATGGCGTCCTGGTCGATGGCTCCGCCTCGCTGGTGCAGCGCATTGCCTCGATCGCTCGCCGTCTGCAGTCCGGTTATCTCTATCACTACGCCTTCGCGATGATTCTCGGCCTGATCCTGCTGCTTGGCGGGTACTGGCTGGTCGGGCAATAAGGGAAACGTTCCATGTCCAATTACTTGCTCAGCCTGCTGATCTGGCTACCCGTCGTCGGTGCCATACCGGTGCTGCTTGCCGGCTCGGCCCGTCCGAACCTGGCGCGCTGGCTCTCGCTGCTCGTCGCCGTGCTGACCTTCGTGGTCAGCCTGATGCTGCTGCCGCACTTCAATGCCAGTGATGCGACCAAGCAGCTGGTCGAAAACTACAGCTGGATCACCTCGATCAATGTGCACTACGCCCTGGGCGTGGATGGCATCTCGGTCGCGCTGATTCTGCTGACCACCTTTGTCGGCATCCTGGTGATCGTCGGCGCCTGGGAGGTCATCCAGGACAAGCCGCATCAGTACATGGCGGCCATGCTGGTGCTCGAAGGCCTGATGATCGGCGTGTTCTGCGCGACGGACGCATTGCTGTTCTATGTGTTCTTCGAAGCCATGCTGATCCCGATGTTCATCCTGATCGGCATGTGGGGTGGTCCGCGCCGCGTGTACGCGACGCTGAAGTTCTTCATCTACACCTTCCTCGGCTCGATCTTCATGTTGATCGGCCTGATCTACCTGTACAACAAGACCGGCGGCAGCTTCGACCTGGCCACCTGGGCGGCGCAGCCGCTGAGCATGAAGGAGCAGAGCTGGCTGTTCTTCGCCTTCCTGCTGGCCTTCGCGGTGAAAGTGCCGATGGTGCCGGTGCATACCTGGCTGCCGGACGCCCACGTGGAAGCGCCCACCGGCGGTTCGGTGGTGCTGGCCGCGGTAATGCTGAAGATCGGCGGCTACGGTTTCCTGCGTTTCTCGCTGCCGATCGTGCCCGATGCGTCCGAGTACTACGCCTGGCTGGTGATCGCGCTCAGCCTGATCGCGGTGGTCTACATCGGCTATATCGCGCTGGTGCAGGAGGACATGAAGAAGCTGGTGGCGTATTCGTCCGTGGCGCACATGGGCTTTGTCACCCTGGGCATCTTCGTGGCGTTCCTGCTGGTGCGTGACCGTAACAACCTGGATGCCGGCAATCTGGCGATGCAGGGTGCGATGGTGCAGATGATTTCGCACGGCTTCGTCTCCGGCGCGATGTTCTCGTGCATCGGCGTGCTCTACGACCGCCTGCATACGCGCCAGATCAAGGACTACGGCGGCGTCATCAACGTGATGCCCTGGTTCGGTTTCTTCTATGTGCTGTTTGCGATGGCCAACAGCGGTCTGCCGGGCACCAGCGGTTTCGTCGGCGAGTTCTTCGTGATCCTGGCCAGCTTCAGCGCCAACCCCTGGATCGCGTTGTTCGCCGCCTTCACCCTGATCATCGGCGCCGCCTACACCTTGTGGATGGTCAAGCGCGTGCTGTGGGGTGAAGTCACCAACCCGCACGTGGCCGAAATGAAAGACATCAACGGCCGCGAAGCCTTTGTGCTGATCGCGTTCGCCGCGGCGGTCATCGCCCTGGGCGTGTGGCCGCAGCCGCTGATTCACCTGATGGACGCCTCGGTGACGCAGCTCGTGCAGCAGTTGGCCAATCACAAGGTTTAAGCAGGGCTGATCATGAATCTTCCAAATCTCAATGACATTCTGATCCTGCTGCCCGAGGCCTACCTGACGGTTGCCGCGTGCTTGCTGCTACTGATCGATGCCTTCATGAAGCCCTCGCAGCGCGGGACGCTGCATTGGATTTCGATCGCGGTGCTGCTGGTCGGGATCTACCTGGTCGTGGCCCAGCAGCCGGATGTGACGGTCACTGCCTTCAGCGGCATGTTCGTGCGCGACCGCGTGTCGGAGATCCTCAAGGTCTTCGCGCTGCTCGCCACCGTGCTGGTGTTTATCTACGGTCGCCCGTACCTGACCGATCGCAAGCTGTTCGTCGGCGAGTTCTACACGCTGATGATCTTTGCGGTGATCGGCATCATGCTGCTGGTCTCGGCCGGCAGCCTGGTGACGATCTACCTGGGTCTGGAACTGCTGACGCTGTCCTCGTATGCGCTGGTCGCGCTGAATCGCGATTCGCGTCTGTCCTCCGAGGCGGCGATCAAGTACTTCGTGCTGGGCGCCCTGGCCTCGGGCATGCTGCTGTACGGCATGTCGATGGTCTACGGCGCCGCGCATACGCTGGATCTGCACCAGCTGCATGCCGCCGCCGCGCATACCGACATGCCCAACCTGATGCTGTTCGGCATGATGTTCATGATCGTCGGCATCGGCTTCAAGCTCGGCGCCGCGCCGTTCCATATGTGGATCCCGGACGTTTACGAGGGTTCGCCGACCGCCGTGACCATCTTCATCGGTTCGGCGCCGAAGCTGGCCGCATTCGGTATGGCCTACCGCCTGCTGGACTCGGGCCTGGGTGACCTGTCGCATTACTGGCAGCCGCTGCTGGCCTCGCTGGCGGTGCTGTCGCTGGCGATCGGTAACCTGGTTGCCATCGTCCAGACCAACCTGAAGCGTCTGCTGGCGTATTCGACCATCTCGCACATGGGTTACCTGTTGCTCGGTCTGGTCAATGCCGGTCCGGAAGGCTACGCCGCGGCGATGTTCTACGCGATCAGCTACACGCTGATGGGTACCGCGGCCTTCGGCATGATCCTGGCGCTCGCACGCAGCGGTTTCGAGTGCGAGAACATCGACGACCTGAAGGGCCTGAACCGCCGTTCGCCGTGGATGGCGTTCCTGATGATGCTGGTGATGTTCTCGCTGGCCGGCGTACCGCCGCTGTTCGGCTTCTTCGCCAAGCTGCTGGTGCTGCAGGCCGCGATCCACGCCGGCATGATGTGGCTGGCCATCGTGGGTGCGGTGTTCGCGATCATCGGTCTGTATTACTACCTGCGTGTGGTCAAGGTGATGTACTTCGACCAGCCGGTGGAAGGTACGGAGATCAAGGTGCAGGGCGATGTATCGCTGCGTCTGGTGCTGTCGATCAATGCGCTGGCCTTGCTCGCGCTGGGCTTTGGTTCGAGCCCGTTGCTTGCCTGGTGCCGTAGCGCATTTGGCGCATAAGCGCACTTGCTGAAAGATTTAAAAAAGCCCGCAAATAGCGGGCTTTTTTTTGAATTCGTTCATCAGGCGCACAAGCAATTTTACGTTTTTGTGAAAAACTTTCACAAAACAACTTGCAAGAAATCGGCCATGTCGTTAGACTTCTCGAACTCTGATGCGGGGTGGAGCAGTCTGGCAGCTCGTCGGGCTCATAACCCGAAGGTCGTAGGTTCGAATCCTACCCCCGCTACCAGGATCTTTCTTAGAACAAGAAAGCCTCCTCGTGAGGCTTTTTTGTTGGGCGCAAGGATGCGTCGCATGAGCGTCACAGCTATCTTTCAAGCTAGCGGCGCCGGTGCCCGGGAAGCATCTGGACGAGTCGGGACATCGGCGAGGACGCTCTCACTGAGGGCAGGGAATGGGCCGCTTGAGCCCATTTTTCGTTTCTGGCGACTGGAAATTTTATGGATACGCAGGCACTCGCAACTCGATTTACCGAGGTTTTGGCCGATTTGGGGCTGGAATGCATCGGCGTGGAGTTCACCCCGTCGCAGGGGCAGAGTACTCTGCGCGTCTATCTGGACGTCGAAGGCCGTGAAGTGGGTCTGGACGACTGTGAGGCGGCCAGCCGCGAGCTGTCGGCGATGCTGGACGTGGAAGATCCGATTCCCGGCCATTATCTTTTGGAAGTTTCTTCGCCGGGTATCGATCGGCCGCTGTTTACTGCGGCGCAGTTCGCTAAATACGTGGGCGGAGAAGTGAAACTGCTGCTCAAGGCGCCGCTGGAAGGGCGTCGCCGCCTGAAAGGCAAGGTATTGGCAGTGGAAGGCGAGCGGATTTCGCTCGAGGCAGAAGGCAAGACTTTCGATTTCGAGCATTCGGCAGTGGAAAGCGCGCGCGTGGTGCCTGATTGGGTGGCGCTCGGTTATGTGCCGCAGCCCAAGCCGGGTGGCAAGAAGCCGGCGACTAAGAAGGCTTCGAAGAAGTAATTCAACTAGAGCGATCGGACGCTAGGCGGCGTCGATGGAGTTGCTGCAATGAGCAAAGAATTATTGTTGGTTGTCGATGCGGTTGCCAACGAAAAAGGCGTGCCGCGCGAAGTGATTTTCCAGGCGATGGAAGCGGCGCTGGCGTCGGCCGCGAAGAAGCGCTATCCGGACGAAGATCCGAATATCCGCGTGTCGATCGATCGCCAGAGCGGCGAGTACGAGACCTTCCGTCGCTGGGAAATCATCGCCGACGACGGCGAGATGGAATCCCCGTTCCACCAGCTGCGCCTGATGGACGCCATCGACGAGCGCGAAGACGCGCAGATCGGCGAATACATCGAGCAGCAGATTGAAAATGCCGAATTCGGCCGCATTGCTGCACAAGCCGCCAAGCAGGTGATCGTGCAGCGCGTGCGCGAAGCCGAGCGCCAGCAGGTGGTCGATGCGTTCAAGGATCGCGTCGGCGAGCTGATCACCGGCATCGTCAAGCGCGTCGAGCGCGGCAATGTCTATCTGGACCTGGGCAGCAACGCCGAGGCGTTCATTCCGCGCGACAAGACGATTCCGCGCGAATCGGCCCGCGTCGGCGACCGCGTTCGCGGCTACCTGTACGAAGTGCGTTCGGAAGTGCGCGGTCCGCAGCTGTTCGTTTCGCGCGCCGCTCCCGAATTCATGATGGAGCTGTTCAAGCTCGAAGTGCCGGAAGTCGGCCAGGGCCTGGTCGAGATCAAGGGCTGCGCCCGCGATCCGGGTGACCGCGCCAAGATTGCCGTGGTCGCGCACGACAGCCGTACCGATCCGATCGGTGCCTGCATCGGCATGCGCGGTTCGCGCGTGCAGGCGGTGTCCAACGAGCTCAACGGCGAGCGCGTGGACATCATCCTGTGGCACGAGAACCAGGCGCAGTACGTTATCAATGCGATGGCGCCGGCCGAAGTGCAGTCGATCATCATGGATGAAGAAAAGCACTCGATGGATATCGCGGTGGCCGAGGACAAGCTGTCCCAGGCGATCGGCCGCGGTGGCCAGAACGTGCGTCTGGCCAGCAAGCTCACCGGCTGGCAGCTCAACGTGATGACCCAGGACCAGGTCACCGCCAAGAGCGAAGCCGAGCAGGAGGCCGCCCGCCAGCTGTTCATGGACAAGCTGGAAGTGGACCAGGAGATCGCCAATATCCTCGTGCAGGAAGGTTTCTCCAGCGTCGAGGAAATCGCCTATGTGCCCAGCGCCGAGCTGCTGGCCGTCGAGGGCTTCGACGAGGACATCGTCGAGGAACTCCGCGCCCGCGCCCGCGACGCGCTGCTGACCGAGGCGTTGGCGGTGGAAGAGGGCATCGAAGACCATCAGCCGTCCGACGAGCTGCTGGGCCTGCCCGGTATGGACGAAGCCACGGCGTATGTGCTGGCTTCACGTGAAGTAGTGACACTGGACGATCTGGCCGACCTCGCGGTCGATGACCTGATCGATATCGACGGCATGGACGAAGAGCGCGCCGCCGCGCTGATCATGGCTGCACGTGCGCCGATGATCGAGCGCCTGGAGAAAGGTGGCTGACCGCGGGTGGCAGCACCCTCGGATGGGTGCGCCCAGAGAGACTGCGATGTCTCTCACCAAGGATGGCGGTGGCTGTATGGCAAGCCGTACAGACGATAAGCGCGGGAACGGCGGAGAAAGAACACGATGTCAGATGTGACGATTAAACAATTGGCCCAGGTATTGAGCATGCCGGTCGACAAGCTGCTGACGCAGCTGTCCGAAGCGGGCATGCCTTTTTCCGACCCGGAGCAGGTCATCAGCAGCACCGAAAAGGTGAAACTGCTGGGCTTTCTGCGCCGTACGCACGGTAAAAGCGAGGCCACCGTCGAGGCCGACGACAGCTCGCCGCGCCAGATCACGCTCAAGCGCCGCAAGGTCAGCGAACTGAAAGTCGCGACCCCGGGCGGGCGTGGTGCCGCAGCCGCCAAGACGGTCAACGTGGAAGTGCGCGCCAAGCGCACCTACGTCAAGCGCAGTGTGATCGCCGAGGAAGCCAGCGGCGATGCCACGCGCGAAGACGCCGTGCGCAAGCTGCAGGAATCGCAGCAGCAGCGCGACCACGAAGAGAACGAGCGCCTGGAAATCGAGCGCCGCCGCCACGCGGAAGCGGAGCAGCGCGCCGAAGAAGAGCGCCAGCAGGCCGAAGCCGCCGAGTTGCAGCGTCAGCAGGCGGAAGCCGAGGCACTGGCTGCCCAGGAGCGGGCTCGCGAAGCGGATGAAGCCGCCGCACGCCAATCGCAGGGCGAAGCGCAGGCCCCTGCCGTCGAAGCGGCTCCCGCTGCCGCTCCAGCCCCCTCGCGTGCAGACAGAGACAAGACGCTGGTTATGCCGACGCAGAAGATTGATCCGAAGGCGCTGGGTATGATCCTGCCGCGCATTCACGAGCCGCGTCGCCGCGAAATCAAGCCCGTGGCAGTGCCCGCACCGGCACCTGCGCCCGCGCCGGCTCCGGCCGCCGCACCGGCCCACGCTCCGGCCCGTGCGGCTGGATCGCCGGCACCGGCAGCTGGCAACGCCGCCGCACCGGCCAACGCCGACGCACGCAACAAGCCGCGTCATGGCGGCGGTGGCGGTGGGCGCGATCGCGACGAAGGCCCGGGCGGCAAGCGTTTCGCCTCCGGCGAACTGCATCTGAGCGATGCCGACCGCGCACGCCGTTCCAGCAAGCGCGGCAAGCCCGGCAAGGGCGGCAACAGCCGCGACAACTTCCGTGGTGGCGGTACGCAGGCAGCCAGCGGCACGCATGGTTTCTCGCGTCCGACCGCTCCGGTCGTGCGTGAGGTGGTGATCGGCGACAACAACGTCGTGGCCGAGCTCGCCAACAAGATGGCGGTCAAGGGTTCAGAAGTGGTCAAGGCGCTGTTCAAGATGGGCGTCATGGCGACCATCAACCAGACCATCGATCACGACACCGCCGTGCTGGTGGTGGAAGAACTCGGCCATAAGCCGGTCGACGTCAGCCAGGACAACGCCGAAGCGGCGCTGGCGGCACACACCCAGAATGCCGAGCTGGAGGGCGAGAAGGTCGCGCGTCCGCCGGTCGTCACCATCATGGGTCACGTCGATCACGGCAAGACCTCGCTGCTCGATTACATCCGCCGTACCAAGGTCGCCTCGGGCGAAGCCGGTGGCATTACCCAGCATATCGGTGCGTATCACGTGGAAACGCCCAAGGGCGTCATCACCTTCCTCGATACCCCGGGCCATGCCGCGTTCACCTCGATGCGTGCCCGCGGTGCGCAGTCCACGGATATCGTGGTGCTGGTGGTAGCGGCCGACGACGGCGTCATGCCGCAGACGGCCGAAGCCGTGCAGCATGCGCGCGCCGCCAAGGTGCCGCTGATCGTTGCGGTCAACAAGATGGACAAGTCCGACGCCAATCCGGACCACGTCAAGCAGGGCCTGGGCGTGCTGGAAGTGATCCCGGAAGAATGGGGTGGCGACACGCCGTTCGTGCCGGTATCGGCCAAGACCGGCATGGGTATCGACGAACTGCTCGACGCCATCTCGGTCCAGGCCGAAGTGATGGAGTTGACCGCCGTCGAAGACGGCCCGGCCTCGGGTGTGGTGATCGAATCGAGCCTCGACCGCGGTCGTGGTCCGGTCGCCACCGTGCTGGTGCAGCAGGGTACGTTGAAGCGCGGCGACTTCGTTGTCTGCGGTATCGAATACGGCCGTATGCGTGCACTGGTCGACGAGAACGGCAAGACCGTGCAGTCGGCCGGCCCGTCGATCCCGGTGCAGGTGCTGGGTCTGTCCGGCGTGCCCGAATCGGGTGACGACTTCGTGGTCGTGGCCGACGAGCGCCTGGCGCGCGAAGTGGCCGCCGAGCGTCAGTTGAAGCGTCGCGAAACGCGCATGGTCAGCAAGGCCAACCGCCTGGAAGACATCATGGCGCAGATGAGCCAGGGTGCCGAGCAGCAGACGCTCAATATCCTGGTCAAGGCCGACGTGCAGGGTTCGGTGCAGGCGTTGCGTGAATCGCTCAGCCAGATCGGCAACGAGAATGTGAAGGTCAACGTGATCGCGGCCGGCGTCGGCGGCATCACCGAGTCCGACGCCACGCTCGCCGCCGCCTCGAAGGCGCTGGTGATCGGCTTCAACGTCCGTGCCGATGCCTCGGCACGCAAGGTGATCGATACGGCGGGCCTCGACGTCCGTTACTTCTCGATCATCTACGACGTGATCGACCAGGTGAAGCAGGCCGCCTCGGGTCTGTTGGGCATGGAAGTGCGCGAAGAGATCATCGGTGTCGCGCAGGTTCGCGAAGTCTTCCGCAGCTCCAAGTTCGGCGCGGTGGCCGGTTGCATGGTCATCGAAGGCAACGTCAAGCGCAGCAAGCCGATCCGCGTGCTTCGCGACAACACCGTCGTGTTCCAGGGCGAACTGGAATCGCTGCGTCGCTTCAAGGACCTCGTCGACGAAGTACGCAACGGCATGGAATGCGGTATCGCTGTGAAGCAGTACAACGACGTCAAGGTCGGCGACCAGATCGAGTGCTTCGAACGTATCGAAGTGGCTCGTTCGCTGTAAGAGCGGAGTTGGGAGATGGGTAGCGGGAGCGCATGCTCCCGCGCCTCGCAAGTCGGGGCGTTGGCCGTTTCGGCGGCAGCCGGTTTTCGCGCCCCCACAACCCGTCTCCCACCCCCAAAGAATTTTTAAGGAGGCTCTATGCCCTCACGCGATTTCAAACGTACCGACCGCGTCGGCGCCGAACTCCGGCGTGAGCTTGGCCTCCTGGTTCACAGCGCGGTGCGCGACCACGGCCTGCCGTCGGTCAGTGTGTCCGATGTGGAAGTCACCCGCGACCTGGACTGGGCGACCGTCTGGGTTACCGCTTTGATGCCCGAGCAATCGTTGCAGGCAGTCAAGGCGCTGAACGAGCTGAAAGTCGAATTTCGCCGCGAGCTGTCGCGCTCGATGCGCCTGCGCCGCGTGCCGGAACTTCGCTTCAAGTACGACGACTCGGTCGACAAGGGCGAGCGGATCGAGCAGTTGCTGCGCGATTCGGGCGATGCTGCGCCATCGACGGATAACGACGAGCCCGCCTGATTCTCTGTGGGAACAACTTCTGGAAACCTTGAGTAACCTCAGTTTCCATCGTCGCCCCGGCGGACGCCGGGGCCCAGCGTCTTCAGTACGTTGAAACGTAAGGCACTGGGTCCCGGCCTTCGCCGGGACGACGGGTAGGAAAGGGTTTTAAAGGCCCATTACTCGCTACCAGCCGTGACGCAACCGTAGGTCGCGACTGAAGTCGCTCCTACAACATCGATCAGTCTCGCCTCAAAATGCGCATCAAATTCCGCAACCTGCACGGCATCGTCCTGCTCGACAAACCCCTGGGGCTCAGCTCCAACCAGGCCCTGCAGGCGGTCCGCAAGCTGCTGCGTGCGGAGAAGGGCGGGCACACCGGTGCGCTCGATCCGTTGGCGACCGGCCTGCTGCCGCTGTGCATGGGCGAGGCGACCAAGGTTGCCGGCACCTTGCTGGGCTCGCGCAAGGCCTATCTGGCCGAATGCCGGCTGGGCGCCACCACTACCACGGCCGATCTGGAAGGCGAGATCGTCGCCGAGCGCCCGGTGCCTGAGTTGGACGAGGCCCGGATCGAACAGGCCCTGTCGCGCCTGCGTGGTCGTATCACTCAGATACCCCCGGTCTATTCGGCGCTCAAGCAGGATGGCGAGCCGCTGTATCTGAGGGCGCGCCGTGGCGAGGACGTGGCTGCACCACCGCGCGAGGTGGATATCTACCGCCTGGACCTGCTGGAGCGGGCCGGTGATCGGCTCAAGCTCTACGTCGAATGCGGGTCGGGCACCTATGTGCGCAGCCTGGCTGTGGACCTGGGCGAGGACCTGGGCTGTGGCGCGCATCTGACGGCGCTGCGGCGCTTGTGGGTCGAGCCCTTTCGTGAGCCGCGCATGGTCACGCTCGAAACCCTGCAGGCCGCTGCGGCGCAGGGTGATGCGGCCCTGCTGGCTCATGTGCTGCCGATCGCCGAGGGCCTCACCGATTTGCCGCAGCTGCGGCTGGACGCGGAGCAGAGCTTTGCCGTCTCACAGGGGCGTCAGATTCCGGTCGAGCCGTTGGTCGAGGAGACCCGGCACGCTGTCTTTGCCGATGACGGCCGCCTGCTGGCGTTGGCCGATATCCGGGAAGATGGGGTGCTGCGCATCGCCCGCGGCTTCAATTTGCCGCCTGGTGGGGCGATTTGTTAGTCCAGGAGCTGTCATGCTCTTGTTGTCTAGGTGTATCAATCGTTAGAATAGCCAGCTTGTTCCAAATCATTCATTCACAAGGCGAAGCTTGCGCAATGTCATCCCAGTGACATTGCGCAAGCTTCGCATCGCCTTTTAAGGAAGAGATTCTCATGTCCCTTACTGCAGAACAGACCGGCAAGATCATTGCTGATTTCGGCCGCGTGCCGAACGATACCGGTTCGCCGGAAGTCCAGGTGGCCCTGTTGTCGGCCCGTATCGACCACCTGACCGACCATTTCAAGACCCACAAGCAGGATCACCATTCGCGTCGTGGTCTGCTCAAGCTGGTCAATCAGCGCAAGTCGCTGCTGGGCTACCTCAAGAAGAATGACCTGGGCCGCTATCAGAGCCTGATCGAACGTCTCGGCCTGCGCCGCTAATCGACATCGACAAGGACACACACAACGTGGCGAAAGTAACCAAGTCATTCCAGTACGGTAATCACGAAGTCACACTGGAGACGGGCGAAATCGCCCGCCAGGCGTCCGGCGCAGTCATGGTCAGCATGGGCGGGACCGTTGTCCTGGTCACGGCCGTAGCTGCTTCCAAGGCGCGCGATGGGCAGGATTTCTTCCCTCTCACTGTCGACTACGTCGAGAAGTTCTACTCGGCCGGCCGTATCCCCGGTGGCTTCTTCAAGCGCGAAGGCCGTCCGACCGAAAAGGAGACGCTGACCTCGCGTCTGATCGATCGCCCGGTGCGTCCGCTGTTCCCGGAAGATTTCAAGAACGAAGTCCAGGTCATCGCCCAGGTCATCTCGCTCAATCCTGAGATCGACGGCGATATCCCGGCCATCCTGGGTGCGTCCGCTGCGCTCACCCTGGCCGGTATCCCGTTCAAGGGTCCGATCGGCGCTGCTCGCGTCGGTTACGCCGATGGCAAGTACCTGCTGAATCCGACCGCTACCGAGCTGAAGACCTCGGACCTCGACCTGGTCGTCGCCGGTACGCACAACGCCGTGCTGATGGTCGAATCCGAAGCCAAGCTGCTCACCGAAGAAGTGATGCTCGGCGCCGTGGTGTTCGGTCACCAGCAGATGCAGGTGGCGATCGAAGCCATCAATGCGTTTGTGGCCGAAGCCGGCCGTAAGACGTTCCATTGGGAAGCCCCGACGCGCAACGACGCGCTGTTCGATTCGATCAATTCGATTCTTGGCGACCGTCTGGAAAAGGCTTTCGCGATCCGGGACAAGCTGGAGCGTCGCGACGCCATCAGCGCGCTCAAGGGCGACATCAAGACCGGCATCTCGCAGACCGCGGCGAATCACGGCTGGTCCGATGCGGATATCGGCAATGCCTTTGCCGAAATCGAATACACCACGATGCGCAGCGGCGTGCTCAAGACCAAGGTGCGCATCGACGGTCGCCAGCTCGATGACGTGCGCCAGATCACTGCGCGTGTCGACGTGTTGCCGCGTACCCACGGTTCGGCGCTGTTCACTCGTGGCGAGACGCAGGCACTGGTCGTCGTCACGATGGGCACCACGCGTGACGCCCAGATCATCGATGCGCCGGAAGGCGAGTCGAAGGATCCCTTCCTGTTCCATTACAACTTCCCCCCCTTCTCGGTGGGCGAAGCGGGCCGCTTCGGCGCCCCGAAGCGTCGTGAAATCGGTCATGGCCGTCTCGCCAAGCGCGGCGTCCAGGCGGTCAAGCCGACGATGGAGCAGTACCCGTATGTGCTGCGCGTCGTCTCGGAAATCACCGAGTCGAACGGCTCCTCGTCGATGGCCTCGGTTTGCGGTTCGTCGATGGCCATGATGGCGGCCGGCGTGCCGCTCAAGGCTCCGGTGGCGGGTATCGCCATGGGCCTGGTCAAGGAAGGCAACGATTTTGTCGTTCTGTCGGACATCCTGGGTGACGAAGATCACCTCGGCGACATGGACTTCAAGGTGGCCGGTACCGCCGATGGCGTGTCCGCGCTGCAGATGGACATCAAGATCGACGGCATCACCGAAGAAATCATGAAGGTGGCGCTGGAGCAGGCCAAGCGTGGTCGTCTGCACATCCTGGGCGAAATGGCCAAGGTGATCAGCGAGCCGCGTTCGGAAATGAGCGAATACGCCCCGCGTCTGCTCACCATCAAGATCCACCCGGACAAGATCCGTGAAGTCATCGGCAAGGGCGGCGCCACCATCCGCTCGATCACCGAAGAGACCGGCACCACCATCGACATCACCGACGACGGCACGGTCGTGATCGCTTCGGTCAACCGCGAGGCAGCCAACGCCGCCAAGGCGCGTATCGAGCAGATCGTCTCCGACGTCGAGCCGGGTCGCATCTACGAAGGCAAGGTCGCCAAGCTGATGGACTTCGGCGCATTCGTCACGATCCTGCCGGGCAAGGACGGTCTCGTCCACGTCTCGCAGATCTCCAACGAGCGCGTCGAGAAGGTCTCCGACAAGCTGAAGGAAGGCGATATCGTCAAGGTCAAGGTGCTCGAAGTGGACAAGCAGGGCCGTATCCGCCTGTCCATGAAGGCCGTCACCGAAGATGAGAACGCTAACGCTTAAGTTCTAGCGTAAAGCGTATCGACAAAAAGCCCGGTCTCGCGATCGGGCTTTTTGTTTTAAGGGAGTACCTGCATGCAGGGTGGTGTTTTAGCGAGTTGGTCGCGACTCACCGTGACGCAACCGCAACTCACGGCTGCTACCATGCCCTCATGTGACGGAGGACCCAAGCATGGCCGATCAGCCAACCGATTTTCTAAAGGATTACCAGGCACTCGCGCAGCAATCCTGGGACGCGTGGACGCGCTATTTGCAACAACAGCCCGGGGCTGTTTCTCCATTCGCGCCGTCTGGTTCCAATACCCGCGCGGACGACTTCATGACACGCAGCATGGCCGGCGCCAAGGCTTATGCCGACTGGTTGCGCAGCGCCGCGACGAGCGGCCTGGGGCAGGGCGGCGATGACTGGCAGCGCCAGATGCAGGGTCTGTTTGCCGGCATGGGCGGCCAGCCGTTTACTCAGGCATTTGCCGGGCTGGACGGTGCATCCGCGCAGAGTTTTTTCCAGCAGTGGCAACACTGGATGCAGGCACAAAGCGGTATGGGTGCGATGCCAGGCCTTGCCGGCATGTCGGGTTTCAATGCCATGCCGAATTTCAACGCGATGCCTAACTTCGGTGCCATGCCGAATTTCGGTTCGATGCCGGGCTTTGGCGATGCCACCGCCGCTTTTGGCTTCACGCGTGAACGTCAGCTACAGCAGCAGGCACTCGCCGCAGCCATGCGCGAATACGCCGAGACGGCCTCGCACTATCAGTCGCTGATCCAACAAGCCAACGCGCAAGGTTTCGAGCGCTTGCAGGCACAGCTTGCCGAGATGGCCAATACCGGCAAACACGTGGATTCGCTGAAGGCGTTGTACGACCTTTGGGTGGATGCCGCGGAAGAATGCTACGCGCAGATCGCGCTGTCGACCGAGTTCAAACAGGTCTACGGCGCCATGGTCAACGCGCAGATGCGCGTGCGCCAGTTGCAGCAACAGCAGCTGGAAGCGGCATGTCGCGAGCTGGGCCTGCCTACGCGTAGTGAAGTCACCGCACTGGGCAAACGTCTGCAGGAACTACGCCGCGAAGTTCGTTCGGCGGCTGCGGCCACGCAGCCCGATGCCGGCGACAACTCCGACGCGTTGCGCGCCGAAGTGGCCGCACTCAAGCGCAAGCTCGCCGAGGCGCAAAAGAAAACCGATACCGCCGCAAGGACGGCCAAAAAGCCTGCGCCGGCCCGTTCGGCAGCACCGAAAAAGACGGCCGGCGCCAAGACCGGCACGCGTCGCAGCAAGTAAGGAACCGCGATGAACGTACCTTTTCAATTCGATCCGGCCAGCCTGCTTGCCGAAATAAGTAGCTTCCAGCAAAAGCTTTCCGCGGGATTGAGCAACGTGCGTGGCATGGTCGAGCCGGAGTATGCCAATACCCCGCGCGAAGCGATCTATCGCGAAGACAAACTCACCGTATGGCATTTCAAGGGTGACAAGGCGCCGACGGCGAAAACACCCTTGCTGATCGTGTATGCGTTGGTCAACACCGCCTGGATGACCGACCTGCAAGCCGATCGTTCGCTGGTGCGTAACTTGCTGGCGCAGGGTGAGGATGTCTACCTGATCGACTGGGGCTATCCCGATGGCGCCGACCGTTGGCTGACGTTGGACGATTACATCAACGGCTATCTCGACCGCTGCGTCGATGCGGTGCGTAAACGCCACAACCTGGACGCGATCAACGTGCTGGGCATTTGCCAGGGCGGTGCGTTCTCGCTGTGCTACACCGCGCTGCAGCCGGAGAAGGTGAAAAACCTGATCACCATGGTGACACCGGTCGATTTCCAGACGCCGGGCAATATGCTTTCGCACTGGACGCAGAACCTGGACGTGGATCTGTTTGTCGACACGATGGGCAATATCCCGGCCGAGTTGATGAACTGGGTTTACCTCACGCTCAAGCCGGTGCGCCTGAACCAGCAGAAATATATCGCGCTGGTGGACATTCTCGACAACCCGAAAGAGCTGGAAAATTTCCTGCGCATGGAGCGCTGGATCTTCGACTCGCCCGATCAGGCTGGCGAAGCATTCCGCGAATTCATCAAGGATTTCTACCAGGGCAACAAATTGGTCCATGGCACGTTGACCATCGGTGGCAAGCCGGTAGACCTGGGCATGATCACGCAGCCGGTGCTGAATATCTTCGCCGAGCAGGACCACCTGGTGCCGCCGGACGCATCGAAGGCGCTGGCCAAGAAAGTCGGTACGACCGACTACACCGAGTTGGCCTTCAAGGGCGGTCATATCGGGATCTACGTCTCGGGCCGCGCGCAGCGTGAAGTGCCGCCGGCGATTCACCAGTGGCTGCGTTCCAGGGACTGACGATTCAGAGCGAGAGGGGTATGCATGAATAGCGAAAAACGTTTGTGCCGTTCGAGCAGCCAGAAAATGCTGGCGGGTGTGTGTGGTGGTGTCGCCGAGTATCTCGGTTGGGATGCCACCATCGTGCGCGTGATCTGGATCATCCTGACCCTGGCCGGTGGCTCAGGCATCCTGCTTTATCTGATCCTGTGGCTGGTGATGCCGCAGGGTTGAGTGTCGCCAAAACCGCGTGTTTGCAGCGGGAAGGTCGCGACTTCAGTCGCGACCGCGGCATCGACGGATGGCTGTGCATTCGGTCCCGATCTGCTTCGCCATCCCGTAAAATAGCCCGATGACTACCTCCGCCAAGACCCTCTCCCACGACACCATCCGCGCCGTCCAATGGCAGGGTGACCACTTGCGTCTGCTCGATCAGCGCCTGCTGCCACGCGAAGAGCACTGGTTCGATTGCCGCGATTACGTGCAGGTCACCCAGGCGATCAAGGACCTGGCCGTGCGCGGTGCTCCGGCCATCGGCATTGCTGCGGCCTGGGGTGTGGTGCTTGCCGCCCAACAGGGCCAGTCGCTCGACGCGGCCCTGGCCACCTTGCGCGCGGCGCGTCCCACGGCGGTGAACCTGATGTGGGCGCTCGATCGCATGAAGGCGGTGATTGCCACGGGTGCGGACGCTGCGCGGCTGGAGCGCGAGGCTCAGGCGATCCAGGATGAAGATCTGGCCGCCAACCGTCATATGGGCGAACTGGGCGCCGCGTTGATCGCGCCGAACTCCGGCGTGCTCACGCACTGCAATACCGGTTCGCTGGCGACCGCCGGTTACGGTACGGCGCTGGGTGTGATCCGCGCCGGCGTGGCCAATGGCCATATCGAACAGGTCTATGCCGGCGAGACCCGGCCCTGGCAGCAGGGTGCGCGTCTGACCATGTGGGAGCTGGTGCGCGACGGCATTCCGGCCAAGTTGATTGCCGACTCCGCCGCGTCGCATCTGATGCGTTCGGGGGCGGTCCAGTGGGTCATCGTCGGCGCCGATCGCATCGCCGCCAATGGCGATACCGCCAACAAGATCGGCACCTACCAGCTGGCGATCGCCGCGCGACACCATGGCGTGAAGTTCATGGTGGTCGCACCGTCGTCCACGGTCGACATGGCCACCGTGTCGGGCGACGACATCGAGATCGAACTGCGCGATCCGACCGAGCTGCTCGGGCTGGGCGGCCAGCGCACCGTGGTCGAAGGTGCCGATGCCTGGAATCCGGTATTCGACGTGACGCCAGCGAGCCTGATCGACGCCATCGTGACCGAACGTGGTGTGATCGAGCGGCCCAATACGATGGCGATGCTGGCGATGTTCGGCCGGTGAAACTTCGCCAGGAGCTCATGCTGTTCGCCGTTGGCGGGGTGCTTGGGCTGGTTGTCGATGCCGGCGTGGTGCAACTGCTGGTCGGCGCATTTGGCTGGAATCCCTACCTTGCGCGCGTGCTGTCGTTTCTGCTGGCGGCCACCGTGACGTGGTGGTGGAACCGGCGCAAGACGTTTGCCGAGCGCAGCAGCGGCCGCTCGGCCCATGCCGAATGGTTGCATTGGATGGCTCTGATGGGCGCCGGCGCGGTGGTCAATTACGGTGTCTTCGCCGCGCTTTTATGGACCATTCCGGCGCTTCGCCCATGGCCTGCGGTGCCTACTGCGGCAGGTTCGGCGGTGGCTGCGCTGGTCAATTTCGCGACAGCGCGCGGGATGCTTTTCCGGCAGTCCAAAACATCGTTATAAGTTATTGATTAATATATAAAAAATAGTGTCGTTTTAACGACATTCGTGCTACACTTCACGCACTGAATTTGTAGGTCGCTGGGGCATGCGCTCGGGGGCGCTGTGCCGCGACCTTTTTCTTCTTCCAGGGAACCGATTGATGGCAGAACTCGCCAAAGAAATCATTCGCGTAAGCATCGAAGACGAAATGCGTCAGAGCTATCTCGATTACGCCATGAGCGTAATCGTGGGCCGCGCACTTCCGGATGTTCGCGATGGTCTGAAGCCCGTACATCGCCGCGTATTGTTCGCGATGAACGAATTGGGCAATGTCTGGAACAAGCCTTATAAGAAATCGGCCCGCGTGGTCGGTGACGTGATCGGTAAATACCATCCGCACGGCGATGTGGCTGTCTATGACGCCATCGTTCGTATGGCGCAGCCGTTCTCCCTGCGCTACATGCTGATCGACGGCCAGGGTAACTTCGGTTCGGTCGACGGCGACAGCGCGGCGGCCATGCGTTACACCGAAGTGCGCATGTCCAAGCTCACGCACGAGCTGCTGGCCGATATCGACAAGGAAACCGTCGACTTCGGTCCGAACTACGATGAAAGCGAGCACGAGCCGCTGGTGTTGCCGACGCGCGTGCCGAACCTGCTGATCAACGGTTCGGCGGGTATCGCGGTCGGCATGGCCACCAATGTGCCGCCGCACAACATCAATGAAGTGATCGCCGCCACGATTGCGCTCATCGACGATCCGTCGTTGTCGATCGAAGACCTGATGACGCACATCCCCGGCCCGGACTTTCCGACGGCGGGCATCATCAACGGTTCGTCGGGCATCATCGAGGCGTACCGTACCGGTCGCGGCCGTATCCTGGTGCGCGCCAAGGCCGATATCGAGACCGAAACCAACGGCCGCGAGACGATCATCGTCACCGAGCTGCCGTATCAGGTGAACAAGGCACGGTTGATCGAAAAGATCGCCGAGCTGGTCAAGGAAAAGAAGCTCGAAGGCATCAGCGAGCTGCGCGACGAGTCCGACAAGGACGGCATGCGCGTGGTCATCGAGATCCGTCGCGACGCGATGGGCGATGTCGTGCTGAACAACCTGTTCCAGCAGACCCAGCTGCAGGTCACCTTCGGAATCAACATGGTGGCGCTGATCGATGGCCGCCCGCAGCTGTTGAACCTCAAGGACATCCTCGAGGCCTTCATTCGCCACCGCCGTGAAGTCGTCACCCGCCGCACCATCTTCGATCTGCGCAAGGCCCGTGCCCGCGCGCATATCCTCGAAGGTTTGACGGTCGCGCTGGCGAACATCGACGAGATGATCGAGCTGATCCGTACGTCGGCCTCGCCGGCCGAGGCGCGCGAACGCATGCTCGCACGCAAGTGGCAGCCAGGCCTGGTGAGCGCCATGCTCACGGCGTCCGGCGCGGATATGTCGCGCCCGGAAGACATGGATCCGCGCGATGGCCTGAAGGGCGATACCTATCAGCTATCCGATATCCAGGCGCAGGAAATCCTGGCGATGCGTCTGCATCGCCTGACCGGATTGGAGCAGGACAAGCTGTCGGACGAGTATCGCCAGATTCTCGATACGATTCGCGGTTTGATCGAGATCCTCGAAGATCCCGAGCGTCTGCTCGCGGTGATTCGCGAAGAGCTGGAGAACATTCTCAGCGAGTTCGGCGATGCGCGTCGTACCGAAATCCAGCATTCGCAGGAAGACCTCAACGTACTGGATCTGATCGCGCCGGAAGACGTCGTCGTCACGCTGTCGCACTCCGGTTACGTGAAGCGTCAGCCGGCCAGCACTTACCGTGCACAGCGTCGTGGCGGCAAGGGTCGTTCGGCATCGGCGCTGAAAGACGAGGATTTCGTCGAGCAGTTGTGGGTGGTCAATACCCACGACACGCTGTTGACCTTTACCAGCACCGGTCGTGTGTATTGGTTGAAGGTTTATCAGATGCCCGAATCGGGTCCGAATACGCGCGGCAAGCCGATGGTCAACCTGTTGCCGTTGTCGGAGGGCGAAAAGGTGCAGGCCGTGTTGCCGGTGCATGAGTACACCGACGACCGCTTCGTTTTCTTCGCGACCCGTCAGGGTACGGTGAAGAAGACGCCGCTGACCGAGTTCGCTTATCAGCTGCAACGAGGCAAGATCGCGATCAACCTCGATGAGGGCGATGCGCTGGTCAATGTGGCGCTGACCGACGGCAATAGCGATGTGCTGCTGTTTGCGTCGAACGGCAAGGTCGTGCGTTTCGACGAAGGTGAAGTCCGCTCGATGGGCCGCACCGCCACCGGCGTGCGCGGTATGCGTCTTGCCGACAAGAGCGAAGTCGTGTCGCTGATCGTAGCTGCCGAGGGCGATATTCTCACTGCGACCGAGCGTGGCTACGGCAAGCGCACGACGCTGGACGAGTTCCCGAAGAAGGGCCGCGGTACGCAGGGTGTCATCGGCATCCAGTGCTCCGAGCGTAACGGTCCGCTGGTGTCGGCCACCCAGGTGACCGAGGCGCACGAGCTGATGTTGATTTCCAACCAGGGCACCCTGGTGCGCACACGCGTGGCGGAAGTCTCGCAGCTCAGCCGTAACACGCAGGGCGTGACGCTGATCCGCTTGCCGGCGGACGAAGCCCTGGTCGGTGTGGTACGTCTCGATGCCTTGCCCGAAGGTGAGGGCGAGGAAACGGGTGAAGAAGGTGCGGAGCCATCGGCCGCACCCGAGTCGCCTGATACGCCTCAGGATTGATAGCGTTGTAATGCTCTACATCAAACCCCGTTCGCAAGAACGGGGTTTTTTGTTGTTCTGTGCCATATGGGAATCAGATGGCGCCAAGCATGGCGTCAGCGGTCGAGACCTTCAGTTCACCCGGCGCTTCCACTTGCAACAGCCTGACCACGCCGTTTTCCGCAAACAGCGCAAACCGGCGTGCGCGCAGACCCATGCCGTAGGCACTGCCATCGAGTTCCAGGCCCATGCTGCGCGTGAACTGCCCATTGCCATCGGCAAGCATCAGCAGGTCGTTGGGAATGTGCTGATTCCGCCCCCACGCCTGCATCACATACGCGTCGTTCACCGACAGGCACATCACGTCGATACCGCGTTCGCGGAATGCGGGCATGTGTTCGATATAGCCCGGGAGATGCTTGTTGGAGCAGGTGGGCGTGAACGCGCCGGGCACCGCAAAAAGCAGCACGCGGCGACCGGTAAACAAGTCGGCGGTCCGGGTGCGTTCGATCGTCTCGCCGGCCAGGTAGATATCGGTATCGGGGAGGGTCTCGCCCGGTTGGATGCTCATGGTTGCCACGCTGAAGGAAGGGAAAACAACGCGCATGGTAGGGCCTGTCCATGGCCCTGTCGTCTTGAATTTGTCCGGCCAGCGCCTATTTCCTGTGTCAGGCGGCAACCAGCCGCAACCCTATTCAAGGAGTTACCCGATGAACCGCATTCCCTCTCAGTTGACCTGGGGCACGCTGCGCAACTTGAACGATGTGCGTCATGCATTCGACCGCTTTTTGAGCACCGACGAGACGGACGTTGCCAGTCCGTCCGCGGGCCAATGGGCGCCGCGTGTGGATATCAAGGAAGAAGACGCCCGCTTCGTGATATTGGCCGATATTCCGGGCATCGATCCGGCGACGATCGAAGTGAGCATGGACAAGAACGTACTGAGCATCAAGGGCGAGCGCGTTGCCGAAAAGACCGAGCAGAGCGCGAAGTTCACCCGTATCGAGCGAGCCTATGGCAGCTTCAACCGCCGTTTCTCGCTGCCGGAAAGCGCCGATGCCGAAGGCATTACCGCCAGCGGCAAGCATGGCGTGCTGGAGATCGTGATCCCGAAGCGTGCGCAGACCGCGCCTCGCCGCATCGCGATCGACACCGCGCACTGATAGGCCTGTACTCAAGGCATGAAGCCAGGCGATCGGCTCACGGTCGCCTGGCTTTCGCGGGTAGACTGCAATGACATGAAAGGCCTGTCGTGGACGATCGTCTGCGGCAGGCTGCATGTGCTTAAAGCATTGGCCGGGGAGCGGCGGTGGAATTCAAAGATTATTACGACATCCTGGGTGTGAAGCCCGATGCCAGCGAGGCCGATATCAAGGCGGCCTATCGCAAATTGGCGCGCAAATATCATCCGGACAAGAACAAAGAAGCGGGCGCCGAAGACAAGTTCAAGGCGATTAATGAAGCCAATGAAGTGCTGCGCGATAAAGAAAAGCGCGCGGCTTACGATCAGCTGCGCGCCGGCGGTTATCGCGGTGGCGAGCAGTTCCGTCCACCACCGGGCTGGGGACAGGGCGGGCAGGGTTTCGATTTTGGCGATTCGGGCCACGGCGACTTCAGCGACTTTTTCGAAAGCCTCTTTGGCGCGCGTGCCGGCGGGGCCGCCGGGCGCGGCGCGCCACGGCCGCGCCGGGGCGGCGACGTGCAGGCGCAGGTACAGATCGACCTGAAGACCGCCTTCGACGGCGGCCGCACCCGTCTGGTACTGCAGGACAGCCATGGCGGCGAGCGCACGCTGGAAGTGAAGATTCCGGCCGGGATCCAACCGGGTAAGGTCATCCGCCTCGCCGGTCAGGGCCATGCAGGCCAGGCCGGCGGTCCCAGTGGCGACCTGTTGCTGGAGGTCGGTATTCGCGACGATGCGCGCTTCCGCCTCGAGGGGCACAACGTACTGCACGTCCTGCCGATCACGCCCTGGGAAGCCGCCCTGGGTGCTACGGTGCCCGTGCCGACCCTGGCCGGCACGGTGGACCTGCGCATTCCCGCCGGCTCGCAATCGGGCCGCAAGCTGCGCCTGAAGGGCCGGGGGATGCCGGGCACGACACCAGGCGATCAACTGGTCGAGTTGTCGATTCGGGCGCCCGCTGCAGCCAGCGAGGAAGAGCGCAAGGCGTATGAAGCCTTGCGCGACGCGTTTGCCGGGTATGACCCGCGCAGTTAGCGATTAAAAAAAACGGCGCCTTGGCGCCGTTTTTTTTATCGAAGCAAGGCCGGCTTATGCAGGCAGCAATGTCTTCAGCGTCGTCACCAGCTCTTCTTCCTTAATCGGTTTGGTGACATAGGCTTTCGCGCCTTGGCGCATGCCCCACACCTTGTCCGTGTCCTGGTCCTTGGTCGTGACCAGCACGATCGGAATGTGCGCGGTGTCCGGATCCTTGCTGATGGTGCGTGTGGCCTGGAAACCATTGAGGTTGGGCATCACCACGTCCATCAGAATCAGATCAGGCATTTCGCGCTTGGCGGCTTCGACACCGGCTGCGCCGTCTTCGGCGGTTACCGCCTCATGCCCGAGCTTTTCGACGATACGCTTGATGCCAAGCAACTGCGACGGCGAATCGTCGACGATCAGGATGCGTGCCATAAGGAATAAGTTCCCCTAGTTGTTTCAGTGATTCTAAGCTGCGTTTATCGCGGGTTCCAAGCCACTTGTCTAGGCATCGGGACCAATACGTACCAAGGTACGACCAAATGACTCACCTGCCAGCATGGGTTCAAACACCCCGGCCAGGTTGTCCAGGTCGACTTCACGTGTCGCAATGCGGTCGAGATACCGTGGTTTCCAGTCTGTTGCCAGACGTTGCCAGACCTCTTCACGGATATCGCGTGCGGTACCGGCCGTGGCCACGCCCAGCAAATTGACGCCACGGATGATGAAGGGCATCACAGTACTGTCGAAGGCGAAACCACCGGCGTTGCCGCAAACCGCAACATTGCCATAGGGTTGGATCAGAGGAAGTAGCCCGGCCAGCATCTTGCCGCCGACGTTGTCCAGCGCCCCGCCGAAGCGGGCCGAGTCCATCGGCTTGCCACTGAAGGCCAACTGGTGGCGGTCCAGGCATTCGCTGGCGCCCAGTTCGCGCAATACGTCGAACTGGTCGGTCTTGCCGCTGATCGCATGCACCTCGTAGCCGGCACGCGAGTAGATATCGATCGCCAGCATGCCTACGCCGCCTGTAGCGCCGGTAACGGCGATCGGGCCTAGCGATGGTGTCTGCCGGTTGTTCTCCATCTGCCAAAGGCCCAGCGCGGCGGTAAAGCCGGCTGTGCCCAGGATCATGCTTTCGCGCAGGCTCAGCTGGGCCGGCAGCGGAATTGCCCACTGCGCGGGCAGGCGAATGTATTGGCCGTAGCCGCCATCGCGCGTCTCGGAAAGGCCGCTGCCGGTACAGAGCACAGCGTCGCCTTCCTTGAACCTGGGGTCAGTGGACGCGACGACGCGGCCGGCGACATCGATGCCACCGTTCAACGGGTACTGGCGCAGGATCTTGCCCTTGCCGGTACCGGCAAGCGCGTCCTTGAAATTGACTGAGGAGTAAGCCACCTCGACCAGCAGCTCGCCAGGGCTCAAGGCATCGGCGTCGATGGTTTCCGCGCCGGCGCGATAACCCGATGCGTCGTTATGAATGCGAAATGCGCGAAACGATGCGGTGGAGCTCATGCTTCGATCCTCTTCAGGCCTTGACGCTGCTGCTGTCGATCCACTTGGGCGTATAGCCGCTCTGGTAGGCGCTCATCCAGTCGAACATCGCGTCCATGCCTTCGCCGAACCATATGTTTTCGCGCTGCTCGCTGCGCACGAAACCTTCGCCGACCATGTGATCCATCATGCCGCGCAGCGGCGTGTAGTAGCCGCGCACGTTGTAGAACGCGCAGGGATAACGATGCAGGCCCAACTGTGCCCAGGTCAGCATTTCGAACATTTCGTCCATGGTGCCGTAGCCGCCGGGCAATGCGACGAATGCGTCAGCCAGCTCGAACATGCGCGTCTTGCGTTGATGCATGGTGTCGACCACTTGCAACTCGGTCAGGCCCTGGTGGGCGACTTCGCGTTCGACCAGCTGGCGCGGAATCACGCCGATCGCCTTGCCACCGGCGTTGAGCACCGCATCGGCCACCGTGCCCATCAGGCCTACCTTGCCGCCACCGTAGATCAGGCTGATGTTGCGCCTGGCCATTTCGGTGCCGAGCGAAACAGCAACGTCGGTGTAGTCGGAATGATTGCCGCTATTGGAGCCGCAGTAGACGCAGAGGGCGGTGGGGTGCATGGTGGTGGGTGCTTTGGATGAGAAGGGGCTTAAATGTATTAAGCAACTTTAGGGAGTTTCTAAAACCGCTTCCAAGCCGTCATCCCGGCGAACGCCGGGATCCAGTGCCTTACGCTTCAACGTGCTGAAGACGCTAGGCCCCGGCCTTCGCCGGGGCGACGATGAAAACTGGGGTTAAAGACAGCTCCTACAAGAGCTCATGCATGTCTGGAATAAAAAAGCCCGCTCATGTTGCCACGAGCGGGCCATGTTCGCGCGCTTACAGCACGCCGATCCCTCAGTTGCCCTTGTGAATCGCGCGCTTGTCCACCGACAGCGCCGCTTCGTGCACGGCTTCGGAAAGCGTCGGATGCGCGTGGACGATGCGGGCGAGGTCTTCGGACGAGCCCTTGAACTCCATCGCCACGACGCACTCGGCGATCAGCTCGGACACGCCCGGGCCGACCATGTGCACGCCCAGGATGCGATCGGTTTCGGCGTGGGCGATCATCTTCACCTGGCCGATGGCTTCGTTCATCGCCACGGCGCGGCCGATGGCGGCGAACGGGAAGGTGCCGACCTTGTAGGGAACGCCTTCGTCCTTGAGCTGCTTTTCGGTCTTGCCGACCCAGGCAATTTCCGGCTCGGTGTAGATCACCCACGGCATGGTGTCGTAGCCGACGTGGCCGGCCTTGCCGGCGATCCACTCGGCGACCGCCATGCCTTCTTCAAAGCCCTTGTGCGCGAGCATCGGGCCGCGCACGGCGTCGCCGACAGCCCACACGCCGTCCACGCCGGTGTGGCAATGCTCGTCGACCACGATGCGACCGCGCTCGTCCAGCTTGACGCCGACGTCGTCGGCCAGCAGGCCGTCGGTGTAGGCGCGGCGGCCCACGGCCACCAGCAGCTTGTCGACCACCAGATCGTGATCGCCGTCCTTGTCGTTATAGGTGAGGTGCACTTCGTTGCCCTTCACCTCGGCCTTGGACAGCTTGGCGCCGAGCTTGATCGCCAGGCCCTGCTTGGCGAATTCCTTCAACGCGATCTTGGCGATGTCGGCATCGGCGGCGCCGAGGAAATCCGGCAGCGCTTCGAGCACGGTCACTTCCGAACCCAGACGGCGCCACACACTGCCCAGCTCCAGGCCGATCACGCCTGCGCCGATCACGCCAAGACGCTTGGGCACATCGCTGATGTCCAGCGCGCCAGCGTTGTCGATGATGAACTTGTTGTCGAACTTGGCGAACGGCAATTCGATCGGCACCGAGCCGGACGCAAGGATCACGTTGGTCGCGCTGATCGTCTGCTTCTCACCGTCGTTGCCGGTGACTTCGACGTTGTTGCCCTTGAGCAGCTTGCCCTTGCCGAAGTAGCTGGTGATCTTGTTGGCCTTGAACAGCTGCGCCACGCCACCGGTGAACTGCTTGACGATCTTGTCCTTGCGGCCGATGAAGGTGCCCAGGTCGACCTTGGCGTTCTCCACCGTGATGCCGTGCACCGGCAGGTTGTGCGCGATGTTGTAGAACTGCTTGGACGAATCGAGCAGCGCCTTGGACGGGATGCAGCCCACGTTCAAGCAGGTGCCACCAAGCGCCTGCTTGCCGTCCTTGCCGACGAACGCGTCGATGACGGCCGTCTTCAGGCCCAGCTGCGCGGCGCGGATGGCCGCGTGATAACCGGCGGGACCGCCGCCGATGACGATGACGTCGAATTTGTCGCTCATGGTGTTTCCTTGATGCTTGCCGCGCTTGGGAGCTGCGGCTTTTGGGTTACGGCGAGCATGCGAACCATCGCAACGCTCGCCGCCAGAGCTTCGTTACCTATTTCGTCTTTGAGCGGGGCGCTCAAAGACCAAGCAACATCCGCTGCGGATTCTCCAACTGGTTCTTGATATCGACCAGGAACAGCACCGCGTCCTTGCCGTCGATGATGCGATGGTCGTAGGACAGTGCCAGGTACATCATCGGGGCGGCGATCACCTGGCCGTTCTCGACGATGGCGCGCTCCTTGATGGTGTGCATGCCAAGGATCGCGCTCTGCGGCGGGTTGACGATCGGGGTCGACAGCAGCGAACCGAAGGTGCCGCCGTTGGTGATGGTGAAGGTGCCACCCTGCAGGTCGTCCAGGCCGAGCTTGCCGTCACGCGCCTTCTTGGCGTAGTTGACGATGCCCTTTTCGATATCGGCGAAGCTCATGTCCTGCACGTCGCGCAGCACCGGCGTCACCAGGCCCTTGTCGGTGGACACGGCGATCGAGATGTCCTGATAGCCGTGATAGATGATGTCGTTGCCGTCGACCGAGGCGTTCACCACCGGATGGCGCTTCAGCGCTTCGGCGGCGGCCTTGACGAAGAAGCTCATGAAGCCGAGCTTCACGCCGTTCGACTTCTCGAACTGCTCGCCCAGCGTCTTGCGCATCTTGCTCACTTCGGCAAGGTTCACTTCGTTGAACGAGGTGAGCATCGCGATCGAGTTCTTCGACTGCATCAGGCGCTCGGCGATGCGTGCGCGGATGCGCGTCATCGGCACGCGCTCTTCCGGACGCGAGCCCGGCGTCGGCTTGACGGCCGGCGCGGCAGCAGCGGGAGCCGACTTCGGCGCGTTGACCACGTCTTCCTTGATGATGCGACCGTCGCGGCCCGTGCCGGCGATACCGGCGGTGTCGACCTTGCCTTCTTCGGCGGCGCGGCGTGCGGCCGGCGAGAGATCGCCCGATGCAGCGTGGCTGGCAGCCGGCGCAGCAGCGGCCGGTGCAGGTGCAGCCGCCGCGGCAGGAGCCGGTGTCGGCGCGGCAGCAGCGGCGCCTTCTTCAATGATGGCGATGACCTGCTGGCTGTTGACCGTGTCGCCGGTCTGGAACTTCAGCTCTTTCAGCACGCCGTCGACGGGCGAGGGCACTTCAAGCACGACTTTGTCGGTTTCCAGGTCGACCAGGTTCTCGTCGCGCTTCACCGCTTCGCCGGCCTGCTTGTGCCAGGTAGCGATGGTGGCGTCGGAGACGGACTCAGGCAGGACGGGGACTTTGACTTCGATGGACATGCTTGTCTTACTCCGCGGAGTGGTCGGTGCCGACGGGCGCGACCAGCGCCTGTTCGACGAGCGCCGTCTGTTCGGCGACATGGGTGTTGAGGTGACCGGCAGCCGGTGCTGCCGAGCGCGCGCGGCCTGCATAGGACAGGCTCTGCTTGGCGCCGACAACGGCCTGCAGGTGATGACGAATCTGGAACCAGGCGCCCTGGTTCATCGGCTCTTCCTGGCACCAGATCACTTCCTTGGCGGAAGCGTACTTGTCCAGTTCGGCCTTCACTTCGGCGCGCGGGAACGGGTAGAGCTGCTCGACGCGCACGATGGCGACGTCGTTGATCTCGCGCTTCTCGGCTTCTTCGAGCAGGTCGTAGTAGACCTTGCCCGCGCACAGCACGACGCGCTTGACCTTCTTGGCCGGCAGGTCGCGGTGCTCGCCGATGACCAGCTGGAAGCTGCCCTCGGCCAGTTCGTCCAGGGTCGACACGGCCAGCTTGTGGCGCAGCAGCGACTTGGGCGTCATCACGATCAGCGGCTTGCGCGTCGGGCGCAGCATCTGACGACGGATCATGTGGAAGTCCTGCGCCGGCGTGGTCGGCACGCAGACCTGCATGTTCTCCATCGCGCATAGCTGCAGGAAGCGCTCGAGGCGGGCGGAGGAATGCTCCGGTCCCTGGCCTTCGTAGCCGTGCGGCAGATAGAGCGCCAGACCGCACAGGCGATCCCACTTGGACTCGCCCGAGCTGATGAACTGGTCGATCACCACCTGGGCGCCGTTGGCGAAGTCGCCGAACTGGCCTTCCCAGATATGCAGGGTGTAAGGATCGGTGGTGGAGTGACCGTACTCGAACGCCATCACCGCTTCTTCGCTGAGCAGCGAGTCGATTACTTCGACATCGGCATCGCTGCGAATGTTGGTGAGCGGCATGAAGGTGTGGCCGTCCTTCTGGTCATGCAGCACGGCATGACGATGGAAGAACGTGCCGCGGCCCGAATCCTGGCCGACCATGCGCAGGTTGTAGTTCTCGTCGATCAGCGTGGCGTAGGCGAGGTTTTCGGCAAAACCCCAATCGCCGGCCTGTTCGCCCGCGGCCATCTTGCGGCGGTCGTCGTAGATCTTGGCGACGCGCGACTGCAGCGTGATGTCGTTGGGAATGTCGAGGATCTTGTTGGCCAGCTCGATCAGCTTGGCCTTGGGCACCGTGGTGTCGGTCGGCGTCGACAGCTTGCCGCCGATAAAGCGGGCCCAGTCGACCGGGATATCGTTGCGCAGATCTTCGGCCGTCGTGGCCAGCGTGCCGCCGGCCTCGAGGCGGTCGCGGTAGGCGTCGAACTGCTTCTGGGCGTCGCCCTCGGCGATCGTGCCTTCCTTGACCAACTGCTGCGCGTAGAGATCGCGCGTGGTCGGGCGCTTGCGGATGATCTGGTACATCACCGGCTGCGTCGCTGCCGGCTCGTCAGCCTCGTTATGGCCGTGGCGGCGGTAGCAGACCAGGTCGATCACCACGTCCTTGCGGAATTCCTTGCGGAAGTCGTAGGCAAGGCGGGTGGCCTGGATCACCGCTTCCGGATCGTCGCCGTTCACGTGGAACACCGGCGCGTTGACCATCTTGGCCAGGTCGGTGCAGTACAGCGTGGAGCGGGCGTCCTGCGGATTGGAGGTGGTAAAGCCCACCTGGTTGTTCACCACGATGTGCAGACTGCCGCCGATCTTGAAGCCGCGGGCCTGCGACATGTTGAACAGTTCCATGTTCACGCCCTGGCCGGCCAGCGCCGCGTCGCCGTGCACCAGCACGGCCAGCGACTGCTTGCGCTCGGTGTCGCGACGGCGCGTCATGCGGGCATGCACGGAGCCGGCCACGACCGGGTTGACGATTTCCAGATGGGACGGGTTGAACGCCAGCGCGACGTGCACGCCGCCGTTGGGCGTCTTGACGTCGGCGGAGAAGCCCATGTGGTACTTCACGTCGCCGGAGTGGGCCGGATCGTCCGGGTGATCCCACTTGCCTTCGAATTCGTTGAACAGCGTCTTGGGCGGCTTGCCCAGGATGTTGACCAGCACATTCAAACGGCCGCGATGGGCCATGCCGATCACCACTTCCTTGACGCCGTTGTCGCCCGCTGCGCGGACCACATCGTCCATCATCGGAATCAGGCTGTCACCGCCTTCGAGCGAGAAGCGCTTCTGGCCGACATACTTGGTGTGCAGGTAGCGCTCAAGGCCTTCGGCGGCGGTGAGACTATCGAGCAAGTGTTGCTTGGCGCCCTTGTCCAGGCTGGCCGAACCATTGGCCTGCTCCAGACGCGTATAGATCCAGTTGCGCTGCTCGTGATTGCTGATGTGCATGAACTCGGCACCGATCGTGCCCGCATACACTTTTTTCAGCGCTGCCAGCAGGTCGCGCAATTTCATGCGCGGGCCGGTACCGGCGAAGTTGTTGGTGTCGAACTGGGTGTCGAGATCGGCGTCGGTCAGGCCATGGAAGGCCAGGCCCAGATCCGGCGCTTCGAGCTTCTGGGTCAGGCCCAGCGGATCGAGGTCGGCGGCCAAGTGGCCGCGCGAACGGTAGGCCGTCAATAGGCGCAACACGCCAGCCTGCTTGCGCGCGTGGGCATCGTCCACGCTGCCGGCCACTACGCCGCCACCGCCGCTGCCATTCACGTAGCGCTGCTTTTGTGCAGCCTCTATACGCGCAATGGCCGCGGTGTGGGATACGTCCCCCGACTCGCGGCCTTTGAAGGTCTGGAAATATTGATTCCACTCGGCGGGAACCGACGCGGGGTCGGCGAGCCAAGCTTCATACTGTTGTTCGACATAATCGGCGTTACCGCCTGCGAGTTGAGAGGACTCGAAGAACTCGCGAATCAGGTTTGTGCTCACGTCACCACCGGCAGGGAAGGGAGGCTGACAGCGTGTCAGGCCTGACGGACCCAAAACGCTGGCGAAAAATCCTGTTAATTATAGCTCCGGGGTGCTGCGACGCGGCAACCCGAATTGTTGATAAAAGTGGGGATCGGCGACGAAATTTCGAGTCCCGGGCGTTCGACCTTGGTCAGAACGGCGCTGGCGCAGCGGATTTGTGGCTGTTTTGCCTTACAGGCAACCCAGCCATTCGGCGAATCGGCGTTCAGCCCTCAGAAGGCCGGTGGAGGCCGGCAGGTCGTTCAGAGGTCGAGGGATTGCAGGGCGGTTGCGCGCTCGGCCCGTTCCCAGACCTCGTCGAAGTGCTGCGACAGGGGCGCCTGCGACGACCGGTCCTCAACAGCGGCACGGCCTTGGGGACGCTGGGCATCGGGCTGAAACACGTAGCCGCCGGCATCATTGAGAAGGAAGGCGCTGCCGTAGCCCAGATCGTGTTCTTCGACCGGTACGCGAATCGAGATCACGCTGGGCAGCCGCTGGGCCAGCGCGATCAATCGATGGCTTTCGCGCAGGGCGGCTTGCGGGTCGTGCAGGAGGATTCGGATCGACGCGTTGCGGCCTGAGCTGGCGATGCGTCGGAGCTCGGCGATGTCGTCGGCACTATTGAACGCGTTGGCGGTCAGCAGGGGCTGATAGATCGCCAGACGGTAGCGGGCCTGGCGAAGCAGGGTGAGCCGGGCCGAGGCCAGTTCATCCTGGCTGTCGACCGATAGCGTTTCCTTAGGGGCACTGGCCGGTTCCATCAGCGGGCTTTCTTTTTCTTGGCCAGCAGGTGGCCATCGTTGATCAAGGCCAGCAGCAAGGCGCGATCGGCCGCGGCGGGCTTGCGTGCAGGTACAAGCACGCGCTCGGCACACAGTGGCTCGGACAGCTCCACGGTGGCCGGATAGGCATGTCCATTCGCGTAGAGCGTGCAGCCGTTCCTGCCGCGACTCCAGGCGAAGCGCGACCAGGGATGGCGCAGCAGTTCGCAGCCGCCTTCGAGCAGCTTGGCCAACCCGGCTTCGGTTAACGGCTTGTCGGCCGGGGCTGGCGTCTGTGCGCTGCGATAGCGGGTAATAAAGCGGCCGAACCAGTCGCGCAGGGTGTCGTCGTCCAGCGCAGCGGCGATCGGCATCGAGTCCTTGATGCGTGCCAGCGCGTGCTTGTCGATTTCGCCCACGGCCTTGACCGGCGCCAGGTCGGGGTCAGCGTAGCGCTGGTCTTCGGTCAGTCGCTCGGCCAGATAATCGGCCAGATCGCCGGTGAGTTCGCCCTGCGATGGTGCACGCATGCCGACGGAGAACGTCATGCAGGGGCCGCCGAACGCGACGCCGTCGTGTGCGATGCCGGGTGGCAGGTAAAGCATGTCGCCCGGTTCCAGCAGCCATTCGTGGGAGGGCTCGAATACTTTGAGCTGCTTCAGCTCGACGTCGTCGCGAAAATCCTTGGGCGCATTCGGGTCTTCGTTGATCGCCCAGTGCCGTTGACCCAGCGCCTGCAACAGGAACACGTCGTATTGATCGACGTGGGCGCCCACGCCACCACCCGGCTCGGCATAGGAAATCATGATGTCGTCGACGCGCCAGCTCGGCAGGAAGCGGAACGACTCGAGCAATGCGGCGACGTCCACGTCCCACTTGTCGACGTCCTGCACCAGCAGCGTCCAGTTGCTGTCCGGGGTCTTGGAGAAATCGTCCTCGCTCAGCGGCCCCGTCTTGACGCTCCAGCGGTCGCGCTTTTCGTCGTGGACGATCAGGCGCGACAGGGCAGCTTCTTCGCAGGCGAGGCCGGCCAGGTCGTTCGGCTCCAGTGGCGGTTGGAAATCCGAGAAGGCGTTGCGGATCAGCAGCGGGCGTTTCTGCCAGTAGTCGCGCAGGAACTGTGCGGGCGACATGCCCAGGGGCTGCTTGGCGCTGCCACGGACTTCGATGGGGAGGGTGGGGCTGGCCATGCTGGGCGTCCTGTTCCGCTGAATATTCGCGAGAGACTTTTTTGTTCGTCATCCCGGCGAACGCCGGGATCCAGTGTCTTGGAACGTGGTTATCGCCACGCTCCGACATGAAAGACGCTGGGTCCCGGCCTTCGCCGGGACGACGGGTAGGAGGGGGTTAGATATCTTTTGCCAGCGGCACGGCCAGGCCGATATAGCCGCCCGGCGTCAGATCCAGCAAACGCTGTTTCGCATCGGCCGGCAGCGCGAGCCCTTCGATAAACGTACGCATCGATTCGCGCGTGATCCCCTGACCACGCGTCAACGCCTTCAACTGCTCATACGGCTCGGGCAAACCATAGCGACGCATCACCGTCTGTACGGCCTCGGCCAGCACTTCCCAACTGGCATCCAGATCGGCCGCAAGGCGATCGGCATTGACCGTGAGCTTGCCCAGACCCTTGAGCAACGATTCCAGCGCCACCAGCGTGTGGCCGAACGCGGTGCCCAGCGCGCGCAACACGGTGGAGTCGGTGAGATCGCGCTGCCAGCGGCTGATCGGCAGCTTTTCGGCGAAGTGACCGAGCAGGGCGTTGGCCAAGCCGAAATTGCCTTCGGCGTTTTCGAAATCGATCGGGTTGACCTTGTGCGGCATCGTCGACGAGCCCACTTCGCCCGCCTTCAATGCCTGCTTGAAGTAGCCCAGCGAGATGTAACCCCAGATATCGCGTGCCAGATCGATCAGGATGATGTTGGCGCGGCGCACCGCATCGCAGTACTCGGCCACGCCGTCGTGCGGCTCGATCTGCGTCGTATAGGCGTTGTAGTCGAGCCCCAGGCTTTCGACGAAACGCTGCGAGAAGCCGCGCCAGTCCACTTCCGGATAGGTAATGGCATGGGCGTTGTAGTTGCCCACGGCACCATTGATCTTGCCGGGGATTTCCAGTGCTGCAAGCTGCTTGCGCTGGCGCTCCAGGCGCGCCACCACATTGGCCAGTTCCTTGCCCAGGGTGCTGGGCGAGGCGGTCTGGCCGTGCGTACGCGACAGCATCGGCAACTCGGCGTTGGCGTGCGCCAGCTGGCGCAGCAGCGTGATGACCTTGTCGAAGGTCGGCAACAGCACCTGATCGCGTGCATCACGCAGCATCAGCGCATAGGACAGGTTGTTGATGTCTTCGCTGGTGCAGGCGAAATGCACGAACTCCTTCGCCTGGGCGAGCGCGGCATCGTTGCCCATGCGCTCCTTGATGAAGTACTCCACCGCCTTGACGTCATGGTTGGTGGTCGCTTCGATCGCCTTGATACGCGCACCATCCTCCACGCCGAACTGGTCGGAGATCGCCTGCAACTGGGCGACCTGCGCCGAAGAAAACGGCTCCAGTTCGACGATGCCGCGATCCGACGCCAGCGCCAGCAGCCAGGCGATCTCGACCTGCACGCGACGGTGCATCAGGCCGAATTCGCTGAAGATCGGGCGCAGCGGTTCGACCTTGCTGGCGTAACGGCCGTCCAGCGGCGACAGGGCGGTCAGGGCGTGGGACATGGGGGAGGGTTCCGGAAACGGGAAATTGGGCATTTTACAACGGATGGCGACAGGGAGGCCGGAAGCGGCGGGCTTGTGCCCCCACTACCCATCCCCCATCTGCTTAAGGCATATAGTCAGCCTCCCTCGCCAAGGACCGCTCCCATGAGCAACAACCGTTTCCGCATCGAACACGACAGCATGGGCGAGTTGAAAGTCCCCGCCGATGCCCTCTATGGCGCACAGACCCAGCGTGCCGTCGACAACTTCCCGATTTCCGGCCTGCACCTGCCGCGCGAGTTCATCCGTGCGCTCGGCCTGATCAAGGCGGCCGCCGCCGAGGCCAACCTGGGGCTGGGGTACCTGAAAAAATCCCAGGCCGCCGCCATTCGCAAGGCGGCGCTGGCGGTCGCCGACGGCGAGTACGACAAGCAGTTCCCGATCGATATCTTTCAGACCGGCTCGGGCACCAGCACCAATATGAATGCGAACGAGGTGATTGCCCACGTCGCGGCCAAGGCCGGCGCCAAGGTGCATCCCAATGACCACGTCAATTACGGCCAGAGCTCGAACGACGTGATCCCGACGGCGATCCACGTGAGCGCCACGCTGACGACGAGCGAGCAGTTGATCCCCGCGCTCAAGCATTTGCGCAAGACCATCGACAAACGCGCCCGGGAACTGAAGAACGTTCCCAAGACCGGCCGCACACATCTGATGGACGCGATGCCGATCACCTTTGGCCAGGAGCTGTCGGGCTGGGCGGCGCAGATCGACTCGTCGATCGAACGGATCGAGGACAGCCTCAAGCGCATGCGCCGCCTGCCGCAGGGTGGCACGGCGGTCGGTACCGGTATCAACGCCGATGCCAGGTTCGGACCGGCGTTGGCGCGTGAACTCAAGAAGCTCACCGAGGTGCGTTTCGAATCGGCGCAGAACTATTTCGAGGGCATGGCCGGACAGGACGCGGCGGTAGAACTCTCCGGCCAGCTCAAAACATTGGCGGTCGCCTTGCTCAAGATCGCCAACGACCTGCGCTGGATGAATTCCGGTCCGCTCGCCGGCCTGGGCGAGATCGAGTTGCCAGCGTTGCAGCCTGGTTCCTCGATCATGCCCGGCAAGGTCAACCCGGTGATTCCCGAGGCGACCGCGATGGTCGCCGCGCAAGTCATCGGCAACGATGCCGCCATTACCATCGGTGGTCAGTCCGGCAACTTCCAGTTGAACGTGATGCTGCCGATGATCGCCTACAACCTGCTGCAGTCGATCGAGATCCTGGCCAATGTCACGGTGCTGCTTGCCGACAAGGCGATCGCCGGTTTCAAGGTCAATACCGCGCGCGTCAAGGAAGCCCTCGACAAGAACCCGATCCTGGTCACCGCGCTCAATCCGGTGATCGGTTACGAGAAGGGCGCTGCCACCGCCAAGCAGGCCTATAAGGAAAAACGCCCGATCATGGATGTCGCACTCGAAACCACTGGCCTATCGAAAGACGAACTGAAGAAGCTGCTCGATCCGATGACGCTGACAAAAGGCGGCATTCATGGCGGCGGTGGTGGCGGTGGCTAAACCTTCGCGCATGGTGGATGCGGCAAGCTCCTGGCTGCCGCATCACGCCATTGGGGATGATCGTAGGGAACATAGCCTTCCCAGAACCAGGGAAAGCAGGTCGGCCCCAGGGTGGCGTCGATCAGGTACTTGAAGATGCTTTCGGCATTGGAGCTGTTGCTCAGGATCATCACGCAATCGCGCGACGCCTGCAGGCACAGGATCAGATTGTTGGTGCCGTCGTCGTGGCCGCTCTTGAACCATGCGGGCCCCTGTGGCGATCTAAACGTTACGACACCGAGCGCATACGACAAGCCGATGCTGTCGTTGTCATGCGTGGTGGTGGTATCGAGCGTCGGAAACTGTTGCACCGAGTGGATGGCGATCACCGGCTCGAGCCATTGTGCATGCGCTTTCGCGCTCAGGCCATCGCCGCGAACCATGCCGGCAAGTAACTGCGCATAGTCGGCAGGCGTCGTATCCATCGAGCCGGCAGCGCGTACCGAGCCGCGCTGTTTATGGCCCAGCGGCTTGCCGGCTTCGTCATAGCCGATGGCCAGGTTGTTCGCGAAATCGTCGCGCCAGACCATGCCGGTGCGCTTCATAGCGAAGCGATCGAATAACTGCTGCTGCATGAGCTGCCCGGCATCCTGGTGCAGGCCTTCTTCCAGCACGAACTGCATGAGATTGATGCCTTCGCCGGAATAGGCGAAACGCGTGCCCGGATCGAAGTAGATTTTCAGTTTGCCGTTCGGATCGTAGCCCCCTTCGGGCTTGAAGAAACGGAAATTGGCAAAACCCGCCGTATGGCTGAGCAGCATGCGTGGCGTGATCTGTCGCCAGCGCGGGTCGTCTTTGAGATCGGCGTATTTGTCGTAGTCGGGTAGCGGCTTGGGCAGCAAGGCCGGCAGCGGCTCATCGAGATCGAGTCGATGTTCGTCGACCAGAGTCATGGTGGCATACGCAAACGCGGCCTTGGTGATCGAGGCCGCGTACATGGTCGTGTCCACGGTGAGGGGCAAATGCTTTTCGGTATCGCGTTCGCCGTAGGCACGCAGATGGACGATGCGTCCATTCTCGATCACGGCGAGGGCGAGTCCGGAGACGTGAGCCGCTTGCATCAGCATTTGCACGCGTGTGTCGAGCGCGTCGCCGTACAGTCTTTGTGGAGCAGGGTGATGCGGAGCAGGGGATGCGCAACCGGCCAGACATCCCAGCGCAGCCAACGTCAGCGCACATCGACGAAGCAGACGCATCGCGATCCCTCCGAAAGATGATCGTGGACGGCCTCGGCATCCTTGCCGAAGCCGTCAGCGACAACGCTCAGCTCTTCGCGTCGTCCTTGCCCGCGGCATCCTTGCTGTCGTCCTTGGCTTCGTTGACGCAGCTGTCCACGCTCGCGTTATCTACGATATTTGCATAGGGCTTAAAGGCAGGTAGCTGCGCGCCGAGCTGATCCTGCACGGTCTTGATGCCGGCGGTGTCCTTGCAGATGTCCATGCTCATATTGGCCAGTTCCTGGGCCGCGTCCTGTGCCTTGTCTTCCTTGCTGGTACTGGCGGCATGCGCCAACGCTTGGACGGCGACCTTGCCACCGGCCTTGGCCATCTTGATGCCGGTGTTGTGAACATCCACAACGTTCATGTAGTACGCCATCAACAAGGCTTGCTGGGCCGGCGTCACACTGACGACTTTGTCGTCGATCGTCAGGTTGCCACTGGAGTCGATCGCTGCCTTGGGTTGATTGGCCGGGCTAAGGACGACCTGTTTGTCCTTGAGCACGATGGCACCGTTCATCATGGTGGTGTCGGCGTCCATGACATCGCAACCGGCGATCAAAGCACCACACACCAGCACTGCTCCAAGCCATGGCTTGTGATTCATGAGTTTTTCCCCTTCGTAATCACTGAGGATTATTGCCGGCTCAGGCCGGTGTGGATATAGACCGCGTTTTTCGCGTTGCCACCTTTCATCGAGAACGTGGCGTGGCCGGGTGAGGTGGCGACCAGACGCGTCGTGACGCCGCTCGCATCGGTTGCGCCGAACGTATTGTCGTCGACGCGATCGAGAATAACGGTCTGGCCGTCTCGCACACCCATGTTGCCGGTGAGCGTCAGCTTCAACTGTCTGCCGGTGGTCTCGACAGCGACGACCTTGTCCGTAGCGCCATCGGCTGTCCAGCGCCCAACGAAAGACTGGCTGGGATCGCTGGCATGCGAGGAGAAAGTGCCCATGCCGACGAAGATCGCAACGGTGATGGCTACCCAGGATGCTCGCGTGACTTTGTTCTTTTGCATGATGCCTTTCTCCCCAGGAGTTACGGATCAGCTGTCGTCGCGAACGCGGCGGAACCAGATGGCGGCGGCGATCAATGCGATACCGGCAACCACACCGATCCACAACTCGATCGAACCCAGCAGGAGGAAGCTGCTACCCGGGGTCAGGATGGCCGAGGGCGCATCGTCACCCAGCTGTGCCATCGCCTGCATCTGATGCTCGTCGAAGACTAGGTTCGAGCCGGGGAACACGCTCAGGATGATGCGCTGGACGATGTGATGCCAGAACCAGCTTGAGGACAGGTTGAACAGCCCCATGATGTTGAACCAGGTCACCATCAGGCCGGTCACCAGCGGTGCGGCTACCGCCCACAGGAAGGGCTTGCTGCGTGCCCAGGCCGAGCAGAGCATCAACCAACCCACTGCCGGCAGCGCCCACAGCGCATACAGCGGAACCGCGGTGATCATGGCCAGGATGGTGCGGATCGGATGGGCCAGCGTCAGCAGCTGCCAGGCGTTGATGCCATGGAAGGACAGCACGATGGCGAACATGATGAGCTGGATGACGCCGATCGCGATACCGATGACCACGGCAATGACCGGGACCAGGATCACTGCACTGACAACCTTGGCCAGGACCGTGCGCATGTCGGAAATCGGCAGCGATTTCCAGAACAGGATGCTGCGGTCGCGACGGTCGTCGTAAAGCGAACCGAGGCAGTAGAACAGCACCACGAATCCCATCACGATACCGATGATGCCGGTGGACGAGAGCAGGGCGAGATCCAGCCCGGTGCCGACTTTTGCCAGGTCGCCCGCATCGGCCTTTTCGATCAGCATATGCAGGTCGCTGCCGCCAAAATGCATGCCGTGACGCATGCCGATTACTTCGGCGGCAATCAGGGCCATCATGTTGAGGATCAGAAAGACGGAGCCTGCCACCAGCGGTGCCCACAGAAAACCGCCGCGGTGCTCCCAGAATTCGCGTTTGACCAACCAGACGAAGGTTTTCATGCGTAGGTTCCCTTCATGGTGGCGACGAACAGATCGCTGACGGATGGGCGACGGACTTCGCCCATGCTTTCGAGCGTCGCGCGGTCCGCGCCGTCGAACAGGAAAATGCTCTTGCCAAAGATCTGCCGCTCGTCCAGCGGATTGAGCCGGCGCGCGTCGGCAGCGCGGTCGGCGCTGACCATCACTTCGGCGAAACGGTCGCCCATGGCGTCCATGTCGGTGTTGAGGACGATCTTGCCGTCACGGATAAACATCAGGTCGGTGAGAATGTGCTCGATCTCTTCCACCTGATGGGTGGTGATGATGATCGTCTTGTTCTCGTCGAAATAATCTTCCAGCAAGGTCTGGTAGAACTGCTTGCGATACAGGATGTCCAGGCCCAGCGTGGGTTCGTCCAAGATCAGCAAGCGTGCGTCGATCGCCATGACCAGGGCCAGGTGCAATTGCACGATCATGCCCTTGGACATCTGCTTGACGCGCATCGAGGGCTGCAGCTTGGTACGTGCCAGAAAGGCCTCGCACTTGGCGCGGTTGAAGCGTGGATGCACGTTGGCGACAAAGTCCACCGCTTCGCTTACGCGTATCCAGCGTGGCAGCACGGCGACGTCGGCGATAAAGCACACCTGTTCCATCAGTTGATTGCGCTGCGAGCGTGGGTCAAAACCCAGCACATTGAGCTGTCCCTGGAAATCGGTCAGCCCCAGGATCGCCTTCAGCGCGGTGGTCTTGCCTGCACCGTTGGGACCGATCAGGCCGACGATACGGCCGGAAGGGATTTCGAAACTCACCCCGTCCAGCGCGACGGATTGCTTGTAGCGCTTGACCAGGCCGCTTGCGGTCACCACGGCATTCATGACGGGTCCTCCGGGTTGGCCGAGGCCGGTGCTTCGCGCAGCAGGGTCTTCAGATCCAGGCCCAGCCGTTGAAGACGTGCGTAAAGCATCGGCCATTCTTCGCGCAAGAAGCGTTCGCGCTCGGACTTGAGCAAGGCTTCGCGAGCTCCATCATTGACGAACATGCCCAACCCCCTCCTTTTTTCCACAAGTTGATCGTCGACCAGTTCCTGGTACGCCTTCGATACGGTCAGCGGATTGATTTGGTAGTCCGCCGCCACCTGGCGCACTGACGGCAGCGGGTCGCCCTCGTTCAAGGCGCCGTCCAGGATCATCGCCACTACGCGTTCGCGGAGCTGGCGGTAGATCGGGACGCTGTCGTTCCAGGTGATGGACATACGGTTATTCCTTCGTGATACGGCCGAACTGGGTGCCAAACGAATAGTAGGGCATGGCTAGCTGAGTACCGAGCAAGGTAGCGCTCGCTTCGACCCCGCGGCCCAGGCTGGCGCCGACGCCAGCGACCGAGTTGTCGCTCAGCAGAGCAGCGGCGCGGCGGTCTTCGGCGCTGGGGGTGACATTGACCGGAGCCAGGTCGATTACCTTGGCGCCGTTGATTTCACTGACCGGGACGGCCATGACGTTGGAGTGGATCGCGGCCAGGCTGGCGGAGGTCAGCAAGAACGCGGCGGTCAGGGTTAATAGGTTCTGCGCTTTCATGGCGTGCTTCCTCGTTAGTGGTCTCGTGGACCGGTGTTGTAGTGAACTATAACACCACTTCGACAACCGTCAAGCGGCAATGTGCGATTTCGCAACATGACTGATGGCCTATATGGTGATCGGCTGCGGCAGAGCTCGCTTCGAGCGGCTACAGACTGCCCCGACGTTGCTTATGCTGGGCAAATGGATCGTCTCGCGGCAGAAGCGTCCATCAGTCATCGCATATGACATCTATCAGCTCCGGTCTCGTCGGCTTTGCGCAGGCCATGCTTCAATGCGCGCGTGATACAGGTAGCGGAGCATGCGGCATGAATCTGGAGCTGGAAGGTCGGGTAGTGGTCATCACGGGCGCGAGCAAGGGCATCGGGCTGGCCTGCGCCGAGCTGTTCGCACGCGAAGGCGCGAAAGTCGTCGGCATTTCGCGTGATCTCCATCGCCTGCATGAAGCGCAACGCCAGCTCGGCGCATCGGGTTTGACGATGGCCGTACATACGGCGGATCTATCGGACAGCGTGGCGACCCGGATGGTCATGGAGTGCATCGAGAACGATCACGGCCCGATCGACGTATTGGTCAATTGCGCGGGCGCCGCGCGTCGCCGGCCGGTCGACGAGCTGGACGCCGAGGCCATCCATGCGGCGATGCAGGCGAAGTACTTCCCCTATATGCATGCAATCGACGCAGTTATTCGCCACATGGCTGTGCGTGGGCACGGCAGCATCGTCAACGTGGTCGGGCAGGGCGGACGCCAGGCCAACCCGCTGCATATCGGTGGCGGCGCCGCCAATGCGGCTTTGATGCTTGCATCGGTGGGTTACGCCACGGCGTACGCAGCCCGCGGCGTGCGCGTCAATGTCATCAATCCCGGCACCACACGAACCGAACGCATGGAAGAAGGCCTTGCCGCGTCGGTGCGTGCGACCGGGCGTTCGCAGGACGAACTGTTGAAAGAGCTGACGGATGAGATTCCATGCGGACGCGTTGCCGAGCCGGAGGAAATTGCGCGGGTCGCCGCTTTTCTTGCCTCGCCCATGGCCAGCTATGTCACTGGCGCCATCATTCCGATGGATGGGGGCAAGGCGGGAGTGATTTGAGGGACGTGTGTGGATGGGATGCACAGCGGGTCGCGACATCACCGTGCATGCAATTATCGCCGTGCAAAAAAACAGGTTCGGAAACATGCCTGTCAAATAACTGCGATGTAAAGAAAAATTCATCAAATATCTTCTCAAGCCCAACGCTGTATTGCCGACCTCGGGGGGTGATCCCCGTCCCCTCAAGGTCATCCCCATGCCTTCGCGGCTTCGTTTTTCCCCGGTTTTTCAGTCTCTCTCCCTTCGTGCACTGCTGCTGATTCGCCTCGCGGGCGTATTGGCCATGCTGGCACTCATTTGCGTGCTCGGTGCTTCTTTGTTGAACCGTGCCGACCAGCGCATTCAATCGGTGGTCGGCGACACGCTGTCGCCGGTGTCCGATGTCGGGCGCATCCAGAACGACTACAACGACAACTTTCAGGCGATCGCGCATGCGGTCATGACGCGGCTACCGTCTTCGGTCGACGATGCGAAGACCGCATTGAAAAGCAATCGCGTGGATATCGAGCGGCATTGGAAGCCGTTAGCGGCCAGCGGCTTGGGGCTGCAGGAAAAGCAGCTGCTTGCGATCGCCGCCGAACACCGCAAGGCGGCCGAGCAGTCGATGGACGAGACATTGGCCATGCTCGATGCCGAGCAGTACGACATCGCGCAGGTCAAGCTCTCCTCCGAGTTGCAGCCGGCGCTGCTGCCCTTGCAGACCGACTTCACCAACCTGTTCGAAAAAGCGCTTGCCGCCGGTGGCGAGCAGGCTGCGGCACAGCATGTCGCCAATCAACATGGGTTGATCCTGCTGGTTGCGGCATTCGTGGCTGCCTTGTTGCTGGCCTGCCTGATCGATGGCGGAATGATTCGTGCATTGAGCAGACGCCTGAAGCTGGCATCGGCGGTAGCCGAACGCATTGCGCAAGGTCGTGTCGGCCAGGCGATCACGGTCGGTCGTGCCGACGAAATCGGCGCCGTCTTGCGACATCTCGCAGTGATGGATCAGCAGTTGGCCAGCGTCGTCGAACAAGTCCGCGCGGCTGCGGCCTCGGTGCGACACGACGCGCAAGGGCTGGCCAGCGCCAGCGATGTGCTCAATCAACGTACGCAGTCGCAGGCGGCGCATCTGGAGGAAACCTCCGCGTCGATGGAGCAGATGGCGGCAACAGTGGCCGAGTCGGCCGGTCATGCGACGCAGGCCGACCGCATGGCGCGGCTTTCCAGGGAACAGGCTGCGCAGGGACACACCGTAGTCGCTGGCACCATCGCTTCGATGGGCGCGATACGCGATAGCGGTCAACGCATCGCCGAGTTTGTCGGCTTGATCGACGAGGTGGCATTCCAGACCAATCTGCTCGCACTCAACGCGGCCGTGGAAGCGGCGCGTGCAGGCGAGCATGGCCGTGGGTTTGCGGTCGTTGCCGCCGAGGTGCGTGCACTGGCTCAGCGCTGCAGCCTTGCCGCGCGTGATATCCGCAGAACCATGGAAGCCAGCGAACAGGCGGTGGCCGATGCCGATGGCCTGGTCGGGCAGTCGGGACAGGCCTTGGCCGGGATCGTCAGCACGGCACAACAGGTGGCCGAAAAAGTTGCGGCCATCGCGCTGGCGGGGCGCGAGCAGACGGCCGGCATCGAACAGGTCAACCGCGCTGTGGCGGACATGGATGAGATGACGCAGCAGAACGCGGCCATGGTGCAGCGTGTTGCCAGTACCAGTCTCGCCATGCGGCGCAATGCCGATGCCTTGCTCGCGCAGGTGGATTTCTTCCGTGTCGGCGAGTCGGTCATGGACGAAGAAATCACTCCGCAGGACAGCGGGCGCATGCTGGCGGCGTAAATAGCCTTACGCTGGATATTCCGAAAGTTGTAGGGAGTTGCCTACGTTGCGCCGCGACCTGAACCGATAGCCGCACCGCCCTTGTCTGGCGCACTCTTGTGCTGGCAGGGGACGGTGATTGAGAGCTTCTTCGCCTTGCGCGGAGTGGCTCTCCTCAAGCTACAGGGATAGGCATGGTCGTTTACTCACTAATGCAGTCGGCGAATGGTTTCTGGAATGTCAGGCGTGGCGGCTTTTCGCTGTTCAGCGATTTGCGCCTCGGCCCGGCGATCAAACTGGCGCGTGAGCTGGCGCGCGACGAGCACGAGCGCGCGGGCCGCGCATGTTGTGTAGAAATGCCTGGCCCCGCATCGAGCATTCGCTTGGCGCAATACGCTCGTGCGCCGCGCTTCGAAGAAGCGGACACAGCCATCGCGGCCTGAGCCGTGCGCCGCTAGGCTTGTGTAAAGCCCCTGGCCTGGGCACAGTGCCACGGTTTTCCTCGAACGGAAGCCGTCCATGCGCTTGATTCCCCGATTGACCGGCGTCGCCTTGCTGGCGATGACCATGCTGCCGCTGCACGCGACCACCTTGCTGGTCCACGCGCATATCCACACGATGGATCCGGATCGGCCCGAAGCGACCGCGCTCGCCTGGGGCGATGACGGCAAGTTGCTTGCCGTTGGCACCGATGCGGAGCTGAAGCAGCGCTATGCCGACGCCCGTCAGGTCGATGCGAACGGTGCGACGGTGGTGCCCGGCTTGATCGATGCTCACGGGCATATGCTCGGGCTGGGGATGCTGAGCAGCCAGGTCGATCTGGCCGGAAGCCCCTCCAAGGACGACATCATCAACCGCCTGAAAGCGGGCGCGGAAAAGCTGCCCAAGGGTGCCTGGCTGATCGGTCATGGCTGGGATCAGAACCGCTGGACCGGCAAGCAGTTTCCTACCGCCGCCGATCTCGATCGCGCGTTTCCGGATCGCCCGGTATATCTGGAGCGTATCGACGGGCATGCATCATGGGTCAACAAGGTGGCCATGAAGCGCGCGACCAAGTCGCTCGATGGCGACTGGCAGCCCGATGGCGGTCGGATCATGCGTGTGGGCAAGAAGGCCAGCGGCGTGTTGATCGACGGTGCGCAAGCCCTGGTGCGCGATGCGATCCCGCCGCTGACACCGGAGCAGACCCGCGAGGCCTACAAGAAGGCTTTCGCCGAAGCGGTAGCCAATGGTCTCACCGGTGTGCACGACCCAGGTGTCAGCCTGAACGATTTCAAAGTGCTGCAGCAGATGGCCACTGCGGGCGAAATTCCGCTGCGCCTGTATGAGATGGCCGACGGCAATCACGCGGCACTGGAATGGCTGTGTCAGCAGGGCGGTGAGTGGCAGGACCCGAGCGGCCGTCTTCGCATGCGTACGGTCAAGCTGTACATGGATGGCGCGCTGGGCAGTCGCGGCGCGGCGCTTCTCGATGATTACAACGACGATCACGGCAATCGCGGCATCTTCGTCACCCAGCCGGACGAATACAAAGCTGCTGTGGAAAAGGCCTATCGCTGCAAGGTGCAGGTCGCCACGCATGCCATTGGCGATCGCGGCAATCGCATGGTGCTCGATACCTACCAGAGCGTGCTCGGCAAGACTGCCGATAGCGACCATCGCTGGCGCGTCGAGCATGCGCAGATCGTGGCATTGGACGATATTCCCCGATTTGCGCAGCTACGCCTGATCGCATCGATGCAGCCCACCCATGCGACATCGGACATGCCCTGGGTTGAGCAGCGTCTTGGTTATCAGCGCCTGCAAGGCGCTTATGCATGGCAGCGCTTCATCCATGCCGGTGTGCCGCTGGCGTTCGGTTCGGATTTCCCGGTCGAACACGTCAATCCGATGCTGGGCATCTATGCTGCGGTCACGCGGCAGGATCTCGCCGGACAGCCGCCGGGCGGCTGGTTCCCTGACCAACGCGTCAATCGCGTACAGGCACTGGCCGGATTCACGCGTGGCGCCGCCTACGCTTCGTTCATGGAAAACGAGGTGGGCGTGCTGAAGGCGGGATATCGCGCCGACTTCGTGGTGCTGGACGCGGACATCATGACAGTGGCACCACGCCGGATCGCCGATATCAAGCCGATCAGCACCTGGGTGGACGGGAAGGTGGTGTATCAGAAGCCGTGAAGCCGTCCGCTACGCGGGCTGTAAAGGGTGAGGTCGGCTGCTTTGCAGCCCGAAAAGGGGAGGAGCACAAATGCTCTTCCCCTTTTCTCTTTACCCTTCTCAGCGAGCGTCAGCTCGCGGCTTTACGCCGTGTTATCAGGCCGCCTTACGCCGCACCACCGAACCAATCGCCGCTTGCGCCGCTTCCACGGCCTGCGTCTTGTGATCGGCGCTCATGTTGACGCCTTCGGCGCGGATGAACTCGATGTCGGTGATGCCGAGGAAGCCGAACACGGCACGCAGATAGGGTTCCTGGAAGTCGAGGCCCGCTGCCGGGCCGGCGCTGTAAATGCCGCCGCGGCTGGAGGCGATGATCACGCGCTTGCCCTTGGCCAGACCCTCGGGACCGTTGGCGGTGTACTGGAAGGTCTTGCCGGCGACGGCGATGCGGTCGATCCACGCCTTCAGCTGGCTGGGAATGCCGAAGTTGTACATCGGCGCGCCGATGACGATGGTGTCGGCGGCCAGGAACTCTTCCAGTAACGCCTGGCCGAGTACGGACGAAGGATCGTTGGCGTCAGCCACCGGCTGCCAATGGCCGATCGACTCGGCGGCAAGGTCACGATAGCTGACGCTGTGGCCGGGTTCGGCACGGGTCAACTCGGCTACGATGGACTGGGTAAGGCCGCGGGAGACCGAGTGGCTGCCCAGTGCGCTGGCGTCGATATGCAACAGTTTCATGGTGAATTCCTCGATTCGAACCGGGTGGGCCGGCGTTGAATTAAAGATATACCTGGAACAATGACTAGGTAAGATGGGCGAATTGGAACTTATTGTTCGTTTTTGGAAACAATATGACGATACTCGATGGCACCTTGCAGGACCTCAACGATCTGTATTTTTTTGCCGCGGTGGTCGAGCACGGTGGGTTCTCGTCGGCTGGCAGGGCGCTTGGCATCCCCAAGTCCCGCCTGAGCAAGCGCATTGCGCAGCTTGAAGACCGCCTGGGTGTGCGCCTGTTGCAGCGGACTACCCGGCGTTTCGTGGTGACCGAGGTCGGCGAGCGTTTCTATGGACACTGCCGCGCGGTGCTGGAGGAGGCCAGGGCGGCACAGGACGCGGTCGACGAGTTGCGCTCCGAGCCGCGTGGCGTGGTGCGGGTCAGCTGCCCGGTGTCGTTGTCGCAGACGGTTTTGGCGGACGTGCTGCCGGGATTTCTCGCACAGCACCCCAAGGTGCTGGTGCGGCTGATTGCCACCAATCGCCGGGTCGATCTGATTGGCGAAGGCGTCGACGTGGCGATCCGGGTGCGCAGCAAGCTCGATACGGATGCCACCCTGGTTGTGCGCAGCTTCGGCCAGTCGCGGGTGCTTGCGGTCGCGAGCCCCTCGCTGCTCGAGACGTATGGCCGTCCCAAGCAGCCATCGGATCTATCGCAGCTACCGGCGTTGACCATGAGCGAGCATGAAGGCGCACAAAGTTGGGAGCTGGTAGGCGCCGACGGCGAGCGTGTCACCGTAGACATCCATCCGCGCCTGATTACCGGCGAGTTCGGTGCGCTGCTTCAGTCGGCACGTCGTGGCATCGGCGTGACCCTGTTGCCGGAGTTCGTCTGTGCTCCGGCGATCACGGCCGGCGAGCTGGAAGTAGTCCTGCCCGAGTGGAGCGTGCCCGATGGCGTGATGCACTTCGTCTACCCCAGCCGCCGCGGCCTGCTGCCTGGCGTACGCGCCTTCGTCGACTACCTCGCCGAGCGCCTGCCCGATGCGACGCGCCGTAACCATGAGGATTGCTCCAAACGAGAACTTCCCTAGCTTTGTAGGAGCGACTTCAGGGAATCTCAAATAACCTCAGTCTTCATCGTCGCCCCGGCGAAGGCTGGGGCCCAGCGTCTTCAGCACGTTGATACGTAAGGCGCTGGGTCCCGGCTTTCGCCGGGACGACGGGTAGGAGAGGGGTTTAGAGGCTCCCTTCAGTCGCGACAGATCGTGTTGAAATCGCTCCTGCAAGAAACCAAATCCTTGCAAATGCCGTGCTAGCATCCCCCTCATTTAGCCATCCAGACTTCCCAATCCCGAGCCTATGCATATCCAGACCAAGCTTCCGAAAGTCGGCACCACCATTTTCAGTGTGATGAGTCAGTTGGCGGTGGAACACAAGGCCGTCAATCTGGGGCAGGGGTTTCCCGATTTCGAACCGCCCGAAGCGCTGCGCGATGCGGTGACCCGCGCGATGACCGATGGTCGCAATCAATACGCCCCAGGTATTGGCCTGCCCAATCTGCGCGAACAGATCGCGCTGAAGACCGAGCGTCTTTACGGTCACAAGATCAATGCCGATACCGATGTCACGGTCACCTCCGGTGCGACCGAAGCCTTGTTTTCGGCGATTGCCGCAATCGTTCGCGAAGGCGAAGAAGTGATCGTGTTTGATCCAGCCTACGACAGCTACGAGCCAGCGATCGAACTGCAGGGCGCGCGCGCCGTGCATATCCCGCTGACCGTGCCGTCGTTTTCGATCGACTGGCAGCGCGTGCGTGACGCCGTCACATCCAGGACGCGCATGATCCTGATCAACAGTCCACACAATCCCTCCGGCGCGGTGCTTTCCCGTGCCGACCTGGATGAATTGGCGGCCATCGTGCGCGACACCGACATCGTCGTGCTCTCCGACGAAGTGTACGAACATATCGTCTATGACGGTGCCGAACATCAAAGCGTGCTGCGGCATCCCGAGCTCGCCGTGCGCAGCATCGTGGTGTCGTCGTTCGGTAAGACGTTCCACTGCACCGGTTGGAAGCTCGGTTATGCCGTGGCGCCGAAGGCGCTGTCGGCCGAGTTTCGCAAGGTACATCAGTACCTGACGTTCTGTACCTTCCACCCGGCGCAACAGGCCTTCGCCGAGTTCCTGGCGAGCACGCCGGAGCATTACCTGGAATTGCCCTCGTTCTATCAGGTGAAACGCGACCGCTTCCGTGCGCTGATCGCGCCGTCGCGGCTGAAGCTGCTCGACGTGCCGGGCGGCTACTTTCAATTGGTCGACTACTCGGCGATCCGCGACGAAGACGATGTCGCGTTCTGCGAGTGGATGGTCAAGCATGCCGGCGTGGCGGCGATTCCGCTGACACCGTTTTATGAGAAGGCGCCGGGCACGCGCCTGGTGCGCCTGTGCTTTGCCAAGAGCGACGCGACCATGGACGCGGCTGCGGAGCGCTTATGCAAGCTCTGACCGTCAGCCTGATCCAGGGTGCCACGCGCTGGCACGATGCGCCCGCCAATCGTGCGTACTACGGCGATCTCGTGCGTTCGGCCGGCAAGGCGGACCTGATCGTATTGCCCGAAACGTTCCTGTCCGGCTTCAGCAATGACACGCGTGCCAGTGCCGATACGATGGAAGGCGAGGGTGTCGCCTGGATGCGTGCGCTGGCCGCCGAAGTGGATGCGGTGTTGTGCGGCAGTCTGGCGATACGCGAAGGCGATACCGTCTACAACCGCCTGATCTGGGCGCGCCCGGACGGCAGTTTCGAGCAATACGACAAGCGTCACTTGTTCCGCATGGCCGGCGAACACACGCGCTACGGTGGTGGCGACAAGCGGTTGATCGTCGAGCTGAAAGGCTGGCGGATTCTGCCGCAGGTTTGCTACGACCTGCGCTTTCCGGTTTGGCTGCGCAATCGGCGCCTGGAGCAGAGCACCGGCGGTATGGATTACGACTTGTCGATTTTCGTTGCCAACTGGCCGGCGCCGCGTCGTCAACCATGGCGCACGTTGTTGCGTGCGCGCGCGATCGAAAATCTTTCGTATGTGATCGGGTTGAATCGCGTCGGCGTGGATGGCAATGAGTTGCCGTATGCGGGCGATAGCGCGGTCATCGATCCGGTAGGCGAGCCGCTGATCGAGCTGGGCTCGCAGCAGCAGATCGCTACGGTAACGCTCGATCCTGCGCCGCTGCTTGCGCATCGCGAGCGTTTTCCGGCGTGGATGGATGCCGATACGTTTACGCTGGAATAAAGCAATCTAAGGGTTGCGCCACGACAGCCTCGAAAAACCACTTCCTATTCGTCATCCCGGCGAAGGCCGGGATCCATTCCTCAGTCTTCGCTTGTCAGACAGCGTGTGGCAAGCATCCACGCTGAGGAATGGATTCCGGCCTTCGCCGGAATGACGACAGAAACATGAGGACATGTGAAGTTCCACGCGATAACAACTCGCTGAAACTCCTCCTCCGACATCAGATATAGATCGGCTGTGGAATACCGCCGACCCTCACTCCGCCCTAGCATCCACGACATGGCAGGCTGATGCCTTGCGCAAGGAATGCGTCGATCGTTGTTGTCGTATACGTATCTGTCGGCCGCGGGCGGCGTCCCCGGCGGATCCGAGTCGACGAAGTAGCGTGGTCATGGCGTCTCCCGTTGTCCCAAGCCTGTCTGGTAAGCCAAGGACGCGATACGGGACGGCGGTAACCGGACAGGGGGAGGAGCGGGGGCTGCCGCTCAGCATGGCGGTAGCCTTCGCTTGTCTGCGCGTCGATTAAAGCAGGTTGAGCACCGACTCGGGCGGACGGCCGATTGCCGCCTTGCCATCGACAACCACGATGGGCCGCTCGATAAGGATCGGATGCGTCGCCATGGCAGCGATGAGTGCATCGTCACCAAGCGTCGGTTCGTCCAACCCCAGTTCGCGATAATCCGGCTCGTTGCTGCGGATCAATTCACGCGGTGTCATACCGAGTTGATCGAGCAGCTGCGTCAGCTCCGCCACGCTGGGCGGCGTTTCCAGATAGTTGACGACTTCACACGTGCAGCCACGTTCCTGCAGCAGCGCCAGCGTCGCGCGCGACTTGGAGCAGCGCGCGTTGTGATAGATGCGTGCGGCGGTAGCCATGCGCGATGCGATCAGCGATTGCCGCCGCGGTTACCGCCGCCGCTGCGGTTGCCGCCACCGCCGCCGCCGGGACGACGATTACCGCCACCCTGGCCTTGCGGACGACCGCCGCCGCCTTGCGGGCGACCACCACCGGAACCCTGCGGACGACCGCCGCCGGAGCCTTGCGAACGGTTGCCGCCGCCTTGACCGGGACGACCGCCCAGGCCGCCACGGTTGCCGCCCTGGCCTTGGCCCTGACCGCCGCCACCGCCAAAGCCGCCGTACGGATTGCCGCTACGCGCGCCAGCCGGTTTGCCGGGGCCGCGGCGCTGGCCTTGGCCCGCACCACCACCACCGGCAGCACCGCCGCCGTAGCCACGGCCGGGGCCGCGCGCTGCGCCGCCGCCTTCGCGGCTGTCGCCGGCAAACCACGTGCGCACCGAAGGCAGTTCCTGTCCCGGCGCCACGCCACGCTTGCCACCGGGCTTGCGACGGCCCGGATTCGCGCCGCGATCGGGGCGAGCCACATTGCCGTTCACTTCCTTGCCCGGACTGCGGCGCGGCTTGCCACGCGTGGGTTCGTCGCGGATGCGATCGAAGGCACGCAATTCGCGCGCTTCGTCCGCGTAACCGCCGGCATATGCGTTGCCGGTGCCGCGCTCAGGGCGATATTCGGTGACATTGCGATTGGCGCGACGCTGGTGCAGCACCGGGCTCAGGGTCAGCACCGGTTGCGGTGCGCCCAGGCCGGTTACCTTGCGCAAGTCCTTGACGATCTCTTCGCTCAGCGTTTCGCAATCGCCACGGCGCAATGCACGCGGCAGATCGACGTTGCCGTAACGGATACGTTTCAGTCGGCTGACCAGGAAACCCTGCGAGTCCCACAGACGGCGCACTTCGCGGTTGCGGCCTTCGCGGATAACTACGCGGAACCAGCTATGGCTACCGCCGCGGCTGATGATGGCGATTTCGTCGAAGCGGGCCGGGCCGTCTTCGAGTTCGATGCCAGCCTTGAGCTTTTCGATGACTTCATCGGGCACTTCGCCGTGTACGCGGCAGAGGTATTCGCGCTCCAGGCCACTCTTGGGATGCATCAGTGCGTTGGCCAGATCACCGTCGGTGGTGAGCAGGAGCAGGCCGGTCGTGTTGATGTCCAGGCGACCCACGGCGACCCAGCGCGCGCCCTTCAGTCGCGGCAGCTGTTCGAACACGGTGGGACGGCCTTCGGGATCTTCGCGAGTAGTCACCACGCCTTCGGGCTTGTGGTAGACCAGCACTTCGGTCTCATCGCGATTGTCGGTGGCGACGACGAATTGCTTGCTGTCGATGGTCACGCGATCGCCGGCGTGAACGCTGGCGCCGATGCCGGCTGCCGCGCCGTTCACCTCGACTTCGCCGGCCTGGATGCGTTGCTCCAGCATGCGGCGCGAGCCCAGGCCCGCATTGGCCAGCACCTTGTGCAGGCGCTCTTCCAGCGGTGGGACGTTTTCGTTACGCGGTTCGCGTTTCAGGGTCAGTACGGATTTCTGCGGCGCATTCATGCGCGGTACTCCTCGGTATCTTGCTCGTCGGCGTCGCCGTGTTCGGCGTCCGCGGTGTTTGCTGCGTCATCGCTCTTGGCGGTGCTCGCAGCCGTATCGGGTTCTTCCACCGACAAGGCGTCGTCGGAAGCGTGTTCGATGGCAGGCTCGGTGACGTCCTGCGCGATGTGCTCGGATGCGGACGGCGAAACGTGGAAGGTTTCGGCTTCGTCGTTATCGGTCTCGTCGGCCGATGCGTCCGGATCGGTCACGTGATTGTCTGAAGTCTGGCTTTCCGTAGTCTTATGCTGCGCTTCGGCTTCGGCTTGCGCCTGGTTCTCGGCGAGCTCGTCGTCCGTGCCTTGCTCCAGCTCCGCGTCCGGATCGATCGGAAGATCCTTGATCACTCGTGGCGGCAAGGGATTCTGGTCGATCCGCATCTGCGGGTCTTCCATATCGCGGATTTCCGACAGCGGCGGCAGTTCGTCCAGCGATTTCAGATTGAAGTAGTCCAGGAACAGGCGGGTGGTGCCGAACAGGGCCGGCTTGCCGGGCACGTCGCGGTAGCCCACCACGCGGATCCATTCGCGTTCTTCCAGTGTCTTGACGATATTGGACGACACCACCACGCCGCGGATCTGTTCGATTTCCGGGCGGGTAATGGGCTGGCGATAGGCAATCAAGGCCAGAGTCTCCAGCAGCGCGCGCGAATAGCGGCTGGGTTTTTCCGTCCACATCCGCGAAATCCACGGATGCACATCCTGGCGCACCTGATATCGAAAGCCGGAGGCGACTTCCAATAGCTGCACGCCGCGGCCTTCGCAGTCGGCGGCCAGGGCTTCGAGCGCCTTGGCGATATCCTCGCGACCGACTTCCTCATCTTCGTTGAACAGCTCGTTCAACTGGACGACGGTCATCGGTTGGGAGGCGGCCAACAGCGCGGCCTCGATAATGGGTTTCAATTGCTCGATCTGCATGGCCTTCAGGTCGGATGCGGATGCATTATTCGTAGGCTGACGCGGCGAGGTCGTCATCGGGGGCGGTTTCTTCCGCTTCCGCCGGTTCCTCTGCCATCGTCACCTTTGCCTTGACGTAAATCGCTGCCAGCGGTTCTTCCTGCACGATCTCCACCAACATTTCCTTGGCCAGCTCCAGCATGGCCAGGAAGGTCACCACCACGCCCAACCGCCCTTCGCTGACATCGAACAGGGTTTCGAAGCGGTGGAACTGACTGTCGTTCAAGCGGCCCAGCAACTCGCCCATACGCTGGCGAACGCTGAGCGCCTCGCGTTTGATCGCGTGATGACCGAACAATTCGGCACGGTGCATCACATCCTTGAGTGCCAGCAAAAGCTCCTTGAGGTCCAACGGCGGCGGCAACTTGATCACGTTGCGCTCGCCGACGTCGGCCTGGACCACTACCGTGTCGCGCTCCAGCCGGGGCAGGGCATCGATATCTTCGGCAGCACGCTTGAACCGTTCGTACTCCTGCAAACGACGTACCAGCTCGGCACGCGGGTCTTCCTCGATGCCTTCTTCGGAAGGCGGCCGGGGCAACAGCAGCCTCGACTTGATCTCGGCCAGGATCGCGGCCATCAGCAGGTATTCGGCCGCCAGCTCCAGGCGCATGACATCGCGCATCAGCTCGATGTATTCCATGTACTGCCGGGTAATCTCGGCGACCGGAATATCCAGAATGTCCAGGTTTTGCCGGCGGATCAGATAAAGCAGCAGATCCAGCGGGCCCTCGAACGCCTCCAGGATGACTTCGAGCGCATCCGGCGGAATGTACAGATCCTGCGGCATCTGCAACATCGGCTCGCCGCGCACGATGGCCAGCGGCATTTCCTGTTGTTGCGGTACCGACGCGAAAGCGTCCTGCGGTGCTACGACCGCTTCGGGCTCGGTGCTCATCAATACATGTCGTTGGGCCGCGTGCGGGCGGCAGGTAATGCTTTCAACACATTAGGAACCGTTCTGTCCGGCCGGTAAGTCCCGGCGTGCGCTTAACGAATGTCCCCGTCAGGATGCCGATTGTCAGGCGGCGACCCGATGACCCTGAAGCTAAATAATCGTTGGCGTTCAGCTGCGGCGCCACGCGCGCCATCGTCACCCCGGTATCTCGCTTGATGAAACCGCTCCATGGCGATTTCGGTCAGGCGGGCCGTGCTGAGCGACCACCACGGCACCATCGTTCGGCCAGTTAACCGGTACGACGACGCAAGCCATGAGGTGACGAGCCTGGCGTCACTGATGGTTTGGCGGTCTGCTGAGCGCATGGGGCTTGAGCCGTGGCAACCGGTTTGGACCGGCTTGTGCGGCAATCTAAGAACCCTTGCGTGGCTGACAGAGTAATGGCAGTGAGACGACAAGTCCAGTATCGCCCCGGGATTAAGCACGGGATATTCAGCACTGAGGCGGCTGGGGTTATCCGCCTCAGTGCCGCCTATTCGGTAGTGGGGCAGCATGTGACCCATCGTGTCGGCGCATGGCGCGGTTCGGTCATGATGCTATGCGACAAATCGCCCGCGCATGGTCGCAATAGCTGTCAAACCGCACATATTCGAGCGATAGCGGCGATAAAGTCGCGTCTACAAATGCCTAAAACGACCTTGAAATGATACAAATAGGTGACATGGCATACGGCTTGCTTTGCGGTGGTAAGTGGTCGCCAAAGAAACGGGGTTCGAGCGGCGGGGTGCCCTTGGACGAACCGGCGAGCAGGCGGCGGGGAGAAGGCGCGTGACGAAAGACGACCAAACCAGCAAAGGAAGCGATTCGGAGCAGCTGAGGCCGGCGCGCATGCGCATCGAGACCACAGTGCTGATGAGCCGCGGCGATCAATCGCAGCCCACCGATCTGGTGGACATCTCGGCCACCGGCGTTCTATTACGCCGCCCCCTGGGCTGGAAAGGCGAAGCCGGCCAGAGCTGGGTGCTGGACATGATCTTCGGCCACGACCTGCATATCCACCTGGAGGCCATCGTCGCGCGTGTATCGAGCCGCCACATCGGCTTTGCCTATACCCACATTCCCGAAGACAAGCAGGTGCCGCTGTGGAATCTGCTGGGCGGTTATGCGGATATCCTGGAAATGTGGAAGGACGAGTAGGCTCGGCTTTCAACACAAAAAAAAGCCCGCATCAAGCGGGCTTTTTTTATGGACTTGGAGAGCACTCAGGCCGCAGCCGGCTTCTTCTCATCGCGCAGTTCACGCCGCAGAATCTTGCCCACATTGCTCTTGGGCAGCGCGTCGCGGAACTCGATCACCTTGGGGCGCTTATAACCGGTGAGGTTCTCCTTGCAGAACTGCTTGAGCTCCTCGACGGTGAGGTTCGGGTCCTTGCGCACCACGAAAATCTTCACCACCTCGCCGGAATGCTCGTCGGGCATGCCGATGGCGGCCACTTCGGCTACGCCAGGGTGCTGCATGACGGCGTCTTCGACTTCGTTCGGGTACACGTTGAAGCCGGACACCAGGATCATGTCCTTCTTGCGATCGACGATATAGAAGTAGCCGTTCTCGTCCATCTTGGCGATGTCGCCGGTGTGCAGCCAACCGTCGCTGCCGAGCACCTTGATGGTTTCGTCCGGACGTTGCCAGTAACCCTTCATCACCTGCGGGCCGTGGATCATCAGCTCGCCCGCTTCACCAACCGGCAACGGTTGATTGTCTTCGGACCAGACGGCCGCGTCAGTGGAGGAGATCGGCAGGCCGATCGAGCCGTTGTAGTCCTTAAGGTCGAGCGGATTGATACACGCGGCGGGTGAGGTTTCGGTCAGGCCATAGGCCTCGACCAGGGTGCAGCCGGTGACCTTCTTCCAGCGCTCGGCCACCGCGCGCTGCACGGCCATGCCGCCACCCAGACTCAGATGCAGGCGCGAGAAATCGAGCTCGGCAAAGCCTGGCGTATTGAGCAGACCATTGAACAGCGTGTTGACACCAGTCAGCGCGGTAAAGCCCGATGCTTTGAGCTCCTTGACGAAGCCCGGCATGTCGCGTGGATTGGTAATCAGCCAGCTCAGGCCGCCAAGGCGCATGAAGACCAGGCCGTTCGCGGTCAGCGAAAAGATGTGATACAGCGGCAACGCCGTAATCACTACTTCCTGACCCGGTCGCAGATTGGTGCCGATCCACGAACCGGCCTGCAGCATGTTGGCGACCATGTTGCCGTGCGTGAGCATTGCACCCTTGGCCACACCGGTGGTGCCACCGGTATATTGCAGGAAGGCGATGTCGTCGTGGCCGATATCGGGCGTCTTCACCGTGTGGGCTGCGCCACGCGACAAGGCGTCCTTGAAGCGCACCGCTTGCGGCAGGCTGAAGGCCGGTACCAGCTTCTTGACGTTCTTGACGACAAAGTTGACCAGCACGCCCTTGAGGCCGAGCAGATCGCCGATGCCGGTGGTGACGATGTGCTTGACCCCGGTCTCGGCTACGACCTGCTGCAAGGTTGCGGCGAAATTGTCCAGCACCACGATGGCCTTCGCGCCGGAATCTTCCAGCTGATGCTTCAGTTCGCGCGCGGTGTACATCGGGTTGGTATTGACCACGATCAGCCCGGCGCGCAACGCGCCGAACAGGGCGATCGGATATTGCAGCACGTTGGGCATCATGATCGCGATGCGATCGCCCTTGACCAGCTTGAGCTCACCGGTGAGATAACCGGCGAACTGCTTGCTCATCGCATCGATCTGGCCGTAGCTGAGCTTCTTGCCAAAACTGGCGAAGGCCGGGCGTTCACGAAAACGTTCGAAGGCTTCTTCCAGCACCGCGACAACCGATGGGTACTGGTTGATGTCGATTTCTGCGGGTACACCATCCGGATAATGCTTCAGCCACGGACGCTCATTGCTCATGTTTTATCCCAAGCTCCCAGTTTCGATCCGCCGATGGTCAGCATCGTGCATTAGCGGTATACGGCCGCGGCATTGGAGCATACGCTTGCGTATGCAGCAAGCCGCGCTGCAACGAGGATAGAGCATGACCAAACGCTTTCGCATCGCCTTGTTTTCGCTGGTGCTGCTCGCCCTGGCCGGTGCCACGGCGGGTTGCCATCGCACATCCGACGAAGAGCGTATCCGGCAGGCGATTGCCGCGGCCAGCAAGGCCGCCGAGCAGGCCGACGCCTCGGCGCTGGCTGATGTGCTCAGCGACGATTTCGATGGGAACGGTGGCCAGACGGACAAGCGGGAGCTGACCGGCTTGCTCCGCGCCGCGAAATTTCGTGGCGAGACGATCCATGCCCTGATTGGGCCGATCGATGTCGAGCAGCGGGGTGAGCGTTATGTGGCCAAGTTTTCGATCACGTTGACCAGCGGCGGGAAGCTGTTGCCGGCGCAGATGGGGGTTTATCAGGTTGAGAGTGGTTGGCGGCGAGAAGGGAAGGCATTGGTTTGTTTTACGGCCACGTGGTCGCAATGACATGACAAGCTCCGGCCTGGCATTCGCAGTCCCTCCTACTTCGTCATTCCGGCGCAGGCCGGAATCTAAGCCTCAGTGATGACGCCCGAATCCACGTCTTTTGAACATATACGTTGAGGGGTGGATTCCGGCCTGCGCCGGAATGACGAGCAAAAAAAGAAACCGCCTATCGGCGGTTTCTTTTCAATCTCAGGCGGCTTTCTTGCTAGCCAACTGCCGCAACACATACTGCAGAATCCCACCATGACGGAAGAACTCGCGTTCCTTCGGCGTCAACAGCAGCACCTTTACGGTGAAGCTCTTGGTGCTGCCATCAGCGGCGGTGGCGGTGACCTTGGCGGTCTTCGATTCGCCGCCGTCCAGGCCGACGATGTCAAAGGTTTCCTTGCCGGTCAGGCCCAGCGAGTGTGCATTCTCGCCATCCTGGAACTGGCAGGGCAGCACGCCCATGCCGACCAGGTTGGAGCGATGGATGCGCTCGAAGCTCTCGGCGATCACGGCCTTGACGCCCAATAGCAACGTGCCCTTGGCCGCCCAGTCGCGCGACGAGCCGGTGCCGTATTCCTTGCCGGCCAGGACCACCAGCGGCGTCTTGTCGGCCTTGTACTTCATCGCCGCGTCGTAGATGGCCAATTGCTCGCCGTTCGGGACGTAGAGCGTGTAGCCGCCTTCGACACCGTCGAGCATCAGGTTCTTGATGCGGATGTTGGCGAAGGTGCCGCGCACCATCACGTCGTCGTTGCCGCGACGCGAACCGTAGGAGTTGAAATCCTTGGGCTCCACGCCCTTGGAGATCAGGAAGCGGCCCGCCGGGCTGTCCTTCTTGATCGAGCCGGCCGGTGAAATGTGGTCGGTGGTGATCGAGTCGCCGAACACGCCCAGCACGCGCGCGCCGTGGATGTCCTCGATCGTGCCCGGCTCCTTGCTCATGCCGTCGAAGTAGGGCGGGTTCTTGATGTAGGTCGAGTCGTCCCACTGATAGACCGAGCCGTCCGGCGAGGCGATATGGTTCCAGCGCGTATCGCCCTTGAACACGTCCGCATAGTTCTTTTCGAACATCTGCGGATTGATCGCGCCGGCGATAGTGTCGGAGATTTCCTTGTTCGACGGCCAGATGTCTTTCAGGAAAACCGGCTTGCCGTCGCTGCCGGTGCCCAGCGCGTCCTTGGTCAGATCGATATCGAGCGTGCCCGCCAAGGCATAGGCAACCACCAGCGGCGGCGAAGCGAGATAGTTCATCTTCACTTCCGGATGCACGCGGCCTTCGAAGTTGCGATTGCCCGAGAGCACCGACGCCACCGCCAGGTCGCCTTCGCCGATGCCCTGGCTGATTTCCGGCGGCAGCGGACCGGAGTTGCCGATGCAGGTGGTGCAGCCGTAGCCGACGATGTAGAAGCCGATCTTTTCCAGCTCCTTGAGCAGGCCGGTTTTTTCCAGGTAATCGGTGACCACCAGCGAACCCGGGCCGATCGAGGTCTTGACCCACGGCTTGGCGGTCAGGCCCTTGGCGGCGGCTTTCTTGGCAAGCAGGCCAGCGCCGAGCATCACCGCCGGGTTGGAGGTGTTGGTGCAGGACGTGATCGCGGCAATCACCACCGAGCCGTCCTTCAGATCAAAGCTCTGGTTGTTGCGCGTGACCGCGACCGAGCCTTCGCCGATGGCATTGGCTTCGTTGCCGATCGCGCTCGCGCCGCCTTCGCTGGCATAACGCGAGGCGTCGCCATTGCGCGGCTTGCGATTCGCGGTGAGCGGACCCACGGCATCGTGGAAGCTCTGCTTCACACCTTCGAGCAGCACGCGATCCTGCGGGCGCTTCGGGCCGGCGAGTGACGGCTTCACTTCGGCCAGGTTGAGTTCCAGCGTGGTGGTGAAGCGCGGCTCGTGCGCGTTTTCGTCGTGCCACAGGCCCTGCGCTTTGGCATAGCTTTCGACCAGCGTGATGTGCGCTTCGGTGCGGCCGGACAGGCGCATGTAATTCAGCGCTTCCTGGTCGACCGGGAAGATGCCGCAGGTCGCACCGTATTCCGGTGCCATGTTGGCGATGGTGGCGCGGTCGGCCAACGGCAGGTGCTTGAGGCCGTCGCCGAAGAACTCGACGAACTTGCCGACCACGCCGAGCTTGCGCAGCATCTGCGTCACGGTCAGCACCAGGTCGGTGGCGGTGACGCCCTCGCTGAGCTTGCCGGTCAGCTTGAAACCGACCACTTGCGGAATCAGCATGGAAGAGGGCTGGCCGAGCATGGCCGCTTCGGCTTCGATACCGCCGACGCCCCAGCCGAGCACGCCGATACCGTTGATCATGGTGGTGTGGCTATCGGTACCGAACACCGTATCGGGATAGGCCCAGCTCTGGCCGTCCTTGTCCGCGGTGAACACCACGCGAGCCAGATGCTCCAGGTTCACCTGGTGCACGATGCCGGTACGCGGCGGCACCACCTTGAAATTGTTGAAGGCCTTCTGGCCCCAGCGCAGGAACGAGTAACGCTCCTGGTTGCGCTCGAATTCGATCTCGACGTTCTTTTCCAGCGCCGACTCGGAGCCGAACGCATCGACCTGGACCGAGTGATCGATCACCAGTTCGGCCGGTGCCAGCGGATTGATCTGGGTGGCGTCGCCACCGAGCTTGACCACCGCATCGCGCATCGCGGCCAGATCGACCACGCAAGGCACGCCGGTGAAATCCTGCAGCACCACGCGGGCGGGCATGAAGGCGATCTCGGTATCGGGCTCGGCCTTGGCGTCCCAGTTGGCGATCGCCTCGATTTCCTTCGAGGTGACGTTGACGCCGTCTTCGTGGCGCAACAGGTTTTCCAACAGGATCTTGAGCGAGTAGGGGAGGTGCTTGAGGTCGAAACGTTGACCAAGTTTGGTCAGGCTGGCGATCTGATACGAGCTGCCGTTGACATTGAGCGTGTCGCGGGTGGCGAATGAATCCAGCATGGGGCGTTACTCCTTTGCAAAGCGGCCTGGTGCGAAATCTTCGGAGCGCACGGGGTGCGAACTGGACAATCCTAAAACAATAGGCGTGAGCGGAATTGTAAAAAACGCTCCCGTGGCCTCCGGCACCCGCTCAGTGTGGGGCCATTGAGGTTACGCGCAAGCGACGGAGGGTGCCGATCCCATTGCAAGATTTCGAACGCAGCCGGAAGCGTTGTCTTGCGTTGCGGCAGCCATGGCCCGACTGGCAAAATAGGCGGCTGCAAGCCCTCCAAAAGCGGCATGGCAACACGCTTTCCCTGCCGCGCCAGCCGGTCTTCGGGTCGCCGCGCTCACGTAGCGCGACGCAGCCGAGGCTACGCCAATCGCAACTTCATGGACCTGGACACTATGCTCAACGCCTACCGCCAACATGTCGCCGAACGCGCCGCACTGGGTATCCCCGCGCTGCCGTTGTCGGCCCAGCAGACTGCCGAGCTGATCGAGCTGCTGAAGAACCCGCCGGCTGGCGAAGAGACGTTCCTGGTCGACCTGATCGCCAACCGTGTGCCGGCCGGCGTGGATGATGCCGCCAAGGTCAAGGCGTCCTACCTGGCCGCCGTGGCGTTCGGCACGGAAAAGTGCGCGCTGATCAGCCGCGAGAAGGCCACCGTGCTGCTGGGCACCATGCTTGGCGGCTACAACATCCATCCGCTGATCGAACTGCTCGATGACGCGCAGGTCGGCCCCATTGCCGGCGAGGCGCTGAAGAAGACCCTGCTGATGTTCGACGCCTTCCATGACGTCAAGGACAAGGCCGACAAGGGCAATGCCAACGCCAAGTCGGTGCTGCAGAGCTGGGCCGATGCCGAATGGTTCACCAGCCGTCCGGCCGTGCCCGAAAGCATGACCATCACCGTGTTCAAGGTGCCGGGCGAGACCAATACCGACGACCTGTCGCCGGCGCCCGATGCCACCACGCGTCCGGACATCCCGATGCACGCGCTTGCGATGCTCAAGAACAAGCGCGACGGCGCGCCGTTCCAGCCCGAAGAAGACGGCAAGCGCGGTCCGATCCAGCAGATTCTCGATCTCAAGAACAAGGGCCATCTGGTCGCCTACGTCGGCGACGTGGTCGGTACCGGTTCGAGCCGTAAGTCGGCGACCAACTCGGTGCTGTGGTGGACCGGCGAGGACATCCCGTTCATCCCGAACAAGCGCTTCGGTGGCGTGTGCCTGGGTTCGAAGATCGCGCCGATCTTCTACAACACGATGGAAGATGCCGGCGCGCTGCCGATCGAACTCGACGTCTCCAAGATGGAGATGGGCGACGTGGTCGAGCTGCGTCCGTACGAAGGCAAGGCGCTCAAGAACGGTGAAGTGATCGCTGAGTTCCAGGTCAAGTCCGATGTGCTGTTCGACGAAGTGCGCGCCGGTGGCCGCATCCCGTTGATCATCGGCCGCGGCCTGACTGCCAAGGCACGCGAAGCGCTGGGCCTGCCGGCGTCGGACCTGTTCCGCCTGCCGCAGAACCCGGCCGATACCGGCAAGGGCTACACCCTGGCGCAGAAGATGGTCGGCCGCGCCTGCGGCCTGCCGGAAGGCCAGGGCGTGCGTCCGGGTACCTATTGCGAGCCGAAGATGACCTCGGTCGGTTCGCAGGACACCACCGGCCCGATGACCCGCGACGAGCTGAAGGACCTGGCCTGCCTGGGTTTCTCGGCCGATCTGGTCATGCAGTCGTTCTGCCATACCGCCGCTTACCCGAAGCCGGTCGACGTCAAGACGCATCACGAGTTGCCCGCCTTCATCTCCACCCGCGGCGGCATCAGCCTGCGCCCCGGCGACGGCGTGATCCACTCCTGGTTGAACCGCATGCTGCTGCCCGACACCGTCGGCACCGGCGGCGACAGCCACACCCGTTTCCCGATCGGTATCTCGTTCCCGGCCGGCTCCGGCTTGGTTGCCTTCGCGGCGGCCACCGGCGTGATGCCGCTGGACATGCCCGAGTCGGTGCTGGTGCGCTTCAAGGGCGAACTGCAGCCGGGCGTGACGCTGCGTGACCTGGTCAATGCGATCCCGCTCTACGCGATCAAGCAGGACCTGCTCACCGTCGCCAAGCAGGGCAAGAAGAACATCTTCTCCGGCCGTATCCTGGAAATCGAAGGTCTGCCGAACCTGAAGGTGGAGCAGGCGTTCGAGCTGTCCGACGCCTCGGCCGAGCGTTCGGCGGCCGGTTGCACCGTGCATCTGAACAAGGCGCCGATCATCGAGTACCTCAACTCGAACATCACCTTGCTCAAGTACATGATCGCCCAGGGCTATCAGGACGCGCGCAGCCTGCATCGCCGCATCAAGGGGATGGAAGCCTGGTTGGCCAATCCGCAGTTGCTCGAACGCGATGCCGACGCCGAATACGCCGCCGTCATCGAGATCGACCTGGCCGACGTGCACGAGCCGATCGTGGCGTGCCCGAACGATCCGGATGACGTCAAGACGCTGTCCGATGTCGCCGGAGCTTCGATCGATGAAGTGTTCATCGGTTCGTGCATGACCAATATTGGTCACTTCCGCGCAGCGTCGAAGCTGCTGGAAGGCAAGCGTGATATCCCGACCAAGCTCTGGGTCGCCCCGCCGACCAAGATGGACCAGAAGCAGCTGACCGAGGAAGGCCATTACGGTGTGCTCGGCACCGCCGGCGCGCGCATGGAAATGCCGGGCTGCTCGCTGTGCATGGGCAACCAGGCGCAGGTACGTGAGGGCGCGACCGTGTTCTCCACCTCGACCCGCAACTTCCCCAACCGCCTGGGCAAGAACTCCAATGTCTACCTGGGTTCGGCCGAACTGGCGGCGATCTGCTCGCGTCTGGGTCGCATCCCGACCAAGCAGGAGTACATGGCCGACATCGGCGTGATCAACGCCAATGGCGACAAGATCTACCAGTACATGAACTTCGATCAGATCGAAGACTTCAAGCAGGTGGCGGATACCGTTACGGCTTGAGAGCCGTAGTGAGTTGAGCGTCTGCAAAGCCCGGCTTCGGCCGGGCTTTTCTTTTCTCACTTCTCCCCACTCTCAACTATCCTAGACGGATGATCTCCTCCCATCTCGCCGTCGTTTCGCTGCGCGACCTCACCCTGGTCCAGGCCGTGCGCCGCCATGGCAGCTTCAATAGCGCCGCGCGTGCGATGCATATCAGCCCATCGGGGCTGTCGCATCAGGTGCAGAAAGTGGAGCAGGCGCTGGGCACGCCGCTGTTCGAACGTGGCGGGCGACGGGTAGTGCCGACGGCCAGCGGGCATCGGCTACTGGAACAGATCGACGCCTTGCTGGTGGCGGCCGAACATCTGCAGCAAGCGGCCAAGGCGGGCGAAGTGGCCTTCGGTGGCGAGTTGCGTCTGGGCGTGTTGGCGACGTTGGGGCCGTATCTGCTGCCGCATCTGATTGCGCCGTTCCCGCAACATTTTCCCGGTGCGCGCCTGAGCCTTTCCGAAGGCAAGCCGCGCGGTCTACTGCGCCGGCTGCACGAAGGCGAGCTCGATGCCGTGCTGGCACCGCCGGCCACCGTGCCCAGCGGTATCGCGATGCGCTCGCTGTTTTTTGAACCCTGGGAGTTGATGTTCCGCGACGACCATCCGTTGGCCGGCAAGCGCAGTATCGATCTTGAGCAGCTCGATGCCGGCGACGCCACGCTGATGAGCGAAAGCCACGCCGATGGCTTGCCGGGCGTCAACGGCAGTGGGCATGTGCAGGATGTCAGCCTCGAAAGTCTTGCCGCGCTGGTCGGTCTGCGCGGTGGCTATGCGCTGGTACCGGCCTTGGCGCATGAGCGTTTGGCGTCGATGCCGAATGTGGCGTTGGCCAAGATAAGGGATCCGACGCAGGGGCGTGAAATAGCGCTTTATTGGCGAGAGGCATCGCCGTGGCATAGCGATCTGCAGTCGTTTGCGGAGTTGCTGCGCAAGCTGGCCAGACAGCGGCCGGGTCTGAAATTGATCGACGCCTGAGCCCAAAGAGCCTCAGTTTTTATCTTCGTCATCCCGGCGCAGGCCGGGACCCAGTGGCCTTGTGATCGGTTATCGCGAGAGCCAACAAGCATCCGCTCTATCGCGAAAATCGGAAACCGAAGCCACTGGATCCCGGCCTGCGCCGGGATGACGGTTAGGGAGCGCTTTCGAGATTCCCGGGCATCGCTTCTACGAAATCCCGAAGGCTTTCCGCGTTTTCAACGACCACTATCGAGCGTCGCCCCGGTCAACAACCCGCGCGCCAGCATGCTGCACTGACGCCGATACACCACCAGCTGCCATTGCCGCCCGCCGACCTGCCGCCACAACACCGCCGAACGCACCGCGGCAAGCAGACTGGCGCGAACACGTTCGACCACATTGGCCTGTTGCAGCTGCTGCGGGTTGCCCGTGACCATCACGCGCGGCTTGAGCGTCGACAGCGTGGAGCTGTAGACCTCTGCCAGGCGGCCGAATACCTGTGGCGAGCCCTGGCCGAAGTGTTCGACCTGACGCTGCGCCTGCACGATGCCCTTCTGCAAGGTCGACAACAGGGTGTTGTTGCGCGAGAGGCTGCGTTCGAGTCGCATCACGGTCACCGCCATGCGGGTGACCGCCATGTCGCGCCCGGTTTCGTCCAGCTGGCTGATCAGACTGCGCAGGCCCAGGCGTACGCCGCCCACGCCGCCATAGACGCCCACGACCGAGGGCGAATCGATGCGAAACACGCTCGCCAGGCTCGACTCCAGCGCGCTTTCGTCGCAGCGGCCGTCGTTGGCCAATTGCTGGGCCAGCGTGGCGGCCTGGAAGAGGCCGGCGAGTGCGAGCACGCGCTCTTCGTTCATGGCAAAAGCTTCAAACACGGAGTGACTCATCAATAAAAGAAAGGGAAGGTGATTCCGACCAGCCGCCATAAGGCGCATCGGTCGTGGCGATGACGGCACCGCCCAGGCAGGCGTCCCCGTCATAGAACACCACCGATTGCCCGGGCGTGACGGCGCGTTGCGGCTCATCGAATTCGACCAGCAGCCCATCGCCGTGCAGGTGCACGGTGCAGGCCTGATCGTGCTGACGGTAGCGCGTCTTGGCGGTACAGCGAAAACTGGCTGCGGGCGCCGTGCCCACCCAGGTGGGTGTTTCGGTAGTCAGGCGACGGGAGTGCAGCCAGTGATTTTCGCCGCCCTGGGCGACATACAGCACATTGGCGGCGACATCCTTGCCCACGACATACCAGGCTTCGCCACTGGCGCCATGACGGCCACCGATGCCCAGGCCATTGCGCTGGCCCAGCGTGTAATACATGACGCCTTGATGCTCGCCGATCAGCGCGCCTTCGGGCGTGCGCATCTGGCCAGGACGGGCTGGAATGTACTGGCTCAAGAATTCACGAAAATCGCGCTCGCCGATAAAGCAGATGCCGGTCGAATCCTTCTTCGCGTGGGTCGGCAGCGCGGCTTGCTGCGCCATTACCCGGACCTGCGATTTTTCGATCTCGCCGATCGGAAACAGCGTGGCGGCCAGTTGCGTCTGCCCCAACGCATGCAGGAAATAGGTCTGGTCCTTGGACGCGTCGACTGCGCGCAACAGCCGGAACTGGCCGTCGCGCTCATCGACGCGCGCATAGTGGCCGGTCGCGATCTTGTCCGCGCCCAGGGCGCGCGCCTCGTCCAGAAACGTCTTGAACTTGATCTCGCGGTTGCACAGCACATCCGGGTTTGGCGTGCGCCCGGCGCGGTATTCGGCCAGGAAGTGCTCGAACACGCCATCCCAGTACTGGCTGCTGAAATTGCGCGCATGGAACGGAATGCCCAGGCGACCGCAGACCGCCACAGCGTCCTTGCGATCGGCATCGGTGGTGCAGGGGCCGTCGCGGTCGTCCTCTTCCCAGTTCTGCATGAACAGGCCCTCGACCGCATGGCCGGTCTGCTGCAGCAGCAGCGCCGCGACGGACGAGTCGACCCCACCGGAAATGCCCAGCATGACTTTCATGGGTAGGGATCGCCGGGTAGCTGGCTATGCAAGACCTGCAAGGGAAGCCGCCGGCCAGCCAGCCACGCATCGATGCTCGCCAGCACCATCGAGGTGCGCAGGCGGTCGCCAAGCTCGGCGATCTCCTGACGGGTCATCCACAGCGCGCGTTCGATGTCCTTGTCCAGTGGGCGGTCCGGATGGTGCTTGACGGCGCGGGCGGCAAAGCTGAAACGCAGCACGTCGTCGCCGTGTTCCGGGCTGACCCATTGCTGGACGCCGATGAAATGCTCCAGTTCGACGTCCCAGCCGGTTTCCTCCAGCGTCTCGCGCACGGCGGCGCTGACCAGGCTCTCGCCCTGGTCCAGATGGCCGGCCGGCTGGTTATAGACCAGGCGGCCGGCGACCTTCTCTTCGACCATCAGATAGCGGTCGCCGTCGGCCACCACGCAGGCCACGGTGACATGCGGGTGCCAGACCGTCGAAGAAAAAAGCGGGGAATCGGTCATGTGGGGATCAACGAATGGCCCGGTCGGGGCTGGAAAAGTCGATATTGTGCCATTACCTAAGACGGCAATGCCGGCGAGGGCCTTCAGGTGGCTCGGTGCGCCGGAGTTATACTTCTTTCCAAGCTCCATTATCGATGACACATGGCCCACGAACCCGAACACGAACAAGGCAATGGCCACGGGCTGGCGCTGGAGACCTCCAAACCGGAGGTGGCCCGGCCGCCCCTATTTCAGGTCGTGCTACTGAACGATGACTTCACACCAATGGATTTTGTTGTGGAGGTCTTACGCAGTTTTTTCAATTTAGACCAAGAGCGGGCTGTGCAGGTGATGCTACATGTGCATACTCGGGGCAAGGGCGTTTGCGGGGTGTTTACCAGGGAGGTGGCTGAAACGAAGGTAACTCAGGTAAACGAGTATTCACGTGCTCATCAACATCCGTTGTTGTGCACTATGGAAAAACTTTGATCGCCCCCATGTTGTAGCCATCGCGGCGTTGGGCCGCAGCCATTTAATGGAGAGGGTCCGGATGTTTAGCAAGGATCTCGAAGTCACCATCGGCCAGTGCTACAAACAGGCCCGTGAACAGCGCCACGAGTTCATGACCGTGGAGCACCTGCTACTTGCGCTTACTGAAAACCAGGCAGCGTTGGGCGCCTTGCGCGCCTGCGGTGCCGACTTGCCAAGGCTCACCGCCGAGCTTGAAAAGATCATCGCCGAGACCGTGCCGGTACTGCCGCACGGCGACGAGCGCGATACCCAGCCCACCCTGGGTTTCCAGCGTGTGCTGCAACGGGCGGTCTATCACGTTCAGTCCTCGGGCCGTAAAGAGGTTACCGGCGCCAACGTGCTGGTGGCGATTTTCGGCGAAAAGGACTCCCATGCGGTCTATTTCCTGCATCAGCAGGAGATCACCCGCCTGGACGTGGTCAATTACATTTCCCACGGTATCGCCAAGATCGGCGACGAGTCCTCGTCGCAGATTCCGGGTGCCGAGCGCGAGGCTGAAGAGGGTGGCGAGCCGAAGGGCAATCCACTGGCCGAATACGCCTCGAACCTCAACGAGCTGGCCCTGGAAGGCAAGATCGATCCCCTGATCGGCCGCGCCGACGAGATCGAGCGGACCATTCAGGTGCTCTGCCGCCGCCGCAAGAACAACCCGCTCTATGTCGGTGAAGCCGGCGTGGGCAAGACGGCATTGGCCGAAGGTCTGGCCAAGCGCATCGTCGACGGCGAAGTGCCCGAAGTGCTCGAAGACGCCACCATCTGGTCGCTCGACCTGGGCGCCCTGGTCGCCGGCACCAAATATCGCGGCGACTTCGAAAAGCGCCTCAAGGCGGTGATCGGGCAGCTGAAGAAGCAGCCGGGATCGATCCTGTTCATCGACGAAATCCACACCATCATCGGTGCGGGTTCCGCGTCGGGCGGCACCATGGACGCCTCCAACCTGATCAAGCCGATGCTGGCCTCCGGCGAGCTGCGCTGCATCGGGTCGACCACGTTCCAGGAATTCCGCGGCATTTTCGAGAAGGACCGTGCGCTCGCCCGCCGCTTCCAGAAGATCGACGTGGTCGAGCCGACCGTGGCCGACAGCATCGAGATCTTGAAGGGCCTGCGTTCGCGCTTCGAAGAACACCACAACGTGACCTATACCAACGAGGCGTTGAAGGCCGCGGTGGACCTGTCGGTCAAGCACATTCCCGACCGCCTGCTGCCGGACAAGGCCATCGACGTGATCGACGAGGCCGGCGCCCATCAGCGCCTGCTGCCGGAAGACCAGCGCACCAACAAGGTTGACGTACCGGAAGTCGAGTACATCATCGCCAAGATGGCGCGTATCCCGGCCAAGCAGGTCTCGGCGTCCGATCGTGACGTCCTGCGCAACCTCGAACGCAACCTCAAGATGGTGGTGTTCGGTCAGGATGCGGCGATCGAGGCCCTGGCCGCGTCGATCAAGATGGCCCGTTCGGGTCTGGCCGACCCGTCCAAGCCGATCGGCAGCTTCCTGCTGGCCGGCCCGACCGGCGTGGGCAAGACCGAGGTCACCAAGCAGCTGGCGATGCAGCTGGGCATCGAGATGATCCGCTTCGACATGTCCGAGTACATGGAGGCGCATTCGGTGTCGCGTCTGGTCGGCGCCCCTCCGGGCTATGTCGGTTTCGACCAGGGCGGCCTGCTGACCGAGGCGGTGACCAAGCATCCGCATGCCGTGCTGCTGCTGGACGAGATCGAAAAGGCGCATCCGGATGTGTTCAACATCCTGTTGCAGGTGATGGATCGCGGCGTGCTGACCGATACCAACGGTCGCGAGGCGAACTTCAAGAACGTCATCGTAGTGATGACCACCAATGCCGGTGCGCAGCAGGCGTCGCGTCGCGGCATCGGCTTCGTCAAGCAGAACCACTCGATGGATGCGATGGAAGTGATCCGCCGCAGCTTCACGCCGGAGTTCCGCAACCGCCTGGACGCGATCATCCAGTTCAATGCACTGGACTTCGAGCACATCCTGCGCGTCGTGGACAAGTTCCTGATCGAGCTGGAGTCGCAGCTGAGCGAGAAGCACGTGTCCCTGGACGTCGATGCCGACGCCCGTCGCTGGCTGGCCGAGCATGGCTTCGACCCGCAGATGGGTGCCCGCCCGATGGCCCGCGTCATCCAGGAAAAGGTCAAGCGCATGCTGGCCGACGAGCTGCTGTTCGGCAAACTGGCCGATGGTGGCAAGGTGCTCCTGAGCGTGGTCGACGGCGAGCTGAAGGTCAGCACCGAGGCCGCCGAGCAGGTGCCGGCGACAGTGTCATAAAGCGTTGAAGCCCCGCAGGGCAGTGAAGGGCCGCGCCTTGTGCGCGGCTTTTCTTTATCCCTTGTAGGAGCGACTTCAGGGAGACTCTAAAACTCTCCTATCCGTCATCCCGGCGAACGCCGGGATCCAGCGCCTTACGCTTCAACGTGTTAAAGACGCTGGGCCCCGGCGTTCGCCGGGGCGACGATGAAAACAGAGGTGATTTGAGGTTGCCTGAAGTCGCTTCTGCAAATCGAACACAAAAAGGCCGCAACCCGAAGGTGCGGCCTTTCTCACGCCGGCTAGAAGCCCGCGATTACTTCATGCGGTAGGTGATACGGCCCTTGGTCAGGTCGTACGGGGTCATCTCCACCTTCACCTTGTCACCGGTGAGGATGCGGATGTAATGCTTGCGCATGCGGCCAGAAATATGAGCGGTTATGACGTGCCCGTTTTCCAGTTGCACGCGGAACATGGTATTGGGCAAGGTCTCCTGGACCGTCCCTTCCATTTCGATGACGTCGTCTTTTGCCATGCGTTCCGGTGATTGATGGCACGGCCCTTGTGGCCGCGTAAGCCATCGATTATGCCACGGATTCGGTCATGGTTAAAGAATCATCAAGCGAAGTGTTCATCCAGCTTGCGCCGAATCTCCTGTTCGACCATCCCCTTGAGGGGGGCCAGCATCATGCCGAGGTCGGCCCGGACCTGGATGGCGTCACTTTCCACGGCGATCGACCCGTCTACCCCGGGGCGGCTGAAACTGAAGGTGTCGCCCTGCCACTGACCGTCCATCCCGAACTTCTCGCGCATCTTCGTGGCGACCTGTTCGACCACGGCACGGGCTTCGGCCACAGACAGCTGATGTGGCTTGCGGATGTCGATCTTGGGCATAACTTCTCCGTGAAGGCGGTTCAAACCATAGCTTCAAGCATAACGGATGAAGCGCGGCCAACTTGGGGTCTGCTCAAGGCGCAGGCTTCTGCTAGAGTCCGGCACACTATCGACCGGTTGATTCATGCGCATCGAATTTCCCAATTCGGCCCGCGAAGATTTCCCATGGACGCAAGCTACGCTGCGCGTCGGTAGCGCTCCGGATAACGATCTCGTGTTGGCCACCGGCCAGGCGCATCCTTATCACCTGCGCATACAACGGGATCGTCGCGGCATCGTTCTGCACGTACTGGCTCAGGCCGGGCGTATCTATGTGAATGCGCGGCCGATACGCGAGCGCAGCCTGCTGCGTGCCGGTGATGTCCTGAGCGTCGGCGACTGCCGCATGCTGCTGCGCGAGGACGAGTCGCCCGCCGAACGCAACACCAAGCAGGTGCCGGAAGAGGGGCGTTGCACGGTGGCGCTGCGTGCGATTGCCGGTCCGCTGTCCGGGCGCGTGCTGTCGCTGCAGGATCGTCTTGAACTCGGCGCCATGGGGCGCTATCCGCTGGAATTGCCGCAAGGCGAGGCCGCCACGCTGCGCATCGCCTGGCAGAACGGCCGGCTTTGGCTCGAAGCGGGGCAGAAGTCGGAGCGTTATCCGCTGCGCGTCAATGGCGTGGAAGTCGGCCACGCGGCTTTGCAGCCGGGCGACCAGATCGGCATTGCCATGCACCGCTTTATCGTCGACGCGCCTGGGATGGAAGACGAGCCGGAAATTCCCGTCTATACGCCACCGGTCCAGCACCTGCCCGAAGAAGATGCCGGCCCTCGCGGCGAAGTATGGTGGCTGATCGTGACGGCGGCGGTGATCGCGTTGATTATCGCGCTGGTATTGTTCGTCAAGTTTTGAAGACTGGCCCCGTTTGATTTCATCGGAAACTGTTTCGTGAGTAGAGTCTGGAATTTCAGCGCAGGACCGGCGGCCCTGCCGCAAGCGGTGCTCGAACGTGCACAACGCGAGATGCTCGACTGGAACGGCAGCGGTGCATCGGTGATGGAGCTTTCCCATCGCGGCAAGTTATTCATGGGGCTGGCCGCGCAAGCGGAAGCCGATGTCCGCGAGCTGGCCGCGATCCCGGACGACTACGCGGTGTTGTTTCTGCAAGGCGGCGCGACTCAGCATTTTGCGCAAATACCCATGAATCTGGCGGCCGAAGGTGCCAGCGCCGACTACATCGTCACCGGTCATTGGGGCGAGAAGGCGGCCAGCGAAGCGGCGCCGTACGTCAAGGTGGATATCGCCGCCAGCAGTCACGCCGACAACTACGTCAAGCTGCCGGCACGCAGCGGCTGGAAGCTCAACCCCGCCGCGGCCTACGTGCACTACACGCCGAACGAAACGATTCATGGCGTCGAATTTCATGACGTGCCGGAGGTGGGCGAGGTGCCGCTGGTCGCCGACATGTCGTCGGACATCCTGTCGCGACCGATCGATGTGCGCCGTTTTGGCCTGATCTACGCGGGTGCGCAGAAGAATATCGGTCCCTCGGGCCTGGTGTTGATGATCGTGCGCCGGGACCTGCTGGAGCGTGCCACCCGTCCGATGGCGCGAATCTTCCGCTACGCCGAGCATGCGGTGAACGATTCGATGCTCAATACCCCCAATACCTGGGGCTGGTACCTCGCGGGCCTGACCTTCCAATGGCTCAAAGAGCAGGGCGGCCTTGCTGCCGTGGCGGCTCGCAACGATGCCAAGGCGGCTTTGCTCTACGACACGATCGACGGTTCCGGCGGCTATTACCGCAATCCGATCGATCCGGCGTCGCGTTCGCGCATGAATGTCCCGTTCACCCTGCACGATGCCGCGCTGGACGCGGTATTCCTCAAGGAGTCCGAGGCGGCCGGCTTGTTGGCGTTGAAGGGCCACAAGGCGATCGGCGGCATGCGCGCCTCGCTCTACAACGCCGTATCGCTGGAGGCGGTCGAAGCCTTGACCGCATTCATGCGCGAATTTGCCACGCGCCACGGCTGATGTTGCGGCGCGCAAAAGTCCGCGCGCCGATGTAACATCGGGAGTGGACATCTTTACTGCCAGACGGCTTTGAATCATGACGGACCAGAAAACCTCGCTCGCTGAGGTGCGCGATCGCATCGACAGCATCGACAAGCAAATCCAGGAGCTGATTTCCGAGCGCGCCAATTGGGCGCAGGAAGTGGCCAAGGTCAAGGGCGAGGGCCTGTCGGCGATCGACTATTACCGACCCGAGCGCGAGGCCCATGTGCTGCGCATGGTGGTGGACCGCAATCACGGCCCGCTGTCCGATACCGAGATGGTGCGTCTGTTCCGTGAAATCATGTCGTCCTGCCTGGCGCAGGAAGACCCTCTGAAGATCGGCTTTCTCGGCCCCGAAGGCACCTTCAGCGAGCAGGCCGTGCGCAAGCACTTCGGTCATGCCGCCTACGGTCTGCCGCTGGGCAGCATCGAAGAGGTCTTTCAGGAAGTCGCCGCCGGACACGCCGATTTCGGCGTGGTGCCGGTCGAGAACTCCGGCCAGGGCATGATCCAGGTGACGCTGGACATGTTTCTTACCTCCAATGCGACGATCTGCGGCGAAGTCGAACTGCGCGTGCATCAATGCCTGCATTCGCAGGCTGGCAAGCTCGATGCGATCAAGCGCGTCTACGCGCACGCGCAATCGTTGCAGCAGTGCAAGACCTGGCTTCGCATCAACCTGCCCGATGTCGAATGCATCGCGGTCAGCAGCAATGCCGAAGCGGCACGCATGGCGCGTCACTCGGACGATGCGGCGGCCATTGCCGGCGAGACTGCCGGTCGGGTCTATGGCTTGACCACGATCGCGAATGGCATCGAAGACCGTGCCGACAACACCACGCGTTTCCTGGTTATCGGTCGCACGCTTTTCCCGCCGTCGGGCAACGACCGCACGTCGCTGTTGATCACCGTCAACGACAAGCCGGGTGCCTTGTACGACGTCCTCAGTCCTTTCGCCAAACACGACATCAGTTTGAATCGCATCGAATCGCGGCCGGCGCATACCGGCAAATGGCAGTACGCGTTCTTTATCGACGTCTCCGGCCATATCAATGACGAAGCGCTGCAAGGCGCGGTCAAGGAAATCGAATCGACCGTCGCCAAGCTGCGCGTGCTCGGTTCCTACCCGGTCGCGTTGCCGTGAGCGCGCGTCTGGATTGGCAGAGCAGCGTCGGGCGTGCGTTGCAGGGCAGTCTGCGCGTACCCGGCGACAAGTCCGTTTCGCACCGTTCGCTGATGCTCGCTGCATTGGCCGAAGGCCGCTCGCATGTGCGTGGCTTTCTGGAAGGCGAAGATACGCGCGCGACGGCAGCTGTGCTTGCGCAGCTCGGCGTGCGTATCGAAACGCCGGCCGATGGCGAGCGCCTGATTCATGGCGTGGGCCTGCATGGTTTGCGCGGCACGTCGGCGCAGCTCGATTGCGGCAACGCGGGCACCGGCATGCGACTGCTTGCCGGTCTGCTGGCGGGACAGGCGTTTGACAGCACCCTGATCGGCGACGAGTCCTTGTCCAAGCGACCGATGCGCCGCGTCACCGATCCGTTGGCACGCATGGGTGCACACATCGACAGCCAGGAGGGTCTGCCGCCGCTGCATATCCATGGCGGTCGCGCATTGCAAGGCATCGAATACACATTGCCGGTAGCAAGCGCGCAGGTGAAGTCGGCACTGCTCCTCGCCGGTTTGTATGCGCAGGGCGACACCGAGGTCATCGAGCCTCATCCAACGCGTGACTACACCGAGCGCATGCTTGCCGCGTTCGGCTGGCCGATCGATTTCACGCCGGGGCGCGCGCGCCTGTCGGGCGGGCATCGGTTGAAGGCGACCGATGTCGATGTGCCGGCCGACTTCTCGTCGGCGGCGTTCTTCCTGGTGGCGGCCAGCGTGGTGCCCGGTTCCCAGTTGCATCTGCAGGCGGTGGGCCTCAATCCTCGCCGTACCGGTTTGTTGCAGGCGTTGCGTCTGATGGGTGCCGACATCCGGATCGAGAACGAGCGCGAGAGCGGTGGCGAGCCGGTCGGCGATATCGTCGTTCGCCATGCCCCATTGCATGGCGTCGAGTTGCCCGAGGCGCTGGTGCCGGACATGATCGACGAATTCCCGGCCTTGTTCGTGGCGGCCGCCGTAGCGCAGGGTTCGACCGTGATTCGCGGTGCCGCCGAGCTGCGGGTCAAGGAGTCCGACCGCCTGGCCAGCATGGCGACAGGCTTGCGTGCTTTGGGCATCACCGTCGACGAAACGCCCGATGGTGCGACGATTGTTGGCGGCACGCTCAACGGTGGCAGCATCGACAGCCATGGCGACCATCGCATCGCGATGAGCTTTGCCATTGCCGGGTTGGTGGCGCGCGAGCCGGTGCATATCGCCGACTGTCGCAATGTGGCAACGTCGTTTCCCGGCTTTATCGAGCTGGCCAACGGTTGTGGTTTCTCATTGCGCGAAGTCGACTGAGGTCGCCATGTCCACCGCGTTGCCGCCATTCATTGTTGCCATTCCCGCCCGTTACGGGTCGACTCGCTTACCCGCCAAGCCGCTGCGCGATATCGCCGGCGTACCGATGGTGGTGCGCGTCGCGCAGCGCGCGCTGCAGGCTGGCGCGGCGCAGGTGGTGGTGGCAGTAGACGATCAACGTATCGCCGATGCGCTGGCCGGGCAGGGTGTGGATGTATGCATGACGCGCAGCGATCACGCCTCCGGTAGCGATCGCCTGGCTGAATGCGCGGCGCACTATGGCTGGGCCGACGACGCCATCGTGGTGAACCTGCAGGGTGACGAGCCTTTCGCACCCGCAGCGGGCATTCGCGAAGTGGCACGTGCGTTGGCCGAAGACGATGCGCCGATGGCCACGCTGGCCACGCCGATCGACGACGCGCACGAGCTGTTCGATCCGAACGTGGTCAAGCTGGTACGCGGTGTCGATGGCCGTGCGCTGTATTTCAGTCGCGCACCGCTGCCGTGGGCGCGCGATGCTTTCGCAAAGGACAAGCAGCATCTGCCGAGTGACGTGCCGTTCCTGCGGCATATCGGCATCTATGCCTACCGCGCGGGTTTCCTGCATCGCTATACCGGTTTGGCCCGTACTGCGCTGGAGCAGATCGAATCGCTCGAACAGCTGCGCGTACTGGAGCACGGCTACCCGATTGCCGTGCGCCTGACGCCCGAGCCGTTCCCGCCGGGCATCGACACCCAGGCCGATCTCGAACGGGCGCAGCAGTGGTTGCAGGCGCAGCAGCCGTGACACGCGTGTTGTTTGTGTGTTTGGGCAATATCTGCCGTTCGCCCGTGGTCGAAGTCGTAGCGCGAGCCCATGCTCGGCGCGCCGGCCTGGATATCGAGTTCGCCTCCTGTGGGACGGGTGGATGGCATATCGGCAAAGGGGCCGATACGCGCATGCGTGCCGCGGCCAGGACGGCTGGCTACGATCTTGAGCCGCATCGCGCGCGTCAGTTGAGGGCGGCCGACCTGCGCGATTACGATCTGGCGCTCGCCATGGATCGGGACAATCTGCGCGAGATCGAGCGGCTCAGATCGCCCGCATCCACGGCGCACATCGACCTGTTCCTGCCCTGGGCCGGTGTCGACGAGCCGGCTGAATTCCCCGATCCCTACTATGGCGACGAGGCCGGCTTCACCGCCTCGGTGGCGCTGGCTGAACGAGGGATTCAGGGCTTGCTCGAACGCTTGCGCCGCGAGTCGTCCGGGGCTTGACACGACCCGTTAGAATACGGGGATGCAGCCCATTTCGCAGCCGACCTTCGACGGCAAGGCGTTCGTCAAAACCCTGACCAGTTCCCCCGGCGTCTATCGTTATTTCGATGACGCGGACGAGCTGCTGTACGTCGGCAAGGCCGGCAATCTGAAAAAGCGCGTCGGCAGTTACTTCCTGAAACCCAGGATGGAGCCGCGCATCGCCTCGATGATTTCACAGATCGCACGCTGCGAGATCACCGTCACGCGTACAGAGGGCGAGGCGCTGCTGCTCGAATCGCAGCTGATCAAGTCGCTCAAGCCGCGCTACAACATCATGTTGCGCGACGACAAGAGCTACCCGTACATCTATCTGTCCGGTGGCGAGGATTACCCGCGGCTGGCTTTTCATCGCGGTGCGCGCAATCTGCCGGGACGCTTTTTCGGCCCCTATCCAAGCACGTTCGCTGTGCGCGAAAGCCTCAACCTGATGCAGAAGCTGTTCAAGGTGCGGCAGTGCGAAGACAGTTATTTTCGCAATCGTTCGCGCCCGTGTCTGCAGCATCAGATCGGCCGCTGCAGTGCGCCCTGCGTCAATCTGATTTCCGTCGACGACTATCGCAGCGATGTGCGTCACGCCGAGATGTTTCTGGAAGGCCGCAGCAGCGCGGTGATCGACGAACTGGCCAGCGGGATGGAGCAGGCCAGCAAATCGCTGGAATTCGAGCGCGCCGCGTCGATGCGCGACCAGGTGTCCGCCTTGCGCAAGCTGCAGGCACAGCACCATGTGCAGGGCGCGAGCGCCGACATGGACGTGATTGCCTGCCGTATCGAATCGGGCCTGGCCTGTGTCAGCGTGTTGTTCTTCCGCAATGGCGTCAGCCTGGGCACCCGCGACTTCTATCCGCGCCTGCCGCTCGATGCCGAGCCGGGCGATCTGTTGGGCCAGTTTCTTGCGCAGTACTACCTCGACCGACCGGTGCCGCGCGAGCTGATACTTGGCGATGTCCCCGCCGACTGCGAGATTCTCGCGGATCTGCTGACCCAGCAATCCGGGCATGCCGTCGAGATCAAGACCAGCGTGCGTGGCGAACGCGCGCGGTTTCTGCAGATGGCCGAGCGCAATGCGCAGGCTTCGTTGACGGCGCGACTTGCCAGTCGCCAGACCCTGGGCGCGCGTTTCGACGATCTGCAGCGCCTACTGGAGCTCGACGAAGCGCCTCGCCGTATCGAGTGCTTCGACATCAGCCACACCATGGGCGAGGCCACGGTGGCTTCTTGCGTGGTCTTCGGTCCGGAAGGCCCCGAGAAATCGCACTACCGCCGCTTCAATATCGCCGGCATCACGCCCGGCGACGACTACGCGGCCATGCACCAGGCCTTGACTCGGCGTTTCCGCAAGGTTGCCGAAGGCGAGGGTGCGCGGCCTGACATCCTGCTGATCGACGGCGGCAGCGGTCAGGTGGCACAGGCGCTCGATGTGTTGAAGGAACTGGGCGTGCAGGGCATCCGCATTGTCGGCGTGGCCAAGGGGCCGGGCCGACGCGCAGGTGAGGAGACGCTGATACTGGCCGAGTCGGGTCGCAACCTGCATCCGGGCCCGGCATCGCCGGCACTGCATCTGGTTGCCGCGGTGCGCGACGAGGCGCATCGTTTTGCGATCAGCGGCCATCGCAAGCGCCGCGAGAAGGCGCGTGAACGCAGCGTGCTGGAGGACGTGCCGGGCATCGGCGCTCGCCGCCGTTCGGCCTTGCTCAAGGCCTTTGGTGGGCTGGCCGGCGTCGAGGCTGCGGGTGTGGAGGAGCTGATGCAGGTGAAGGGTATCGATCGCGGCCTGGCCGAACGTATCTACGCCACCTTGCATGCCTGAATCTGAACCACATAACGGAGTGAGCACTCCCATCCATGCGACACTACTAGCTTAAAAGCGGATTGAATCGATGCGTATCAACTTGCCAACCTGGCTGACCCTGTTTCGCATCGCTCTGTTGCCGGTCATGGTGGTGGTGTTCTATTGGCCCTTCCGCGGTCACAACATCACGGCAGCCATCGTTTTCGTACTGGCGGCGATCACCGACTGGTTCGATGGCTACCTTGCGCGTCGTTTAAACATGACCTCGGCGTTCGGTGCTTTTCTGGACCCGGTCGCCGACAAGCTGATGGTGGCGGTGACGCTGTTCCTGCTGGTCGAGTCGCATCGTGGCGGTTGGCCCGGCATTGTGATGGCGGTCACGGCGGCCGTTATCGTCGGTCGCGAAATCAGCATCTCGGCGCTGCGCGAATGGATGGCTGAAATCGGTATGAGCGCCACCGTGAAAGTGGCCTTTGTCGGCAAGCTCAAGACGGTGATGCAGATGATCGCGCTGGTCGTGCTGATCGTGCAGCACGATGCGGAAACGCTGCGCCTCTATCACGTGGGCGAAGTGTTGCTGGTGATTGCCGGCATCCTCACCATCTGGTCGGGTCTGCACTATCTGCGTGCGGCGTGGCCGATGCTGCGTGGCGAAAAAGGGCCTTTTGCGCCGAATAAAAGCGATGCCTGAATTTTTCTGTGACAGAGACTTGACGGTGCGCTTTTAGCCATTACAATGCGCGACTCCGATGCGGGAATAGCTCAGTTGGTAGAGCACGACCTTGCCAAGGTCGGGGTCGCGAGTTCGAGTCTCGTTTCCCGCTCCAGGTTCAGACAGGCCCCGGCTTAGCCCGGGGCTTCGTCATTTCTGGGGGGCGGCATCGGTGGGAAAGTTGGCCGTTTCTGGCACAAAAGTTAAACGTAAAGTCTTCACAAAGGCGTCAGTTCTGTTATTATTTCTGACTCCGATGCGGGAATAGCTCAGTTGGTAGAGCACGACCTTGCCAAGGTCGGGGTCGCGAGTTCGAGTCTCGTTTCCCGCTCCAGTTTTTGCAAAGCCTCGGTTGCGCCGGGGTTTTGTTTTATCGGTGAGTCCCGGGTGTTTCAGTCCGGGGTTCGCGCAATGGCCAGGTGGCAGAGTGGTCATGCAGCGGCCTGCAAAGCCGTGTACGCCGGTTCGATTCCGACCCTGGCCTCCATTGCGTAGAAGTATCCAAGCGCCCTTGTGGCGCTTTTTCTTTGCCTGCCGTCTGCGTCACGACGCCTTATGCGCAGTCGCGTCAGAGATCATCGTCTTGATGTCCTTGAAGCTCATGCCCTCGGATGCCGAAGCCAGGTCGCCGTCAGCCAACTGTTGGGCAGCCTTGCGCAGATCGCCCATGGCGCGCGAATAAAGCGCCACGCCCATGCTTACGCGTTTGATCCCGGCCTTCTGCAACTCGGCCAAAGGCAGCGTTCCACTCATCGTGCCCACGACGAGGTTCACCGGCTTGGGTGCCACGGCTTTGACGATGGCTCTTACGGCATCCATGTCGGTCGGGTAGGGCGCATAAAGAACATCGGCACCCACGTCGGCAAATGCAACCAGGCGCCGGATGGTGTCGTCCAGATCGGGCCGGCCCTGGAGGAAGTTGTCACAGCGTCCGGTGAGAAGGATTCGCCCTTTGGCTGCCTTGGCGGCATGGCGCATGCGTTCTACCGCATCGTCGAACTCGCGGATGGGGTGGGCCGGATCGCCTGAAGTGTCCTCGATACCGATGCCGGCCAGTCCCCAGGCGATCGCCGATTCGACGGTTGCCGCAACATCGCTCGGCGTCGCCCCGTAGCCGTCTTCAAAATCGCCATTGATCGGCAGGTCGGTGAGATCGCCAAGGAGCTTGGCATGCGCCAGGTGTTCCTCGAGCGTTACCGCATGCCTGCCATCGAGACGCCCCAGCGCCGATGCGATGGCTGCCGAAGACGTTCCCAAGGCCTTGAAGCCCGCCTGCTTCAGGATGAGCGCCGAGGTTCCGTCCCATGGATTGGGCATGACGAAGCCACCCTCCTGCTGATGCAGGGCACGAAAGAGCTCATACAGTTCGGGTTGCGTAGCCATGGCGACATCTCGGGGCGATGAGGAAGGCAAGGACCTTACACTCATCGGCGCGAACGAGAAACACGCAAGGGGTCGCGATGGAAGCCCAAATTCTTCGCAGGTGCGACTTCAGTCGCGACCCACGCTTACGTCACGGCCGGTCGCGACTGAAAGGGTCTTCTAAAAACCCTTCCTATCCGTCGTCCCGGCGAAAGCCGGGATCCAGTGCCTTATGCTTCAACGTGCGAAAGACACTGGGCCCCGGCTTTCGCCGGGGCGACGATGAAAACTGAGGCTATTCGAGGTTCTCTGAAGTTGTTTCTACAGAGACGTAGGAGGCTTTCGAGTGTCTGGTGCCCGGAGCGGGAATCGAACCCGCATACCCGCGAGGGTGAGGGATTTTAAGTCCCTTGCGTCTACCAATTTCGCCATCCGGGCAGCGATGGAGCTGTGCCAGCTGTAGATCGTAACATGCTGTACCCAGCAAGCTCATCCATGCGGGTCATCTACAATGACTGTGAGGGTTAAAGATTTTTTCAGTCAGGCTTTTCTGAATTTGCACTTTTCAGTGCTGTCGTCGCTTTCCTGTTACGGATGACGCTTGCAATGAATTATCGTGCATCCTAAGTTCAGGCTTCCTACCCAGGGAGGGAATAAACGTGATCAAAACTATAATCATCGACGATCACGAACTGGTCCGTACCGGTTTCAAGATGATCTTGGACAAAGAGCACGACATCACTGTCGTCGCCGAGGCGGGCACGGCCGAGGAAGGGCTGCGCCTGATTCGTTCGCTGGAGCCCGACATTGCCTTGGTCGACGTGCACATGCCCGGCATGAGCGGCATTGAGCTGACCGAGCGTGTTGCACGCGCGAAACTGGCTACCAACATCATCGTGGTGACTGTCGTCGACGACGCGCGTTTTCCCAAGCGCCTGCTCGATGCCGGTGCGCTCGGTTATCTGACCAAAGGCTGCAGTGCGGAAGAATTGCTGGGTGCGGTGCGGCATGTGGCTTATGGGCGTCGCTATCTCGCCCCGGCTGTCGCGCAGCAACTGGCGTTGGCCACGCTCGACGGAGAAGGATCCCCGTTCGACAGCCTGTCCAGCCGCGAGCTGGAGGTTGCCATGATGCTGGTACGCGGCAAACCGCTGACGACGATCGGCGAACAACTCAATCTCAGTCCGAAAACCGTATCCACCTACAAACAGCGTCTGATGGAAAAGCTACAGATCGATCATGTGGTCGGTCTGGCGCATCTGATGACGGTGCATGGTCTGCTCGACACGCACAACAATCAGGTAGGCGGCTGAGCGGTTTTTCCAGCAGCGAAACAAAAAAAGCCGGACGTAAGTCCGGCTCTTTTTTTGTGCTGTCGGTGGCGATTACTGACCGTGCGAAGCGTTCTTGTCGCTGGCGCTTTCGTCTTCCTGCGCCGTCGAGTCAGGCGATACGCTTTCCGGATGGACGGGCTCGGTCACCGGATGAAGCGGCGCACCTGCAAGTAGATCGCCTTGTGCGGGCGGGGCGGCCGATACCTTCGGTTCCTCCACCTGCGGCTGCGGCTCACTCGGCGCGGACTCTTCCAGCTTCGGCTCAAGCACGGCCTCGACCGTGACTTCGGCCGGCGCTGCGGCGATCGGCAACGGTGCCGGCTCGATGTGTGCTGCGGTCGTCTGTTGTTCGAACGACGACTGGGCACGGAAATCGATCGTGCTGTCGTTGGCAGCAGGCGTGGCAGGTTCTTCGCTGGCAGGTGTCGATTCGATAACGGTCGTCGGCGTTTCAGCTACGGAAGTATGGCCGTCCGCCCATGCGCGCGGTGCCGACTGTTCTTCGGCGACGTTCGAGACAGCGGCGACTGGCGCCGCGATGACGTGCGTTTCTACCGTATGCGTATGCTCTGCTTCCGACGACGCCTCCGGGATGGGCGGCAGCGTCGGCAGATTGAACGCCGTTGCCGCTGGAGCCGACACGCTCACTTCAGGGCGTGTCGCCCAATGCGGCGAGGCAGCTGGTTCAGCAGCTTCGGTTTTTTCTACCGGTGCCGCGGCCTCACGAGCGTGGATCGTGGTGACTTCTGCTTCGATGACGGACGCAGCGGCGAAAGCAGCGGTCGTGGCAGCGATCGTCTTCGCAGCCACCGGCTCGGCGGCAGATGCGGGTTTGGGTGCAGCCGCCTTGGGCTCATGGTTCTCGCCCAGGCCGGTATCTTCGCTGCGATCTTCATCGTCCAGCTCCGACTCGTCGACTGCCGACTCGTTGGTCTGACCCTGCACCTGCGTGCCGTCTTCATGACGACGGCGACGACGACCACCGCGACGGCCGCGACGACGACGCGACGGCGACACTTCGCCTTCGGCGCCCGGCTCGTTGCTGCCCGGTGCGGGCGTCTCGGTGACCGGTGTGCTCAGCTGAGCTTCTTTTGCTGCCTCGGCGGGGGCTGCCTCGGCGGGGGCTGCCTGCAGCGCTGCCGGCGTGGCGCCCGCAGGCGACTGCGGCGGACGCGGCTGGCGCTCGCCCTTCGGCTGCTGCTGGCCTTGCTGCTTACGCCCTTCGTTCTGCGGCTGCTGGGCTGCGTCCTGGGTCGGCTTGGGCTGACGTTCCTGGCGCGGCGTGCCGTCCTGCGGCTTCCCTGGCTGCTGCTGACGCGGCGCCTGGGCATCGGGGTTGCGCGGCTGGCGTGGCTGATTGGGTTGCTGTGCCTTGCCGGCACCCTTGCCTTGCTGCTCGCGGCGCTGCTGTTGTGACTGGCGACCCGTGCTGCCCTGTGCGGAGCGGCCACGTTCGTCACGGCGATTGCCGCGCGATTCGTTGGCGCGCGACTCGCTGCGCGGGGTGGGGGTGGGTGCAGGCGCTGGCGCGGGAGCCGGGCTGCTGAACAGGCCGCGGAACCAGCCCATCAAGCCGCCGCCCTGAGCGGGTGCGGCAACCGGCGTGGCCTTGGGTGCAGAGACGACCGGGGAGGAGGCGACCTCTTCGCGCAACGGCGCGGGCGATGCCGGCACGATGCCGCTGACAGCCGGCTGTTCGCCGCTGCCCAGGGCCTGGCCCATCTTGGGAATGGCGGTTTCTTCGACGGCGGTCAGGCGCTCGTAGCTGGGCTTGCTGTGCTCGCCCATGTCCGCTTCGCGGATGCGCTGGATTTCGATATGCGGGGTTTCGAGCTTGTCGTCGGCGACGATGACGACGTGCACCTTGTTGCGCAGCTCGATCTCGACCACGCTGGCGCGCTTCTCGTTGAGCATGAAGTTGGCGACCGCGGGCGGTGCCTGCACCAGCACCTGGCCGGTGTTGTCCTTCATCGCGTGCTCTTCGATCAGGCGCAGCGTCGACAGCGCCAGCGATTCCACGCCGCGGATATGGCCGTGGCCTTCGCAGCGCGGGCAGACGATCTGGGTGGCTTCGCCCAGGGACGGGCGCAGGCGCTGGCGGGACATCTCCAGCAGGCCGAAACGCGAGATGCGGCCGATCTGCACACGGGCGCGGTCCAGCTTGAGGGCGTCCTTCAGGCGTTCTTCGACTTCACGCTGGTGCTTGGGGCTGTCCATGTCGATGAAATCGATCACGATCAGGCCGCCGGCGTCGCGGATGCGTAGCTGGCGGGCGATTTCCACCGCCGCTTCGCAATTGGTGTTGAAGGCGGTTTCTTCGATGTCGCTGCCCTTGGTCGCCTTCGACGAGTTGATGTCGATGGCGGTCAGCGCTTCAGTCTGGTCGATGACGATCGAGCCGCCCGACGGCAGGCGCACCTGGCGTTCGAACGCGCTCTCGATCTGCGTCTCGATCTGGTAGCGCGAGAACAGCGGCGTGTCGTCCTTGTACAGCTTGAGCTTGCGCATGGCATTGGGCATGACCTGCTGCACGAACTCGCGGGCGTCGTTATAGAGCGACTCCTCGTCGATCAGGATCTCGCCGATATCGTTGCGCAGGTAGTCGCGCAGGGCGCGGATGAACAGCTTCGATTCCTGATAGATCAGGAACGGGCCCTTCTGCGCGCTGGCGGCGTTGGAAATCGCCTTCCACAGCTGGAGCAGGTAGTCCAGATCCCACTGCAGCTCTTCGGCGTCGCGGCCCATGCCGGCGGTACGTACGATCAGGCCGACGTCGTCCGGCACGGTGAGGTGGTCGAGCGCTTCCTTCAAGGCCTGGCGGTCTTCACCTTCGATCCGGCGCGAGACGCCGCCGGCCTTCGGGTTGTTCGGCATCAGCACCATGTACCGGCCGGCCAGGCTGATAAAGGTGGTCAGCGCGGCGCCCTTGTTGCCGCGTTCTTCCTTTTCGACCTGAACAACGATCTCCTGACCTTCACGGATGAGGTCGCGGATATTGGCCTTGTTGGGGTCCAGACCGGCGGTGAAGTACTCGCGGGAGACTTCTTTCAGCGGCAGGAAACCATGGCGCTCGGCGCCGTAATCGACAAAGCAGGCTTCGAGGGAGGCTTCGACGCGAGTGATGCGGCCTTTGTAAATATTGGCTTTTTTCTGCTCGCGGGACGGGATTTCAATATCGAGATCGTAAAGGGTTTGGCCATCGACGATGGCCACACGCAACTCCTCACGCTGAGTTGCGTTGATCAACATACGCTTCATTGTAATTTTTCCTCGGCTTGCCGCGCGTCGCGTGCCGCGGTGGCGCCATGGTGGCGGCCTGCCGGGGATCGCGCCGCTGCGGTTAAGCGGCTTGTGACGGAACCCTTTCTGGTTCCGGGGGTGATTCTTTGGCAACGCTCGGAAGTCCCAGTACCCCTTGATACCGGACAAACGACAGCCCGAACCGTTACGATGAAAGGGAGCAGCGACCGGCTGCCGGGTAGGCGACCAGCGCTATCCTCGCCGGCGTTACGGGCGGGCTAACCGCCCCATCCATACTTCTCGTCGGACAGGGCGCAGCGCTGGCCGAGTATCCTATCTCGTCAGGTTTTTTTCAATGCAGACGGTAACTTCCCATGACGCACCTCAAGGTGTGCGTCAAGTCCAGGTCGGCCCCGAGCGGGACGGCCAGCGTATCGACAATGCGCTGATGACCCTGCTCAAGGGCGTGCCCAAGAGCATGATTTACCGCCTCCTGCGCACCGGGCAGGTGCGTGTGAACGGCAAGCGCGCCAAGCCCGATACGCGTCTCGTGGCCGGTGATATGTTGCGTATTCCGCCGGTGCGGGTGGCAGAGCGACCGGTAGAGCAGGGCCCGTCCGAGAGCATGGTGGCCGAGGTTGCCGAGGCGGTGATCTTCGAGGACAAGCACTTCCTGGCCATCGACAAACCGGCCGGGATCGCCAGCCATGGCGGCAGCGGCGTGAGTCATGGCGCGATCGAACTCTTGCGCGCGGCCCGCCCGACCGAGCATCTGGAGCTGGTCCATCGCCTGGACCGCGACACCAGCGGCGTGCTGGTTTTTGCCAAGACCCGGGCCGGCCTAGTCGGGCTGCAGGCGGAGATCCGCGCCAACACCGTGACCAAGCAGTACCTGTGCCTGATGACCGGGCATCCGCAAAAAGCCAAGTTCGACGTCAATGCGCCGCTGTTGAAATCGGTGCTGCAGGGCGGAGAACGGATGGTAAGAGTTGCCGATAACGGCAAGCCATCGCTCACTTTTTTCCGTGAGATGGAGCAGTACCCAGGCGCTCGCCTGATGCAGGCGACGTTGGGCAGCGGGCGCACGCACCAGATCCGCGTGCATGCCCAGCACGTCGGCCATCCACTGGCCGGCGACCCCAAATATGGCGACCGCGACGCAAACAAGCGCTTCAAGGAGTGGGGGTTGAACCGGCTGTTCCTGCATGCCGCACACATGAGTTTTGAGGTGGACGGACGTTCGTATTCGTTCTCGGCGCCGCTGCCAGATGACTTGAAGAAGTTTCTGGATGTCCTTGCTACTAAAGGGGCTGTGGGCAGGAAGCGGGGCGACTGAAGGGGCCTGTAAAAAAAAACCTTCCCAATTCGTCATTCCGGCGAAGGCCGGAACCCAGTGGCCTTGTGATCGCTTGTCGCCAGAACCCGCAAAAGCCGCCAGCTCTATCGCGAAAACTGAAAGGCGATGCTACTGGGTCCCGGCCTGCGCCGGGATGACGATCATTGAAACTGAAGCTTTTCTGGCCCCGGCGTTCGCTGGGGCGACGATGAAAACTGAAGTTATTCGAGAACGCCTGCGCCTTAAAGAAAGAATCGTCCGCTGATCTCCAGCGACCGCAACAAAGGCCCGGCCAGCCCGGCCTCGACGATCAGGGCACAGGCTGCGTGGGCCAGCGCAATCGGAGCAAGGCTGCGCGTACGCATGAAGCACCAGGCCCAATACAGCTCGGCCAGGAAACAGAACTGCATCAGCAGCCCATTGGGCGTATGCAGCAGGCCGAATGTCGCTGCGGTGACCAGTACGCAGAACGCGGCCGGCCAGCCCCAGGTTTCCCAGCGACGCATGACCACCACCAGGATCAGCCACTGCTGCAGGCTGGCCCAGGCAAGATAGAGAAGCACATGGCGCCACGGCAGCGGATGCAGGTGGCGATCGCCGAAGGCCACCACCAGTGCATAGGCGACAACGACCAGGACCAGTGGCCACAACCAGGGCTGGGTTCCCTGGCCGAACCAGCGCCACTGCGCGGTGCCGAGGTGGCGCCATTCTCGCCACGCGGCGAATCCGATGGCGCCAAGAAAACCGACGATGGCCGGAACCGAGGGGTGCAATTGCCATTGCAGGCCGATGATCAGCCAAAGCGGCCCCAGCAGAATCAGCACCAGGGCGGCCCATTCCGGGGCGCGGTACTGCGCGGCTACCAACAGCAGGGCCAAGTAAAGCGCGCAAACCGCCCAGCCGAGCCATGGCGGCAGATCCATCTTCGCCTTGGCAACCAGAAGACCGCGATGGGGAACGACGACGGCGCCGGGTTGCCGGCTCAGGATATGGTCGCGCAGTTGGAGCAGGGTTTCCGCGCTCGCATTCGATGGAAGGCGAATCATGGGTGCGGGACCGATCGAGTCCCAGGCATCCCATTGAGCGCCGGCGCGCGTCGCATCACCACTCAATGCAAGACTGGCCCCGCGCGGTGCGGCGATGCGCGCCCCCGCGCCGAGCTGCACGTCTTTGAGCAACCACGACGCCCCGGCCGGAATGATCGGTCGCAGGCGCAGGGTGGTTGCTGCCTGCGGCAGCGGACAGTCGGGGCGAGTAGGGTCGGTGGACTGCGCATGCAACTGGCGCAGGTCGATCAGGATGTCGTTGGACGTATTGGAAAGCTCCGCTGCGTCCGTCACCAGGCAGCCAGCATGACCGGGCGATTCCCAGATGATGCCTAGCCGCCCCGGCGAACTGCTCTTGGCCAGGATGCGCAACATCGGCCAGTGCAGCAGATCGACGGGCTGGGCGAGCGGCAGCCCCAGGTCGAACGGTGTGCCACTGCTGCTGACACTGTCGACGCCATCGACGCCGGTCAGCAGGTCCGCATTGCCGAAGGCACGGCCGGCGACCAGGTCATCCCGTGTGCGCGGCGACCATCGCCACAGCGGAGCGTCCGTTTGCAGCGAGTGCAGACGTTGTTGTGCATCGCGCGCGAGTTCACTGCGGGTGATCCAGCTCGAAAGCGCGGCCATCGACCACAGCACAACAGCTACCGCCAGTACGAAACTGGCGGTCCAGGCGATCCGTCGCAGGAGCTGGGTCGCTTTCAATGGGCGAGCAGGGCCTCGACGCGTGCTGCACAGATAAAGTCGTTCAGGGACAGTCCGCCCACATCGTGGGTGGACCACAGCAGGTGGCAATGGCCATAGCCCGCTTCGATATCCGGGTGATGGTCCTCATGGTTGGCCATGAAACCAACCGCGTTAATGAAGCCTAGGGTGCGATGGAAATCGGCGAACTTGAAATCCTTGACGATGGCCTTGCCATCCGCCGTGACGCTCCAGCCGGGTAGCTGCTGCAGAAGTTCGCCGATCTGGGCGGTATCGAGTGCATTTTCGGCACCTTTGCGCGGCTGGCAGTGCTGGCTGGCGAGATCGGTCATGCGGTAACTCCAAGGCGAGACGGCAAGTGTAAAGAAGCAAGCGTCGAAGTTGCCTGCACAAAAGTAAAGACGCGCACGGAAGGCAAAACAGTACTAAAATGGTGCTGTTTCCGCTGGCGCCTTTTCGGCTGCCGGGCGAAGTTATCCGGAGTAGACATGATCGACATTTCCGAGCGCGCGCAGCAGCACTTTCTGCGTCTGCTTTCCAATCAAGGTATTGAAGGCCTGGGGATTCGCCTGAGCGTGACCCAGCCCGGCACGCCGGCGGCCAATTGCGAGCTGGAGTTCTGCGAGCGCAATGAGCTCTCGGGCAATGAATGGACGGTCGAGTGCACGGGTTTCGACTTCCATATCGACGGTGCCAGCGCGCCGTGGCTCGATGGCGCTACCATCGACTACGAACCCAACACCACCGGCGGTCAGCTCAATATCCGCGCACCGCGTATCAAGGGTGAGCTGCCCGGCCTGGAAGCGGGTCTGGTCGAGCGCGTGCAGTATGTGCTCGAAGCCGAAGTGAATCCGAAGATCGCCGCGCACGGCGGCCGCGTCAGCCTGCTCGAAATCGATGCCAACGGCGTGGTGGTGCTGCAGTTCGGCGGCGGTTGCCATGGTTGCGGCATGGTCGACGTCACGCTCAAGCACGGCGTCGAAAAGACCTTGCGCGAGCGCGTGCCCGAGATCACCGAGGTGCGCGATGCCACCGATCATGCCGGTGGCAGCAACCCCTACTACAGCAAACCCGAAGGCCGTTCGGCGCTTGGTTGAGCGCACGGGTTATTTCTTTTTTCCGCGCAACAGGGCGACAAACCAGCCGGTAAGAACGAGTCCAAGAGCGAGGCCGATGCCGGCGCCCCACAGTGCGCCGGTATTGCCCCAGAACGCATTGCCGATGATGACACCCAGCAAGAAAAGAACGGGTAGCGGAAGGCAGCCCATGGGGTTTCCTTGTATGTCCGGCCAGCTACGTTATCGCAGTGAAAGTCCACGCGTTGTCACGTGCAAAACAAAAAGCCCGCCGAAAGATGGCGGGCTTTTTGTTTGCAGGGCGTCGCGACGTTAGTTCTTGTCGCCCTGGATATGGCCTTCGAGCGTATCGAGCTTGGTCGGCAAGCTGGAGAAATACGCGGCGACGTCTTCGATATCCTGGTCGGACAGCGTGGCGACGAAGCCCTTCATGATGGCGTTGCTGCGCTGGCCGGTCTTGTACTCGTGCAGCGCCTGCTGCAGGTACATGTTGTACTGGCCGGCAAGGCGGGGGTACTGCGGATCGACGGCATTACCGTCGGTGCCGTGGCACGCGAAGCAGGCGGCAGCCTTCTGCTTGCCGGCGTCGACATTGCCCGAAGCCAGCAGCTGAGTGGATGCGAACGCCAGGACGGCGCCGAATGAAAGCAGGGTAAGCGTACGTTTCATGCGGAATGGGTCCTTGACGGCTTACTTGGCGAGGCTGGAAAGATAGGCGGCGATATCGTCGATGTCCTTATCGGACAGACTCTGCGCCTGGGCCGTCATGGTCGGGTGGCTGCGCTCGCCCGATTTGTACTCGTGCAGCGCATTGACGATGAACTGCTGATTCTGGCCGGCAATCTTCGGTACCGGGTACTGCGGATAGGCGTTTTCATATCCCACCACGCCATGACAGCCGTTGCAGGTATAGACGAGCTTACGTCCCGTGGCCTTGTCGCCTTCGGCATGCACACTCGCGGTGGCAAGGAAGGCAGCGGCCATGGTCAGGCCAAGCAATTGCAGTCGAGTCATCAAGATCATTCCCACGATTCCGGCTGGTACATGGAGATTAGTCTCGGAAGTATAGTGGTTGCTTTCCAATCGGAACAATATCGGCGTCGTGCTGTCCGCGATGTCGCCGTCGAGGGGAGTGGCAATGGGAGGCAGTCTGTTGAATCGTATGGTCTTGCTGTTGGTGCTGGTGCTGCTCGCACCGGCCGCGCTGGGCGCTCGCGCCTACCGCATCGTCGGCTATGTGTCCGATGCCCGGCCGTTGCCGGCGATCAGCCCGGACAAACTGGACGTGATCAACTTCGCGTTCGCCAAGGTCAGCCCGCAGGGCGAGGCTGTGCTTGAAAGCCCCACCGCGCCGGCGTCGCTGGCGGACCTGGTGGCCTTGCGCAAGCGCCATGCACAGTTGCAGATCGTGTTGTCGGTCGGTGGCTGGGGCGCGGATCATTTCTCCGAAGCCGCGCTCGACGACGCCTCGCGCCAGCGTTTTACCGCCAGCGCCGTCCATATGATCGAGCAGTACGACCTCGATGGTGTCGACCTCGATTGGGAATATCCGACCCTGGCGGGGCCGGGCATCAGCCATCGCCCCGAGGACCGGCGCAATTTCAGCCTGTTACTGGAGAGCCTGCGCAAGGGGCTCGACCAACTCGGCGCCGCCCATGGCGGCAAGCACTATCTGTTGACTATCGCAGCGGCCGATGGCGAGTTCGTCGCTGGCATCGAATTGAACCGGGCCGCACGTTCGCTGGACTGGTTCAACCTGATGACCTACGACTTCCATACCAGCCTGACGCCGACCACCGGCCACCATGCGGGGCTTTATCTGTCGAAGTGGGCACCGGCCGAAGACCGTTCGGGCGACAAGGCCGTCAAGCAGTTCCTTGCGGCCGGCGTGCCGCCGAAGAAGCTCAATCTGGGTGTCGCGTTCTACGGCCGCGAGTTCGGCGGCGTGAATCCGGAGCACCAGGGTGTGCAGCAGAAGTACACGAAGTTCATCGGCGCGCCGTCATGGCAGGAGCTGGTGACCAACGACATTGGCAAGCAGGGTTTCGTGCGCTACTGGGATGCGCAGGCGCAGGCGCCATATCTGTGGAATGCGAAGACGCAGACCTTTATCAGCTATGAGGATCCGCAGTCGCTGGCATTGAAGGCCGCGTACGTCAAGGCGCACGGGCTGGGCGGAATGATGTACTGGGAGCACGCCCTGGATCAGAACGAGCAGTTGCTTGACGTGCTGGTCAAGGGGCTGCAATAACCGCGCGCATGGTGATATTGCTACGGGACGATCACGGCTAAAGTCGCGACCGTCTCGTGCATACCCTCAAAACAAGCTCTTGAAGATATGAATCCCGGCGCTGTACTCGCCGACGATCGTGCCCAGGCACACCAGGAAGAAGTTGAGCAGCGTGCGTGCCACGCGATTCTTCCACCAGCCGCTCCAATGCGTGATGTCGTCGCGGAGGGCTTCGAAGTCCGCGACACGCGGCTTGCGAATCCATGCCTCGACCATCGCGCTGATACCGCCGGAGGGAATGCCCGGGCGAAACGGTTTGATCGGCGCGGCAATAAACGCAGCCACCACACTGAGCGGATGGCCACCGGCGATGATCGCGCCGACGGCGGCAAAGCCGCCGGTCAACAGCACCCAGTCGCGCAAGGCCTGCGCACCCAGCGCAGTGTTGCGATGGAACGCAAAGGCGATCGCGGCGAATACGGCAATCACCAGGGCCAGTGCAATCCACTTGGGCCAGCGTGACTTGGGTGGTGCCTTGGCCAGTTCGGCGGCGGTGAGGATCGGGTCTTCCTGTTGTACGCGCAGTTGCTCGCCCATGCCTTTGAGATGGCCGGCGCCGATGACCACCAACACCTTCTTGCCCGCGCCGAAATGCCCACGTTCGGCTTGTTCGCGCAGGCGTGCCGCCATGTAGGTGTCGCGTTCGGCGATCAGGCTGCGATAAAGCGGTGCCGATTCGGTGGCGAACTCGCTGAAGGCGCTTTCCAGCATATCGCCTTCCTTGAGTTTCTCGATTTCCTTTTCGTCGATGGCTTCGCGCTCGAACACGCTGGCGAGCAGACCGCCCATCAGGCCAAAGCGCTGCCAGAAGCCGACGCTATGCCAGGCGCGGCGTAGCGTGGTGCCCACTTCGCGGTCGATCAGCCACAGCGGAACACCTTGCGCGGCGGCGCCATCCATCGCCGCTTTCATTTCCGCACCGGGCTCGATGCCATGCTGATCGGCGAGGCGCTTCTGGAACGTCGACAGCACCAGGCTGGCGGCCACCATGCCGACCTTGCCCTGGCGAATCACCTGCAACAAATCCATCTGCTTGAATGCTTCGGGATCGCGCATACCCTGTGCGCGGCTGTCGCACAGCTCGATCGCGACAGCGTCGAACTGTTCCTGCGCCAGCAGAGCCTTGACCGCCTCGACACTGGTCAGCGACACATGCGCCGTGCCCAGCACCACGTATTCCACGCCATCGCGTTCGATCCGTTCGAGCGGTTGGCCCTCAAGGGCGGACGGCAGTTCGGTAGTGGTTTCGGTCAGGCTCATGCGCTCATTCTTGCCGTTGTCAGTTCTCATCCATGGGGACATGTCACGGACCGCACAAGGCAGGCCCCTGGCACGGCGTTCAGTCGCGGAAACGCTTCAGCAGGTCCTGATAAGCGTCGATACGGCGATCGCGCAGGAACGGCCAGATGCGCCGCACGTTCTCGCTGCGCGCCATATCGATCTCCGCGATCAACAATTCGCGCTTGTCGGTGCCCGCCTGGGCCAGGAACTCGCCCTGCGGTCCGGCGACAAAACTGGTGCCCCAGAACTGAATGCCTGCACCGACGCCCGCGACATCCGCTTCATAGCCGGTGCGATTGCACGAGAGCAGGGGCAGGCCGTTGGCGACCGCGTGGCCGCGTTGCACGGTAACCCATGCATCGCGCTGGCGATCCTTCTCGGCCTGCTCGTCGTTCGGATCCCAGCCGATGGCAGTCGGATAGAGCAACAGTTCGGCACCGGCCAGCGCCATCAGGCGCGCGGCTTCCGGGTACCACTGATCCCAGCACACCAGCAAGCCGAGACGGCCGACCGAGGTATCGATCGGTTCGAAACCGAGGTCGCCCGGGGTGAAATAGAACTTCTCGTAGAACGCCGGATCGTCCGGAATGTGCATCTTGCGATACTTGCCGGCGATTTCCGCAGAGCGATCGAACACCACGGCGGTGTTGTGATAAAGCCCCGCAGCGCGCTTCTCGAACAGCGACGCGACCACCACCAGCTTGAGCTCGGCCGCCAGTTTGCCCAGACGCTCGGTGCTCGGGCCGGGAATGCGTTCGGCGCGATCGAATTCCTCGACCGACTCGTGCTGGCAAAAGTACGGGCCGTTGTGCAGTTCCTGCAGCAGCACCAGCTCCACGCCGGCAGCGGCCGCTTCGCGCAGGCCTGCTTCGATCGCATCGAGATTGGCGTCACGCGTGCCGTGATCGGTTTCCTGCAGCAGCGCTACTTTGAGGGTCTTGCGGGTCATGGTCGGTCGATCCGTCTTTCTATGCTTGAGTCATCGAGATGGCGGGGCTGGCCTGTTACGCCAAACCGGCGGGCAACTGCATGGTGATGCAATGCAGGCTGCCGTTCTGCCAGATCAACGGGCGGCACGGCACCTGGACCACTTCGCGGCCGGGATGTGCCTTGGCGATCACCTTGGCCGCTTCGTCGTCGGCGGCATCGCCGTAGGCGGGAATCAGCACGGCGCCGTTGACGATCAGGTAGTTCGCATACGAGGCAGCCAGCCGGCGACCCTCGTCGACGATCGGCTTGGCCCAGGGCAATGGATACAGTTCGTACGGCTTGCCTTGCGGGTTACACAGCACGGCCAATTCGCCGGCCATGCGCTGCAATTCGTCGTGGTGCGGGTCGGCGCGGTCGTCGCAGGCCTGGAACACGATGCGATCGCCCGGCGCGAAGCGCGCCAGCGTGTCGATATGGGCGTCGGTGTCGTCGCCTTCAAGGTAGCCGTAGTCCAGCCACAGGATGCGATCGGCATGCAGGCTCTGGCTCAGCATGGCGGTCATCTGTTCGCGCGACTGTTCCGGATGGCGCTGTTTGAGGCAGCGCCAGGTGGTCAGCACGGTGCCTTCGCCATCGCTTTCGATACCGCCGCCTTCCAGCGCCCAGTCGATGCGTTTGTGGCCGGCCTTGCCGAACACACCCGCGTCGACCAGTCCGCCGATCAACGCATCGTCCTGCTCGGCGCCGAATTTGCCGCCCCAGCCGGTAAAGCGAAAATCGGTGAGCTGAAAATGACCCTGGGCATCACGCAAGGTGATCGGCCCCGAATCGCGCAGCCAGGTGTCGTCATACGGCAGCTCGACAAAGCGGATCTGATCCTTGGCCACGCCCACGGCATCCAGCTGTTGCTGGACATGCGCGCGCAAGTCGCCATCGGCCACCACGACGATCAGTCGCTGGAAGCGGGTGATCGCAGCGGCCAGCGCCACATAGGTGGTTTCCACATCGGCCAGGCGCTCGGCCCAATCGGTACCGGCATGCGGCCAGGCGATCAAAACGGCAGCCTGCGGTTCCCATTCCGCCGGCAGGCGCAGGGTCGAGTCGGTCATGGGGCTCTCGTAACGTGAAGAACGGGCCCCTTAGTGTAAGGGATGCGGCGCCCAAAGGGCGCCGGCAGTCAGTTCGCCGAACCGGGGTTCGTATTGTTGCCCGCTGGCGTATTGAGCACCGAATGGATCACGTGGCTGTGCTCGAAATACACGATGAAATTGGCGTAGTCCCAGCGGTTGATGACCGGGTGCTTGGCGCTGTCGCCGCCGCGCGGAGACAGCTTGCGCTGCGGTGCGCCCCACTGTTTCTCGACCTGGGCCATGCTCAGGCCGCGGGAGGGCAGGTTCATGCCCTTTTCCTGCTGCACACGGTTGACGAGCAGGCTGTCGGCCTGCGCCACGGACGGCGCAAGTGCGATGGCCAGCAAAACGGCCAGACCCAGGCTGGTGCGATACTTGATCATGAGCTCCCCCGCAAAGCGATGCGGCGTTTTTGTAGCAGAACTGTCGGGGCTTAGCTATCGCCATCTTTGACGATTGCGATGGGGTGAGCATTCCCAGGCGTTATCATGGGCGGCTGCGGGTTGCCGCTTGCCCTGATTTGGACACCGTTACTCATGATCGCCTTTCGTCATTTCGCCTTGCGCCGCGGCAGCCGCCTGCTGCTTTCCGACATCGACCTGGTCATCCAGAGCGGCTGGCGGCTGGGTGTGGTCGGCCGTAACGGCTGCGGCAAGTCGAGCCTGTTTGCCGTCCTGCAGGGAAAGCTGGAGGCCGATGCAGGCGAGCTGGACCTGCCGGCCAAGCTGCGCCTCGCCTCGGTGGCCCAGGAAACCCCGGCGCTGCCGGACCCGGCGATCGACTATGTCATGGGTGGCGATGAAGAGCTGGCTGCGGCATTGCGCGACGAGTTCGATGCCCAGGCGCGCGGCGACACCGAGGCGATGGCCATGGCGCATCACCGCATCGAGGAGCTGCACGGCTACGACGCCCGCGCCCGTGCCGGTCGTCTACTGCATGGCCTGGGCTTTGCGCCGGAGACTCATGAGCGTGCCGTGCAGGAGTTTTCCGGCGGTTGGCGCGTGCGCCTGAACCTGGCGCGCGCCCTGATGGCGCCCTCGGAACTGCTGCTGCTCGACGAGCCGACCAACCATCTGGATCTCGATGCGGTGCTGTGGCTGGAAGAATGGCTGCGGCGCTACCAGGGCACCTTGCTGGTGATCTCGCACGATCGCGAATTCCTCGACGGCGTGATCTCGCACACCCTGCATTTGAATGAAGGCCGCGGGCGGCTCTACACCGGCAACTACAGCGCCTTCGAGCGCCTGCGCGCCGAGCAGTTGCGTCAGCAGCAGATCGCGCACGAGCGCGAGCAGACCGAGCGCGCGCATCTGCAATCGTTTATCGATCGCTTCAAGGCCAAGGCGAGCAAGGCCAAGCAGGCGCAGTCGCGCATGAAGCGACTGGAAAAAATGGCCGGCACCGAGGCGGTGCGCGCCGAGCGCGCCTTTCGCTTCCAGTTCGCCGTTCCCGATCGTCTGCCCGATTCGATGCTGCAGCTGGAAGCCGTCGAGGCGGGTTATCCGGGCGAGGGTGCAGAACCGCCCGCCTATATCCTGCACGACGTACGTTTTCGCCTGGAGGCCGGTGAACGGATTGGTCTGCTCGGTCCCAATGGCGCGGGTAAGTCGACCCTGGTCAAGACGCTGGTCGGCGAGCTCACGCCGCTGGACGGTGAGCGCAAGGCGCATAAGGACCTGAAAATCGGCTACTTCGCCCAGCACACAGTGGAAAGCCTGCGCGAAGGCGCCAGCCCGCTCGAGCATCTGCAGGACAAGGCGCCAGGTGTCGGTGCCCAGGTGCTGCGCGATTTCCTGGGCGGCTGGAATTTCGCCGGCGACCGTGCTTTTGAATCGGTGGATGGCTTTTCCGGCGGCGAGCGTGCGCGTCTTGCGCTGGCGTTGATTGCCTGGGACAAGCCCAACCTCCTGCTGCTTGACGAGCCGACCAACCATCTCGACCTGGACATGCGCGAAGCCCTGGCCGATGCGCTGGCCGATTTCGATGGCGCGCTGGTGCTGGTGTCGCATGACCGCCATCTGCTCGGCATGGTCTGCGACAGCTTCTGGCGCGTGGCCGACGGCAAGGTCGAAAGCTTCGATGGCGATCTGGACGACTACGCACGCTGGCTGCGTTCGCGTGGCAATGCAGCGAAGAAAAAAGACGGTGCAGCTGCGGCCGCGCCGACAGAGTCCGCCGCGGATCGTCGCCGCGCCTCGGCGGCGCAGCGTGAAAACGAAAAAGTGTCGCGCCAGCGCATCAAGAAACTGGAAACGCGCATCGCCACGCTCGATACGGAACTGACGACGCTGGATCAGCGCCTGGCCGATCCGGATGTCTACAACGGCTCCACGGCCGAATTGATGAAGCTCAGCCAGAAGCAGGCCGAGCTGCGGCGCGAGAAGGAAACCCTGGAAGGCGAGTGGATGGCGTTGTACGAAACGCTTGAATCCTGAGGCGGCTTTTTAGAGGTTTCTAAAATCCTTTCCTATTCGTCATTCCGGCGAAGGCCGGAGGCGTTTTTCAACAGCGAAGCTGGTCATCCATTCCTCAGTCCCTTGCTTGTCAGACAACATTTGGCAAGCCGTTACGCTGAGGAATGGATCCCGGCCTTCGCCGGGATGACGATAGGGAGAGGTTGCTTGAGGTTCTTTTCAACGCCCCGCAGCGCGATCAAACGCCGCCGCACGGGTCAACTCGGATGTACTGCTAAAAAATCGCTGCCGTAGCTGCGCGACCAGTGCATCGTGTTGGGCCGAAGGTAGCGTCTGCTGATCGATCTGCGCACGCTGCTCGGCATATTGCGCATAGCGCGCCTGCCAGTCCTGCCGAGTCTGTTCCATCTGCACCGCCCGGTTGGCCGCTTCCGGTCCCATCGTTTGCGCTACCTGGTCACGAATCTCATCGACGGATGCACCCTGGGCCTGCAACGCCATGACACGGGTAATCGCGGCATCCTGTTGCTGGCTGCGTTTGCGCAAGGCGCGCTCATCAGGTGGCAACTGCGCATCGAGTTGAGCGAGCCGTGCGGCCTTTTCTGGCGCAGTCAGCGATGTATCCGCGTTGATACGCAAGCGTTCGAGATCGTTGCGCTGGCGCTTCAGCTGGTCGCCGAAGAACACATCGCTCCAGCCATCTTGCCCAAGATAGCGATCGGCCAGTTGCATGCGCTGGTCGAGACTCTGCGCGATCGCTTCGATATCCGGCCCTTTGCCTGCTTGCCCCGGAGGTCCTGGCAGTTGCGCGACGGCGGCGAGATAGGCCCGATAGCGCTGCCATAAATCGACCGCCTCGGCCGCCGCAGGCTTGCGGCCCAGTTGGGTCGCGATGCTGTCCTTGACCATCAGATCGAGCGTCGACGGCGCGGTTTCATGCTGCGCCGTTAGGTAGTAGTCGAAGAACTCGCGCACCTGGCGTGTATGCGCGAGATGGCCGCCTGCATCGACAGGCAGCGTCGGAATATCCGTGCCCGCAAGCGAGGACGGGGTCGCGGTGGAAGAGGTTGCTGCGAGGCCGGATGGCGTTGCCAAAGAAGGCGCCGATGCCGCAGGCTGCGACATTGGTGCCGAGGGCTGGTGCTCGGACGTCGAATGTCCGGTAGCGAGCAGCGCAGCCGCTGCCGCACCTGCCATACCCAGGACAACCATCCAGCCGGCACCGGTAAACCGCATCGTTACAAGCCCTGGTTCTTCAAGCGATTGACGTGATTACGTATGACAGCGACAGGGTCCTCGGCGTTCCCGCCCAGTACGCCGAACTCCTGGTTCACCTCGTCCAAGTGGTTCCAGTGATAGCTGGTGCTGAGTACCTGACCGTAAAGCGCGCGACAGGCTTCGACCACGCCGTCGTTCGGCCCCGCGCCCAGATTGGTCAGCATGAAGCCGCCGACGCCGGCGAGCGCCACCGTGGTGGGATCTTTCACATTGGCCGAGTCCAGGGCGCCGCTCACGCTGGTGTCCTTGCCGGCCACGGTGACGCCAAACACCTTGACCGGCTGGATCGCCGTGCCCGCCCATGAATACAACAGATGCGTATTGCCATCGACGGTCTCGCTCGGCGAGCCGCTCCGGCAGCTGCCCTGGGAGCCGAGCCCAGCGCTTGGATAGTGCTGATTGAACTGCGCGGTGCCGTCGGAACTCACCGCGACCAGCGCCGCTTCGGCGTTCTGATTGGTGCTGCCGCTCTGCAGGAATCCGAACGCGTCGACCAGCGCGGCGACCGCCGCTTCGCCGACGCCGCTCGGGTCGATGCCGAACACGCCTTCGACAAAGTCGCCGACCTGCGAGCCGCGATGCGGCGTGCCGATGGTTGTCACCGAAGCAACCAGATCGGGCACGACGGCCGCGGCGTAGCGCGAGGTCAGGCCACCCTGGCTGTGTCCGATCAGATTGACCTTGGGCGCGCCGGTCTGCACCAGGATCTGTTGAATATAGGCAACCAGCTGCTCGCCGCGTCCGTTCGGGCCTTCGTCGGACTGAAAACTGGAAATGTCCGGTACGAACACGACCGCTCCATGCGATTCCAAGTCGCTTTGCACGCCATACCAATAAGGATTGCCGCCCAATCCCGTCGGCGAGCCGGCCAGACCGGTGACCAATACGATCGGATATTGCGTGGCGTCGTAATGGTCGATAACGCCGGGAGCATTTTGTGCAAATGCCGGTGAGTCACCGATCATCGGTAACGCCTGCAATGCCAGGCCCATCAACACTCTCAGCATCAGCGGGCTTCGGCGCTGACCGCCTTTGGAATCGATCGCATGCGACATTATTCCTGCCTCCATTGCAAAAGGTCAGCGCATTAAGCCTGTGCGATTTTCAACCGACAATACGAATATTTCGCTTATATCGCTATTTATTTTGTGGCTCACAAAATCAATGTGAAGATATTTTCATGTGCATTGAATGGCATGGTTATTGCGACATTTCATAATCAAGAAAATTCACAAACCCTTTATCTGCAGTGTCAGAGCACGCTATCGGCCCGGACGGGCATGCGGTAACCTTCCGCCCTTGTTGTTGAGCCGGTAGATATCGAGGCATGCGCGAAACCACCATCGAACCGTTGCAATGGTGGTTGCCCGACCTGGCCCGCTTCAGCCCCGAACACCCCTTGCGCTCGCTGATCCCGCGGGCCGATCCCTTGCCCGAGGGACCGAAGGGATATCTCGCGGGCCTCGAAAGCTATTTCATTTGCCCGGGTGGTCTTCCCGCTGCTGCGCTGACGCGCGAGTTGTTGATGGGCGATGCCGCGGACGCGGCGTGGCTTAGCGCGGACCCCGCCTGGGTGCAACCCGATCTCAATGGCGCACGCCTGCTTGCCTGCGGGCAGCTCGCATTGACCATGGAAGAGGCCGCCGCGTTGGCGCGGCCACTCAAGCCCGTGTTTGGCGACGCGGGCATGCTGCTGGAAGTCTCCTCGCCGGACCGTTGGCATCTGCGGCTGCCCAAGGACAGCCAGATTCCGGCATTCGCGTCGCCGGAACGCGCCCTGGGCGAAGACCTGTTCGAGCATCTGCCACAAGGCGCAGAGGGCCGGCGCTGGCGGATGCTGATCAACGAAACGCAGATCCTGCTGCATCAGCACCCGGTCAATCAGGCCCGTAGCGAGCGTGGGTTGCCACCGGTCAATAGTCTTTGGTTCTGGGGCGGCGGTACGCTGCCTGCGCATGTACGTACTTCACTGGCCGCGGTGATCGGTGATGACGTATTGCTCGGCGCGCTGGCCGGCAGGGCGGGGTTGGTCATGCAGCCGCGTACACCTTCAAATGTTGCTCTGGCACGCGCCGGCGGCATGATCGATCTGCAGGACTTGCCGGTCGACGTTATTGCCAATGACTGGTGGCCGAGCTTGGAGCCGCTGCTGCGCGCGCAGCCCGTGCAATGGGTGTTTGCCAGCGGCGAGCGCTTCGTGCATCGGCCATGGCATCGCTGGCGTTTCTGGCGCAAGGCAGCTCGATGATGCGTTTGCAGTTGCACCGGCGCAGCCTGCAGGGCGAGCCCAGGGGCTGGGGCGATGGCGTGCACCCGGTGCTGCAGCGGATTTTTGCGGCGCGCGGCGTGTTCGAACCCATGCAGGCCGAACATCGCCTGAGCCGCATGCTGTCGCCGCAGCAATTGGGCGGTATGGACGAGGCCGTCGCATTGCTGGTCGAAGCGATTGCCCATGACTGGTCGATCCTGATCGCCGGCGACTACGACTGCGACGGTGCCACCGGTACGGTCGTCGCCATGCGCGGCTTGCGCATGCTTGGCGCGCGCCACGTGAACTACGCCATACCCAATCGCTTCGTGCATGGCTACGGCTTGAGTCCGGCGCTGGTCGAATCCCTGCAACCCAGACCGCAGCTGATCGTCACCGTCGATAACGGCGTGGCCAGCATCGCCGGTGTCGAAGTCGCCAAGGCGCTGGGCATCCGCGTCATCGTGACCGATCACCACTTGCCGGGCGAGCAGTTGCCGGCCGCCGATGCGATGGTCAATCCCAATCTTTCTGGCGATGGTTTTCCCAGCAAGGCATTGGCCGGTGTCGGCGTGATGTTCTATCTGTTGCTGGCGCTGCGTGCACGCATGCGCGAACTGGGTAGCTTCGGCGAAAGTGCAGGGCCGGATCTATCGGTGCTGCTCGATCTGGTCGCGCTAGGGACGGTTGCTGACCTGGTGCCGCTCGATTACAACAATCGCGTACTGGTCGAGGCCGGCTTGAAGCGCCTGCGCAGCGGTCGCGGTTGCGCAGGCATCGCGGCCTTGATCGAAGCCAGTCAGCGCAGCGTCGCCACACTTTGCCCAAGCGATCTGGGTTATGCCGTAGGGCCGCGCCTGAATGCGGCCGGTCGTCTCGAAGACATGCGTATCGGCGTGGAATGCCTGCTTACCGACGATGCGCCACTGGCACGGCGCTATGCGCAGCAATTGAGCGCGATCAACCAGGAGCGCCGCGACCTGCAGGCGGCGATGGTCGCCGAAGCCGAAATCATGGTGGGGCAGGCGGCGCAGACCGATGCGGTGGGCGTGGCCTTGTATGAGCCGAGCTGGCACGCCGGTGTGGTCGGTCTGGTCGCCTCCAAGCTGAAGGAGCGCCTGCATCGCCCGGTGATCGCCTTTGCGCCGGCCGGCGAAGACAACCCGCACGATTTGCGTGGATCGGCGCGTTCCATTGGCGGCTTTCATATTCGCGACGCGCTGGCCATGATCGATGCCCGCCACCCGGGCCTGATCGAACGCTTCGGCGGTCATGCCATGGCCGCCGGTCTGAGTCTGAAAACCGAAGACTACCCTCGCTTTGCCGACGCCTTCGATGCGATCGCGCGCGAATGGCTGAGCGAGGAAGCCTTGCAGGCGATGCTTTATACGGACGGTGAGTTGCCGCCCGGCGCATTTACCCTCGATCTCGCGCGTCAGCTCCGTTACGCGGCACCGTGGGGCCAGGCGTTTCCCGAGCCCTTGTTCGACAACGTGTTCGAATGCGCGCAATGGAAACCCATGGGCGAAAAGCACCTGCGCCTGAGCCTGCGCGATCCCCGGGACGGTGCCGTGCACGATGCGGTGATGTTCAATGCCTACGATGGTACGCCTCCGCCGCGAGCGATGCGTGCAGCCTACGAGCTGGTGATCAACGACTGGCAGGGACGCGAAAGCGTGCGCTTGCTGTTGCGGCATATCGAGCCGGTCTGATTGGCCGCACTACGATCGATACGGGAATTAGCCCACTCCTTCACGCCTCTTTATCCCCGCAAGGCTCAGCTTAGCGTCGTGTAACGCGACAACAGTCGCAGGAGGCCACCATGATTGTGCAAATGACCGATCTGCCGGCTGGCGTGCTCGGATTTACTGCGCACGGCCAGGTTACGGCCAGGGACTATGAGTCGATCCTGATACCGGATATCGAAGCGGCGTTCGCGCTCACTCCGAAATTGAGCCTGGTGTTTCACCTGGGCGAGGACTTTACCGGCTTCGATGCCGGCGCCATGTGGGACGACGTGAAGTTCGGCTTCCGCCATATCACCGGTTGGGAGCGCATTGGCATCGTGACCGACGTGGGCTGGATACGCACGATGTGCAAGATGTTCGGCTTTGCCGTGCCCTGCGAGTTGAAGCTGTTTCACAACAGCGAACTTCAGGAGGCCAGGGACTGGGTTGCCGAGATGCACGAGATGGCGTGACGGGCACCACGGTTGGGTGCTTGCGTCGGCGCCCACCTTGTGTTGAAGTCGACCCATGACTTCCGTCGCCACCAGCTCGCATCTGAACTACGCCGCCCATGAGGCACGTGGCCCGGTTGCTGCTGGCCTGAATAATAACGCCAATAATAATCCCCGCATTGACGGGTGGGCCGGCGTGTAGACGAGATAAAAGTCATCACATACGCAAAGGGCCCGCCAACCGCGGGCCCTTTTTTTTGTCATGTCGTTTCGGGCTCCAACAACGTCAATCGAAGGGAAAGCCAACATGTGCGCGATATTCGGGATGTTCGATCTTCAACCGGGCGACGATCTGGCCGCCTTGCGTCAGCAGGCGCTGGAGCTGTCGCAGCGCCAGCGTCACCGCGGCCCGGACTGGAGCGGTGTATTTGTCGATGCCGGGGTGATCCTGGTGCATGAGCGCCTGGCCATTGTCGACCCGGCCAGCGGTTCGCAGCCGCTGCGCTCGCGCGACGGCGATCTGGCGCTGGCCGTCAATGGTGAGATCTACAACCACCGCGAACTTCGTGCCGCGAGCGGTTACGACTTCACGACAGGCTCCGATTGCGAAGTCATCAACGCGCTCTATCGTGAGTTCGCTGCACAAAAGGCCCCGGCAGGCGATTTCGTGAGTCGACTCAACGGCATTTTTGCTTTCGCGCTCTGGGATGGCCAGACGCAGCGCTACCTGATTGCGCGCGATCCGATCGGTGTGTGTCCGCTGTATTGGGGACACGATAGCCAGGGACGTTTGTGCGTGGCCTCGGAAATGAAATCACTGGTCGGCGTGTGTGCGGATGTTGCACCGTTCCCGCCCGGTCATGTCTACGACAGTCTCGACGGACAGTTGCGCAGTTATTATCACAAGCCGTGGCGCGACCACGAAGTCACCCGAGGGCATAGCGTCTCTCCGCAAGACCTGCGCCAGGCCTTCGAGCAGGCTGTGCATCGGCAGCTGATGACCGACGTGCCGTACGGCGTGTTGCTTTCGGGCGGCCTCGATTCATCGCTGGTAGCCGCTTGTGCCGCACGTTTCGCCCGCGAGCGCGTCGAAGACGACGATCGCAGCGAAGCCTGGTGGCCACGCCTGCATTCGTTCGCCATCGGCCTGGAAGGCTCGCCCGATCTTGCCGCGGCGCAAGTGGCGGCCGATGCGCTGGGCACGGTGCACCATGGTTTCGTCTACAACTTCTGGGAAGGGCTCGATGCCTTGCCTGAAGTCATTCGCCATATCGAAACCTACGATGTCACCACCATTCGCGCATCGACGCCGATGTATCTCCTGGCGCGACGGATCAAGGCGATGGGCGTAAAGATGGTGCTATCGGGCGAAGGCTCGGACGAGATCTTCGGCGGCTACCTGTACTTCCACAAGGCACCGTCGGCCGAAGCGTTCCACGAAGAAACCGTGCGCAAGCTCGACGCCTTGCACAGCTACGATTGCCTACGCGCAAACAAGGCGATGATGGCCTGGGGCGTGGAAGCGCGCGTGCCTTTCCTCGACCTGGATTTCCTCGATACCGCCATGGGGATGGATGCCAAGTACAAGATGGCCGGGCAGGGGCGTATCGAAAAAGCCGTGTTGCGCGAGGCATTCCAGGGCGCCTTGCCCGATGCGATCCTGTGGCGGCAGAAAGAACAGTTCAGTGACGGCGTGGGCTATGGCTGGATCGATGGCCTGAAGGCGCACGCCGAGCAGGCCATCAGCGATCGCGAATTCGCCGCGGCGGCGACGCGTTATCCGTTCAACACGCCGGCGACCAAGGAGGCGTATCTGTATCGCCGCATCTTCGAGCGCTTCTTTCCTGGCGAGGCCTGCGCGGCGACGGTGCCGGGCGGCAAGTCGATCGCCTGCTCGTCGCCGGCGGCATTGGCCTGGGACCCGGCATTTGCGGCAGCAGCGGATCCGTCGGGGCGCGCCGTACGCGATGTCCATCAGCAGGCGCTGGCAGTCTGAGCCAATCACGGTTGGGATGCCGGGCGGTTCGATCGCCCGGCATGATCTCAATGCAGATTGGGGTGCAATAGCAGGCACATGTGCTGGTGCTTGAAATCCATAAGGAAATCCATGTCGCGCAAGGCGCCTGCGCCAAGGGTGATGGGCCAGCGCACCGCGCTTTCCGTGAGTACGTCGAAGTACACCTCGATCGGTTGACCGGAAATCTCCAGCTTTACCTTGGCATGGTCGGTATTGGCCAGATGCTTTCCACCGATGTCGTTGACCTCACGTTTGCTTCGACGCAGCGCCGTGGCCTGTTCCAGCGCCTTGGCCGTGCCGAGCAGGTACAGATAGGCGCCGGTATCGAGCCTTACCTTGCTCCATTGCCCCTCGATGGGCATCGGTACCACCAGGCCCAGACCGTCGCCCCAGAAGGTGCTGCTGATCAGCATCGGTGCATCGCAATAGGTATTTTCGGTGGCAGCGTCACCGACGGTCAGGGTGTTTCGGCTGATGCGTACGCTTCCCAGCGGGGCGATCATGTTGATGCCCATGAGCGAGATACGCGTGTTGCTCACGATCAATACGGGAATGTTGTGCCAGACCACCGGACCGACCTTCAATTCCTTAAGCAACCCACGTTTGCCCGGCTCCTGTTTGGTGATCCAGCCGCTGAAGCTGATCGGGGTGTCCAGCACTTCCACCCCCAATTTGCTGGCCTGCTCTTCGCTGATCGCCACGTCATGGGCACCGGAATCGATCAGCAGGTCTATCTCATGACCGTTGGCTTGTGCCTTGACATGCGGGCTCGGATCGCGCTCGGAGTAAACCAGCGGAAGCTCGAAGCCTTGCGCGGGCACGTCGACGGCGAAGACTGACTGCTTGTTGATCCGGCTTGCATAAGCCTTCATGCGCGACAACTGCACGTCCACGCCGTGTCCTTCGAAGCGTTTGACCAAGGCAGCTTCCATGGCATAGGCGTCGGCATCGCGTCCGGCTAGGTGCAGGTTGGCGCTTTCGAACTGACCGCACATGATGGCCGTGCCCGGGCGGCTGTCGATCAGCGTATCCATGCAGGTTTCCGCATCGCGGGAGGACGCATCGAGGTTGTAATGCATCCGCTCGATCACCATCGCCGAGACGATATGGATTACCGGATCGGTCGAGGTCTTGTAGATATCGGCCACGGTTTGCAGATCGGCATCCTGCATGGCGCTGTAGATCTTCGTGATGACAGGGTCGTTACCCTGGGGTGTTGCGACGTCGTCGGCTATGCCCGAGCCGATCCAGAACAGGGCGGCGCCACAAAGCAGCGCGATCATGCGCGTTTTGGTCTTCATGAGTTTCATGAGCTTCCTTCGATGCGGATACGGAACGCACGCATACATCGTCGCCTCGCCTGATTCGAGTCGATCGAGTAGACATGTATTAGCGTGTGCCCCTGAGCGTGCGGTCATTCCCTGAACGATGTCGCTATTCCCGCGCCGATCATACGAGCGATGCGGATCAGGTTCTTGCGAGCATCGGTCAGTCGTGCCGGGGCATTCCGGCGGCCAATCCGATGCCGATCAGGATCAACGTGCCGAAGACGACCAGCACCATGCCGATCGCACAGCCAAGCAGCGTATAGGCTGCCTCACGCCGTCGTCGGGCACGGAACAAGGGAACGACGCGAGCCGCCATTGGCAATACGACGATGGCCAATGGGCCCAGGACACCGGGCCAGATCAGCTTGGCGCCGGTTTCCCAGGCCATAGCGTCGGCCAGACATAGCCAGCCGATCGCCAGCGCGGCCCCGATCAGGCTGAGCCCGATGCCGATCAACAGGCAAACCCAGGCGCGGGAAAGGGCGGGGCGTTCGATCGATGTCGTCATGCGGTCGAGTTTGGCAGCAAAGGCGCCGTTTACCTACGCGGGGCCGGCCCGTCTGCTATCCTTATGGGTCAATCTCAGCCACGACATTCCAATGATCGAGACCAATCCGATCCACGCGCAAATCGCCGACCTTACCGGTCGCGTCGAGTCGCTTAGGGGGTATCTTTGACTACGCCACCAAGCGTGAGCGTCTCGAAGAAGTAAGCCGCGAACTGGAGAGTCCCACCGTGTGGGACGATCCGCCGCGGGCACAGGAACTGGGTCGCGAGCGCGCCCGCCTGGACACCATCGTCAACGGTATCGACACGCTCACCGCCGGCCTCGCCGATGCGGGCGAGTTGCTGGACATGGCCGCGGCCGACGGCGACGAAGACACCGCCAACTCCGTCGTAACCGACCTGGGCAAGCTTGAGGCCAAGGTGGCCAAGCTCGAATTCCAGCGCATGTTCTCCGGCAAGATGGACGCCAACAACGCGTTCGTGGACATCCAGGCCGGCGCCGGTGGCACCGAGGCGCAGGACTGGGCCGAAATGCTGCTGCGCATGTACCTGCGCTGGTGCGAATCGCGCGGCTGGAAGACCGAACTGCTCGAAGTCAGCGGCGGCGACGTGGCCGGTATCAAATCCGCCACCTTCCGCGTCGAGGGCGATTACGCCTATGGCTGGCTGAAGACCGAGATCGGCGTGCACCGCCTGGTGCGCAAGTCGCCGTTCGACTCGGACAACCGCCGCCATACCAGCTTTACCTCGGTATTCGTGTCGCCGGAAGTCGACGACGATATCGATATCGACATCAACCCGGCCGACCTCAAGACCGACGTCTATCGTTCGTCCGGCGCCGGCGGTCAGCACGTCAACAAGACCGAATCGGCCGTGCGTATCACCCACGTGCCGACCGGCGTGGTGGTGGCCTGCCAGACCGAGCGCAGCCAGCACGCCAACCGCGACCGCGCCATGAAGATGCTGGCCGCCAAGCTGTACGAGCTGGAAGTGCAAAAGCGCAATGCCGAAAAGGACGCGCTCGAAGCGACCAAGTCGGACATCGGCTGGGGCAGCCAGATCCGCAACTACGTGCTCGACCAGAGCCGCATCAAGGATCTGCGTACGGGCATCGAGCGTTCGGATACGCAAAAGGTGCTCGACGGCGACCTGGACGAATTTGTCGAGGCCAGCTTGAAATCGGGCCTGGATGCGGGCGCGAAACGCCTGGACGCCTGACCTCACCGTTGTTCGTCATCCCGGCGAAGGCCGGGATTCAGTGCCTTGTCGCACGGCTGAAGTCACTGGGTCCCGGCCTTCGCCGGGACGACGGATGAGAGGTTGTTGTAAGTTCGAGCATTCGCCACGCCACACGCGTTCGGCTGGCTCATGAAATGCTGCTATAAACCATCCACTACACATCTGTACGACCGGAACCACAGCGAATGACCGACGAAAACACGCCGCCCATCGACGAGAACAAGCTGATTGCCGAGCGTCGCGAGAAACTCAAAGGCTTGCGCGGGCAGGGCGTGGCATTTCCGAACGATCATAAGGTCGACGCCTTCGCCGGCGATCTTCAGACCGAGTTTGCGGACAAAGACGTCCATACGGCCGAATCGATCGAAGCCATCGCGCGTCGCGTCAAGGTGGCCGGGCGCATCATGCTCAAGCGCGATCAGGGCAAGGTGGCCTTTGTCCAATTGCAGGATTTCACCGGGCGTATCCAGTTGTTCATCCACCAGGGTACGGTGGGTGAAGAGACCTATAAGGCTTTCAAGGGCTGGGACGTAGGCGACATCGTCGGTGCCGAAGGCGCACTGATGCGCACCAAGACCGGCGAACTGTCGATCAAGGTCGATGCCTTGCGCCTGCTGACCAAGAGCCTGCGTCCGCTGCCGGACAAGTTCCATGGCCTGGCCGATGTCGAGCAGCGCTATCGTCAGCGCTATGTCGACCTGATCGTGACCGAGGAGGCGCGCCGCACGTTCGCACTGCGTTCGCGCATCATCGGTTACATGCGCCAATGGCTCGAGGCCGAGCCGCGTCGTTTCATGGAAGTGGAAACGCCGATGATGCACATCATTCCCGGCGGAGCCACGGCACGTCCGTTCGTTACGCACCACAACGCGCTGGATATCGATCTTTACCTGCGCGTGGCGCCGGAGCTCTACCTCAAGCGCCTGGTGGTCGGCGGCTTCGACCGCGTCTACGAGATCAACCGCAACTTCCGCAACGAGGGCGTGTCGACCCGGCACAACCCCGAGTTCACCATGCTGGAGCTGTATCAGGCTTACGCGACTTATCACGAGATCATGGACCTCACCGAATCGGTGATCCGCGATACGGCGAAGAAGGTCCTGGGCACGACGGCTCTTACCTGGGACGGTGCAGCCATCGATGTCGGCCCGGCGTTCCGTCGCTGGAAGATGGAAGACGCGGTGCTCGAGCACAACCCCGAGATCAAGCGCGAAGAGCTGCGCGATCGCGACGCGATGGCGGCGCACGCCAAGCGCCTGGGGGCACAGGTCAAGCCAGGTTATGGTTGGGGCAAGCTGCTGCTGGAGATCTTCGAGCACACGGTCGAGCACACCCTGATCCAGCCCACCTTCATCATCGACCATCCGGTCGAGGTGTCGCCGCTGGCGCGTGAGAACGATACGGACAAGGGCATCACCGATCGTTTCGAGCTGTTCGTCAACGGCAAGGAATTGGCTAACGGCTTCTCCGAATTGAACGATCCGGAGGATCAGGCGGCGCGCTTCCAGGCGCAGGTCGATGCGAAGGATTCCGGTGACGACGAAGCCATGCATTTCGATGCGGACTACATCCGTGCGCTCGAAGTCGGCCTGCCGCCGACCGGTGGCCTGGGTATTGGTATCGATCGCCTGGTGATGCTGTTGACCGATTCGGCGTCCATCCGCGATGTATTGTTGTTCCCGTACATGCGGCCGGAAGCGTAGCGTTTCACTTTCTGGACAGGGGCAGGTCATGACAAGAACCCACGTTTTGCTCAGTGGCCTGTTTGCTCTCGCGACGGCGGCGTGCTCGCCGTCGTCCGACCAGGCATCACCACCCCCGTCCGACAAACCCGCTGCGACCGCGACGGTTGCAGCACCGGCACCGGCGACATCGGTCAATGACGATACTGCCGTGGCCAAGGTCAACGATGCAGTCCAGCGCCATCACCTGACCTCGCTGAAGCCCGATTGCCTCGACTACATCATTGGCGATGAAAGCCAGGATGGCATCGATATCGATGTGCATGAGAAACACAACGAACATTGCAGCGGCGATCCGGAAACCTCGCCGCGCCTGTTTTCGTTTCATGTCGATCACGCAGGCAAGCTGACTACCGATGCTCTCGATCCGGCCGATGGTGAGATGAAGCCGATCGACTGAAAAAAACCTCGAATAACCTCCTACTCGTCATCCCGGCGCAGGCCGGGACCCAGTGGCTTCAGTTTCCGCTTTTTGCGATAGAGCGAAGTCTTGTTGGCTCTCGCGATAACCAGTCACAAGGCCACTGGATCCCGGCCTGCGCCGGGATGACGGTAGGGAAAACTGAGGTTATTCGAGGTCCCCTGAAGTCGCCTCCATAAAGGTAACGCTGGTCCATCTCCGTACGAATAGCTACCTGAACACGCCACTTCAGGAGCCCACTGCAATGACCCTGCTCAACAAGCTCAGCGTCCTCCTGGCCGGACTGATGGCCATGACCGCACTGGACGACGCCTGTGCACAAGCAGCAGGCTCCAACGAGAGCAAACGCCTGGTCGTAGTCGAGCTGTTCCAGAGCCAGGGTTGTTCATCCTGTCCGCCCGCCGAGGCGAATCTCAACGCGATCGCCGCGCAACCCAACGTGCTGGCCTTGTCGTACGCAGTGACTTACTGGGACGACCTGGGTTGGAAAGACACCTTCGCTCAGCAGATGTTTACCGACCGCCAGTGGACCTATGCGCAACGTCGTGGCCGCGACAATGTCTGGACCCCGCAGGTCTACGTCAACGGTCGCAAGGATATTGTCGGCACGAGCCGCTCGCAGCTGGATGAGCTGATAGCGGACTCGTCTGCCGCCACGACGGCATCGCCAGCGATCACCTGGCAACCGACTCGCCTGAGCATCGGCGCGGGCACCGGTGGCGACTACGACGTCTGGCTGGTGCGCTACGACCCGCGCACGATCGACGTGCCGATCGGCGCCGGTGAGAACAGCGGCCGCGTTCTGCCTCATCGCAATATCGTGCGCGAACTGGTGAATCTGGGGCACTGGAACGGCAAGCCGCAGGAGTTTGCTCTGCCGATGCCAAAAATCGCCGGCCTCTCTACCGCGGCGTTGATCCAATCGGGTCCCGGTGGTGCCATTATCGGTGCGGCCATCCAACGCTAGGACGTTCACCATGAATCGTCGCCAGGCCCTTTGGACCATCGCAGGTGCGGTCACGGCGGCGATGTGGCTGCCCCGAGCGTGGTCGCAGCGCGGCTACGAACGCGCCTCCGAACTCTACGGCGCGTTGCGCGAACAGCCGCACCAAAGTGTCGTCATCGGCGGCGGCACGCTCGACGTGGTTTTTGCCGATGGCGCGCCAGGACTCGACCGCGATCGGGTCATGGCCTGGATACGCAAGAGCGCCACGGCGGTAACGACTTATTTTGGTCGCTTTCCCGTTCGACACGTCGGTGTGTTGGTGATCGCCGAAGACAGTGGTCGCCTGGGTCCGGGCACCACGTACGGGTTCGATGGTTCGGCCATCCGCCTGCATGTCGGGCGCGATGCAAGCGACGATGCATATCGCAACGACTGGATGCTGGTCCACGAAATGACGCATCTGGCCTTGCCTGAAGTGCCGCAAGAAGGAGCATGGCTGCTTGAAGGCAACGCCACCTATATCGAGCCGATCGCGCGTGCGCAGGCCGGTCAGCTCGATCCTGACAGCGTATGGCAATGGTCGGTCGACGATATGCCCAAGGGGCAGCCCGCCAGCGGCGATCAGGGTCTCGATCACACCCATACCTGGGGCCGCACCTATTGGGGCGGCGCGACATTCTGGCTGCTCGCCGAGGTGGCGATCTACGAACAGACCCAGGGACGCAGCAGCCTGCAGGACGCCTTGCGCGCGATCAATCGCGAAAGCGGCGGCAATGGCAGTACATGGAGTCTGGACAAGGTCATGCAGGTCGGCGACAAGGCCACCGGTACGACCGTGCTCGCCAAGCTCTATGCCGACATGAAAGACAAACCCGTGCATGTCGACCTGGACGGCATGTTTCGCAAGCTCGGCGTCGGCGAGGCGAACGGCAAGATCGTATTCGATGACCACGCACCACTGGCACGCCTGCGCGAGCGCATCACCCGCAAGCCCTGAATGTCCAGACTCCGCATCGGCTAACATCATGCGCTTTGCGCCGATGGTTCCGAGGACAACGCCATGATGGCAACGCGCTGGTTTGCGATGATGTTGGGCGGCTTGGCCTTGTGCGCCTGTCAGGACAAAGACCCGAACACGGCGAAGACCGCGCCGGCTGTTGCAGCCGCCACCCCGGTATCGGTAGCCACGCCTCAGCCTTATCCGCGTTGCCCCGCCGATAACTACAAGTGCATCGATCTGCAGGATGCGTTGGATCCCGGCGAACACAGCAGCGTCCAGGTCCATTTCGCGGCGATCCCGCTGAAGATGGATACGCGTGTGGCCGATGGCGCGGTGTTGACCGGCACGGATGCCGTGCTGACGGATCTGCAGGTGTTGCCTTCAGGCAAGTTGATTGCGGTGGGCGGCTCCGGTCTTGCCGTGGCCCGTGCGGCGAACGAAGCGGCCGACACCTGGCAGATGGACAACTACTCGCACTTTGCCGATTCGCTGCGCGGGGTGAGCTTTCGCGACGATCAGCATGGTTTCGCGGTCGGCGACGGTGCACGTATCTTGCGTACGCAAGACGGCGGCGCGCACTGGGAAGTCTTCAATCGCAGTTTTACCGATCTGAAGAATCCGGAGTATCGCGACCTGAAGTTCGAAGGCGCGGCCTATTCGGTCGCGTTCGCTGATCCTCTGCATGGCGTGGTCGGCGGCGAAGGGCGTCTGTTGCGGACGAGTGACGGCGGCCAGCAATGGCAACGCGTGGCACAAGCGCTCGATGGCATTGCGATTCAGCGTGTGACCTTTGTCGACACCAAGCGTGGCTGGGCGGTCGGTAGCAGCGAGACCGTCTTGCGTACCGACGATGCGGGCGAGCACTGGGTCGTGGTGCCATTGCGTGTTGGAGCCTCCAGTGACCATGCAGACCGGCTCGCACATCTGATGGCGGTGAGTTTCGGTGACGCGATGCACGGCTGCATCGGTGGCGGCTTCAAGGTCTGGTGCAGCCAGGACGGCGGTGCCACCTGGACCGCCAGCGACGTGGCGTGGCCCAAGGGTGTCGACACCGGCGAAGACATGGCGATCACCGCATTGACGATGCGAGACGCTAACCAGGGCTGGCTGGTAACGCGCGAGGGCGCGCGGATTTTTCACACCGACGATGGCGGCCGTCACTGGTCGTTGTGGATGAGCGTCCCGCAGGCTTCCCAGGGCAAGCTTGGCGACGCGAATCTCTGGGGCCTGACTCTCGGCCACGATCACGCCTGGGCGGTTGGTGTCGGTACCCTGGCCAAGCCCGATGACGGCGTGGCACCTGAGAGCAAGCCCATCGTGGTGTCCTGGAAACTGTAGGGCACCCCTCCAAACGCGCTAGAATTAGGGGCTTACAAGCTCAAGGAGCGCGTTTTATGTGGTTTGCCATCATCGCCGAGGACGTTGCCGACTCCCTGGAAAAGCGTAAGGGTGCCCGGCCGGCGCATATCGATCGCTTACAGAAGCTGCTCGACGAAGGCCGCCTGTTCGTCGCGGGTGCCTTCCCGGCGATCGAATCGGAAGATCCGGGCCCGGCCGGCTTCACTGGCAGCATGATCCTGGCCCAGTTTCCCTCGCAGGCCGAGGCGCAGGCCTGGGCCGACGCCGATCCGTATGTGGCTGCCGGAGTCTATGCCCGGGTCACCATCAAGCCCTTCCGCAAGGCGTTGCCGGCGGCATGAGCATGGTCGACGACATCCGCCAGCGCCTCAGTGCAGCGCTGGCCCCGACTGAGCTGGACGTGCTCGACGAGGGCTATAAGCATGCCGGCCATGCCAATGAAGGCAAAGGACATTTCCATGTGCGTATCGTCAGTGCAGCCTTTGCGGGCCAGCTGCCGCTCAAGCGCCATCGCATGGTCTACGCCGCCCTGGATGGGCTGATGGACCAGGGAATCCACGCCTTGTCTATCGACGCGCAGGCCCCAAACCCGTAAATTAAAATAAATTCAATAACATGAATAATTAACCTCATGTTATTTCCACGCGCCAAACGCATTGCGGCTCCGGCCTGCGTTTGGCACAGTGCCTTGTCGCCCAACTGTCATGGGCCTACCCGATTCGCCGCTGGGAACGCATGCGCCTTACCACGATAAAACTCGCCGGTTTCAAGTCCTTCGTCGACCCGACCACCCTGCATCTGCCGAGCAATATGACCGGCGTGGTGGGGCCGAACGGCTGCGGCAAGTCCAATATCATCGATGCGATTCGCTGGGTGATGGGCGAAAGTGCCGCCAGTCGTCTGCGTGGCGATTCGCTGACCGACGTGATCTTCTCCGGCTCCAATGCGCGCAAGCCGGTGGGCCAGGCCACGGTCGAGCTGATCTTCGACAACTCCGACGGCACCATCCAGGGTGAGTACGGGCAGTACGCCGAAATCTCGGTCAAGCGCCAGGTGACCCGCGACGGGCAGTCGGGCTATTTCTTGAATGGTGCGCGCTGCCGTCGTCGCGACATCACCGATCTGTTCCTCGGCACCGGTCTGGGACCGCGCAGCTACTCGATCATCGAGCAGGGCATGATCAGCCAGATCGTCGAGGCCGCGCCCGATGAGCTGCGCACGCACCTGGAAGAAGCCGCCGGCATTTCCAAATACAAGGAGCGCCGCAAGGAAACCGAGAGCCGCATCAAGTCCACGCGGGAAAACCTCGATCGTGTGCGCGACGTGCGCGACGAGGTCGACAAGCAACTCGAACACCTCAACCGCCAGGCACGTGCCGCCGAGCGCTGGAAGGCGTTCAAGGAAGAGCAGGTACGCAAGGAAGCCGAGCTGCGCGCGCTGGAATACCGCGGCCTGAAGGGCCAGCACGATGGCGAAGGGGCCAGCCTGTCCGCCGCCGAAACCGAGATCGAAAAGCGCCTCGCCGAGCAGCGCCATATCGAAGCGCAGCTCGAAAGCGTGCGCGAGCGTCACACCGGCGCCAGCGAACACCTCAACAGCGTCCAGGGCGAGGTCTACAAGGTCGGCGCCGAGATCGCGCGCGTCGAACAGCAGGTGCGCTACAACCGCGAAACCGCCGACCGCCTGCAACGTGCGCAGAGCGATGCCGAGCGCGAACAGGCTGAATTGGCCGAACACATCGCCAACGATCGCCAACAGATCGAAACGCTGCGCACCGCGCTGGCCGAAGGCGAGCCGCGCCTGGAAGCGTTGCAGCAGATGCAGGACGACACCTCCGAAGCGCAGCGCGATACCGAAACCAAGCTAGCCGACTGGCAGCAACGCTGGGACGGCTACACGCGCACGGCTGGTGAAGCCAGTCGCGCGGCGGAAGTCGAACGCACCAAGCTGGCGTATCTCGATCGCCAGGCCGTCGATCTGGCCAAGCGTCGCGAAGCGCTGGAATCGGAGCAAAAAGCCACCGACGTGGCGGCGCTCGATGCCGCCGCCGAGCAGTTGCATACCGAACACGATACCCAGCGCGAGCGCGTCGAATCGCTAGGCACCTTGCTCGACACGCACAAGCTCAGCCATGAGAAGGTGCTCGACGAAGAGCGTCAGGTGCAGTCCGCACTGAACGAAGCGCGTCAGCAATTGCAGACCGCGCGTGGGCGCCAGGCCTCGCTCGAAGCCTTGCAGCATGCAGCGCTTGGCCAGGAAGAAAGCGCAGCCAGCGGTTGGCTGTCGCGCCTGGGCCTGGACAAGTCGCGCCGGTTGGGCGAAGCCCTGCAGGTCGACGCGGGTTGGGAAACGGCGGTCGAGACCGCTCTGATCGGTTTTATCGACAGTGTTCTGGTCGACGGTGCGAGCCACGTCGCGGGCGAATTTGCCGGGCTGGAAAACGCTGACATCGCTTTGATCGACGCTGCCGAAGGTAGCGCCGGCACGCCCGGTACCTTGGGCGCGCATGTGCGTGGCCCCGCAGCGGCGATCGCACTGCTCAACCAGGTCTATGCCGCGGAAACGTTGAGCGACGCGCAGCAGCGCGCCACTGGCTTGTCGGGCACGCAATCGGTCATGACGCGCCAGGGCGAATGGCTGGGTGCCGGCTGGGCGCGCCTGTTGCGCGGTCAGGGCAATCAGGTCGGCGTATTGGCGCGCGAACGCGAAATGCGCACGCTGGCCGAGCAGATCGTCACGCTTGAAGCGCGCATCGACGAGTTGACCGAGCAGCTCGATCAGCTGCGCACCGACAAGTTCGAGGCCGAACGCGCGCGCGACGACGCGCAGCGCGAGCTGTACAACGCGCACCGTCGCCAATCCGAACTCGCCGGCCAGCTGCAAAGTCACCGTGGCAAGGTCGAGACGGCACGCGCTCGCTCGGAAAAAGTCAGCGGCGAGCTGAGCGACCTGATCGCTCAGGTCGATGAATTGCAAAGCAGTACGCGCGAAGCGCGGGCACGCCTGGACGAATCGGTTGGCAACATGGGCGACCTGGAAGACCAGCGTCGCGAACTGGAAAACGAGCGGCGCGCCTTGCTCGAATCGCGCGAAGAAGCGCGCATGAATGCACGCGAGGCAGCCGACCAGGCGCATGCATTGGCCTTGAGCATGGAATCGAAGCGTTCCTCGCTGAGCTCGCTCGAGCAAGCGTTGGCGCGTATGGATTCGCAGCATCGTCAGGTCGAGATGCGCCGCAACGAGATCGTCGAGCAGCTGGCGGCCGGTACCGATCCGATCGCCGAACTGGAAGCCGAGCGTCAGACCTATCTCGATCAGCGCCTGCTGGTAGACAAGCAATTGGTCGAAGCGCGTCGCGCGCTCGACGACTGCGACGCCGAATTCCGTCGCCTGGATCAGGAGCGTCAGCGCACCGAGCAATCGTTGAACGGGCTGCGTGAAAAGCTCTCGGAGAAGCGCCTCGCCGCGCAGGCCTTGCAGCTACGCGCGCAGCAGCTCGCCGAGGCGATCACCGCCTCTGGCCTGGAACTCGATGCATTGTTGACCGAGCTGGCCGAAGACGCTGATGCCAGCCAGTGGCGTAAGGACCTGGGCGATCTGGCGCAGAAGATCCAACGCCTGGAGCCGGTCAACCTTGCCGCGATCCAGGAACACGCCGAACAAAGCGAGCGCAAGACCTATCTGGACAACCAGTTGGGCGATCTGACCAGTGCGCTGGAAACGCTCGAAGGCGCGATCAAGAAGATCGATCGCGAGACCCGCCAGCGCTTCAAGGAAACCTTCGACCGCGTCAATGCCGGCGTGCAGGAGCTGTTCCCGCGTCTGTTCGGCGGCGGCCATGCCTACCTGGAGCTCACCGGCGACGATCTGCTCGATACCGGCGTGGCCATCATGGCGCGCCCGCCCGGCAAGCGCGTGTCGAATATCACGTTGCTCTCCGGCGGCGAGAAGGCATTGACCGCCGTGTCGCTGGTGTTCGCGATCTTCGGTCTGAACCCTGCACCGTTCTGTCTGCTGGACGAGGTGGACGCGCCGCTGGACGAGGCCAACGTCGGTCGCTTCTCGAACATGGTCAAGGAGATGAGCGAAAAGGTGCAGTTCATCTTTGTCAGCCATAACAAGGCCACCATGGAGGCCGCCTCGCAATTGTGCGGCGTCACCATGCGCGAGCCCGGTGTGTCGCGTCTGGTGCAGGTGGATCTGGCCGAAGCGGCTAAACTTGCCGGAGCAGCTTGAGGAGCTATGGTCATGAGGATCGAACCCATCATCGCATTCGCCTGGAATCCCGCCGTGGGCATTCCGTTGGCCATTGTCGGATTGATCGTGGTGGCGCTGATCTGGTTGTTCGGACAGCCCAAGAAAGAGCAGGGCACACGCCGCCCATCGCCCGAGGCGCCACGTGGCGAGCGCCGCGAACCGAGCTTTGGCGACGACGCGATCGATAGCGATGATCTTTCTTTCAGCGCGCTCGACGAAGAAGAACACGGTCACGAGCCGGTCATCGGCGACAAACCCGCACAGGGCGAGTTGGAAATGGGGCTGCGCGGCGAACTGGAACGTCTCGGTGCCGCACTGGCCGGCGATCGCGGCCGCGTGACGGCCGCACCGTTGCCCAAGCCGACCGGCCACGCTGCATCGATCGTTGATGCGTTGCGCGCGCCGTCGATGCCCGAGGACGGCTTGATCGAACCCAAGCCCATCGTGTCGCCATCGATGGCTGCACCGGTTGCCGCACCCGCACCCGTTGCTGCACCGGCATCCGCTCCGGCACCGGTACAGCCAAAGACACCTGCGCGCTCCGACCTGGGACGTCGTCCGGTGCAGATGCCGGTGGAGCGTATCGTCACGCTGTTCATGGTGGCGCGCGAAGGCTCGCTGTTCAACGGTGCCGACCTGATCGTCGCCGCCGAAAAGGCCGGCCTCGAATTCGGCGACATGGGTATTTACCACCGACTGGTCGACGGCAAGCGCGAGCTCGGCCCGATCTTCAGCGTGGCGAACATGCTCAAGCCGGGCAATTTCGACCTGGGTCGGCTCGATGCCCTGCATACGCCGGGCCTGAGTTTCTTCATGACACTGCCTGCGCCGATTCCAGCGCTCGATGCATGGGATGCCATGTTGCCGACCGCACAACGCTTGGCCGAGCTGCTCGACGGACAGGTGCTCGACGAAGAACGCAACGCGCTAGGTCGTCAACGCATTGCACACATTCGTGATGAACTGCGTGGTTGGGATCGCGATCACGAAGGCAAGGAAATCACTTTCGGACGCTGATCCGAACCACGACAGAAATAGCGAAACGCCGCCTCAGGGCGGCGTTTTTTATGGGTGCCCTCACATGAACGCCGTCATTCATGTCTGTCACCGCGATGTGGATATGGCGTGGTTGCACGATAACGCTTCACAGCGCGATTCATGAAAGTGATCACTCGTTTGGAGCCACGTAGGCATTTGTCTCACACAGTGCCAACGCGATCTGCACGTTTCGATTCATACATTCGTTCCAACTTTGTCAGGGAGCGGAACCGATGAAATCATGTTTGACCAAACCCCTTGGATCACGCGCAGCTGGGTGTCTGATGCTTGTTCTACCGATGGCTGTCGCGAGCACGAGTGCTTTTGCCGATGACGATTTTTCGCATTCGCCGGCACTTGATCGTGTAAGCATCTGGGTGGGTGGTTACTATGCCAAGACCGATACCAATATCGGCGCCAGCGATAAAAGCGATCAACTCAAGGGTCACGTCAATCTCGAAGATGCTCTGGGATTCAACGAGCACAAGACCGTGCCGCGTGCGCGCGTGGACCTGTTGTTGGGCGAACATCAGGGTCTTTCGTTTGACTACTACAGCATTGATCGCAGCCGCAGCAAAACGCTGACGCAGGATATCAGCTACGGCGGTAACGACTATCTCGCCTCGGCACAGGTGCGTGGCAAGCTCGATTTCAACTTCGGCAGCGCCGCGTATCGCTGGTGGTTCGGCACCGGCAACGACGTATTCGGCGTGGGTCTCGGTGCGGCGTACTACGGCGTGCATGCGAGCATTCGCGGGCAGGCCTCGCTCAATGGCGAGACCGCACAAGCCTATACCAGCGCGGACGAAACTGCCTGGGCACCGATGCTTCAGCTAGGTTGGCGCCACGCGTTCAGCGACAACTTGCGCATGTATATCGATGCGTCGGGCGTAAAGAAGAACGGCAGCGATCTGGGCGGGCATATCTACAACGGAGCGATAGGCCTGGAATGGTTCCCGTGGCATAACGTGGGCTTCGGTGCCGAATACAACTACACGCGCATCAAGCTGCATCAGGATCATCACAACTTCAACGACAGTCTGGATATGAAGTTGAACGGGCCGTCGGCATACGTGCGCTTCCGTTTCTGATCCCGCAATACCTGCGCTCAATAGGGGATGGCATGCCGCATAGCGCGGCGTGCCAGTTCTCTTGCGATGGATAAGCCATCGCGCCCCAGCGGATGGCATGAGATGGATTCACGCACGCGTTGTGCCGCCGGAAGATCGCCGGCCTTTGCCAATAGGAGGCTATACGCCAGCCTGCCGGACAGACAATCGCGGCTTAGTCTCAGCGCCTGTGCCGTGTGGACTTCGGCGTCATCGACCTTGCCTTCATAAAGGCAGACGATGGCCAGGCCGCCATGTGCTTCGGCAAAGCCGTTGTCGACACGGCAAGCTCGTTCGAAACGCGCGCGTGCTTGTACCATGCATTGATTGAGCAGATGGACCCAGGCAGCCACTGCCCAGGCGTCGACATGCCGTTCCAACAGCAGGGCGGCCTGATCGAAACATGACGCCGCCGCCGCATGATTTCCGAAACCAAGCAGACACAGACCCTCTCCCAGTCGAGCGCGTCCACTGTTCGGGTTCAACGACACGGCCTGCCGGAAAAAAGCCAGGGCTGTTTGTCTATCGAGTACATCGAGTGCGAGAAGACCATTGGCCGTGCAGCCATCGGCGGTGCCATGGGCACGGTCGGCGAACTTGTGCGCGTCGTTGCAGCGGCCGGCATCGATCAACAGGTTGGCCAGCAAGCCGCAGATATCGTTTCTCAGTGTCGCGTGCGCCTGTGAGCGCATGCCAAGCTCGATCGAGTCGTCCAGGCGACCGAGTCGGTGCAAGGCGCGCATCTTGAGAACGATGGCGGTGGGCACATCCCGCATGGTGTCATCGTCGATAAGCACGATGACCTGCTCATGGCAGCCTAACTGCGCATGAGCATAGGCGAGCTGGTAGGCGACCTGCGAATCGCGGCCGCTTGCCGCGGCCATTTCCAGCGTGTGCACCGCCTCGTCCAGCCGGCCTTGTCCCATGAGACTCCGGCCACGCAGTATCAATAGCTCCGTGGGCAGCGGGCATTGCGCTTCGTAGCGAGCAAGCAGGGCATCGCATATCTCGTAGTCGCCCGATTGACAGGCTTCCTGGGCGGTATGCGAGATCAGCCGCTTGTTCTCCATGAGATCGGTTTTGCTGCAGAGGCGTGCCTGGAATGTCATGGCACAAAGGTTCCAGCGAACGTGCGGGGATATCCATTGAACTAATCCGAAAAGCACGGCTCAGTGGCCTTTTCTGATTCAGGCTTGTCAGGCTGCAATCGATCACTCATATTGAAACCCAGCTTCACAGTGGCACCTGCCCAAAGCCGATACCCATGGAATCCAGCGAAGTTCTATTGCGTCAGCATCAACTCGACGGCATGGCCGCCTTTCTGGCTGTAGCTGAAGAGAAAGGGTTTTCCGCCGCCGCCGTGCGTCTGGGGGTCTCGCCATCGGCGGTGAGCCAGGCGATTCGTCAGTTGGAGCAGCGCCTGGGCCTGCAGCTATTCAATCGCACGACCCGCAGTGTCAATTTGACCGAGGTCGGTGCACGTTATCTCGAGCGCATCCTGCCGGCGGTACACGAACTAATGGCCGCCGCTGACGATCTCGGTGCCGAAGCCGAAAAGCCGACCGGTCTGCTGCGCCTGAATGTCCCGCGGTCCGGCTATATGATCGCGCTACAACCGGTACTGAGAAAATTCCTCGCGGCTTATCCGGACATTCGCCTGGAAATCATCATCGAGAGCCAGTTGATCGATATCGTCAGTCGGGGATTCGATGCGGGTATCCGCTTTGGCGACCTGGTCGAGCGCGATATGGTCGCGGTGAAAATCGGGCCGGCGCTCGGCGCGCATATCGTGGCCTCGCCCGATTACCTGGCACGCCATGGCATGCCGAAACATCCGCGCGATCTGCTCGAGCACGAATGCATCAATTTTCGTCATGTCACCAGCGGTCAGATCGAACGCTGGGAGTTCGAAAAGGATGGCGAAAAAATCGAGCTCAATGTCGGTGGCCGCCTGACTTTCAACGATTCGGCGGCGTTGACCCAGGCTGCGCTGGACGGCCTGGGTATCGCTTACATGATCAACGGCTATATCGATCGCTTTATCGACGATGGTCGACTGGTGCGTGTGCTTGGCGATTGGAGCCCGCCGCTGGACGGCTTGTATCTTTATTTTCCCGATCGCCGCGGCGTGCCACCGAAACTGCGCGCCCTGATCGACTTCTTGCGCAGCGAGCCAGCGACAGAACATCCGGCGACCGATGTTTGGGTAGTGAGCGAATAAGGGAAATCTTCAATAGCCTCAGTTTTTATTATCGTCATCCCGGCGCAGGCCGGGATCCAGTGGCTTTAGTTTCCGATCTTCGCGATAGAGCGAAGTTTTGTTGGCTCTCGCGATAACCGATCACAAGGCCACTGGATCCCGGCCTGCGCCGGGATGACGACTAGGAGGTCATTCGCGTTTCCAAAAAGTTGCTTCCGCGATGGGGGATTTAAAAGCCGAATCAATCAAAACCCCGCCACGCGATGCGGCACATACGGTGCCTCCAGCACAGCGATCTCCTCGTCGGTCAGTTCCAGTGACAGCGCAGCTATCGCATCGTCCAGGTGGTGTGGTTTGGACGCACCGACGATCGGCGCGGTCACCGGAGACTTCTGCGCCACCCAGGCCAAAGCGACCTGTGCACGCGGCACGCCCCGCGCTTGTGCAATCTTCGCCACGGCATCGACCACGCGTTTGTCCGCTTCGGCCGTAGCGTCGTAGAGCGTACGTCCATACACATCGCTTTCCTGTCGCTCGCTGGTTTCATCCCACTCGCGCGTCAGGCGTCCGCGTGCAAGCGGGCTCCAGGGGATCACGGCAATGCCCATGTCTTCGCAGAAGCCAAGCATTTCCCGCTCCTCCTCGCGATAGAGCAGGTTAAGGTGGTTCTGCATGCTGACAAAGGGCGTCCAGCCATTGAGGTGCGAGGTATAGATCGCCTTGGCAAACTGCCAGGCATGCATCGACGACGCGCCGATATAGCGTGCCTTGCCCGCCTTCACCACGTCATGCAGCGCTTCGAGCGTCTCCTCGATGGGCGTGGAATGGTCCCAGCGGTGGATCTGATACAGGTCGACATAGTCGGTGCCGAGTCGGCGCAGGCTGTGGTCGATCTCGGTCATGATCGCCTTGCGCGACAAGCCGGCGCCGTTCGGCCCCGGCCGCATCCGATTGAATACCTTGGTGGCCAGCACGATGTCTTCGCGGCGTGAAAAGTCGCGAATGGCGCGCCCGACGATTTCCTCGGAGCTGCCGTCGGAATAGACGTTGGCGGTATCGAGGAAATTGATACCTGCCTCCAGAGCCTGCCTGATCAAAGGGCGACTCTTTTCCTCGTCAAGCGTCCAGGTGTGATTGCCGCGATCCGGAGCGCCGTAGGTCATGCAACCCAGGCAAATTCGCGACACTTCCAGGCCGGTAGAGCCGAACTTCACATATTCCATGAGGATTCCTTGCGCAGACTCGTTGAATAGATGGCGGCCGGGCCGCTTGCGTGGAGCCTAACCCGCCCCAAGTGTCTATGGAATGCACAAATCGCGGATGGGCTTTGAAGCAGCGGTAACGAATGATTATCCACCGCAGCTTCAAAAGGCATCGCGAGCAGCCTGGGTTATCGGCAGGGAGAGCGCGTCTTAGCATGCGCTTTCCTTTTCGGTGGAGACAGCTATGAACCAGTCGCAAATCAAGACGTTTTTAATTACGGGTGTAAGCACTGGTCTGGGGCGTGCCTTTGCCGAAGTCGCCTTGCGCGAAGGACATCGTGTGGTCGGTACCGTCCGCCATGAAGACGCCGCAAAAAGCTTCGAGGCGCTGGCGCCGGGCAGGGCGTTTGCGCGTCAGCTCGATGTCACCGAGACTGCGAAAATTGCGTCGTTGGTGGCCGATATCGAAGCCCATGTCGGGCCGATCGATGTGTTGATCAATAACGCCGGCTACGGTCACGAAGGCATACTGGAAGAAGCTTCGCTCGACGATTTGCGTCGCCAGTTCGAAGTAAACGTGTTTGGCGTAGTGGCAGTCATCCAGGCGGTGCTGCCCTATATGCGAAAGCGCCGCGCGGGGCGCATTCTCAATATCACTTCGATGGGCGGCATCATCACCATGCCTGGCATCAGCTTCTACCATGGCAGCAAGTTCGCGCTGGAAGGCATTTCCGAAAGCCTGGCCAAAGAAGTGCGTAGCTTGGGGATCTATGTGACGGCCGTGGAGCCTGGTGGTTTCCGTACCGATTGGGCAGGGCGCTCGATGGTACGCAGCGACCGCCATATTGCCGATTACGATGCCGTATTCGATCCGCTGCGCGAACGCCGCAAGAATTTCAGCGGCAATCAGCCGGGTGATCCGCACAAGGCAGGCGAGGCCATATTGAAACTCGTCGCCAGCGACGACCCGCCGATGCATCTCCTGTTGGGCCGCGATGCCATGAACATGGTTCGCGAAAAGCTCGGCTTGCTCAAAAGCGAGTTCGATGGCTGGGAGCAGGTCACGTTGTCTACCGATTTTTCGTAACGATCCATTTCATCTACTTGAGGACATCCCATGTCTAACGCAAACGCAGCTTCATCGGGCAGTTTCAAGATCGGCGGCGATATGCAGGTCAATCGTCTCGGCTTCGGCGCGATGCGCATCGTCGGCGACGGCGTCTGGGGCGAGCCCGCCGATCGTGCCGAAGCCATCCGCGTGCTCAAGCGCCTGCCGGAACTCGGCGTCGACTTTATCGATACCGCCGATTCGTATGGCCCGGATATTTCGGAGCAACTGATACGCGAGGCCTTGCATCCCTACAAGAATCTCGTTGTCGCAACCAAGGCAGGCCTCACGCGCACCGGCCCGAATATCTGGATCCCCGTCGGCCGCCCCGAATATCTGATTCAGCAGGCGCATAAAAGCCTGCGTCAGTTGGGTGTCGAGCGCATCGATCTGTGGCAGCTGCACCGCATCGATGCCAAGGTGCCGCGAGACGAGCAATTCGACGCGATCAAGTCATTGATCAAGGATGGCCTGATTCGCCATGCGGGTCTTAGCGAAGTGAGCGTCGATGACGTCAAGGCCGCTGCCAAGTTCTTCAAGGTGGCCACGGTGCAGAACCGTTACAACCTGGTCGATCGCACCAGCGAAGATGTGCTCGATTACTGTGCGCAGCAGAATATCGGTTTTATTCCGTGGTTTCCGCTTGCGGCAGGCGACTTGGCCAAGCCGGGTTCTTTGCTCGACAAGATCGCCAAGCAGCATAACGCGGCACCGAGCCAGATCGCGCTGGCGTGGGTGCTCAAGCGCAGCTCGGTGATGTTGCCGATTCCGGGGACGTCGAAGGTGAAGCACCTGGAAGAAAATATCGCTGCGGTCGATATCCGTTTGTCGGATGAGGAGTTTGCGGCGTTGGATAAGGAAGGCAAAGCGGCCTTCGCTCGCGGGGCCTGACCTGATCTGCTCCCTCTCCCCTGGCTTTGACGGGGGAGAGGGCTGGGGTGAGGGGGCGCTCTTAAGCGCTAGCCGCTGGCCGTCTACGTCGCGCCCGCCAAAACAAAAAGCCCGTCACCAACATAAACGACGGCATCAATCCCCCCAGTACCGCCAACGTATGCCACACCGGCCCACCAACTGCCGCCGAGTGAATCGGAAACAGTGAGTTAGCCAGCCGCCCACCGGTGCCAAGCTTGGTCGCGTCGTCACCGCCGATCACACGCGCAGCAAAGGGATCGAGCCAAAGCATGCTACGTCCGGCAAGATTCCATTCACCGGGTCGACGAACGCGTATTACCAAAGCGGTGTCGTTTTTCGCCGGCAAACTGATGCGCGTGATCGCGGCATCCGGTGCGGCAGCTTGTGCGGCAAGCAATACAGCGGACCAATCGACCTTGATATCCGGCGCATTCTGCAACTTCGGTGGCTTGGCTGGCGCAGGTTCGCCAAATGCATGCGCCAAGCCAGTGCGTACCGCACCGCGATACGCCATGGTCGTACCGGTACCGATCATGATCAGCAGCAAGGGCAGGCCAACCACACCCACAAAACGATGCCAACTGCCCCAGCGCAGAATCGGCGGTCGCGGGTGAGGGCGAAGGTGCGATAACGCTCGCTTGCGCCCCGGCCAATAAAGCCAGACACCGGAAAAAATCATGAATAAGCCGGTGCAGGCGACCACGCCCAGGATAGTCTCGCCAACATCTCCGGACAGCAGATGCGTGTGCCAATCGAGCAGGACCAGCATCGGATCGCTGCGCCCACTGCGATGCGTAATGACATCGCCGCTGGTCGGATCGAAGTAGACGCGGTCACCACCCTTGGCCGTACCCTCGAAAGCCGTCAGGTCGCCATTGGGCAAGGCGATACCGCGCAGCTTGCCGCCTTCGGGGGTCGCCAGAATATGTTCCAGCGAATGCCCCAGCCCCGCATTGTCGGGAACGGCGCGACCGGCCAGCTCGGGATGCATGGTCGTGAGCAGCGGCGCCTCGAACGTCAGGATGCAGCCGGTCAGCGTTACCAGCGCCAACACGAGGCCAAGGCTCAGGCCGAGCCACAGATGCAGAGTCTTGAGTACTTGGCGAACACGGCGTGGCGAACGACCAGGCTGGCGCGGTGTGTTGCTCATGATGGCTTAGAAATCCACGTTGGCTTGCACGTAATACGTGCGCGGCTGACCCACATAGAGACCACCGTTGTTATCGGTGGAACGCGTAAAGTAGCGACGATCGAAAACATTCTTTACGCCGACGCCCAGGCGTAGATTGGAAAACGCCTTGCCGAACGCGTACTCCGTGCGCAGATTCCAGGTCGTCCAGCCGGGGATGTCGCCCAACTCGCCGTCGGGTGTGCCGATGGTCTGGTAGGGCGTGGGGTTGGCCGGATCGAAGCTGGGTGAGCCGGGCGAATGCTGCCGCGATTGCGAGAACGCATCGACATTGAACGTCCATTGCGCCCGCGTGTAGCGCAGGCCGGCATTGGCAGTGCGGCGCGAGTAGAACGGCAGATCGCGACCGGCAAACGAACCGAACTTGGACACGGCATGCGTATAGGTGGCCGTGCCCCAGAGGGTCAGGCCGTCCAGGCGATCGTCGAACGCACCAAAATCGACATGGCCCGCCGATTCGACGCCCTTGTGCGTGGTGGCACCCAGGCTGGTCCAGCCATCGAACGAATCGGGCACGTTGGGCAGCTTGCCGACCAGCTGCAGTTCGTTGTCGAAATTGATTCGGAACAGCGACACCTCACCGCCCCATGCCGGCGTGTCGTAACGCGTGCCCAGCTCATAGGTACGCGCTTTCTCAGGCTGCAGGCCTTGGGCGAATTGATTGGTCGTGTCCTTCTGGCCGATCTGGAAATATTGCAACGCGCCGAAAGACGTTTCCGCATTCGCGTAAAGCTTCCAGGTATCGGTCAGGTGATAGATCACATTGAGCGACGGCAGCGGTTGCGAGTAGGTCTCGCGGCGGAACGTCGGGCCTTTGACGATTACCGTGCTGCTCGGGTGTGCTTCCCACCAGCTGTTGATGTGCTCGTAGCGCAGGCCGGGCGTGATCGTCCATTTATCGACATTGATCGTATCGTCGACATAGACGGCGTTGGCCTTGTTGGCGCCGGTGTTGTTTCCGCTCAATACATAGGGTGCGTTGTAGACCCCGCTGTCGAACGGTGTGAAGTCCTGCGCCGAAACAAACTTGCTGTTGCGCAGCGTCTGCTCGTGCATGTATTCGGTGAGATAGCGATAGCCCACGCTGATCTCGTGCGTCCACTGTCCCCAGTTGAACAACTGCGAGTAGCGCGGTTCGATCGCGAAGGTGTGGTAATTGCGCGGGTAGGCATTCAATTGATGCGTGTAGAGGCCGCTCTTCGGATCCTGCGTGATCGTTTCGATATGGCTGCCGCGGAAGCTGTCGGTGTAATAGGTCTGCAGTTCGAAGCTACGCACGTCGTCGCGGTGGCTGTACTTGAGCACGGCGTCCTGGCGGCGACCGTGGAAATCGTCGAAGGGACGCAGCGACTGGAACGGATTAGCCTTGTACTCGGCCTGGCTGAGGCCGCCGGGCATGCCCGCCTGACCGTCGTAGTAGTGCAGGCTGCCGGTAATCTCGTCGGTGCTGCTGATGGTGTACTTGGCCTTGAGCATCAAGTCGTCGATGCTTTCGTTATCTTCCTTCTCGCGATAACCCGGGCCATGCGCGCCGCTATAGAGCAGGGCAAGGCCGAAGCCCGATGCCGTAGTTCCACCGATAAACGCATGGCTCTGCGTGCGGATGCCACCGTACTCGCCACCCTGTAATTGCACGCCGGCATCGCCGCCGAACGTCTTTGGGATATCGCGGGTCACGAAGTTGATGATGCCGCCGACGTTCTGCGGCCCGTAGCGCACGGAACCGCCGCCGCGCACCACGTCCACCGCCTGCAGGTTGCCCAGCGCAACCGGTGCCATCGATACCTGCGGTTGACCATAGGGAGCCACAGCGATGGGAATGCCGTCGAGCAGCAAGGTCGAGCGCGGGGACAGGCGTGAGGTCAGGCCGCGTACGCCGACGTTGAGCGAAACATCACTACCGCCGGTGCCATTGCTTTCCTGCACTTGTACGCCCGGAACCATGCGCAGCGCGTCGCGCAGGTTGGTTGCGCCGCTTTCCAGTAGTTGCTCGCGGCGCACCACCGTGCGCGCTCCGGGATGGTTGACCACCACGTTCTGGTCCGCTTCGGCCAGCCAGTCGCCAACCACGCTGATGCCTTCCAGATTCGCGGTCGGCTTGTTCAAGGGCTTTTTGTTGCTGTCGGTACTGTCTTGTGACAGCGCGGTACCGGCATAGCCGCTACCGGCCAGGGCGATCAGGATGGCGGAGCAAAGGGAACGCATCTAGGAGGAATCTCGTTACGATAGCCCGCTATCGTAATTGCGACTCATTATCATTTCAATTGGCCATGCGATTTCCCTGGCCAGAAGCCAGGTAGGACATAAGGACGCCTATTCAATTGCCGCGTGCTCGCTTAATGTGATGGCTTACTCACTTCGGGGTGGCCCATGCCGTTGCACAACGTGGTCGAACAACCGCTCAAGGTGGGCGAGGAGCAGTTTGTCGAGGGACCTGCTCCGGGCGGCAGATATGCCGCCATCTTCGAAGACGATGGCGACACCGGCTATTTCTACGCCTTGGACCTGAGCGAGGCCGAGCAGCCCGTGCAGGACGCGCTGCATATCTACAATGTCGTCAACATTGTCGACCGCGATACCTTATCCACCGTTACGATCGGCTGGTCCGCCGACAGCCAGAAGGCGGCGCTGCTGATCAACGGCAACCCCCATGCCATCGTCGACTTCACCACCAAGCGCGGCTACTGCCGCACCGGCTTCCCGCCGCCGTCAACGGAAAGCGGCTGGACCGGGCACGATTGGGACGATGCGGCGGTGGATTTGTTTGCCTGAAGTCGCTCCCGCAAAAACCGGCTGGTTCTTAACCGCGCTTGAGCTCATCAAGCAAAAGCTGCACTGGCTTTTGCAATCGGTTGGGCAAGGGACGATGCACCAGCCACGAAATAACGTCGGTTTTAAAATCACTGACCGATAGCACCTTGAGCTCATGGCGATGACGGCTCGTCGCGAGCGCATCGGGCGTAACGAGCCCTATGCCCGCGCCACGAGATACCAGCGATAGCTGCAGATCGGAACCGAACGCCTCCACACCGACATTGAAAGGCAGACCTTGCCTCTCGACCGCGTGGCGCAAGGTGGAGCGCATGCCGCAGCCGTTCTGGCTCAATACCCAGGGATGCGGGGCCAGATCGCTCAGTGAAACCCGGCTCTTCAATCCCAGCTTGGGTGAGGCGACGATCTTGATCGTCTGGCGCTTGAATGCATGAGCGGTCATGCCGATAGGTGGTTGGGAGCTTTCGGCATAAACGATGGCAGCCACATCCAGATGGCCTTGTTCGACTTGCTCCACTAGCCCCGGCGACCACCCGCCCTGGATCCGCAGGGTCAGTTTCGGATAAGTCTCCCGCAGTGCATCGACCGGCCCGGCCAAGGCCATATCGGCCAGCATCGGCGGCATGCCAAGACGCAATTCGCCAAACGGTTCGATGTCCTCGCGAACGCTCGCCATCAAGTCGGCTTCGGCGTGCAGAATCTGCCGCCCCTTTTGATAGACCTCCTTGCCTGCTGCCGTAGGGCGTAGTGGCTTGGACTGACGGTCGAGCAATTCGACGCCAAGCAAGGACTCGAGACTCTGCACGCGTCGAGTAACGCCCGGCTGCGTGAGGTGCAGCGCGGCTGCAGCCTGCACGATCGAGCCGGTATCGACGACGGCGATAAAGGCGGTGATATCGCGGGTGTTCATGGGCGTGGTGGCCTCTTAAAAATTATGCTGAGTGAGCATAAAGGTGAAGATAGTTATCTTATTGGATCATATTGAGGTCTGTGGACGGCGGCCAGCGTTCAATTGCATATGCCGGACAGAGCGGTCGACAGCTACTCGAATTCGCAAGATCTTGCTGCTTGCAAAGCCGCTGGCTGGTAGCTACGTTTTTGCGAGCCCGTTCGCAAAGTACGGGCCTAAAGAAATCAGGGGAAAATCTATGTGGTCGCAAGTCCGGCGCGGGACGCGCTTGGTGTTGGGCGTAGTTTTTTTCGGCATGTTTTCGATGCACGCGTGGTCCCAATCGGCGCCGGTAACGCCCGAAAGCGAGTACCAGAAACGCATCAAGGTCAGTGAAGACATCCAACCGCTGGGCGAGAACCCATTCGGCGAGCACGTCAGCCTCTACACCGGCGCGACCTCGTTCGAACAGACGGACGTGAGTTCCAGCGGCATCGGTCCATCGATGCAGATCTCCCGGACATTCAATACGCCGGACCAGACGCCCAATGTTTCCTACCAGACTTTTCTAAACAACGCCTTTGTCGATTGGGCGCTCGAAGTGCCGCATATCGAGACGATGTCGGCGCCGGAAAAGAACACCGTCAATGGCCAGGTTGTGATTACCTGGTTTTTTATCGACGACTACTACGGCACGAATCGTTGCGATAGCTTGTCGCAGGCGCCGACGATGTTTGCCACTTCGGGCAACGTCACGGCCAACTACGATGTAGATAGCTGGTGGCATGGCTATCAGCTGATTGTTCCGGGAGCAGGGAGTCAGGATCTTCTAAGTCGAGACGCGTCCAACACCGTGGCTCCTCAGATGACTGCGGCGGATGGCTCTGCGATCTCGTTTCCGATCGTAACCAAAGAAAAATGGGCGGTCGGTTGTCTCGCCCAAACCGCCAATGGTTACCCAGGCAAGGGCTTTTTGGCTGTTTCGCCCGATGGCACCAAGTACTGGCTCGACTGGCTGATCTACAAGACCGCCGATGCCGTGGTTGGCCAGCCGGGCGTACCGCTGCAACGCCGTACCGTGATGATGATGGCGTCCAAGGTGCAGGACCGCTTTGGCAACACCGTCAACTACACCTACGACGGGAACGGCAATCTCACCGATATCCAGGCAAGCGATGGCAGGCAGATTCATCTGGCCTACGAGACCTGGCAGAACCCGACCAAGGATCCTTTCGGGAACTACTACAATCCAGCCGCATATCGCGTACATTCGGTAACGCTGCAGCCGTCGACTGGGTCGCCAAGAACCTGGAACTACACGTATGGCAGCGACCCTATTATTCCTCGCTTGAGTTCTGTCCAACTTCCGGATGGAAGCGCCTGGTCGTTCAACCTCGGTAGCATCGCTACGGTTCCGGGCGACGGTTATCTGATCGACGACGATAGTCCCTGCAACACCACGCCTAAGCCACAAGATGCGGTGACATCCTCAGCGAGCATGACGCATCCCTCGGGATTGTCGGCGACCTTTACCTTCCTGAGTACGATACGTGGGCGTTCTTATGTGCCCTATGTCTGTAACAACCCCAATGGCGCGGCGACGCTGCGCTTTCCCAGGATCTACAAACAAACGTCGCTGACTCAAAAGACCTTCACGGGAGCTGGCCTGCCCACGCAAACGTGGAGCTATAGCTATGCGGCGGCCAATTACAGTTGGGCGAGCGACTGTGCTTCGGGCTGCCCGGCTACCGCCACCACCGATGTGATCGATCCGGCCGGCCGCGATACCAAGTACACCTTCAGTAATAAGTTTGATGCCACCGAAAGTCTGCTTCTGGAGACGGACTATTACGTGGGCGGCGCGGGCTCTGCGTTGGCGCGCTCCGAAGTAAGCAGCTATGCCAGTCCCACCGGCAATACGTGGCCGGCGGTTATCGGCAATACGCAGCAGCTGTCGGTGAACAACGACCAGCTGGGTCGTTACGCGCCCGAAAACCAGCGTGTCACCACGCAGGACGGAGATACCTATACGTGGTTGGCCGAAGCGTTCGATGTCTTTGCGCAGCCGACCAAGATCAAGCGCTACAACTCGATTGCCGGTCAGACCGCGATCGAAGAGCAGACGACGCTACTGAACGATCTGCCGCATTGGGTACTGGGGTTGCCGCAAGAGACGGACAACCTCACCAACGGCGAGACCGAAAGCGTCAATACCTATAACCTGTCCAATGTGACGCTGCAGTCGCGTTCGCGCTTCGGCCAGTCGTTGATGAGCTACGGCTACGACGCGCAGGGCAACCTGGCGAGCTTCACCGATCCCAGCAATCACACGACGAACTTAAGCAACTACAAGCGCGGCATCCCGCAGACCATCGGCTATCCCGACGGTCATGGGCAGAGCCTCGTCGTCGATGACTTTGGTCAGATCAGCAGTCTTACCGATCAGGCAGGCAATACCACCAGCTACAGCTACGATGCGATCGGTCGTATCACGGGGATCACGTATCCGGCCGGCGACGAAGTGGCCTGGGCGCCCAAAACGTTCAGCTACGCCTTGGTCCCTAGCGCGGAGCGTGGTATCGCCGCCAATCACTGGCGTCGCATCACCACGCAAGGCAATGCCGTCAGCATGACCTACTTCGATACGATGCTGCGACCGATCCTGTCGGACACCGGTATCGCTGGCCAGACGTCGACCAGCACAGTGCGTACCGACTACGACTGGAAAAGCCAGAAGATCTTCGTGTCCTATCCGGGTTCGGCTAGTCCCGATATCACCGCGCTGACCACCGGCACGCACAGCGTGTACGACGCGCTGGAGCGCCTGACCGATACCCAGCAGGATTCGGAACTGGGCACGCTGACCACGCACACGGCGTATCTGTCCGGTGCTCGCCAGCAGGTCACCGATCCCAAGAGCAACGTCACTACGACGGCGTACCAGGTCTTCGATCAGCCGGCGTATCAGTCGGTGATCCAGGTTCAGGCGCCGGGTGGCATCACCCAGACCATCAGTCGCGATATCTACGGCAACCCGCTGTCGATCACCCAATCGGGCCTGTACGGCACCGAGACCGACACGGTCACCAAGACGCTGACCTACGACAGCTTCCATCGCCTGTGCCGCACGGCCGAACCGGAAAGCGGCAGCGAAGTCACCGCCTACGATGCGGCCAACAATATCGCCTGGACCGCCTCGGGTCTGAGCATCACCGGCACCGGGTGCGGCCAGGAACAGGTCGCGGATGCGGCCAAGACCAACCGCAGCTACGACGCGATGAATCGCGTGCTGACCCTGGTGCCACCCAGCGGCACGCAGAGCACGACCTATACCTACGATCCGTTGGGTAACGTGCAGACCAGTGCTTCCGGTATCGCTACCTGGACGGCGGCACGCAACAAGCTGGCCCAGCTGACCTCGGAAACCTTGAACGTCACCGGCAACGGCAGCAACGTGCTGCGTTATAGCCACGATGCCAATGGCCACGTGGCGACGATCAGCTACCCCGATGGCCTGGTGGTCAACTACGCCCCCGATGCCTTGGGCCGCCCGACCCAGGCCGGCAGCTTTGCCAGCAACCTGAGTTATTTCCCCGACGGCGATGTTGAGCACTTCACCTTCGGCAATGGCGCGGACTACCTGGTGCAGAAGAACACCCGCCAGCTGCTGAGCAACTTCAGCTACGCCAAGGGCAGCACGCTGAATCTGAGCGAAGACTTCGTCTACGACCCGAACGGCAATATCACCAACATCAACGATCTGGCCGGTGGCCCGCGCACCAAGAGCTTCGGTTACGACGCGCTCAACCGCCTGACCAGTGCCCAGGCCACCGGTCTATGGGGCACGGAAACCTACAGTTACGATCCGCTCAACAATATCCGCAGCCGGGTCAGTGACGGTCAGACCTATAGCTACAACTACGATGCGACGAATCGTCTGGCCAGCATCACCAACGGCAGCACGACCACCTTCAGCTTCGGCTACGACAACCGCGGCAATGTCACGACCAAGAACACTACCAGCCTGGTGTTCGACCAGAAGAACCAGCTGACGCAGATTCCGGGCCTCGACAGCTATGCCTACGATGCCTCGGGTCGGCGTGTATTGAAGACCCCAACCAGCGGCAACCCGACCTATTACTTCTATACCCAGGACGGCCAGCTGCTGTACCAGTTCGAGGCGAACTCGACCAAGAGCACCGATTACATCTTCCTGGGCAAGAAGCTGATTGCACGTAACGAGGGCTATGCCACCACGGTCACCGGCAATGTCGATGGCGTCAACATCGATGGCTCGGGCAATGCGACGGTCTCGGGCTGGGCGTGCTCAACGGGCATACCGGCGTCCATCACGGTGGAAGTGTTCGCCGGCGGTCCCTCCGGGGGCGGCGGGACGCGGGTGGCGGCCGCCACGGCGAACCAGGCCAGTGAGCCGGCGGTGGCAGCCATCTGCCAGACCAGCGGCACGACCTACCGTTTCAGCATTCCGCTGACGACGGCGATCCGCTCGCAGTACGCGGGCATGCTGATCTATATGTACGGCGATTCGCCGGTGGGTAACGGCAACCTGGTGTTGAACGGTTCGGGGAGCTTCCAGGTGCCGGCTGCCCCCACGGCCCCGGCTGCGCCGACCAGTGCCACGGCGACCGTTGCCGGCGATCTGAGCAGCCTCACCGTGACCTGGAGCAGTTCCGCCACAGCCACCAGCTACGTGCTGCAGCAGAAACAGAACAGCAACCCGTGGAACCAGATTCTCAACAGCAACGTCACCAGCTACACGCTGAGCAACCCGGTGGATGCCAGCTACAGCTACCAGGTGCAGGCGTGCAATGCGAACGGCTGCAGCGCGTTCAAGGCATCCAACACGGTCAGCGTGGCGCATCTGCCGACCACGCCGTCCAGCATCAGTGCGCCGAGTAGCAGCACGGGCACGATCGGTATCAGCTGGGCGGCCGCCACGTATGCGACCAGCTATACGCTGGAACAGAGTCTCAATGGCGGTGCCTATGCGGCGATCTACAGTGGTGCGGCCACCAGTAACAGCTTCAGCGTCGGAGCGACCGGCAGCTATACCTATCGCGTGAAGGCCTGTAATGCGAACGGCTGCAGTGGTTATGTCACCAGCGGTGCGGTGGCGGTGACGATCCCGCCAACCAGCGCACCCGGTATCGGTGTGCCCAGTAGCAGCAATACCGGTAGCTATACGGTGAGCTGGAACGGTGTCGCCGGTGCAACGACCTATGTCCTGCAAGAGCAGGTCAACGGTGGTGGCTGGACGACAGTTCAGAATGCCAATGTGGGTAGCTGGGCGGCGAGCGGAAAGGGCAACGGTACCTACGGGTATCAAGTGCAAGGCTGCAATGCTGGCGGATGCGGGCCGTTCAGTGCCACAGGTTCGGTAACGGTGGCGCTAGTTCCTGCGGTACCGACCGGGGCGTGGGTGCAAACATACTTCCCGAACTCCAAGGTCGAGGACTACCGAGCCACTTGGAATGCGGTCAGTGGGGCGACTCGTTACGAAGCCATACGCAACGATACCGGCGCCAGTGTTTATAGCGGTACAGCAACCAACTTTATTATCGGCTCGGCTTTCCTTCCGGATACACCGGAGTACTACCAGTTCTCCGTGCGCGCATGCAATGCGGTTGGATGTTCGGCTTGGGCGATTGGGGTCTGATCGTGGCGAATAGAGAAAATGAAGCAGTGAGCGATCAAGTTCAAGTGCAATGCGTTCGGAATGTGTGGCATTCATTGCATCCTGTCGACTTTTCTTCAACCAGAAGGTCGAATGCCATAACAATATTGCGAGGGGCATTTTTTATCCGCTTCACTATGCTTATGTTCGCAGTCGTGGCGGTGTCGTCCTCGCCTAAATTGTATGCTGGCAATGTAACCTACATTTATACAGATCCCCAAGGAACACTGCTTGCGGAGGCTGATTCTCAAGGCAATGTCATCAGTACTTCTGACTATAGACCATACGGTCGGCAAGCCCTGGGAAACGCAAAAGACGGCCCAGGCTATACCGCGCAGGTGAACGATACTGATGCCGGTCTAATGTACATGCAGGCTAGATACTATGATGAACAAGTTGGAGCGTTTTTGAGCACGGACGCACAGGGCGTACATGCTGGCAACATATTTAATTTTGACCGTTTTGGGTATGCTTACAACAATCCGATTGCTCTGCAGGATCCGAGCGGAATGGTTCCTACTCGGGGCAGTCAAGATGGCTATCCGTTTGAATACTACGGGCCAGATAGCGGTATGTGCGACAGTTGCAATAGCGCTACAGTGGCTCAGGCCCAATCCACGAGTCAGGGAACGGATTCGAACAATAAGCAGGTTCTATCATACAAGACGTTAAGTGACTCGAGAGGACTGGCTGATGGATCCTTAGACTGGAAGATAAAATGGATTTTAAAGTCGGCTTCGAAGAATGGTGGTTACATAATTCAGGAGTTTGCCGCAAGGGCTGACGCAAAAGACTCAGATGGTAAGAGTATGGGTACGTTTTACACGCATTTTTGGGAAGCTTTTCATGTAAGTAAAGGTGAGACGTCAATGGATAATATGAATGATTATGACGATGAATTTCGTTTTGGAGGTGCTCCGGGGAGTGCCAGTGGACACTATTCAGCGGAAGGTACCGCGAGATTCTATGAGGGCTTGACGCTCCCATCAGATTTTGTGCCGGGTTCAGTGAGATATGCTGGTGATCTTCCTGCGACGACAGTCAATCCAAATCTATCGTCGAAAAATGCAACAGATCCCGTGGTAAGAAAGGTCTCGACTTCCTGGGGAACAAAATGATTAAAGTGCTACTCTTTTTCTTTCTGTCTATGGCGCCGCTGACGTTATTTGCAGATCAAAGTAACCAAGTTGAAATGTCTAACAATGACAGGGTCTTGCTTGACCTGTTAAAAAAAGTTGCTTCGTCGCATGATGAGGCGGCACAGGTTGGTTTGATGAGTGATTTTCAAAAGAAAATAGAAGATATGGATATTTCGGATCGATCCAGATTGAATTTGTCAGTTATAAAGAATGTATCTGGTCTGCTTAGTAACAAGAATGCTTATATAAGATCATCTGCGGCGCGTTCTTTAGGGGATATTGGTCAGGCGGCCTGTTCAGAAAAGCCTTTATTGGAAAAGGCTTTATACGACGAAGAGCATCCGCCCGGTGTCTTTAAGGTTTTTCCATCACATGGAAACGAAGGTGTTTTAAGAGAGGCTATATTAAAGATGCATTGCGATTGACGTTTTGCTGGGCTATGAAGTGTCGTCCGACCTGGTTAGCCTCTGCTTTCCTTGCTATTTGTATGCGATGATCGCATAAAGACTATAAAGATTATTCAATTGAAGCATGGTGCGTGCCTATTTAGCATGATCAACCATTCTTCACGCAAGGCCTCGCTGTCATGCAGTACGCCACACGCCCCAAGCTGGCTGTCGAGCCCGCTCAGGAGCAGCTCGAAACCCTGACCGGGCCGTTGACCTTCCTGTTTGCGCTAGCCGTTGGCGTAATCATCGTGAATCTTTCGGCTGCACAGCCACTTACGGGGCCGGTGGGGCAGGCATTGCATCTACCGTCATCGTGGACCGGGTTGGTGGCGATGTTGCCACAGTTGGGCTATGCGGTAGGCATGTTGTTTCTGGTGCCGTTGGCGGATCTGTTCGAGAACCGGAGTCTGACGGTGGTGACCTTGAGCTGTTGCGCGGTGATGCTCGGTCTGGCGGCGATTGCGCCAACCGCTCCGTGGTTCCTGTTTGCCGTGTGCATCGCTGGCGCAACGTCGTGCGCAATCCAGATTCTGGTGCCGCTGGCGGCGGCGATGGCGCATCCGGATCGTCGTGGCACGGCGGTCGGTAATGTAATGAGCGGGGTGATGATCGGCATTCTGCTATCGCGGCCGTTGGCGAGCGTGGTGGCAGGTAGTTATGGCTGGCGCTCGTTTTACGGCCTGCTGGCGATGATGAATGCTGTATTGGCCTTCGCTCTGTTTCGCTGGTTGCCGCAGCGGCATCCTGAGCGTGTCAGTTCCTATCGGGCCTTGATGACCTCCTTGGTCACGCTGTGGAAGCGCGAGCCGGTGCTGCGCCGCTATTCGCTTTCTGCGGCGATCGGCATGAGTGCGTTCACCGCGTTCTGGACGGCAGTGGGTTTGCGGTTGGTGCAGCAGCCGTTTGGACTGAGTGCGCATGGCGTGGCGTTGTTCGCGTTTGCGGGTGTGGCGGGAACGGTGGTTGCGCCTATTGCGGGGCGTATCGGTGACCGCGGTTACAGCGTGGCTGGGATGCCGGTTGCGCATGCCATCATGGTTCTGGGCGTGTTGATTGCCGCGATGGCGGGAGCCGGCTGGTTTGGGTTTTCGCTTGATGCGCACCCGATGCTTGCATTGGGGGCGTTGGTGCTTGCGGCTATCGTTATCGATGCCGGGGCCATTGGCGATCAGACGCTTGGGCGGCGTGCGGTGAATATGTTGGATCCGGCAGCGCGCAGTCGATTGAATGGGTTGTTTGTCGGCGTGTTTTTTGTGGGTGGAGGTGCGGGGGCGCTGGCTGCAGGCGCTGCCTGGGCGGCTGCGGGGTGGAGCGGGGTGTGTGTGCTTTGCCTTGTGCTGTGTGCGCTGGCGTTTGCGTTGGATATTGTTTCCCGGCGGGCTATGTTGGCCTCGCGGATTTAGAGCGGTTGCGAATGCACGATTGCGCTGTGGTTGGTCGCGTATCCGCTCAGGGCTCGATATCGATCGGCCCGCCAGGCGCTTCGCTGATCGCCAACACATGCATATCGGCCCGATAACGATCCACATGAAAACCATCTGACTGCCGCTTAGCCGTCCGCTTTGCCTGGGCGGCCAGGCTGGCGACGCTCTCGGCTTCAGTGGGGAAATCGTCGACGATGGCTACGGCGCCGACCGAGACGGTGGTCAGCGGAAAGAAGCGCAGGTTGCCGTGGCGGTCCTCGGCTTCGATCCCGCCGCGTAGCCGGTCGACATCGTCGAACAAGGTGGCGGCCATGGTGTTGAAGCGCTCGCGCATCTGCCGGCAACGTTCTTCCCAGTCGTTGCTCTGAAACAGCACGATGAAATCGTCGCCGCCGATATGCCCGACGAAGTCGCTGTCCTGGCGCAGGTCGCCTGTCAGGGCGCTGGCCAGCAAGCGGATCATTTCGTCGCCGCGGAAATAGCCGTAGTGATCGTTGAAGGGCTTGAAGAAGTCCAGGTCGAAATAGGTCGTCACGAACGGCCGTCGCGCCTGCAACAGGCGCTCGAGATGTTCGGTAACCGGGATGTTGCCGGGCAGGAAGGTCAATGGGTTGGCATAGCGCGCGGCTTCGACACGAATTTCGGTCACTCTGCGCACCAGCGATTCGCCGGTGCCCAGGCCGAGATACATGCCACCACGCGTGATGATGAAACCATCACTCAGATAACGCTGATCTTCGCCGCGCAGGATGTCGGCCATGCTTTGCAGCGATTGCTCGGCATCGCAAAGCAGGGGCGCGTCGTTCATGAACGCGGTACAGACCTTGCGTGCGAACAACTCGCGCGCGAACGGCTGGGCCATCCGTTCGGTGAAATGGCGGCGATTGATGATGCCCACGGGCCTGCCTTGGTCGACCACGGCAATGGCGTGCAGACGCTCATGCAAGGAGAAGATCGCCGCCACGTGGTCGTTGTTCTGCGCTAGCGATACGGCCGGCGCTTCGATCAACAAGTGCTCCGCCTTGAGCGGCCGCGCGGTGACCGGGCCGCTTAAACTGGGCGGCACGACGACATCCGGATCGGTGACGGCATCGATGTATTGCCGGCTCACCTGGACGATCGGCACCGGCGCGGGACGAGCAATCAGAAAGCCTTGCGCATAGGGGATGCGAAGTTCGCGCAGCATGCGCAGGTCGTCGGCATCTTCGACACCTTCGCCGACCAGGTCCGCGCCCAGGGTTTCGGCCACGGTGCAGAGCGCACGCACGATGGCCAGCTTCTCCGCGCTGCGCGAAAGGCCGTTGATCAGGTAGCGGTCGATTTTTACCACCTCCGGATGAATCTCGTTCCACATCTCGAAGTTGGAATGGCCGTTACCGAAATCGTCCAGCGCGATGCGGATGCCGCTGGCGCGCAGGTAACCCAGGCTGTGCGCGAGCTTGGCCGCATCCTCGACGATGTCGCGTTCGGTCAGTTCGATGGTGACGCGGCTGAGGTCGAAGCCCGGCACGGTCAAGGCGTCGATCACGTCTTCGGGCCTGACGCCGGCTTGCAGGATGGCATGCGCGCTGAGGTTGATCAGCAGGCGACCACCAACGCCGGTTTGCGCAAACTGGTTGACGATGCAGCGCGCGGCGCCGAGTTCGAAATCGGCCAGGCGGCCGCGCGCCCGCGCCAGGTCCAACAGATCGATCGGTGTCAGCGCCGTGCCGGCCAGGACGGAACGTATCAGCCCTTCGTGCGCCACGACCGCATGCGTTTCGATATGTACGACCGGCTGGAAATGGGCGGTCAGCGCATCGGAGGCCAGCGCCTGGTCAAGCAGCGATCGTTCTCGCTCGGCGGCGTCGGACATGGCTTTGATCATCACAAGGCTGCTCTCGGAAAGCGCAGAACTGGCAGATTTCATCGGCGCTTCGGGCGGAAACTTGATGTCGGCGACGAGCCGACGTTGCAGCGCGACATGATGCGTCTGCTTATGTGGCAAACGGATGTCAAACACCCAAGATTTCATGACAGTGCCGGCCGCGACCCCTGCCAGAAGTCGTGTGTCCTCGGGTGTCGTTGCGGCCTATGATCGTTATGTTATAACGTTTCTTATCGAGCCGGAGCCGCCATGAAACTTGTCCTGTCGCTAACCGTCGGTGTGGTGCTGGCATCGTCCCCGGTGGCCGCGTCCGCTCAGACGGTGCGCCAGCAACAGCCCCATGTGCATGGCACGACCACGGTGGATGTCGGGCTGGACGCGACAGTGCTGCAGGTTGTGCTGGATGCCCCAGCCATCAACATGCTCGGTTTCGAACACCCGCCGCACGATGGGCAGCAGAGCAAGCAGGTGGCCGATGTTCTCGCCACCATGCGCGATCCAGCGCCCTGGTTGATTCCGGCGAGCGCGGCTGCCTGCGTGCTGACCCATAGTAGCGTGCAGGCGCGCGGGCTCGATCCAGCCGTGGTTACGCAAGGTCATGCGGATATCGATGCACGCTACGACTATCGCTGCACCCAGCCTGGTCGGCTGGACCATATCGATATCCACCTAGCTGATCGTTACCCCGCGACGCATCGCCTGGTGGTCAATATCGTGTTGCCGCAAAAACAGGATCGGCAAGAGCTGGGGCAGGGCGAATATCGCGTGATGTTGGCACCGTGATTCCGTGGGGCGATGCGATGTTGCTGAGTTGCCTCGATCTGCGCTTTGGCTGGGACAAGAGCGATGTCATTGCCTTGTCGCGCTTCGAGGTCGCGCGCGGCGAGCGCGTTTTCGTCTGCGGTCCGAGCGGCAGCGGTAAAAGCACGTTGCTCAGTTTGCTGGCCGGAATTGCGGTGCCGCGCGAAGGCCACGTGCGCGTCGAAGATACGGTGTTGTCCAGCTTGCCGGCTGCGGCACGCGATCGGTTTCGCGCCGATCATATCGGTTACATCTTTCAACAATTCAATCTGCTGCCGTATCTGGGCGTGCTCGACAACGTATTGCTGAGCTGCGCATTTTCGCCGCGACGCGAACAGCGCGCCGGCGGGCACGTGGCCGCTCGCCTGGAAGCCATCCGCCTGCTCGCGGCGTTGGGCCTGGATGAAACCAGCCTGCGCAAACGCAGGGTGACCGAACTGAGTGTGGGGCAGCAGCAACGCGTTGCCGCCGCGCGTGCCTTGATCGGCAGTCCGGAGCTGATCATTGCCGACGAACCTACCTCGGCCCTGGACACCGATGCGCGCGATATCTTTCTTCGCCTGCTGCTGGCCGAATGCGAACGCGCCAGCAGCAGCCTGGTGTTCGTCAGCCACGACATGGCGCTCGCCCGTCATTTCGATCGGGTGGTCAAGTTGGGCGCCCGCACCATGCAACGGGAGCCGGCATGATGGGTGCCTTGGGCCTTGCGCTACGTAGTTTGCGGCAGCGGCGTGTCGCCGCGGTGCTTACGGTGGTCACTATCGCCTTGAGCGTATGGCTGCTACTGGGTGTCGAGCGATTGCGCCAGGATGCGCGCAGCAGTTTTGCCAGCACCGTATCGGGTACCGACTTGATCGTGGGCGCGCGTTCGGGGCCGGTGAACCTGCTGTTGTACTCGGTGTTCCACCTGGGCGATGCCACCAACAACGTGTCCTGGCAGAGCTACAAGGAAATTGCCGCTTTACCCGAGGTCCGCTGGACCGTACCGATTTCCCTTGGCGATTCGCACCGCGGTTTTCGTGTCATGGGTACCACGGCGGAGTTTTTCCAACGCTATCGGTATGGCAGCGATCATGAGCTCGTGTTCGAGCAAGGCCACGCCTTTGGCGATCTTTACGATGCGGTCATCGGCGCTCAGGTAGCGCGCCAGTTGAATTACCACGTTGGGCAATCGCTGGTGATCGCACACGGCTTCGGCGGGATGCGGCAGATGCTGCATGCCGATAAGCCCTTCCGCGTGGCCGGCGTGCTCGCGCCGACCGGTACCCCGGTCGATGCGAGCGTCATCGTGAGCTTGCAGGCCATCGAAGCGATTCACGTCGACTGGCAGTCGGGCATGCGTCTTCCGGGGCAGGCGGTCAGCGCGGATCAGGCGCGTGGCATGGACCTGACGCCGACGTCGATCACGGCGTTCCTGGTCGGACTCAACTCACGGCTTTCGTCGTTCGCGGTACAACGCGCGGTCAACGAATACACCCAGGAACCCTTGCAGGCGATCTTGCCCGGCGTCGCGCTCAGCCAGCTATGGGGCCTCGTCGGCGCCGCCGAGGGCGCATTGCGTGCGATCAGTGCGATGGTTGTGCTGGTCGGCTTGTGCGGCATGCTGACCGCATTGCTGACGACGCTCAACGAACGTCGACGAGAAATGGCGATCCTGCGTGCGGTCGGCGCTTCGGCAAGAACCGTATTCCTGCTGCTGGTGCTCGAAGCAGGGCTGCTTGCGGTGGCGGGAATCGTGCTGGGTGTAGCGCTCATGTACGTCACTCTATTCGTCCTGCACGGTTTTCTTGCCGGGCAACTCGGGCTCAACCTGAGCCTTGGGTTTCCTGGCGCCAACGAATGGCTGTTGATCGCCGCTGTGATCGGCGCGGCACTGCTTGCCGGTTGCCTCCCTGCATGGATTGCCTATCGCCGTTCGCTTGCCGACGGTTTGCAGGTGCATCTGTGAGAAAGTTTGTTCTTATCGCGATCTTTGCGCTGGTCGGATGCGCCCGCCAGTCTGGTGACGAAGCGGGTCCCGCCACCGCGGGAACCAGCGCGCAGGCGGTATTAGCGCGTGCCGAAGCGAGTGCGCAAGCCGGTCGCCAGCAGCGTGCCAAGGCCATTGCCGATGGCACGCTTGCGGCGCAAGCGGTGGCTGCCTCGCGAGGCATCGCGCTGCCTGATGGGCTGGCTCCAGGCACGCTTGGCGATGCGGATGACGACGGTTACGCCGAGCTGGAATGGACGCGGATGATGCCCAAGGAAGACTACGACCAGCTGCAGCATGCGCCGCCGGTCGTGCATATCGGCAACAAGCAGGGCAAGCAGATCGGCACGTTGCATACGATCCCCGCACTGGCTGGTCGAAAGGTTCGGCTGTCCGGCTATGTCGTGCCGCTCGCTTCGGACGACCAGAACCGCATGACCGAGTTCTTTTTCGTGCCGTTCTATGGCGCCTGCATCCACGTACCGCCACCGCCGCCGAACATGATGGTGCACGTGGTGCTCGCACATGGCATCGACCCGCCGCAGCTATGGGATCCGTATTGGCTGCGCGGCGTGCTGCGTATCGAGACCACCAGCAACAGCATGGCTGCATCCGCCTACGACATGCAGCAAGCGGCCTTGCTTCCCTATAACGAAGATCACGCCAAGGATTTGCGCCACGCGTTCGAGTGATGCGTGCGCGCTGTTCCGTCCACCCTGCCCAACAGGTCAACGATCATGTCCGACCGCCTTCCCGTTACCGTACTTTCCGGCTTTTTAGGTGCCGGCAAGACGACTCTCTTGAACCATCTGCTGCTGAACCGCGAAGGGCGTCGCCTCGCGGTGATCGTCAACGATATGAGCGAGGTCAATATCGACGCCGACCTGGTACGCGAGAGCGGCTTTACGCTGACGCGCACCGACGAGCGCCTGGTCGAGTTCAGCAACGGCTGCATCTGCTGTACCTTGCGGGACGATCTGATGCGAGAGGTACGACGGCTCGCCGAAGAAGGCAGTTTCGACTATCTGTTGATTGAATCGACCGGCATATCCGAGCCGATGCCGGTCGCCGCAACGTTCCATGTTCGCGACGAGGCCGGTTTCAGCCTTTCTGACGTGGCACGGCTGGACACCATGGTGACGGTGGTGGACGGCCGCAGCTTCGTCAACGATTTCTGTTCCAGCGACATGCTGGTGGCACGCGGTGAAACGGCGGGCGAGGACGATCAGCGTGCGCTGGTGCATCTATTGACCGACCAGATCGAGTTTGCCGATGTCATCGTGATCAACAAATGCGACACCCTGGGCGAGGCGCAGTTGGCTCAGCTTCGTCGCTTGTTACGCGCGCTCAACCGCAACGCGCGTTTGATCGAGGCCGAGTATGGCCGTGTACCGCTCGACAGCGTGCTCGATACCCATGCATTCGATCACGAGCAGGCCAAGCTCGCGCCCGGTTGGGTACAGGAGCTGATGGGCCAGCATCTGCCGGAAACCGAGGCATACGGCATCACCAGTTTCGTCTATACGAGCCGGCGTCCCTTTCATCCGGCACGCTTGCAGGACCTGCTCACGGGTGGCATTCCGGGCGTGCTTCGCGCCAAGGGCTTTTTCTGGTTGGCTAGCCGCATGGATTGGGTTGGCGAACTGATCGTTGCCGGTGGCGCTACCGAAACCAAGCCCGCAGGACTTTGGTGGGCAAGCCGGCATCGAAGCCGCCGCACCGGACAGCCGTTCAGCACAGCAGATATCGGCGTGCCGCCGCCGGGGCCGGCCGAGCTGGCCGATGCCGAACAACGCGAGGCGCTTCGTGCCACCTGGGATCCAACCTATGGCGATCGTCGCCAGGAATTGGTGCTGATCGGCATCGACCTGCCCGAGAGCGACATCCGGGCGGCGCTCAACCGCTGTCTGTTACGCGATCATGAGCTGATGGTCGGGCCGTTGGCGTGGTCGATGTTGCTCGATCCCTTTCCGCATTGGGAATTGCCTGCACGGCGTGCTTCGTAGCCCACGATGAGGAAGCACTGGCTGTTCGGTTGTCTCGTCCTGGCGGCCGTGCTGGCGGGCATGGCCTGGTGGCGGGCAGAGCGGGGGCCGGATGTCTATCAGACGCTTGTCGTTGTTCGGACCGAACAGCATCGTGTCGATGCCGGTGCATGGTTGTCGCCAGACAACCGCGGCGCCGTCGCTCGGCAACTCGAAGCGCATGACGGTTTCGAACACGACCTGCTGTTCCTGTTCAATAGCAGTCTCTACGGTAGATGCCATCCCGAGCACGCGCATGACATGGGGCGAATGGCGGTTGCGGCACGCTTGCCTGTGCTCGATGCCATGGCACCGCTCTGGCATCAGGATCCATCGTTGCGCGATGAGCTCTACCGCATGATCCGGTCGGTCGTTGCCGCAGCCGACTGCGATCGGCCGTTGTCGCTGGCCATAGGAAACTATGCGGCCACGTTGCAGCCGGCGCGTTACGCGGCATTCTTTCCCGATAGTTATTTCGATCCGGGCCTTGCCGCGCCGCCTAATGAATTTGCCGGTCGCAGCCTGGCAGAGCGTGTGGCTGATTCCTGTACTGCGGTCGGTTATGCGGTGTTACCCCTAGGTGGCGATCGGTCCTGGGTATGCTTGGGCGCCCGGGCATCCATGCGCCGTCACGTAATTGCCGATCTATGCGGTTCGGCTTTTGATCATGCGGCGCCCGATGCGTCTGCGTTGGCCCGGCTGATCGATACATCGTTGCAGGCTCTTCCACCTGCTTGCCGATAAAGGACGGCGACAAAGCCGCCGTTGCGCCTCACCGAATCGATCAAGCGACCGAGGATTGATTTTTCTCTACCAGCGCGCGACCTTGTCCGGACAACGCCGGGAGACACTCGATGAAACTGGTGACATGCGAACATGAAGGGCCGGTGTGGGTTGCCGAATGGGATCCGGAGCGAAAAGTCGTTCATCCTTTGCGTTTGGCCGACGGCGAGCCCGTGCATAGCATGATCGGCCTGATCCAGGCGCATCTGGCAGGTCACGATCATTGGCAACGTGGCGCAGAGATCGCGGTCGGGCAGGTCGCGCTGCTTGCGCCGATTCCTCGTCCGGCGAGAAATATATTCTGCGTAGGCAAGAATTATCGCGCCCACGCCGAAGAGTTCACGCGCAGCGGCTTCGATGCCGGCCAGCAAGCGAGCGATGCCATTCCCACGGCACCGATATTTTTCACCAAGCCACCCGAAACCGTCATTGCCCATGGCGAGGCCATCTGGGATGCCCAGGGCGTCACCGACGCGCTGGACTACGAAGCCGAGCTGGCGGTGGTGATCGGCCAGGGTGGCCGAGGTATCCGTAAAGCCGATGCGATGAAGCATGTTTTCGGCTACACGATCATTAACGACGTTACCGCACGTGACTGGCAGAAGCGCCACCAGCAGTGGTTTCTCGGCAAATCTTTCGACACGTTCGCGCCGATGGGGCCAGCACTGGTTACGGCCGATGAGATTGACGGGCAAAGCCTCGACCTGCGTTGCTACGTCAATGGGCAACTACGGCAGAGTGCGAATACACGTGATCTGATTTTCGATATTCCGACACTTATCGAAACCCTGTCTGCCGGGATCACGCTATATCCGGGCGACGTTATTGCGACAGGCACGCCAGAGGGCGTTGGCGTGGGTTTCAAACCACCCCGGTTTCTGCATCGTGGCGACGTGGTGAGGATCGAGATCGAAGGTATCGGGATACTGGAGAATCCGGTCGGCTAGGTGTTGGCCGCCGATATCATTGGCGGTCTGACCATCGCACGCGCAGACTCCAGTGCCTCGATCAGGCTCTTGCGGCCATAGGGTTTCATCAGGAATAGCGCGCGCTCCAATTGGCCGCGTCTGCCGGAGAACGCCTCCGGGTCGCCGGAAACGATGATGAAAGACCCGCCCCAGCCCTTGGCGGCGATGGCTTCGGCGACACGCATGCCATCCACGCCGTTACCAAGATTGACGTCCGCCAGCACGACGTCGATATCGTCGTTTTCGGCAATCAGTTGCATCGCCGTCGCCGGGGTCTGGGCAATATGATGCCGATAGCCGTAGGCACTCAGCAACGCCGTGGTGACGTCCAGGATGGTCAATTCGTCGTCGATAACGAGGATCGAACTCATGGGCGGGTATCCGGGATAAACGTCAGGTGACTTAATCTACATTGACGAGATATTCATGATGGTTTTGTGAAACGCCCATTGCCTTTGAAGCCTCGGCCATCACAAGCTCATCACCCTGCCTGCGTTGCACTCCTATGTAATCAACGCGTTGAGGTAAACGTGGAAACCGTTTTATTGGTCGAAGACGATATCGATGTCATGGACGTCACAAGCCTGCTGCTTGAGGACGCTGGATATGTCGTATTGCAGGCAAAGAATGCGACTCAAGCTTTGCGTCTGGCCGAGGAGCATCCGGACATCGGCGCGGTGTTTACGGACGTGAACCTGCGTGATGGATTGAATGGCATTGAACTGGCCTACGAATTGCGGGCCAGGGGGAATTGGGCATCGGTGGTGGTGGTATCGGGCGATCTGGGTTGGGCTGATACGCCGCTCAAGGAAGACATGCGGTTTCTTTCCAAGCCTTACGGCCGCAAGACGCTACTGGCCGTCGTTCACGAGGCGTGTGCGCGAACGCAGACCCATCAGAGACTGTGATGGCCCCTATCGACGACAACCTGTTGAGGTTGCTACCGGGCTCGGACCTGAAGCCGGAGCCGGGCGGTGGTTTGTCGAGCGCCGGCTACGAGTTGCTGGTGCAGTCGGTGGTCGATTATGCGATTTACATGCTGGACCCGAACGGATTCATCACCAGCTGGAACAATGGCGCGCGTCAGATCAAGGGCTACGAGGCCTCGGAAGTGCTTGGCAGGCATTTTTCGATGTTCTATACCGAGGAAGACCGGTTGTACGGCGCTCCTGCCAAGGCACTGCTGATAGCCAGAGAGACTGGGCGATTCAACGGTGAAGCATGGCGTGTTCGCAGGGACGGCAGCAGCTTTCGCGCACTGGTGGCGATCGATGCGATTCGCGATTCAGGGGGCGAACTGATCGGTTTTGCCAAGATAACCCGCGATGTCACCGAACGCTGGGAAGCGCAAGCCCAATTGGAAGAAAGCGAGCGACGCTATCGGCTTTTTGTCGAGGGCGTGCCGGGCCATGCGCTATGCATGCTCGACAACGATGGGCGCATCCGCGACTGGAACCCGGGTGCCAAACGCCTTACCGGCTATGACGCCAAGGATATTATGGGCGCGTCGCTGACGATGCTTTTCCCGCCCGATGAACTGTCCCATACGGATATCGACCGAGCACTGAGCACTGCCGCGACCGTCGGGAACTACGAGGCCGATCATTGGAACCTGCGTAAAGATGGTTCGCGCTTCCTGGCCCACGTGCATTTGCGCTCATTGCGCGATGAGGTGGGGGTGTTGCACGGCTGTGCCTGCATCATGCAGGACATCAGCGAACAGCGTGCCACCGAAACGGAGCTGGAGGAAACACGTGCGCAACTGTTTCAAGCGCAGAAACTGGACGCGCTAGGCCAGCTCACAGGCGGCGTCGCGCATGATTTCAACAATATTCTGCAGGCGCTTACCAGCGGCCTGGACATTGCGCAGATGCGTCTTCAACGCGGGCAAATCGACATTGCCAGCGAGCAGATCGACAAGGCCATGCGCTCGGTGGAGCGCGCAATGCACCTTACGCGCCGGCTATTGGCTTTTGCGCGTCGGCAGCCGCTGATGCCCAGCTGCGTGGATGTCGGCCAACTCGTGCAATCGATGACGGAGCTGCTCGAGCGGACGGTTGGCAAACGTGTCCAGATTGCGATCCAGCTGGCGGACGCGCCGCTTTATGTCATGTGCGATGGCAACCAGCTCGAAACGGCCCTGCTCAACCTTGCCATCAATGGCCGGGATGCCATGCCCGATGGCGGTACCCTGCGGATATCGACCGAGCTGGACAGGAGCGACGCCAAGGGGCAGGCTTATGTCATGCTGGTGGTCGAGGACAACGGTATCGGCATGTCCCGCGAGATGGCTGCGCGGGCTTTCGATCCGTTTTTCACCACCAAACCGCAGGGGCAGGGCACGGGCCTGGGGCTTTCGATCATCCACGGCTTTGTGAAACAGTCTCAAGGTATGGTAAGACTCCGGTCCAGGCTGGGGATAGGGACGCGCGTGGAGCTGTGCCTGCCGAGTTGCAAGCCAACCGAATCGTGAGTTTGACGTTTTTAGAAAGGCGTTTTGTAGAAGAGCTTGTTGATGGTCACTGCGCATCGATTTTCAGCGCATGGGGCCAGGGTGTAACGCAGTCGCAGATTCCTTTGCGATGACGTGCAACCTGCCGGAGGATTGGAGATGAGCGATCAGAAGCGCAATACGGGCGGAATGAACGATCAGCAGCGACAGAAAAACGCCCAGCCGAATCAGGATAAACAGCACAGCAAGAACGCTGGCCCGCGTGACAACCAGCCGCAGCCGCAGCAGGGGCGTCCGAGCGACCAGAGTGAGAAGAATCGGGGTCAATGATCTCGTTTAGCGGCGCCGCGGCCGATGACAGTCGCGGCGCCTCCGCGTATGTTGCGCACGTACCACAGGAGAACTTCATGAATCGTCTTACCCTTTGTATCGTGACCGCAGGTGTCGCTCTGGCTCTGGGTGGTTGCCAGAAGCACGATAGCGACCAGGTGCAACCGGGAGCCGGTCAATCATCCACGGCAGCGACACCGCCGGCGGCTGCCCCGACCTCTTCGACCACCGCCATGACGCCCGCTGCACCGGCAAGCACGCCGGCACCGGCAGCAGCCAGCACCGCCGCTGGCGCCGCTCCGGCTTCGTCGGGTACGGCCGGACACTGAGCAGACCGTTTAGCCGCAGTGCGTTCACGCACTGCGGCTAACTGTCGGCGGCCACCCATGTCGGCACATGAAGGGCATGCATAAGCTCATGCCCAGATGTCCTTTTACCTGTTTCCCATGCCAGCGGTACTTTGTGACGTGAAGCCGTAAAGACGTCCAAAGGTGGCAATGTGAATGCGGTTCCCTGGCCCGATCCGGCCACATCGATCCTCGACGAAGACAAACGAGCCCTGTTGCATGAGCTCGTCATCGGCCTGAGCCCGGCTCAGCTCTACGCTGTCGCTGCCTATAGCGCCAGCCTGGCCGAACAGCGGCCGGGGACGGCACGCAGCCTGGCGGTCGTCGCGCCGACGAGCAAACCTGTTATTACCGTGCTTTATGGCAGCCAGACAGGCAACGCGCGAAGGCAGGCGGAGCAGTTGGTGCGCAGGTTCGAGGGCGAGGGCCTGCATGCGCGACTCGTTCGCGCCGATGCCTACCCCCAGCGCGAGCTCGCCCAGGAACGCCACCTTTATGTCGTCATCAGCACGCAAGGCGACGGCGAGCCGCCGGATGATGCGCGGGCCTTGTTCGAGTTTCTTTTCAGCAAGCGCGCCCCGAAGCTGCCGCAGCTCGCCTTTGCCGTACTCGGACTGGGCGATTCGAGCTACCCGCAGTTCTGCGTGATCGGGCGGCAGCTCGATGCGCGACTGGCCGAACTGGGCGGGCATCGCCTGGCGGCAGCAGGTGAGGCGGATCTGGATATCGAGACCGTCGCCGACCCCTGGTCGGACAGCGTTGTCGCGCTGACACGGGAGAGTCTGGGTCCTGCCGCTCAGGCGCCGGCCACCGTACGGGCAGTGCCCCGGGCGGCGCCCACGCAGCATTCGCGCGACAACCCCTTTACGGCGAACGTATTGGCCAACCAACGGATCGTGGCGCGCGACAGCGAGCGCGAGGTGCGCCATGTCGAGATTTCGCTGGCAGGGTCCGGTCTGCAGTATCTGCCGGGCGACTCACTGGGTATCTGGCCCGTTCATTCGCCGGCCCAGGTGACTCAGTGGCTGGAAACCTTGGGCCTGGACGGCGATGCCGAAGCCAACCGGGCGGGCCGTAGCCTGCCGCTGTCGCAATGGCTGGCGACCGAGCTCGAATTGACCCGGCCGAGCCGGCCATTCGTGGCGGCGCTCGCCGCGGGTGACGACACGCTCGCGCAGGTGCTCAAGCCGGAACACAGCGCAGCGTTGAGCGCACTGTTGAGGGCATATCGCCCGATCGACCTGCTGCGTCGCCATCGCCCGTCGTGGAGCGCACAGCAACTGGTCGACGCCCTGCGACCACAATCGCCGCGGCTCTACTCGCTTGCATCGAGTCCGCTGGCCGTGGGCGAGGATGAGGCGCAGCTCACGGTCACCGTGCTTGACTACCTGGCGCATGGCGCACAGCACCGCGGTGCGGCTTCGGGCTATCTTGCCGACGGCGGCGAGGATGTGCAGCCGCGGGTCTTTATCGAATCCAACGAACGTTTTCGCCTGCCGGCATCAGGCGAGCGCGACATCATCATGATCGGGCCCGGCACCGGCGTGGCGCCATTTCGTGCCTTCGTCCAGGAACGGCGCGAAACGGCCTCTACCGGGCGCAACTGGTTGTTCTTCGGCAACCGGCATTTCCAGCGCGATTTCCTTTATCAAACCGAGTGGCAGGCCGAGCTCAAGCGCGGGACGCTGCACAGACTCGATCTTGCCTTCTCGCGAGACCAGGCCGAGAAGATTTACGTGCAGCATCGATTGCGCGAGCAAGGGCGGGACGTCTATGCCTGGTTGAGCGAGGGTGCGCATCTGTACGTGTGCGGCGATGCCGAGGCGATGGCCAAGGACGTTCATGCCGCGCTGATCGATATTGCCGTTGCGCATGGCGGTCATAGCCGGGAGCGGGCGCAAGCGTGGATCGACGAACTCTTGCAGCAGGGGCGTTATGCGCGTGATGTGTATTGATGGGAAGACGGGACGGTCGCGACTGAAGTCGCTCCTACAAGATAGCGAGGCTTTCCCAAGTTTGTAGGAGCGACTTCAGTCGCGACCGCAGCGTCCCACGATAACCGGCTTTCCGAGATATCCCGATATGAGCAGCTACCCCTCCGACTTCGAACGCGTCAAAGGCGAAAGCCGCAATCTGCGTGGCACGATCACCGAAAGTCTGCGCGATCCAGTCACCGGCGCCATCGCCGACGACGACACCAAGCTGATCAAGTTTCACGGCAGCTACCAGCAGGACGACCGCGATCTTCGCGAGGAGCGTCGTCGCCAGAAACTGGAACCCGCCTACAGTTTCATGCTACGCGCCCGTTTGCCCGGCGGCGTGGTGACGCCAGCCCAATGGCTGACCTTCGATGCGTTGGCGCGCGACTACGCCAACGGCAGCCTGCGCATCACCAGCCGACAGACGTTTCAGTGGCACGGCATCATAAAGCGCAACCTCAAGTCCACGATCGCCGCGATCGATCGCGCGATGGCCACCACGATCGCAGCATGTGGCGATATCGCACGCAATGTTGTCAGCACGGCGCAGCCGATCGAACCTGCCGCCCATACGTTGGCTTATAGCTGGGCCACACGCCTGTCCGAGCATCTGGAGCCGAAGACGCGCGCCTATCATGAGATATGGCTGGATGGCGAGCCGCTGCAAGGGCCGGTCGAACACGAACCGCTGTACGGTCCGACGTATCTGCCGCGCAAGTTCAAGATCGGCATCGCCATTCCGCCGCTCAACGATGTGGACGTGTTTTCGCAGGATCTGGGCATCATCGCGATCATCGAGCACGGCGAGTTGCTTGGTTTCAATATCGCCATTGGCGGCGGCATGGGGGCGACGCATGGCGACCCGAGCACCTATCCGCGCCTGGGCGATGTGATCGGTTTTGTCGTACCCGAGCAATTGCTTGCGGTCGCCGAAGCGGTGATCGCGGTACAGCGCGACTGGGGCGATCGTGTGGAGCGCAAACACGCACGCCTGAAGTACACCATCGATCATCACGGCTTGCCGGCATTCAAGGCCGAAGTGGAATCGCGTCTTGGCTTCGGCCTGGCACCGGCGCGTGCTTATCGGTTCGACCACAATGGCGATCGCTTCGGTTGGGCGCAGGGGCATGACGGACGCTGGCATCTCACCTTGCATATCGATTCCGGCCGGCTGGCCGATGTCGGCACGCAACGCTGGTTGAGCGGGCTGCGCGAGCTGGCACAGATGCATACCGGCGACTTCCGCCTGACCTGCAATCAGAACCTTATCGTCGCCGGTGTTCCCGTCGATCAGCGCGAGCGCATCGATGCGATCGTCGCCGATCATGGGCTGGATACCTATCGACGGCACAGCGCCGTACGCCTGCACGCCCTGGCCTGTGTGGCCTTGCCGACCTGCGGTCTGGCGATGGCCGAGGCCGAGCGATACCTGCCCGATTTCGTCACGCGCCTGGACGCGCTACTCGATCGCTATGCGCTGCGCGATGTGCCGATCCATCTGCGCCTGTCGGGTTGTCCCAATGGTTGTTCGCGTCCCTATCTGGGTGAGATTGCCCTGATCGGTCGCGCGCCGGGGCGTTATGACCTGCGCCTGGGCGCGGATATTCGCGGACAGCGGCTCAATCGGATCTATCGCGTCAATGTCGATGAAGCTGCCATTTTCGATGCGCTCGAGCCTTTACTGGCTAACTACGCCAAGGAGCGTAGCGCGCATGAGGATTTCGGCGACTTTCTGCACCGCACTGGCGTGTTGCTCGACACCGTCGTGGCCTGACCGGATGTCAGGCCGCGGCAACGCCATCATCGGCAAGCTGGCGCTCGCGCCAGTGCGGCACGGCAACGCCTTCGGCGATATGCGTGCCGGCCGCCATCGCGCGTGTGATGTCGCGGCGATCGAGATGCGGCGCGAAGCGCTCGATGAACTCCAGCACGTATTCGCGCAGCACGCTTTCTCGCCGCAACACGATCCAGGTGGTGCAGCGGGCAAACAGATGATCCGCCGGAAGCGCGCGCAAATCGCCGGTATCGCGCGGCAGCAAAGCCATTTCGGCGAGTATGCCGATGCCAAGGCCCGCACGGACATAGGTCTTGATCAAATCGGCATCGCCGGCGGTAATCGCGATCTGCGGTAGCAAGCCGGCGGCGTCGAAGGCGCGGCGCAGCGAGGATTCGGGCTTTTGCGACGAGTCGTAGCTGATCAGCGGCTGGGCGGCGAGGTCGTCCAGGCTCAACTCCCGTGACAGCTTGGCCAGCGCATGCGTATCGGGTGCCAACACCACTCGGTTCCAGCGATAGGCGGGCAGGGCGATACCGGCCGGCGGCGGGGTGCCGGAAGTGCTGACGATGGCCATATCGACCTGGCCGCCGTCGAGCAGCGCCAGTGCATCGTTTTCGCGACCGGGCTGCAAATGCACGCTGACTTGCGGATAGATGCGGCTGAGCGCGGCGATGGCGTCGGTCAGGACAAAGCGTGCCTGCGTATGCGTGGTGGCAATACGCAGATCGCCGCGTGCCTCGTTGCGAAGGTTCGCAGCGATCGAGCGAATATTGGCCGCCTCGGCCAGGATGGTACGTGCGCGCTCCAGCACGTGCCCACCGGCATGCGTGATGGTTTCCAGGCTCTTGCCCTTGCGGGTGAAGAGCTGAAAACCCAGCTCGTCTTCGAGTTGTTTCAGTTGTTTGCTGAGCCCCGGCTGGGTCGCGTGGACGCGTTCGGCGGCTAGCGTGATGTTCAGGCCGGCATCAGCGATGGCGACCAGAAAGCGGAGTTGAGTAAGAGTCATGAAAAGCTCGCGGCAAAGGATTCGGGACGTGGGTGCGGCCAATGGTTGGGCACATACATCGCCACGCGCCTTTCGGCCTGGCTTGCATGCGCAAACCGGGGCGGGAACCAGCGGGCAGGGCGGAATCGTCTTTCATGAACAGACGTCTATACATCCATTTAATGCTTCAGTCAAATTTTTTGGGGCATCTCATAACGCCGAGCTATATGGCTTTCTTGACAAATCATTTTGATCTACCGGGCCGGCTTTGTAGCTTGCATGGGAGTTCCCAGGCCCAGAGATGCCTCCGCCGTCATGAAGCTTTACCCCCTGTTCGCGGATCTTCGTGGGCGCGCTGTCCTGGTCGTGGGCGGAGGCGTGGTCGCCGAACGCAAGGTGGCCGCTCTGTTGGAGGCGCAAGCGATGGTTCGCGTTGCGGCACCGGTACTCAGTTCGGTACTGACGGCATGGGCCGATGCCGGGCGCATCGCCGTCAATCGAGGTCGCTTTGTCGACACCTTGATGGACGACGTGTGGCTGGTCATCGCCGCCACCTCGGACAAGACGCTCAACGCCCGCATCGCAGCCCTGGGTGAGACCCGGCGGATCTTCGTCAATGTGGTCGATGACGCGTCGCTGTCCCATTTTCATGTGCCGGCGGTGATCGACCGTTCGCCGGTGATGGTGGCCATCTCCAGCGGCGGCGAGGCGCCCATGCTGGCGCGCTTGCTGCGCGAGCGGCTGGAGGTATGGCTCGACCATGCCTGGGGTCCGTTTGCTGCCTTGCTTGGCCGTACGCGCGATGCGATTCGTGCGCGGTATAGGGATCCAGCGGCGCGCAGGCGATTTTACGAGCGAGTGCTCAGCGGCCCCGTGCTGGATCGTCTTCGCGCGGGGCGCTCCCATGAGGCCGAGCAGTGGATTGACGAAGCACTGAGCGGCCAGCCGCCGTCCGCGGCAGGTGAAGTGATCCTGGTCGGTGCCGGGCCGGGCGATCCGGGCCTGTTGACGCTGCGCGGCCTGCGCGCACTCAACGAAGCAGATGTCATCCTGCACGATCGATTGGTCAGCGACGAGGTGCTGGCGCTGGCTCGCCGGGATGCCGAGCGGATCGAGGTCGGCAAGGAGGCCGGCAACCATCACGCGACCCAGGACACCATTCATGCACTGATGCTGCGCCATGCACGCGACGGCAAGCGCGTCGTGCGATTGAAAGGCGGCGATCCGTTCGTGTTCGGACGAGGCGGTGAGGAGTTGGAGGTGCTACGCGAACACGGCATCGCCTATCAGGTCGTTCCGGGTATTACGGCGGCACTGGCTTGTGCAGCGTATGCCGGCATTCCCTTGACCCACCGCCACTATGCATCGTCTGCGCGCCTGGTCACCGCGCACAGTCAGTCGTCGAACGATGCGCTCGACTGGCGGGCGCTGGCGCAGGAGCGGCAGACCTTGGCGGTCTATATGGGCGTAAGTGAACTCAAGAACCTGCAGACACGCCTGATCGAGCATGGTCGCGCCGGTCATACGCCTTTTGCGCTAGTGGAAAATGGCTCGCGCAAGGCGCAACGTGTAGTGATCGGTACACTCGATCAGCTCGATCAGCGCGCCCGCGACTATGCGGTACGTTCCCCCGCGCTGCTGATTCTGGGCGAGGTCGCCGCGCTGGCCGAACGCCTGGCCTGGTTTGGCGATGCGCCACTTGGCGCCGAAACAGCCGATTCACCGCGGCGCAACGACACGACGGTAGTATCGTTGGCCGCTCAAGCCTGATTTCTCCCCGCGTTCTTTACGGAAAAGAAGACATCTCATGATCTATGAAAGCATTGTCGACACGATCGGTAATACGCCTATTGTCAAGTTGCATCGCCTGACTCCCAAGCATGTGCAGCTTTACGTCAAGGTCGAGGCCTTCAACCCGGCCGGATCGGTCAAGGACCGGCTGGCGTTGGCTATCATTCTCGATGCGGAAAAAACCGGTGCGCTCAAGCCCGGCCAGACCGTGGTCGAGGCTACCTCGGGCAATACCGGCGTCGCACTCGCTGCGGTATGCGCTGCGCGCGGCTATCCCTTCGTGGCTGTCATGTCCGAAACTTTTTCGATCGAGCGGCGCAAGCTGATCCGCGCTTACGGCGGCAAGGTGGTGCTGACGCCAGCCGCAGCACGCGGTTCGGGCATGGTCAAGAAGGCCGAAGAGCTGGCTGCGGAGCACGGCTGGTTCCTCGCGCGTCAGTTCGAGAATCCGGCCAATCCGGCGTATCACCGCAGCACCACGGCCGCGGAAATTCTTCGCGATTTTGCCGGCCGCCGCCTGGACTACTTCGTCACCGGCTGGGGTACCGGCGGCACGTTGACCGGCGTGGGCGAGGTGTTGAAAGTCGCACGCCCGGAAGTGCGCATCATTGCCAGCGAGCCTGCTGGTGCTGCGTTGCTGACGGGTAAGGAATGGCAGCCGCACAAGATCCAGGGTTGGACGCCGGACTTCGTGCCCGCCGTGCTCAATCGCAGCGTTGCCGATGCTGTGTTGCCGGTCGACGATGTCGTCGCTCGCGATACCGCGCAGCGTCTGGCCAAGGAGGAGGGCATCTTTGTGGGGCTGTCATCGGGTGCTACCGTGGCTGCGGCCCTGCTGGCGGCCAAGGATGCGCCTGAAGGCTCGGTTCTGCTTGCCATGTTGCCCGACACGGGTGAGCGCTATCTCTCGACCTTCCTGTTTGAAGGCGTGAACGAAGGCAGCGACGAGGTTTAACGCCGCGGCGGCACGACGGCGACAACCGTCGTCGTGCGTTGCCCATGGCAGCGTGCACGCTTCTTTCTCGTCATGACGACTGGTGATAGCCAACACTCGATTCGACAGCATCGATGTCGGCCACGGAGACAAGTCATGACGAACCCTATACGCGCCCATAACACGGACGCCGATGCCAAGCGTCGAGCGGCGGAGCAGGCCGCCGATGACGGTAAGAAGCAGCGCAATGCCGCGCCTGGTAAGCCGAAGAACGCACCAGAACGCGTTCCAGGCCAGAACATTCCTGTGGAAAAGCGCGAGCAGCCACAGCGATAAGCATGGCGCTACCAGCTCGACAGCTACCCGTTTGGCCATGCATAGGCTGACGATTAAAAGCATCGCCTCCTATCCGTCGCCCCGGCGAAAGCCGGGGTCCAGTGCCTTGCGCTCCAAGGTACTGAAGACGCTGGGCCCCGGCCTTCGCCGGGGCGACGATGAAGACGGAGGTTCTCAAAACCAGTTACTGGCGCCCGCTACCCCATGCGCCATCCGACGGCCGCACACGAAACGCCGCGCTGATGCGCGACCCCACCGTCTCGCGCGTCTTGGGAATGCCATGGTCATAGTGGAATTGGCACGTCCAATCCATCGTCAGTACATCGCCTGCGCGTAGATCCAGCACGATACGGCGATGCGGTGCGTGCTTGCCGCGTATCACCATTTGCCGAGTAGCCCCAAGCGACAGCAGTACGATCGGCATGTCCGGGACCAACTGGGCGACCTTGTCGTTGTGTGGCGCGACGCTATCGTTGCCGTCTCGATAGAGATTCAGACCGATGCTGTTGAAAGGCGCATCTTCGTAACGCCCGACCAGGGCCAGAGCGTCGCGCAAGCAACCCGGCAGTTCCGGATCGTTGAGCGAGCGATGGGCAAGCAGGCGCGGTACATCCACCTCGCGGTCGTACATGAGGCGTCGATCCGCATGCCAGGCGACGTTCGCGTGCAGCTCGTCAAACCAGCGTGCAGCCGTCGTCGCGTCGATCGCATTGGCGATATGCACGATTCGTCCGGAAGCGTCGTCGATCAGGACTTCGCCCTGTCCCTGCGAGGCAAAAAGCGATAGCTGATTCATCTCATCGGGCGGCGTTGTGCCGGCTTTCACAGGGTCTGAGCGAATGAGATTGGGCGGCCACGGCTGATTTCAATGTACCCGGGCACAGCCCGTCAGGACGATTGTTTGCCAGGCTTCTTTTTGGGGTTGTTCTGCGGTTCGTGCGGCGTTTTTTCGTTAGGCATCCGCTGCCCTTTCTTCGGGGTCGGCTGAGGCTCGGGATAGCCCGACGTACCCGGCGGCTGGCGGGGCTTTTCGTTGCTCATGGACGGTCCTCCTGCCAGACCTTATGTACAAGGCATTGCCTCTGTTTCTGATAACGTCATCATCCCGAGGCGACTGTCAACGAGGCGGCAAAGCCCGCGCTGATCGATGGTTGCCTGTGATCGTAGGGTGACGTCGATGTTGTTTCTTGGCTAGTCGGGGTGAATAGCATGCCTGCTTCGATCAAAACCACGTGTTGCATCGCCGGTGGCGGCCCTGCGGGGATGATGCTGGGCTACTTGCTCGCCCGGGGTGGCGTGCAAACCGTCGTACTCGAAAAACATCAGGATTTCCTGCGTGATTTTCGCGGCGATACAGTGCATCCCTCGACGCTGGAAGTCATGCACGAACTAGGGCTTCTCGATGGCCTCCTGAAGGTGCCGCATCAAAAACTGGAACGCATATCGGGCTGGTTCGGCACGAACAAGATCGACATCGCGGATTTCACCGGCCTAAAAGTCAGGTGTCCGTATATCGCCTTTATGCCGCAGTGGGATTTCCTCAATTTTCTTGCGGCGGAAGGGCGGCGATTTCCGCAGCTTCAAGTGTTGATGAGGGCGGAGGCGACGGAGCTGATCCACGAACAGGGGCGCGTTGTCGGTGTGCGGGCGCAGACAGAGCAGGGGATGACGGAAATCCGCGCCGATCTGACAGTGGCGGCCGATGGGCGTCATTCGAGGCTGCGTGAGTTGGCGGGGTTGGAGTTGCATGACAGAGGCGCGCCGATCGACGTGCTCTGGTTCCGGGTCAAGCGCGATAGCAGTCGATTCGACCAGACCTTCACCCATGTCGGCGAAGGCAAGATCATGATCACGCTGGACCGCGGTGATTATTGGCAATGCGCGTATGTGATTCCCAAAGGCGGTGCCGAGCAGACCCGGCAGCGTGGCCTGGAGGCGTTTCGCGCCGATGTCGGCTCGATTGCCGAGGAACTTGCGCCGCATATGCATGAGATCGAAAGCTGGGACGACGTCAAACTGCTCGAGGTCAAGGTGAACCGATTGGAGCAGTGGAGCATGCCCGGGTTCCTCTGCATCGGCGACGCCGCCCATGCGATGTCGCCGGTGGGCGGCGTGGGTGTCAACCTGGCTGTTCAGGACGCAGTGGCCACGGCGAATTTGCTCGGCGAAGCGTTACGACAGGGGCATCTGACCGATGACGACCTGCTCAAGGTACAGCACCGTCGATTGTTTCCGACGCGCACGACGCAGGCGTTTCAGGTGGCCGTGCAAAATCGTATTCTCGACCCGGTGCTGAGCGGCAGTAATGCCGAACTGGAACCGCCGCTGCCGCTGCGCCTGCTAAGCCGTCACCGTTGGTTGCGAGGTATGGCGGCGCGTGCGGTGGGCATGGGTGTACGTCCCGAGCATGTGTTGTGGCCGGCCAACGGCGAGAAGTGAGCGGTTGGCTCGCTTCGCATCGCCTCCAAGGGCCCCCTCACCCCAACCCTCTCCCCCGGCAAGCCAGGGGAGAGGGTTGGGGTGAGGGGGGCTCTCGGGAGCAGCAACAATCACATATCCCTGGCTGCCGACATCAGCACAGCTTCCAACGCAAGCGTAGCCTTCGACACGCTCGCTGGACGATCGATGACATAGTCGAGTTCCCCCAGTTCCGGCAGCACGCCTTCCAGGCGCACCAGACCTTCGGGAATCACATAAGCTCCAAACGCGCTCACACCAAGCCCGGCCATCACGGCTGCCTTGAGCACCACGATACTGCTGCTGACAATAGCGACCCGATACGGCCGGTTGGCCGTCTTGAGCGTTTCGAAAATCCGCGTACGCGTGACACTGGGCTCCGGATGCAGCGCCAACGGCAGCACCGTTTCTTCTCCGGTCAATGGCGAACGCGGCCCGGCGCACCAATAGAGCGGCTCGCTGCGGATCATGCGGCCGCGCTGGCTGCCGCTCAGGCGCTTGGCGAACACCAGGTCGTATCGACCTTCGTCGAGTTCGCGGAACAGATCGCCGCTCATGCCGGTGGTAATCGCCAGTTCGACACCAGGGTTGCGTTGCACAAAATCCGCCAGTGCAACGGTCAGACCGCTGGACGCAAAATCCTCCGAAAGTCCCAGTCGCACCACGCCGTCGAGCACCGGGCCGCAAAGTGAGGTGACTGCTTCGTCCATCAAATTCAGGATGCGCTCGGCATAGCGATAAAGGGCTTCGCCATGTGCTGACAGGCGCACATTGCGCGTATCGCGCTCGAACAACGGCTGGCCCAGAACATCCTCCAGCCGGCGAATATGTTGGCTGACGGTGGACTGCGAAAGATTCACGCGTTCGGACGCGGTGGTGAAACTGCCATTTTGTGCGACAGCAACAAAACTTCGCAGAAGTTCGGGCGGCAGTGAACGCATCGGATTTGCCTCTGAATGGCTGTCGATAATTTCATAAATACCGTCCGGCGTCAGGTCTACCATGACGCCGGTACTGACGAGACGGAGAATCTGTGATGACGGCTTGGGATACGGCGAGACGGGCACGGGATGCCAGATGGCAGGCCGGAGCCCGTTATGCCCAGGGCAAGCGGGTGGACGCGCGTGATGCGACTGCCTTGCTGGAGGCTGTACTGCAACCCGGCGACCGGGTCTGCCTGGAGGGCGACAACCAGAAGCAGGCTGACGTGCTGGCCGCAGCACTGGCTGCCGTGGACAAGGCCAAGGTTCATCACCTGCATATGGTGCAGTCGGGCATCGTGTTGCCCGAACACCTCGACGTGTTCGAAAGCGGTGTGGCCAGCCGGTTGGATTATTCCTATTCCGGACCGCAGTCGCAGCGCATCGCCAAATTGTTGTTCGCCGGCAAGATCGAGCTGGGCGCGGTGCACACCTACCTGGAGTTGTTTGCGCGCTACTTTATCGACCTGACCCCACAGGTCGCCTTGATCGCGGCGGTCAGTGCCGATCGCGACGGCAATCTCTATACCGGTCCGAACACCGAAGACACGCCGACCGTGGTCGAAGCCACCGCGTTCAAGGACGGCATCGTGATCGCGCAGGTCAACGAGATCGTCGACAAGGTGCCGCGCGTCGACATTCCTGGCGACCGCGTGCATTTTGTCGTCGAGGCCGGCAAGCCGTTCTATGTCGAGCCCTTGTTTACGCGCGATCCGGCGGCGATCACCGAAACGCAGATCCTTACCGCGATGCTTGCGATCAAGGGCATCTATGCGCCGTATGGCGTGACGCGGCTCAATCACGGCATCGGCTTCAACACCGCGGCGATCGAGTTGCTGTTGCCCACGTATGGTGAAAAGCTTGGCCTGAAAGGCAAGGTCGCCAGCCATTGGGCGCTCAATCCGCATCCAACCCTGATCCCGGCGATCGAGTCGGGCTGGGTCAAGCAGATTCACAGTTTCGGTTCCGAAGTCGGCATGGACGAATACATTCGTGCACGCTCGGACATCTACTTTACGGGTGCCGATGGCTCGCTGCGCTCGAACCGCGCATTTAGCCAGGTCGCGGGCCTGTATGCCTGCGACATGTTTATCGGCTCGACCTTGCAGATCGATCTGCAGGGGAACTCGTCGACGGTGACGACCGACCGCGTCGCCGGCTTCGGTGGGGCGCCGAACATGGGCAGCGATGCACGTGGTCGTCGCCATCCCAGTGAGCCCTGGTTGAAGGCTGGACTGGAGGCCGATCCCGACAGCCCGGCAGCGATGCGACGCGGGCGCAAGCTGGTCGTGCAGATCGGCGAGACCTTCGGCGACAAGAATGTGCCGATGTTCGTCGAGCAGTTGGATGCCCTGGCCCTCGGCGAGAAGCTCAAGCTCGATCTTGCTCCGGTGATGGTCTACAGCGATGACGTAACCCATATCGTTACCGAGGAAGGTATCGCCAACCTGCTGCTATGCCGCGACAAGGACGAGCGCGAACAGGCGATTCGTGGTGTGGCCGGCTACACCGATGTCGGTCGTGGACGCGATGCCGGGATGGTGCAGCGTTTGCGCGAGCGCGGGGTGATTCGACGCCCGGAAGATCTTGGGATTGATCCGCTCGACGCCGACCGCCGCATGCTGGCGGCCCGTTCGATCAAAGACCTGGTGCGCTGGTCGGGCGGCCTGTACGCACCGCCGTCCAAGTTTCGCAATTGGTAAGGAGACGAGACGATGGAACACCTGAACTACCGTCACACCACCCAACGCCGCGCTGCCGGTAGCAGCAAGCTCGCTATCGTGGGCGTGGTCGCCTCCGGCAATCTCGAGGTGCTGGCCGAGCGCGTACTGCCGGACAACGAGTGCGAAGTGGATATCAACACCGCGGCCGAAGGTTTCGGCGAGGTATGGCAGGCTGTGGTTGCCGACTTCGTCGAGCGACGCGCCAGCGGCGGCGTGCGGCTCTCCGTCAACGACGGTGGTGCGCGACCGGACATGGTGGCCTTGCGACTGGCGCAGGCGGTACGTGCGCTGGAAGGAGAGTCGGCATGAGTGCGAGCAAGATCGATGTGCAGGCAGATAACGCCTTGCTGTCGCCCAGTTGGTACGAAGCCTCCGCACGCCAGCGCGTCGATGGATTGCTCGATGCGGGCAGTTTTGACGAATTCATCGGCCCGGCGGCGCGCGAAACCAGCCCGCATTTGCCGCTGTTCGATCTGCCGCGGCAATTCGATGACGGCATGATCGTGGGGCGTGGTCGCCTAGGCGGAAAGACGGTATTTGTCGCGGCGCAGGAGGGGCGCTTCATGGGCGGCTCGTTCGGCGAGGTGCATGGCGCCAAGTTGACCGGCCTGCTGCGAGCCGCGCGGGACATCGGTTCGGTACCTGTACTGGTGTTGTTCGATACCGGCGGCGTGCGCTTGCAGGAAGCCAATGCCGGCGAACTGGCGATTGCCGAAATCATGCGTGCGCTGATCGAAGCGCGTCTGGCCGGCGTGCCGGTCCTTGGCCTGATCGGCGGCCGGGCCGGCTGTTATGGCGGTGGCGGTCTTATCGCTGCTTGCTGTTCAGCGCTGGCCGTGTCGGAGCAGGGACGCATCAGTGTCTCCGGGCCGGAAGTGATCGAAACCAACCGTGGTGTCGAGGAGTTCGACTCCAAGGACCGTGCCCTGGTATGGCGCACGATGGGCGGCAAGCACCGTCACCTGATCGGCGGGGCCGATCGTTTTGTCGACGACAGCATGGCGGGTTTTCGTGCGGCAGCTTCCGCGTTGCTGACCCACGTGCCGGCAATGCAGCTGGCAACCCTGGTAGCCGAACAACAGCGTCTTGAGCAACGGCTGCAACGTTTCGGTAGCAGCGAGGACGCGGTCGATCTATGGCGGACCCTGGGTATCGCCGAGCCGGCACAGGTTCCTGGCATGGCTTATGGCGACTTTGTCGAACTCGTCGCCTCGTTGAAGGAGCCGCATCATGACGCCCGATAAGATTCTCGCTTCCCTATTTCCCGAAGGCCATGCGGTGACGCGTGAGGGTGGGTTGATGCTCGGCCATGGAAACTCCGGTGGTCGCAAGATCGAAGTGATCGGTGTGGTCGATCGCACCGCGCTCGGGGTCGATGAGGCGGCCCGCTTGTCGCAGTACGTGCTTGAGGTCATTGAGCGCGGCGGAGACGATCCGATCCTGGTGCTGATCGACAGCGACAGTCAGCGTATGAGCAAGCGCGACGAGCTGCTTGGACTCAACGAGTTTCTCGCGCATCTGGCCAAAAGCCTGATTCTTGCCGATACGCTGGGTCACCCCACGATCGGCCTGCTGTATGGCTACACGGCGGCAGGCGCATTTATCGCCACCGCCCTTGCCACGCGCGCCCTGCTGGCCCTGCCGGGAGCCGAGCCCGCAGTCATGGATCTTCCGTCCATGTCGCGGGTCACCAAACTGTCGCTCGATGTGTTGCAGGAGAAGTCCAAGACCACGCCGGTATTTGCACCGGGCCTGGCCAACCTCACGCAGACCGGTGCTGTTGCCAAGACACTCGACCCCAACGGATCGCTGGCCGAACAGTTGTCGGGCTTGCTCGCCGGGCTTTCCGATACGCGCGACACACGCGATCGGCTCGGTAAAGAACGCCAGGGTCGGCCGAAAGCCGCGGATATTGCCGAGCGTGTCTATGCATTGGCACGCGCTTCGGCCTGACGCGCCGCTTCAGCGGCATCAGCTGGTTCGGCTCAAGCCAGCCAGCTGGAGCGAGCTGCTGCATGCGCGTAGCGACTTGGCCGACGAGGCCTTGCTGCAGGGGTGGGCAGACTGCGGCTGGCCCTTGATTGCGCGGCGCCCGCTACCTGGCGAGGCGGGAGGATATGCGTTGGGGTTGCCGTTGCCGCCAGCGGCAGGCAAGCGCCGCATCGCGGTGAACGTACAGCATGAGGATATCGATGCCGTGTCGTCCCTGCCGTATCTGCAGGAGACGATCCATAGTGCGCCGGCAGCGTGGGCAAGCAGCATGGATCGCTTGACGACGCTCGCCGCGCGGCATGCTATCGAGGCACGGGTTTTCGGAAGTCTTGCCTGGCAATGGCTGACCGGGCTGGCATACCTCTCGCCAAGTTCCGATCTCGATGTCATCTGGACCTTGCCGCCGCCTGGACATATCGCCCCGTTGCTTGCCGAACTGGCCGAGATCGAAACCCTGGCGCCCATGCGACTGGATGGCGAACTGATTCGCGCCGATGGATCGGGCGTCAATTGGCGCGAGCTATATGCCGGGTCGAAAGAGCTCGCACTGAAAACGCCTGTCGATGTGCAGCTATGTTCGTATGAGGCGTTTGTCGCATGAACGAAGCTCTCGCCGCTTCCGTGTCAAACGTGTCCGGAACGGCGAGCGTCGCGACGGTCGAGTCATATGCCAAGTACATCGGCCAGCTCGCCGAGCAATGCCTGCGACTGGAGGTGCAGACGTGGCCCAAGCCGGGTCTGGTCAGCCATGTCGACAACGGTAGCCATACCGACATGGACGCGATCACGTTTTCCCGTAGCGCCGAGGCGTTACGTCCTTTCTTTGCTGAGCTTGCCGAAGCCGGCGCCCAAGGCGCGGCGATGAGCACGTTACGAAAGATCGGCCTGCGCGCTGAGCGCGCCATGCTTCAGGCCACGGGCGGTATCAATACCCATCGCGGCGCGATCTTCGGACTGGGCCTGCTGAGCGCCGCTGCCGGGTGGCGCAACGCGCATCCTGGCGATCGCACATCGAGCCTCGGCGACATCGTCGCGCGGCACTGGGGCGATGACATTCTCGGTGGTCCGCGCTTGACGACGAGCCATGGTGAAACCGCGCATCGTCGCTATGGCGCAGGTGGCGCGCGGCAGGAAGCGGCAGATGGGTTTCCAAGCATTTATAACGTCGGCCTGCGTGCACTGGAAGCCGCTCGGGACATCGCGAGCGGCGAGGCGGAAGCCGCTCGCGTACAAGCCTGCTTCGCGCTGATTGCCGTCGTGGAAGACACCAATTTATTGCATCGCGGCGGGATCGCGGGGCTGCGCTTCGCGCGGCAGGCGACGCGTGCATTTTTACGACGGGGTGGGGTGGGGCAGGTGGCGTGGCGGCGCGACGCCGAAGCGATCCATCGCGCCTTTGTGGAACGTCGACTCAGTCCGGGCGGGGCAGCGGATCTCCTGGCGATGAGTCTTTTCGTAAGTGCGCTCGGGAGGGACGGGTGATTTCGATTATTTTGGCGGCGCTGGTGCCGATATTCTTTGTACTGCTGCTGGGCTATTCGGCCGGCAAGTGGCGCGTGGTCGACAACAAGAACGTCGCGCAACTCAATGCCGTCGTGATGCGCTATGCGATTCCGGCATCGCTGTTCGCGGCAACCGCGACCACGCCGCGCCAGGCCATGCTTGCCCAGTGGCCGATCGTGGTGATTCTTGGTGGCGCGATGATGGTGGTCTATCCGCTATGGTTTTTTCTGCAGCGGAGCGTGTTGAAACGTTCCCTGGCCGAATCGGCGGTACAGACACTGTCGGTCTCCTTGCCCAACTATGCGGCGGCCGGCTTGCCGGTGGTAGCGGCCTTGCTGGGACCAAACCAGATTGTGCCGGTAGCGGTGGCCATTGCCACCGGCGCGCTGTTGCCTTCGCCGATCACGTTGGCGTTGCTGGAACTGTCCGCCGCCAAGAGCGGCACACAGGGCGGTCATGGTCAGGGGCCGATCAGGCACGCTATCACGCATGCCTTGACGCGTCCCATTGTGCTGGCGCCGATCGCAGGCACGCTTTGTTCTTTGCTCGGGCTTGAGTTGCCTGCGGTGGCGATAGCCTCGTTTCGCTTGATCGGCCAGGCCGCGGGCGGCATGGCACTGTTCGTGACCGGTCTGATTCTTTCCGCACAACAGTTCCGCCTGCGCTGGAACGTGGTGCTGGCCGCCGTGACTACCAATATCCTGCAGCCGCTGATCGCATTCGGTATTGCCAGCCTGCTGACGGCGCCCAGGGAGATCCTGCAAGTGGCGGTGCTGATGGCGGCACTGCCATCGGGTTTCTTTGGCATCCTGTTTGGATCCAGCTATGGGCACAGTTCCGAAGATGCCGGTTCGGCGGTGATTGCCAGTACATTGGCAAGCATGTTCACGCTGGCCGTGGCGATTGCCTGGCTTTACGGATAACGGAGTGCACGATCCATGACGCTGGCCATTCTCTGTTCCGGCCAGGGCGCACAGCACGCTGGCATGTTCGAGCTCACCGGCAATGCACCGGCTGCCGCGTCGTTGTTCGAACGTGCCGGGGCATTGTTCGGACATGACCCGCGTCGTCTGGTGCGCGAGGCGGCGAGTGACGTGCTTTTCGAAAACCGTACCGCGCAGTTGCTCTGCAGTTTGCAGGCGTTGGCAGCGGATGCCTTGCTCGCCGATGTGTTGCCGAAACGTCGCTGTGTTGCCGGTTACAGCGTGGGCGAAGTAGCAGCCTGGGGTGTTGCCGGTTTGATTGAACCCGTGACGACGCTCGAACTGGTGGGCGCGCGAGCCGATGCAATGAATGCGGCCAATCATGGGCAGCAGGGCATGTTGTTCGTGCGCGGTTTGGCGCGTGATGTCGTTGAGCAGCTATGCGAGGGGCAGGATGCGGCGATCGCCATCGCCAATCCTGGCGACGCCTGGGTTATCGGCGGCTTGCAGTCTGCTTTGGATGCCGTTGCGGTAAAGGCCAAGGCGTTGGGTGCATTGCGGGTCGTGCCGGTGCACGTGGCGGTGGCATCGCATACGTATCTGCTGGCTGAGGCGTCTGTGTCGTTTCGCGATGCACTCGCGGCTACGTCGATAGCACGTGCGCCCAAGCCGGGTATTCGATTGCTGAGCGGGCTGGATGCTGCGTCCGTATTGAATGTCGACGAAAGCGTGCAGAAACTTGCGCGGCAGATATCCGAACCGATCGATTGGGCGGGTTGTCTGGCGGCTTGTGTCGAAGCTGGTGCGATTGCGTTTCTGGAGCTGGGGCCGGGGCGTGCGTTGGCGGAGATGGCTGCCGGGGCGTATCCGGGGATACCTTCGCGCAGCCTGGATGAATTCCATTCGTTGGCTGGTTTAACGACGTGGTTGTCGCGGGTTTGATCGGGAGCGGCAGGAGCGCCCCCTCACCCCAACCCTCTCCCCCGGCAGAGCCAGGGGAGAGGGAGCAGGTTTCGGAAATATGAAATGTTGAGGATCTACTCAGTCAGGCTCCCTCTCCCCTGGCTTCGCCCGGGGAGAGGGTTGGGGTGAGGGGGGCTCTTCAACCCTTCAACTTGCGCCCCAAAAAATCCCGCATATACCCCGCAATCTCAACCGAATGCGTCTCCAACGCAAAATGCCCCGCATCCAGCAAGTGAATTTCCGCATCGGGAATATCACGCCGATACGCCTCCGCACCTGGCGGGATAAAGAACGGATCATTCTTGCCCCATACCGCCAGCAGCGGCGTGCGATGGCTGCGAAAATACGCCTGGAACTCCGGATAGCGCGCCACATTGCTGCGGTAATCCAGGATCAGGTCCAACTGGATATCGTCCGCACCAGGGCGCGCCATATAGCCGATATCCAAGGTATAGCCATCCGGCGACACGCGTCCGGCCGGCGCACCGTGCAGGTATTGCAGATCGCGAATCACCTGCGGCGACAAGGCGTCGCGGCAAGCCTCACGATGAGCTGCCGTCGGCTCGCGCCAATACGTCTGCCAGCTACCCCAGTTGTCGCTGAACCCGTCCAGATAAGCATTGCCGTTCTGGCTGATGATCGCCGTGACACGCTCGGGATGCGCAAGCGCCAGACGCAGCCCGGTCGGTGCGCCGTAATCGAAGATATACAGCGCATAGCGTTGCAAGCCGATGGCATCGACGAACTGACCGATGACGCGTGCGAGTTCATCGAAGCTGTAGTTGAACGTTCCGCGCGGCGGCGCCTTGGTCTGGCCGAAGCCGGGCAGGTCGGGAGCGATCACGCGATAGTTCTGCGACAGCTGCGGGATCAGATCGCGAAACATATGGCTGGAGGTGGGGAACCCATGCAACAGCAGGATCACGGGTGCATCAGCCGGGCCGGCCTCGCGATAGAACACTTCGACATCGCCGACCTTTTGGGTGCGAAAGAACACCGGCTGGCGGCTGGCCGAGGCAGGCGCGCCAGATGCGAGTTTCCTTGGGGCGGCCATCGAGCTGGTGGCCAGCGCAGCGGTTCCTATCGCCGTGGCGAGGATCGCTTTGCGGCGCGTTTTGTCGACAATTTCATTATGAATATCATTCGATTGCATGACTTATCTCCTGTGCTTTGTCATATCGGGCGCACTTGAGCCGTCATGCGCCATCCTGTAAAATACTAACTACCGATCGGTAGGATATGACTGCCAGCTTATGAAAACAAGTCTCGACACCATCATCAGCGAGGCCCGCGAGCTCTTTCGCGACCATGGCTATGCCGGCGCGTCCATGCAGGACCTGGCCACGCGGGTCGGCATCAAGAAGCCCAGTCTCTACACCCGCTTCCCTACCAAGGAGTCGCTGGTGCCCGAGGTGCTGGCCTTGACCACGCGCGAAACCTTCGACGACTTGCCGGATGCGTCGGCGCCGTGGATGGAGCGCTATGAGACGGTGCTGCGGCGCATTGCCGATACCCTGAGCGATCGCACCCGCTGTGTGGGTCTGCATCTGGCCTATGGGATAAACGACGAAACACCGGAAGCGGCCGATGCGGTGCGGGCGTTTTTCCGCGAGCAGCGCGACGGCATCGCGCGGATACTCATGCCGGCGTTTGCCAAGGACACCGCCCACGCCATGGCGACCGACGCATTGACGCGTCTGGAGGGCGCCACCTTGTGGGCTGTCATCGACGGCGATACGCAGCCCATGCAACGCGCAGTCGATGCGTTGCTGGCCGATGCCAGGGTACGCGGCAAGGCGTAACCATCATCCGGATATCGCCATCGTTGCGATATAGTCGGCCGCTCGTTACGTCCCCTCGGAGAAGCTCCATGGCGCGCATGCGTTTGAAGTGGTCGGTCGGTCTGCTCTCGTTGCTGGCGCTGGGCTCGGCCGGGGTCGCGCATGCCGATGACCTGGTGGTGTCGGCGGCGTCCAGCCTGACCAACGCCTTTCAAAGTGTCGCCAAGGCCTACGAGGCCAAGCACCCCGACACGCATGTGGTACTCAATTTCGCTGCCTCCGACGTGTTGCTGCAACAGATCGCCAATGGCGCGCCGGCCGACGTGTTTGCCTCGGCCGACCAGACGGCGATGGACAAGGCCGAGTCCAAGAACGTGCTGCTCAAGGGCTCGCGCAAGAACTTCGCCGCCAATCAGCTGGTATTGATAGCGCCGATGGCCAGCAACTTGAAGGTCTCCAGCCTGCGCGATCTCACGCAGCCCGCCATCAAGCGAATTGCCGCCGGTGATCCGGCCTCGGTGCCGGTCGGCCGCTACACCAAGGGCGCGCTGGAAACACAGGGTTTGTGGGACGGTCTCTCGGCCAAGACCGTGCTGGCGCAAAACGTTCGCCAGAGCCTCGACTATGTAGCGCGCGATGAGGTCGATGCCGGTTTCGTCTTCGCTACCGATGCGGCGGTCGCCAAGGACAAGGTCAAGGTGATCATGACGGTGCCGACGACGACGCCCATCAGTTACCCGATGGCGGTGATCGCGCAATCCAAACATCAGGCCGAAGCGCAGGCATTCGAATCCTATGTGATGTCCAGCGAGGGCCAGGCGGTACTGGCGCAATACGGGTTTCTGAAGCCCTGATTCCCATCATGGATATCTGGGCGCCGCTGCTGTTGTCGCTCAAGGTCGCTTTGTGGGCGACCGGCTTGAATCTTCTGTTCGGTACTGCGGTGGCTTACGGCTTGTCGCGCTGGCGCTCGCCGATCGCCGAGCTGGTCGATTCCTTGCTGACCTTGCCGCTGGTATTGCCGCCCACGGTACTGGGCTACTACCTGCTGGTGGTCCTGGGGCGCCACGGCGTGCTCGGTGCGTGGCTGGAGCGCTGGAACATCAATCCCGTATTTACTTGGCAGGGCGCGGTCATTGCCTCGACCCTGGTGGCGTTTCCGATGATCCAGAAGGCTGCGCGGGCGGCGTTTGAAGATGTCGATCCGCACCTGGAAGGCGCTGCGCGCGTCTTGGGGTTGCCGGAGTGGTCGGTGTTTTTCCGTGTATCGTTGCCGTTGGCGGCCAGGGGCATCACCGCCGGTGCCTTGCTGGCGTTTGCGCGTGCACTGGGTGAGTTCGGCGCCACCTTGATGATTGCCGGCAATCTGCCCGGCCGCACGCAGACCTTGTCGGTGGCGATCTATGCCGCGGTGCAGGCTGGCGACGATGCAGGCGCCAATACCATGGTCATCGTGGCGTCGATCACCTGCGTCGTCGCCTTGTTGATTGCCGGACGCCTGGCTCCCCAGCACAGCCAGCGGCGGTCGGAACGATGAGCGTCGATATCGCCATTCACCGCATCATGAATGACGCGCAGCGTCGGTTCGAGCTGGATGTGGCGTTTCGTTCGGACCGGCGTCGTATTGTGCTTTACGGTCCGTCCGGTGCGGGCAAGAGCCTGACCTTGCGTGCCATCGCCGGGCTGCTGAAGCCGGACCGCGGACACATCGTGGTGAACGGACGCTCCCTGTTCGATGCCGCGCGGCCGCTGAATCTGCCGACGCAGTATCGAAAGGTCGGTTATCTGTTCCAGGACTATGCGTTGTTTCCGCATCTTACGGTGGCGCAGAACGTGGCGTTCGGCGTGCAACGCGGCATGTTCAATCCACGCCGGCACGGAGATGTGCCGGCGCCGGCCTTGCGCTGGCTGCAGGCGTTCGAGCTGGAGCCGATCGCCGGCAATTATCCCGCGCAGATTTCCGGCGGTCAGAAACAACGCGTCGCCCTCGCTCGTGCACTGGCTGCCGAGCCGGACATCTTGCTGCTGGACGAGCCATTCTCGGCGCTCGATCCGGCACTGAAGAGTCGCATGCGCAACGAACTGACCATGGTGCAGGCGCAGCTCGATCTACAGATGCTGGTGATTACCCACGATCCCGCCGATGCCGAGGCGCTCGGCCAGCATGTATTCGAGATCCACGAAGGTCGCGTACGCAGCGAGTCGAACGTCTCAGCGTAGAAGGTGGGCCAGATCGTCCGGTGTGTCGATATCTATGGCGGCGTGCGGCACGGGCAGGGCGCGAACGCGTTCGGCATGGCGTTGCAACAGGACACGTGCGCCCTGCGGCCCGGACAGTTTCATCAGCGCATCGATATCACCGCGAGGAAACAGGCAAGGGGGCCCGAGCACACTGGCGAAGCTCGCCGCGATGATGAACTCCGGATCCAGGCGATGTGCGTCGATAAGCAGTTGCAGATCGTAGGCGTCGATCAGCGCCTGATCGGCGAGGCACAGCATGACGGCAGATAGACCAGGATGTTGCTGTGTCAGCTGATGCACACCCAGTGCGATCGAACTGCCCAGGCCTTCGTGCCATTGCGGATTGAATACGAGCGACACATCCAGGCCGTCGAGCAGGGGCTCGATCGCATCGCGATGCGCGCCGAGCACCACGGTGACGGTCGCGCCGGTCTGAACAGCTTCTCTGGCCACGCGATGCACCAGCGGCACACCATCGATCAGCGTGGCTTGCTTGGCCGAGCCGAAGCGGCTTGCTTCGCCGGCCGCCAGCAACACGATGCCGATCTCGCTCATGAGTGGATCGGACCGCTGGTGACGCTCAGTCGTCGGCCTTCGCGCGCGTTGAACGTGGCGACGATCTCGGCGAGCACGGCCAGTGCGATTTCCTGTGGCGTGTCCGAACCGATATCGAGCCCCGCCGGTACGTGCAACTGATCGAACTGCCCGTCGAGCGCGTGGTTCATTCGTCGGGCACGGTCGCGCGAGCCGATGGCACCGACATAAGCTGGAGAGCTGTCGCCCAGGGCGTTGAGGTACTCCACGTCGAGTTCGTAGCGATGCGTCATCACGACGACAGCAGTGAATTCATCCGGTTTCAATAGCTCGCAAACCGTGCTTGGGGTAGCAACGCGCGCCACGACCTTTGCCGGTAAGGCCATGGCGAGGAGTCGTTCGGCGTGGCTATCTACGACGGTCACCTGCCAGCCCAGCGTCAATGCCAGGTCGACCATGGCGCGAGCGCCCACGTTGGCACCGATCAAGGCCAGCGCCGGTCGTGGATGCAGTCGTTCGAACAGGGCAGTTACCGCGCCGCGTGGGGTGGCCAGTTCCCGGCGTTCGACGCGGGCGGAAAGAGCGCTCATGGGTTCGTCGAGCAGCGAACTCAGCGCTTCGTCGCCGATGTCGTCGAAAAGCGTGCGATGCGTGTCGTCGATTCTTCGGCGCGGGCGTGCCTGGACCGTGCCGTCATGGGAGAAAACCGTGGCCATGCTGCCAAGACGTCGCTCGCCGAGACAGTATTCCAAGGCCTCGAGATAAGCGATGTCCTGATCGCCGAGCACCGGTTCGATCAATACATCCAGCTCGCCGCCACAACCCATTTCGATCAGCACGTCGTAGTTGGCATCGCGGTTGTAGTGCACCAGCTGGGTTTGGCCGGTGGCGATGACTTCGTTGGCACGAAAGACGATATCGCGTTGCGGACAACCGCCGGCCAGCTCGCAGACGATGCGGCCGTCGCCGCGCACCAGCATGCTGGTACCGGCACGGCGAAAGGTGGAGCCGTGCGTATAGGTAATCGTCGCCAGCGCCGCGCCACCTGCGAAGCCGTCGCGTTGAAGTTCGCGCAGCGCGTCGATCAGCGACTGCAGCTCCTGTGGCGAGTTCATGGTGTCGTGGCTGCGGCATCCATATGCATGCCGATCCAGCCGCCGCGCAGGGAATAGACGTTGGCATAGCCTTGTTCGCGCAGGCGCTCGGCAGCGTAGCGGCTGCGCGCGCCGCGCGCGCAAATCAGCAGCCAGCGGCTGTTGGCGAAACTTGCCGCGTGGTCGAGCACTTCACCGGAGGGAATCCACAGCGCCTGGGTTTGAAGCGGATCGGCTTCGATCTCGTCGCGTTCGCGCAGGTCGACCAGTTGATAACCCGCCAGCACGGCGGCCTGCAGGCTTGGAAAATCCCGCTCCAGTGCTTCGTTCGATCGGCGCGCCGACAGACCTAGCTCGGCTTCGGCATGACAGTCGTGCTCGGCGCGGCGGGTGCGAATGCGGCGCATCTCCAGATCGGTCAAGTCGACCAGCACCAGGTCGTTGGCCAGTTTGCCGGGCAGATCGAGCAGAAGCTTCAAGGCCTCATTGGCTTGCAGCGTGCCGAGCACGCCCGGTGCCGGCCCCAATACACCTGATATTTCACAACTGCCCAGTTGTGCCGGGTCGGGTTCCTGCGGCCAGAGGCAGCGCATGCACGGCGTGGCCTGATCCGGACGATAGACATGCAGCTGGCCTTCGTATTGATACACGCTGGCGAAGATCACCGGTCTGCCGGTGACGACCGCCGCATCGCTGCAAAGATAGCGGCTGCGCATATCGTCGGTGCATTCGAGGATCAGATCGTAGGACGCAAACAGCGGCACGATCTCTTCGGCGGTCAAGGCGTGATCGATGCAGGCGACATCGACGCCGGGATTGAGCGCGCGGATACGCCGCGCCGCCAGCAGCACCTTGGGCTGGCCGATATCCGCCGCGTCGTACAAGGTCTGCCGATGCAGGTTGCTCGCTTCCAATACGTCGCTGTCGACGATGCCGATATGGCCCACGCCGGCACCGGCCAGGTAAGCGAGCACCGGGCAGCCGAGACCGCCGGCACCGATGACCAGCACCCGGCTTGCCGCCAGCCTGGCCTGGCCCTCCGGCCCGACTGCGGCCAGTCGCGTCTGGCGCGAGTAATCGGGTACGAAGCCTGGGGTCACGAAGCTTTCCTCAACCGTTGCAGGATGTCTTCGCGTTCGCCGGGTGAATTGGCGTTGTCCAGCGCCTGCGGATCGACCGGGGCGATCAGTTTCGTATCGATCGCGATCAGGCCCTTGCGCGGGCAAACCCGTCCGGTCGCAACACTCGCGGCCAGAGCGTCGATCGCCGACGGTTCCCAGATCGCACACAGCGGTTCGGGCAGGCCGTCATGCGCGCTGCTAAACGCAGTCGCATCGCGTGAGACATCGCGAGCGGCAAGCAGCGCATTCAAGGTCGCGCTATTGAGCAGCGGCAGATCGCAGGCAAGCACCAGCCACGCGGCATCCGGGTGGGCCGCATGTGCGGCAAGGATGCCGGCGGCCGGCCCGATATCGGCAAGCTGGTCGACGATCTGCGGCAGGCTGCGACGCGTCTCTTCGTTGCGCTGATCCTCACGCACTGACACATAGGCCTGCTCGACCACGGTTTCCAACAGGCGATACGCGGTCAGCAGTTGCGGCTGGTCGCCATAGTTCAGCAAGGCCTTGTCCTGGCCCATGCGTCGACTGGCGCCGCCGGTCAGCAACAGACCATAGAGTGGACGAGCCGGGGTATTCATGGCGTGGGCTCCGTAAGATCGATATCGCGCTTGCCGCCGCTCTTGCTCAGCAGACGCACGTCGCCGATCACCATGGCGTGCGACATCGCCTTGCACATGTCGTAGATGGTCAGCGCGGCGATGCTGGCGCCGGTCAGCGCCTCCATCTCCACACCGGTCGTGCCTCGGCAGGCCACTTCGCACTCGACCACCGCGTCATCGCCTTCGATATGGATGTCGAGGTTGCAGCGTTCAATGGCCAGCGGATGGCAAAGCGGGATCAGTTGCGGGGTGGCCTTCGCGCCCATGACGCCGGCAATCTGGGCGACCGTGATTACCGCGCCCTTGGGCGTGACATAGCCGGCATCGCGCAAGGCGGAGGCAACGTCGGCGGGGAAGCTGACCCGGGCCTGCGCGCGGGCAACCCGCCGCGTGATGGCCTTGTTGCCCACATCGACCATGCGTGGCTGTTGATTTTCGTCGACGTGCGAAAGCATCTTGAATCACTCCTGCATGAACATCGGCGCGCCGGTCATGACCATGCGCGAAAGGGCGCCGTAAAACCCGCTTCGAACGGCGACGCATTCGGCGGTAGCTCGATAATGCCATCCGTGCGCACCAGCGAAGCGAAATCACCGGACGTCGCCGACGGTACGGGTTGCGCCATCAGGCGGCCATCGTCACCGTCTTCGAGTGCGACGGGAATGAAGCAGGTAAGGCTGGCATGGGTGGTCAGCGGCGCGGCGAGGGTTACCGCGCGTGGCCGCGATGCCGGCATGCCGCTGGCGGCGCGCAATGCGGGTAGCACGTAGCGCAGCGTGCATACGAGCGCGGAGACGGGGTTACCGGGCAGGGCAAAGACCGGTTTGTCGCCCGGGGCGATGCCGAACCACATCGGTTTTCCGGGCCGTTGCGCGATCTTGTGGAAGACTTGTTTGACACCCAGTGTTTCCAGCGCACTCGGGATGTAATCGCGCTGCCCCATCGAGACGCCGCCGCACAGCACGATCACGTCCCGGTGTCGCAGCAGCTCGTCGAGCAAACCCAGGATGCGTTCACGCTCATCGGTGACGTGATGCACCGACACCTCGCCAAAATGGGCATCGCGCAGTGCCGCGGCGATGGCATGGTCGTTGGAGCGTCGGATCTGCCAAGGTTCCGGTTGCGCATCGATGTCGACCAGTTCGTCGCCGGTCGACACGACGGCAATGGCGGGCAGGCGGGAAACCTCGACATCGGCGATGCCATTGGTAGCCAGCACGGCGATTTCCGGTGCGCGCAGCATCCGCCCTGGCGACAACAGCAGATCGCCTTCGCGGCAGTCCGAGCCGCGGCGATGCACGAACTGTCCCACGGCGTTTACCGCGCCGACCGTCAGGTTGGCGTAGCCTTCCGACTTCCCCAGGCTTTCGACCGGCACTACGGTATCGGCGCCTTGCGGCAACATGGCGCCGGTCATTACTTCCAGGCAGTGGTCCGGCGTCGCGAGGGTCATGGCAGTCTCGCCGGCCAGCTGGGTGCCGGCGATGCGATAACGCGTAAGCGACGCCTCGTGGCGGATGGCGATGCCATCCATCATGACGCGGTCGAACGGCGGTTGATCGCGATCGGCGCGAATGTCCTGGCGCAATATGCGGCCTTGCGCCTGCGCCAGCGGAATGCGCTCGATGGCAAAGCGCGGCATATGCGCTTCGATCAAGGCCTCGGCGGCCGCCACGCTGATCGGTCCCTCCACGTATCGACTCCGGACTTGAAACGGGCTGGCAGTTTAGCGCGTTCCGTCGTCATCCCGGCGCAGGCCGGGATCCATTCCTCAGTGCCAATGCTTGCCAAATGTTGCCTGACAAGCGAGAGGTGAGGAGTGGATCCCGGCCTGCGCCGGGATGGCGAGTAGGAGGGGCTTCTACACGCCATCTTTACATCTGACGCGGCACGCAACACAAACAAGCGACTTAAAGATCAAGTTAGTTTTTTTGTGCTCAAGCGAGTGCTTTAATGACCCATTAGCGGAGGGTCCTCGGCCTAATGCCTCTCAGGGATGAGACCGAATCAAACTGGGAGAAGCTTATGTTGTCCTTGTCCGTCAATGGTCAGTCGCACCAGGTCGACGTTCCGCCCGACATGCCGCTGCTATGGGTATTGCGCGACGTCATCGGGCTTACCGGGACCAAGTTCGGCTGCGGGATTGCGCAGTGCGGCGCCTGCACCGTTCATCTGGATGGCCAGCCGGTACGTTCTTGCGTATTGCCGGTCGGCTCGATCGGTAGCAAGGCCATCACCACCATCGAAGCGGTGGGCAACACGCCCAATGGCGCCAAAGTGCAGCAGGCCTGGCTCGAGGTCGACGTCGTGCAATGCGGTTACTGCCAATCGGGCCAGATCATGTCGGCGACGGCCTTGCTCAATCGCACCGCCAATCCCAGCGATGCGGATATCGATGCGGCCATGTCCGGCAATATCTGCCGCTGCGGTACCTACGTGCGCATCCGTGCGGCGATCAAGCAGGCTGCCACCGGCAAGCTCGACATCCTGCAGACCATCGTGACCGCACCGCAAGGAGCCACGTCATGAGCAACGAAACGCAACATCTGCCGACCGATGAGTCGATCGACATCAGCCGCCGTCGCGCGCTCCAGCACACCGGCCTGGCCATTGCCTTCCTGTGGCTGGGCGGCAGCGGCATCGCATCGGCCAGTATCAATGCGCGTCGCCAGCCGGGCGATGCGGAGGCCGCAGCGGCCGATGGCAACCCGCCGTTCGCGCCCAATGCCTTTATCCGCATCGACACCGATGGCAGCATTCGCCTGGTCATGCCCTCGGTGGAGATGGGGCAGGCGATCTATACCGGCATGAGCATGATGATCGCCGAAGAACTCGGCGTCGGCCTGGATCAGATCAAGGTCGAAGCCTCACCGCCCAGTGATCAGCTCTATGGCATTCCCGCGCTTGGCGGACAGATTACCGGCGGCTCCACCAGCACGCGCGCTACCTGGCCGGTATTGCGCGAGGCCGGTGCGGTGGCGCGAACCCTGCTGGTCAGCGCGGCGGCGACACAATGGCAGGTCGATCCGTCGACCTGCTCGGTCGATCGCGGCGCCGTGCATCACCAGGCATCCGGGCGCAGCGCCAGTTACGGCTCGCTGGCGACGGCGGCCGGTAAGCTGCCGCTCCCGGACAAGGTGCAGCTGAAAGATCCCAAGGATTTCACCTTAATAGGCAAGCCGCTGCGTCGCGTCGACTCGGCCGACAAGGTCAAGGGGGCGACCCAGTTCGGTATCGACGTACGGCTGCCCGGCATGAAAGTCGCCGCGGTCAAGGCGTGCCCGACACTCAACGGAAAGTTCGCCTCTGTCGACGACAAGCCGGCACGCGCCATTCCTGGTGTGGTCGACGTCATTCATACCGAAGATGCCGTCGCGGTCATCGGCGATCACTTCTGGGCCGCCAAGCGTGGTCTGGAAGCGTTGGACATCCAGTGGAATCTGGGCGAGAACGCCAAGCTCACCACGCAGCAGTTGCGCGATGCACTGGCCGACAGCGCGCAGAACGGCAAATCCATCGTCGCCAAGGAAGTCGGCAAGCGGCCCGAAGGCGGTACAACCGTTACATCGACCTATCAGCTGCCGATGCTTGCCCACGCCACGATGGAGCCGCTCAACACGACGGTGTTCGTGACCTCGGACAAGTGCGAAATCTGGGTGGGCACACAGGTGCCGATGCGCGTGGTCGACGTGGCTGCCAAGATCACCGGCCTTGCCGCCGACAAGATTGTCGTGCACAACCAGTATCTGGGCGGCGGTTTCGGTCGGCGCCTGGAAACTGACTCGGTCGAACAGGCCGTGGCGATCGCCAAGCAGGTGTCCTATCCAGTCAAGGTGATCTGGACACGCGAAGAAGATATCCGGCATGACCGTGTGCGCCCGATGTATCACGATCTGCTGACGGCGGTGGTCGATGCCGACGGCAAGCCCTTGTGGTTCGGCGACCGCACAAGTGGCGGTACCGTGCTCGGTCGTTGGGCTCCCGGCGCGATGGGCAAGGATGGCCTCGACAGCGATGCCGTCGAATGTCTGGTCGAAACGCCTTACGACATTCCAAATACAAAGATCGAATGGATCCGCCACGACATGCCACCCGGTCTTGTGGTCGGCTGGTGGCGTGGGGTCGGGCCCACGCACAATCTGTTTTCGTTCGAAAGCTTTATCGACGAGCTGGCGCACAAGGCCGGCAAGGACCCGTTGGCCTATCGCCAATCCCTGCTGCAGAAGAACCCGCGCAGTCTGAAAGTGCTCAACACCGCCGCCGAAAAAATCGGCTGGGGCAGCCAACCGTTGCCCGCGCGCGTGGGCCGCGGGATCGCATTGGGCGAACCGTTCGGTAGCCGTGTCTGTGCGATCGTGGAAGCGGAAGTCACGCCGCAAGGCGAAGTGGTCATGCGCAAGGCGGTGGTGGCTTTGGACTGCGGTATCGCGATCAATATCAGTTCGATCGAAGCCCAGGTTCAGGGTGGCCTGCTGTTTGGCCTGAGCGCAGCGCTGTATAGCGAAATCACGCTCAAGAATGGAGCGATCGAGCAAAGCAACTTCCACGACTATCGCAATCTGCGCATCAACCAGACGCCGGTCGTCGAAGTGCATCGGATCGAGAACGACGAAGCGCCGGGTGGGTTGGGCGAAGTCGGCACGGCTATCGCAGCACCAGCGTTAGCGAATGCCATCTTTGCGGCAACCGGTGTGCGTCTCTACAAACTGCCGGTCGATCGCACACTGCTGGTCCAGAGCGGCGATGCCATGCAGCACGTCGTGTCATCGGGGTCCGGCAAGGGGAGGGACGTGGCATGAAACGTTTCTTTCTGATCATCGTCCTGCTCATCGTTATCGGCGGCGTGGCCTATGTCTTGCTCAACCGCACCGACCCCGCCGAAGGTGCGGCGCCCGTCATTGTTGGCGCGCCATCCGGTTCCGATCCGATTGCGCGTGGCGAGTACCTGGCCAAGGCGGCCGATTGCACCGCCTGCCATACGGTGCCCGGTTCCGATAAGCCATTCGCCGGCGGCGTAGCATTCAAGTTGCCGTTCGGCACGATTTATTCGAGCAATATCACGGCCGACGAGGCGACCGGTATCGGTAGCTGGAGCGACGACGACTTCGTGCGCGCGGTGCGCGAAGGCGTGCGCAAGGACGGCGCGCATCTGTATCCGGCATTTCCGTATACCTCTTATACGCAGCTGAGCCGTGGCGACGTGCTGGCGATCAAGGCCTACTTGTTCAGCCTGCCGAAGATTCACCAGGAAGACCGCGCCAACGAACTCGGTTTCCCGTTCAATCAGCGCTGGGCGATGGGTTTCTGGAACGCGGGGTTCTTCAAGAGCCAGCGCTTCGTTGCCGATACATCGAAGTCGCCGCAATGGAATAGCGGAGCGTATCTGGCCAATGCATTGGGTCATTGCGCGGAATGTCATACGCCGCGCAACTTCGCCTTTGGATTGAAGAACGGCAGCGCGCTGTCCGGCGAATCGCTGCAGGGCTGGCGTGCCTATGACATCACCTCCGATCCCGATCATGGCGTCGGTGGATGGAGCGAAGCGGAGCTGGCGAGCTATCTCAGCACCGGCCATGCGCAAGGTCGTGGTTCGGCCTCCGGTCCGATGGGCGAGGCGATCGAGAACAGCCTGCAATATTTGAAGCCGGAAGACACCGCCGCTCTGGTGACCTATCTGCGCGGCGTGCCGGCGAACTCCGGCAAGGACCCGATCAGCGTCGACGCCAAGGCGGCGCCCGCACTCGCATCCACCGACGCGGCGCCCGGCGGCGACTCCGCCGATAGCCAGCACCTGGGCATGCAACTGTTCGAAGGCGCGTGCGCGAGCTGTCACCAGTGGAACGGCAAGGGTCAGCAGACCAGCTACGCCTCGCTATTGGGCACGCGTGGCGTCAACGATCCGGCCGGCACCAACGTCACCCAGGTGATCCTCAACGGTTCCAAATTGCGCATTGGCGATACGGACGTCTACATGCCGGCTTTCGGCAAGGCGTATTCGGATACGGAAGTCGCGGCGCTGGCCAACTACGTGATTTCGCATTTTGGCGCCAAGACAGGAACCGTGACGCCTGCCGAGGTGGCTCGGCGACGGGCTATATGAAGCGGATACTTGTTGCCTTGTCTTTGCTTTGGACGGCCGCGGCGGTTGCGGCCGATGCCCCGGTCCAGCACATCAACCCGCCGGCATTGAGTACGCCCCACGGGTATTCGCACGTGGTCGTCGTGCGCAGTGGCCGAACGGTTTATGTGGCTGGGCAGGTGCCGCTTGATCGGAATGGGGCGCTTGTGGGGGCGGAAGATCTGGCAGCCCAGGCCCGGCAGGTATTTGAAAATATGAAGGCCGCGTTGAGTGCGGCTGGTGCGAGCTATGCGGATGTGGTCGACATGACGACCTATCTTACGGACGTGTCGCAGATCGATGCGTATCGAAAAGTGCGCGACCAATATATGTCGGCGCCATTGCCTGCGGCGAGTCTCGTCGAGGTGAAGAGTCTGTTTCGCAAGGATGTGATGATCGAGGTTAGTGCGATCGCGGTCGTACAGTAGCTTTCGGGTTCTTTGTGGGAGCGGCCTAAGCTGCTCCCACAAAAGAAGGTTGCCGAGATCGGCTTCAGCCCCCGGTATGGCTCCGCGTCACCTCAAAAAGAAACCACATGCGACGTTCCGACTCGTCGATCCAGTTCTCGATCAGGCTGGCAGTCGCAACGTCCTTATGGTCGTCGCACAGGTCGTGCACCTTGCGCAGATAGCCGGTCAACGTCTTGTTGTCTTCGCGCAGCTCGGCAAGCATGTCTTCGGGCTGTACATACTCGGCATCGTTGTCCGATAGGCGCTGATGTTTCGCGATGCTGCCGATCGAGGTAAGGGTGCGGCCGCCGATCTTGCGCACGCGCTCGGCGATGTCGTCGGTCATCGCAAAGATCTGCGAAGCCTGATCGTCCAGCAGGAGGTGGTAGTCGCGGAAATGGGGGCCGCTCATATGCCAATGAAAATTCTTGGTCTTCAGGTACAGGGCAAACACATCGGCGAGGGCGACGTTCAAGGCGGCGCTCAGGTCACGGGTCGCCTTGGCGGACAGATCGGTCGGCGTGGCTAGCGGCGCGTTGCGGCGCTTCTGCAGTTGCTGTTCGCGTTTCACATCGTTCTTGCTCATGGTCAGCTCCGACGGGGTGGGTTTATCGCTTAAGGTACCACCGTCGGAGCGGTTCGGATCAGTGATTGCGTGGCGCTTCGTAGTGCTGGTCGACCTCGAGCGCCTTCGCATAGGGGCCGTTCCAATCCCGCTCGAAAATCTGGGTCAGCGTCTTCGCGGGTGCCTCGCCCTGCACAAAGATCGATGCATCCACCGTATTGTTGAAATAACTCCATTCCCAGTTGCCCGTGCCGATATAGACGCTGCGGTCATCGGCTACCGCATACTTGGCATGTTCTACGCGTGCGTAGGGGATAAAGCCTTGCGGAGAGGGCGGCAACTGGGTGAATTTGATCGTCACGTTGGGCAGTACGGCAAGGCTCTTCAAATACGACTGCATGGGTTCGCGCAAGGCCCAGTCCGCCACGATGATATGCACCTGCACACCACGCGCCGCGGCATTGCGTAACGCGGCATCCACCTCCGCCCACCAGCCCTTCGGGCCGTACTGACGAATCGCCGATAGCGTCATGACCTGGATGCGCAGCATGTGCTGGCTCTGGTCGATCATCCGCACCAGCGCCGGCTGCTCGGCGGTCAACGCGTAGGGTGTAAGCGAGGGCGGACTGAACGCGGGGAACGCGGTCAGCACAGCGCCGCCATCGCCATGCAGGATGACCGGATCGTCGCTGGTGACGGGGGCGAAGGGGAGTGGCCTGGTCGCTTGTTCGGCGGCCTTGGGCAGATCGGGCTTGCCGGCGACTTGCCAGTCGAAATCGAATGCCGCGCCGAACGTCTGCGCCAGACGTGGATTGGCGATGCGTGCACCGATCTCGTGAATCTGGTCGATGGCGCGCCAATCCCAGTTCTGGCTGCCCACGAAGACGACGCTGTTGTCGACCACCATGTACTTGGCGTGCAGCACGCCGCCGGTCAGCTTTTCCACGGGAAGCTCGCGTACTTCGATGCCATCGATGCCGCGCAGGCGCGTTACGCTTTCCAGGTTGTCCTTGAGAAAGGTCTGGTCTACCAGCAGACGCAGCTTGACCCCGGCCTTTGCCTTGGCGATGAAGGCATCGACGACCGCGGCAAACTGGCTACCTGGTTTGTCGGAAATATAGAACGCCGCAATATCGACGCTCTGCTTGGCGCTACCGATCATTTGCAGCCATACGGCCTGTGTCCGGGCAACCCCGGGCTCACCATAAACGCTCGCTTCCGGCACGCTTTCGACGATCTGAAAATCCGGCGCGGCCTGATCCGGTGCATGTCGCGCGGATAGCTGGGTGGCTGGGCTCAAAACGAGGCCCGCGAAGAGACAGCCCAGGCCAATGGCCCGGCGTGCGCGTGTGAAATCGAAATAGTGCATGGCAATGGCCCCCTTGAGTCGCTGTTATAACATAACAATCGCAAGGCAATGCGTCAGCGTTATGACCAAGACGAAGTCCGGAATTCGTGACGCGAAAAAGTGACGTCACAAAAATACAGTGCTTGCCGCGGCGCGCCCCAATTTCAAGGAAATTTGCCGATTTTCGTTACGCGGCACCGTACTTTCTACTTGAATATAGTGACGCGTCACAATATTATGCAGCCAACGTCATAAGGAGGAATCGTGATGCGTGATGCAAAAGACCCCGGCACGCTCGAATTGCGCTTTCGAGCGCGAGCGGGTCGTCCATCGTTGTTTGGCCGGCCGCTGACTCCGGCCGAGCGTGCAAGGCGTTATCGCCTGCGCAGGGCCGATCGCATGCGCATGGCCAGGCGTTCGCCGGAAAAGGCCACCGATGTCAGTTTGCTGGACGAGCTGCGCGGCAGCATGGCCATGGGTCGTGCGCGCAATATCCATCGGATCATTCGGGAGATCGCCGCGCGCTACCCCCTTTAGGCAGGGGCGGTGTCGCGGAAACGGACATAAGATGTGCCACCGTTGCCACGTCCCGGGGTTCGTATGATCTGCAAATCGTTTGCCACCGCCGCCGTCGTTATTGCTGCTGTTCTCACGATGTCGCCCGCTCGGGCCGACACGAGCGAAGAGAAAGCCGTGTTGGTGCCGATCCAGGCGCTGTTCGACGGCATGGCCAAGTACGATCGCGATGCCATGCTCGCGCCGGTACAGCCCGAGGGGAGTGTGGCCTTGCTACGTGACGGCAAGGTCGTGCGCATGACCCTGGGCGACTTCGCCAATCACATCAAACCGGGCAAGGACAAGATCCAGGAGCGTATCCACGATCCGCTGATTCGTATCGATGGGGATATCGCCATGGTCTGGGCGCCTTACGAGTTCTTGATCAACGGGCAGGTCAAGCATTGTGGGACCGATGTGGTGAACCTCGTGCGGATCGAGGGGCGCTGGCTGATTGCAGGTATTGCCGATAACAGTCGGTCGAGTTGTTCGGCGCGGTAGCGGAGCGATTGGATGACAACCACATACATAGTGTGGCTGTGGTGGGCCGGTCGCGGCTGAAGGGGGGGGGCTTCGAATAACTTCACCATTCCTATCGTCGTCCAGGCGTAGGCCGGAATGACGAGTAGGAGGTTATTCGAGGTCCCCTGAAGTTGCTGCCCACCTAGGCGCGACGAATAACTCAACTCAGCTATTCAAAATGCAACACAAACAAAAATAGACGTCCGGATGTCCATCCGTACTTTGTAACAAGAGTGAAGTGCAAGCAGCATAGGCTTGCCCGCGCTATCGGCGCCACTTCATCGCGCGTGTTTCCCCGGCACGCATCGATTCGACATTCACTTTCTGCTTCCTCCCCATGTCCACAAAGAAACCGCAAGATCCGTCTCAGCCCCTCTCCGATGCACCCATCGACTCGAACCGACGCCGCCTCCTCGGCGGCATGGCACTGGCGGGTGCAGCCATCGCAGCCGGTGGCGGCGAGGCATTGGCACATGCGGCAAAGCCAGCTGCGCAAAAACATTCGACGGGCGACCTCGATGCGCAACTACGCAAGCATGTCCAGCATGTGGTGGTGATCTACGCGGAGAATCGCAGCTTCAACAATCTGTTCGCCGAGTTCCCCGGACTGGAAAAGCCGCTTTCATCCTTGCAGCCCCACGAGTATCAACAGCGCGATCGCGACGGCACGCTGCTGAAGACATTGCCGCCGATCTGGGGCGGCATGGTGCCGTGGGAGCAGGTCGCCGACCATCGCAAGCATGTGATCAAGGAATCGGATATCACGGGGTTGGCCAACGCGCCGTTCACCCTGAAAACGACGGATGGCCAGCCGCTGCCGCATGGCCTGATCACGCGCGACCTGTGGCACTCGTTCTATCAGAACCAGTTGCAGATCAACGGCGGCAAGAATGATGGCTTTGTCGGCTGGGGCGATTCGGGCGCGATGGTGATGGGGCGCTATGGCGATACCCATATCAACCTGCGTCTGTGGCAGGTCGCCAAGCAGTACACGTTATGCGACAACTTCTTCATGGGCACGTTTGGCGGCTCGTTCCTGAATCACCAGTATCTTGTCGCGGCGCAGCCGGGGTTCTATCCCGATGCAGCCCAGAGTCCGGCCAAGATGCTGATCGCCGAGCTGGAAAGCGACGACCCGACCGACATTCACCTGAAACTGGCGGAGAATTCGCCGAAGAGTGCGATGGCCGGCATACCTCGTTTTGCTTCGCGCAGCGCATTGACGCCCGATTTCTTTGCGGTCAACACCATGAGTCCGCCGTATGCGCCAACGTTCCCGTTGGACGCTACGCATCCGGAGCTCGCCGATGCCAATAGCCCCAACCGGTTGCCACCGCAGAACCACGAGACCATCGGCGACAAATTGTCGGCCAAAGGTATCGATTGGGCCTGGTACGCCGGTGGTTGGCAGGATGCGCTGGATGGACATGGCGACGGCGGCGAGAACGAGTTTCCGCAGCGGCCGAATTTCCAGATGCATCATCAGCCGCTCAACTACTTCAGCCAGCTGGCTCCTGGTACCGAAGCGCGCAAGCGGCATCTGCGCGATGGCGGCACCGGCGACATCGCACGCAGCAATCACTTCATTGCCGACGCGGAGGCCGGCAAGCTGCCGCCGGTAGCGTTCTATAAACCGCAAGGCGATCTCAATATGCACGCCGGGTATTCGGACGTGCATGCCGGGGATCAGCATATTGCGCGTATTCTCGATGCCTTGCAGCGCAGTCCGCAGTGGCAGTCGATGGTGGTGCTGATCACCTTCGACGAAAACGGTGGCTGGTGGGATCACGTGGCACCACCCAAGGGCGATCGTTGGGGGCCGGGTTCGCGTGTGCCTGCCTTGGTCGTATCGCCTTTTGCCCGTCGCGGTTTCGTCGATCACACCGTTTACGACACCGGCTCGATCGCCCGCTTCATCACGCGTCGCTTTGGGCTGGACAAGCTGCCAGGCCTGGCGATGCGCGAAAAGGCGATGCTTGCCGCCGGCGGCGTAGCGCCGGGCGATCTCACCGCGGCGTTGCAGTTCGAGTCATAGCCCACCCGTATACGCAGTCTTGTTTGCTTCGCTCCGATGAAAGCGCAAACCCCATGGCCGCTATCCTGCAGTGAATCAGCTCCTGGGTTTGCGCTTCTTCGCCGGAGCCGGTCGCGTAGACGGCGCCTTGTCCGCACGCGCCGAACTTCGTTTCTTCAAGGTGGCGGCGTAGCGTTCCTCGCCCTCGACAAACTTGTCGTAGTAGCGCACCACCATTTCGGCGACTTCGGCATTGATCATGTCGCCATCGAGCTGCGGATTGTCGATCACCATTTCGGTGGCGGCGTACATCACTTCGGTGGACAGGCGCATGGAGAAGCGCAGGTCTTCTTCGCGCGCATTGGGAAAACGATCGCGCAAACCTTGGTAACTGGTTTCCGATACCGATTCGTGCGAATCGAGACGGATGTGACGCAAGGTCGGCACGGCGCGCAACGCGCGCATGATCCAGGCCGAACCCGGGAAGGCGAGGGTGGCGGCGTTGATCGCGGCCTGCATGTCGCGCAAGCCGCGCGTGGTCGCTTCACGCGAACCGTCATAGTCGAGCGCTTGTTCCTGCGCCAGCCACGCGCGATAGGCCTGGTTCTGACACTTCATCAGGCGCTCGCCAAGCTCTTTCAGAATGGCGTACTTGTTGGGGAAATAACGGTAGAGCGCCGGCGGCGACAGGCCCGCCTTTTCGCAGATCAGATTGGTCGACAGGCGCTCCACGCCCACTTCGCCGAGCAGATGCGAGGTGACGTCGAGAATCAATTCGAAGGTTTCGACCGAACGCTGTTGTACCGGTTGCTGCTTGGTGTCCAGCGAAATCTTGGTCGTGCGCGCGCCGGGTCGCTTTCGGCGCATCGTGTCAGTCATGGGTCGCCCTTGAGATCTGAGCTCCTGCGAACGTTCGTGTCGCAAAGAAGCCATCGCTCGAATCATACGGTTCTTTATGTCGGCTGGCGATGCGCAACATCTGCTGCATCGCGTCACGCGTCATCTGAGCGTCAACGCGTCGTCATCAAGTAACGATAGTCTTAATTACTGTTTCTGTAGCACCCCTCACATCCAGGTCTCGCACACCCCATCGGGCTCGATCGAGCTGACCGGTGCGGGCGAGTGCGCGATCTTTACCCGCAGGAGTTTCGACGTTCATGCATCACGCAATACGTATGGGCCTGGGTTTGGCGGCCCTGGCCACTGCACTTGGCGCAGCCGCGCAAAACACCAGCAATCTTCAGGGTATTTCGGTATCGGCCGCGGTCGACGACCCCAACGCTGCGCCGCCGGGCACTGCTGCCGCGTTGGCGCCGGCGCAAGGAAACATGGCCGAGCTCGAGCCCCAATCGGTGTTGAATCGTAATTACATCCAGACGATCGCATCGCCTAAGGACGATTACCTCGCCGTACTCGAACTGACGCCATCGGCGGTCAACGCTTCTCCCAATGGCGCGGGTCTGTCCAGCAAGAGCGGTACCGTGCGCGGTTTTCAGGACGGCGAATACGACGTCACGTTCGATGGCATTCCGTTTGGCGATCCGGGTGCGTTCGGTCACGCGACGACTGCGTTTTTTCCTGCGCCGACACTCGATGCCGTCGTCGTCGATCGCGGTCCCGGTACGGCGAGCAACCTCGGTAACGCAACCTTCGGCGGCACCGTCGCACTTTACTCCGCGCCGACCACCGACAAACCGTCGGGTCAGGTGTCGGCGATGTTCGGCAGTGGCAATACCTGGCAACTCGCCGGTACGGCCAATACCGGCACGATGAACAAGATCGGCACGGAAGCCTCGGTCAATTACACCCATCTCGAATCCGATGGCTTGCTCGATTTCGCCGGGCTGCGCCAGGACAACGTGCTGTTCAAGATCAAGCAGCCGCTGGGCGACAGCACCACGCTGACGCTGGTAGCCGACTACAACAAGGTGAAATGGAATACGTTCACCGCCCAGCCCACCAAGCAGACCGACCGCTTCGGCCTGGATTTCGGCGGCCTCAACAACGACCCGAATTCGCAGGGCTACTACAACTACAACATCGACGATCGCCACGCCGATTTCGAGTACCTGCAGCTGCATGGCGACTACGGCACCTGGCGCCTCGACAACAAGCTCTATACCTATGGCCTGCGCGACAGCGGTCCGGGTGGCGTGGACTTGCTCGGCAATACACCCAACAAGGCCCTGCTGCCCAATGGCGGTGTGCCCGGCGCGATCAATCACAGCATCTATCGCGCGTATGGCGACATGCTCAAGGCGGAGAAGGACGTCGGCAGCGGCTGGCTGGATAGCACCTTGCGCGCGGGTATCTGGGCGGAACGTACCTACCAGAACCAGGACCAGGTCACGGTCGATCTCTCGACGATGACGCCGCGTGTATTGGCGGGTACGCCGAACGCCAACATCATCGACACCCGTCAGCACACCAATACCACGCAGAGTTATGTCGAGGTGGAGTGGCGACCGATCGAGAACCTGAGCATCGTGCCGGGTATCAAGCACATTGATTTTGACCGCACGCTGGAGGGTGTTTCGAACTTCCTGCCCGTGGGTGGCGCCGGGCATTTCAGTACCACGCTGGGAGCGGTCGCGGTCAACTATCGCTTCAGTCCGAACCTCGCCGGTTACGCGCAGTGGGCTGAAGGTTTCCAGGCGCCGAAGGTGAACATCCTGCAGGGCGATGGCAGCAACGTCGATCCGCAGCAGACCAAGAACTACCAGGCTGGCCTGGTGTGGAAAGACGCACACACCGTCGCGGACATCGATGTGTATTACATCGATTTTTCCAATCTCGTAAGCAGCGTGGAAGAGCCCATCGGTCCCGGCGGTTCGCTGATCTCCGTGTTCGTCAATCAGGGCGGCGTGATCTACAAGGGTATCGAGGGCGAGATCACCCATATTCTTGGCGATTCGGGGTTCAGCGTCACAGCGAACGGCAGCATCAACAGTGCCTATTCCAAAACTACGGGCCTGCAGATCGCCAACGCGCCCAATGCCACGGCCGATGCGGGTTTTATCTACGACAAAGGTCCGTTGTACGGTTCGTTCCTGATCAAATACGTGGGGACGCGTTTCACCGGCGTGGGCGAGACCAGCGGTGCGACGTACAACGCCAACACGCGTTTGCCGACCTACAACTATGCCAACTTGAACATCGGTTATCGATTCACGCCTGACCTGAGACTGCAACTGTCGACCAATAACCTGTTCGACCATCGCACGCCGATCCAGGGCAACGGAGCGGCGACCAATCCGACGTTCTACTACCTGGCGGCGCGTAACTACACGCTGCAGATGACCTACACCTTCTGATATCTGTTACCGAAGAAGAGAAGCATTGATGAAACCTTTTGTTTCAAGCATGCGCCGCGCACTCGGGCTGGCGATCGCCTGTGTGGCGATCGGCGCGCCGCTCATGGCACAGGCCGGTGAGCATGTCGCCGACGTCAATCCGTTTATCGGTGAAGACTGGTATGGCGAAGTCTTTGTGGGTGCGTCGGTGCCGTTCGGCATGGTCAAGCTGGGGCCGGACCTGCACGGTTATGGCAATCGCAAGGGCTTCCAGAGCACGGGTGAGGTGCGTGGTTTCACGCACCTTCACCTGAGTGGCGGTTCGGGCAAGTACGACAACATCCGCGTCGCGCCGAGTACGGGCGAATTGCAACCGACCGATATCCATTCGCCGCGCGGCGACGAGCAGGCCAGCCCGGGTTACTACGCGACGGACCTGACCCGGTATCGCGTCAAGGCCGAGCTGACGGCGACCCGCCGTACCGGTATGCATCGCTACACCTTCGCCGATGCCGGCGAGGCCCACATCACGATGGACCTCGATCTGCTGAGCAAGGGTACCGGTCCGGAAACGCAGCGCTTCCTTGGTGGCGAGATCAAGGTGGTCTCGCCCAACGAGATCGTTGGCGTGGGCCGTTATATCGGCGGCTGGAACGAAGGCGGTGAGTACGACGTCTACTTCGACATGGTCACCGATACTCCGGCGCAGGCAACGCGAACCTGGCTCGGCAAGCAGCTAAGCGATGCACAGCAGGCGCATAGCGACATCGACCAGCCGCTGGGCGCATCACTGGATTATCAGGTCAAGGCAGGGCAGGCGATCCAGGCCAAGGTCGGCATCTCCTTCGTCAGCGGAGCGCAAGCGCACCAGAACGTGACGCAGGAGATCGCCGGCTGGAACTTCGATGCCGTACGCCAGGCCACGGCGGCGCAATGGAATCAGGCGCTCGGTCGCATCGAGATTCAAGGCGCGAACGACGCCGAGCGTCGCGTGTTCTACACGGCGCTGTTCCATACGATGATGATGCCGTCCGACCATACCGGCGAAAATCCGAAATGGACGTCCAGCGAGCCGTACTACGACGATTTCCAGGCCATCTGGGATACGTTTCGCAGCCAGGGCCCACTGCTGACCCTGATTGCGCCGGATCGCCAGCGTGACATCGTGCGCTCGCTGATCGATACCTATCGTCACGCCGGTTATATGCCCGATGCGCGCGTGGGTAACGACAACGGTCGCACGCAAGGCGGCAGCAATGCCGATGTGCTGGTCGCCGATGCTTACGTCAAGGGACTCAAGGGCATCGACTATGCCACGGCGTTCAAGGCGATGTTGAAAGACGCGACGGTGCCGCCGGCCGATGCGCGCAAGGAAGGGCGCGGCGGTCTGGACACCTATAACACCCTCGGTTATGTCGCCCAGCCTACCGAGCGTGCCGGTTCGCGCACGGTCGAATATGCGTACGACGATTTCACCATCGCGGAGCTGGCTTGCGGTCTGGGCCATGCCAAGGAGGCCAGGCTCTATACGCAGCATGCCGGCAATTGGGCCAACCTATGGGATGCGACCCAGGTACAGGAGGGCGTGAGTGGCTTCCTGCGGCCGCGTAACGCCGATGGCAGCTGGGCGCCGCAGTATCTCGTGCGACGCGGCACCTGGCCCGACTTCTACTACGAAGGCGATCTGTGGACCTATTCGCTGTATGCGCCGCAGGACATGCGCAAGCTGGTGGCGATGTCCGGCGGTAACGAGGCGTTCGTGAAGCGGCTCGATGCAACGTTCGACAACCTGCATTTCGACGTGACCAACGAGCCGGGTTTTCTGATTCCCGATCTTTATCTGTGGGCTGGCCGACCGGACCGTGCTGTCGATCGCATCGTTACCTTTCTGCAGAAGGCCTTCAAGGACACGCGCGGCGGCATTCCGGGCAATGATGACTCGGGCGCCATGTCCAGCTGGTATGCCTTCCAGTCGATGGGTTTCTATCCGAGCCCGGGCCAGGATGTCTATCTGATCGGCACGCCTTCGTTTCAGCGCGTGGATATCGATCTCGGGCAGGGCAAGACCTTTACGATCGTGGCGGAGAACTTCACCCGTGACCGTGTGAACCGCTACGTGCAGTCGGCCACGCTCAATGGCAAGCCGCTGGACAAGGCGTGGTTCCGTCATGGCGATATCGCCAACGGAGGAACCTTGACGCTGGTGATGGGGCCGAGTCCTTCGCGTTGGGGCACGACCACGCCGCCGCCTTCGATGTCCGACCCCGATTTTGCGCTGTGCAAGCACTGACGCTTGCCGCCCATCCCATTGCACAGGAACTCACCATGCTCATCTTGCGCCACGCTTCCTTGTGGTCGATCGTCGGCACGTTGCTTACGTTGTCCGCTTCTGCATTTGCCACCGATGATTCGGTGCGTATCAATCAAATCCAGGTTGTCGGTACGCACAACAGCTATCACGCGGGTTTCGCACCCAGTGCCACCAAGGTCATGTTGAAGGAGGCGCCGAAAGAATTCGCCGCCATCAACTACAGCCACCCGTCCTTGACGCGTCAGTTCGACGATGGCGTTCGCCAGATCGAGCTGGATGTGTTTTCCGACAGCAAGGGCGGCATGTATGTGGACCCGGCCATCGATCATATGGTCGACCTGAACGGCCTTCCGGATGATCCGCCGACGGCGCCGCCCGGTACGTGGGAAAAGCCCGGCTTCAAGGTGATGCATATCCAGGGCGTCGATCAGCGCAGCGTATGCCAGCCTTTCACGGCCTGCCTCAGTGAAGTCCGTGCGTGGTCGAAGGCGCATCCCAAGCACGCGCCGCTATTCATCCTGGTCGAGACCAAAGAGGAACCGTTGAAGGTAAAAATCCCGACGGTGGACCCAGAGCGGTTTACGCCGGCTGTTTTCGATGCGCTCGACAAGGAAATCGCTTCGGTGTTTCCGGCCAGCGAGATCGTGACCCCGGATAACGTGCGCGGCAAATACGCCACGCTCGACGAAGCGGTGCGCAAGGGTGGCTGGCCGACCCTGGCCAAGGCGCGCGGCAAGGTCGTCTTCCTGCTCGATCAGCGCAAGATCGAAAGTGTCTATCTCGATGGGCATGATGCATTGCACGGCAGGATTGCGTTTACCAATGCCACGCCTGGCGCTCCCGATGCCGCGTTTACCGAGTGCAACGAATGCGGTGCGGATGAGATCAATGCTTTGGTACGTCGCGGTTATCTGGTGCGTGCGCGTGCCGACGATCCGGCGCAGGGGCAGGGTGTGCGTAACGATGGCACGCGTCGTGATGTGGTGTTGAGTAGCGGCGCGCAGATGATCAGTACCGATTATCCGGTGCGTGAGCCGTCGGAGCATGGGTATGAAGTCGGTCTGCCCGGTGGGGTTGCGGTGCATTGCAATCCGGTGTTGACGACGGCGGCGCAGTGCAAGGATGTGGGGTTGGAGATGTTGGGTACGAAGTAGCGTGTAGGCTCGCTTCGCATCGCCTCTGGCGCCCCCTCACCCCAATCCTCTCCCTGGCTTGCCGGGGGAGAGGGCTGGGGTGAGGGGGCGCTCTGGATCACCCAAGCTCCTTGATCATGTCCACAAACGCACGCAACCCGGCCGGCACCAGGCGATTGCTCGGGTAATAAAGACATTCACCAGGAAACGGCGGCGTCCACTCGGTCAATATCGATTGCAACCGCCCACTTTCGATAGCCTCCTGCGCCGCATCGATGGACACATACGCGATGCCCAATCCCTGGATGGCCGCGTCGACCATGGCGCCCATATGGTCGAGCGTCATCGGACCGGACACATCCAGTCGCAACTCCTGATCGTAACGCTCGAACTCCCAGCGATAGATCTTGCCGCTGGGCAGTCGAAAGCGAATGCAGCGATGCGCGGCCAGTTCATCGGGCGTCTTTGGCGCGCCGTGCGCAGCCAGATAACCCGGCGAAGCCACCGCCAGGAATTGTCCGTCGCGACCGAGCGGGATGGCGATCATATCCTGCGGTATCGCCTCGCTCAGCCGAATGCCCGCATCGAAGCCTTCGGCTACGATGTCGACCAGCTTGCCTTCGGTGACCAGATCCAGATGCATTTCCGGATAGCGCGCGATAAATGCCGGGACCACCTTGACCATCAATCGACGCACGGACGATTCGTGCGCATTGATCCGCAGGCTGCCCGAAGGGCGGTCGCGAAACGTGCCCACGTCGGCCAGCGCCAGATCGAGTTCGCTCAGCACCGGGGTCAGGCTGCGGAACAGCCGCGCGCCGGCCTCGGTCGGTGCCACGCTGCGCGTGGTGCGGTTGAACAGTCGCAGTCCCAGGCGCTCTTCCAGCGACCGCATCATATGGCTGAGGGTCGAGGGCGACATGCCCAGTTCGTCGGCCGCGATGCGAAAGCTGGCATGGCGGACGATCGCCGTGAAGGCGCCGAGTTCGGTCAGGCTGGGGCGTTGATTCATGGGTAATTACCACTAAGTCATGCCGATATTAGGCCATAGACCCAGCAATGTGCGCTCCCTATAGTTTCGCGGTTGTGTTCGCTCACTCTTAACCGCTAAGGAAATCACTATGCAGACCAAGGCTTTTGCCGCCCAGACGGCGACCACGCCGCTCGCGCTCACGACGATCGAACGGCGCGAACCCGGAGCCGCGGATGTGGCGATCGATATCCTCTATTGCGGCGTTTGCCATTCGGACCTGCACACCGCACGTGGCGAGTGGGGCGGCGTGCGTTTCCCGAGCGTACCGGGGCATGAAATCGTTGGCCGCGTGACCCACGTTGGCAACCAGGTCTCCAAGTTCAAGGTGGGCGATATCGTCGGCGTCGGCTGCATGGTCGACAGCTGCCGCACCTGCGCCTCCTGCAACGATGGCCTGGAGCAGTATTGCCGCGGCCCGCATGGCTTCCAGGGCACGTACAACGGTTGGGTCGATGGCAGTGGCGAGAACACCTATGGCGGCTACTCCGCCGCCGTGGTGGTCGATCAGGCTTTCGTGCTGAAGATCAGCCATGCCGAAGCCGACTTGGCCGCGGTCGCGCCGCTGCTTTGCGCTGGCATCACCACGTGGTCGCCGCTGCGCCACTGGGACGTGGGCCCGGGCAAGAAAGTGGGCGTCGTCGGTATCGGCGGCCTGGGCCATATGGGTGTGAAGCTGGCGCGTGCGCTGGGTGCGCACGTGGTGGCGTTCACCACCTCGCCGTCGAAGGTGCAGGCGGCGCTCGACCTGGGTGCTCACGAAGTGGTTGTCTCGCGCAACGCCGATGAGATGGCAGCCCACGTCAACAGCTTCGATTTCATCCTCAATACCGTGGCCGTGTCGCACGACCTGGATGCCTTCACCAACCTGCTCAAGCGCGACGGCACCCTGACCCTGGTCGGCGCACCGTCGAGCCCGCATCCGTCACCGTCGGTGATGGGTCTGATTTTTGGTCGCAAGTCCATCGCCGGTTCGCTTATCGGCGGCATCGCCGAAACGCAGGAAATGCTCGATTTCTGCGCCAAGCATGGCATCACTTCCGATATCGAAATGATCGCGATGCAGGATATCGAGAACGCCTATGAGCGCATGTTGAAGAGCGATGTGAAGTACCGCTTCGTCATCGACATGGCAACGCTGTAAGCATGGCTGAAGGTTCATCCCGGACGGAGGCGACGCCTCCGTCCGGTGGTGCATTCAGGTCGATAGTCCGAAGGTGCCGAAATACGCGGTAATGGCACGCATGAAGTCATCGTCCTTGCGCGGCTGGACAATGCCGAGCTGGGTCCGAACGTGCTTCAGGGAAAACATGGCTAGCGCTCCAGACCGGCGCAGCAGTTCCGAATAGGTCTTGTCCGTCGCCACGACAGTCGGGTCGTCGGTCTGCTTGTACATGCGGTACAGAATGGACGCGCCTTGTACCAGGCCGTGAATGTTTCGCTCGTCGAACTTGAGCATTTGCGCCATGGCCGGACCGTTGGGGTTTCGAGGGTCCAGGATGGTGGCCGCAAAATCGCCAAACATGGCGAAGGTCATTTCGTCCAGGCGCTTTCGCTTGTACGTGGATTCGGCCTTGTCTTTCCTGGTTTCCCGCTCGGGGCGGCGCGGCAATTTATCTTGCGAAATGAATTGTTCGACTTCGTAATCCGTTGCGCCGGAAGGCGATCCGAAAAAGACCGCCCGCACGAATGTTTCCAGTTGCGCCCGGAACAGCGTGGCTATGGACGCTCCATGCACGCTGGTGTTGAGCCCGATCAGCTGGGCGGCGGATGCGCCATGATCGAGCGAGGTCAGGGTGAGCGCCAGCGAGAGCCCGGCGCGCGGCGATTCCGCAGGCGAACTCAAGCGTGCGACCGCCTCTCTCGTGGCGGTAATGAGGTTTAAAGTGGCAATGGCTTTGGCGTTAATGGGCGCCTCCTTTCGAGCCACCGCGCTGTTCTGCGCTCCATATTTCACGCTTGGCGTGAACGCTCTGCGCTCAGGACGTTTTCGACTTGTCGACGCCTTGGGCGGAACGGGTTTGAGCATGGGCATCATCGCGATTACCTCGGTAGCATTAGCCCCCTAGATTTCGAGTCATCACGTTCCACGTGAGAAAAGGAAACTGGGTTTGTTGCGACAGGCCCGGAATGACTTGCGTGCTTGATGACGGAGCTGACGCGTGGGTGCGAGGTCTTCGTGAAATAGCCGCCATGTCATAGCTGCCATGACATGGCGGCTTCATCCCGACCTTCGCCCCGGGCGTAATCTAAGGTGGCTGGGGGCGCGGCATCTTTGCCGGAGCGGCGTTTTCCTATGCTGGAGCGCAAAAATGTCAACTGGAATGCCTATAATCGGTTGACGCCAGCAGCGGTCGCTTGCCGGCACACAGGACACATGGGGGGCCACTTGTCCGTATCCGTTTCGCCGCATGTTCTGGTGATCGACGATGTGCCCGAGGACATTCGTTCCTTGCTGCAGGCCTTGCGGGCGCAGCAGTGGCGCGTGAGTCTGGCCACCACCGGCGAGCAGGGTTACCAGCGTGCGCAGTCGCTTGAGCCCGACCTGATCCTGCTGGACGTGCGCATGCCGGATATGGACGGCTTTGCGCTCTGTCGGCTGCTGCAGGAACTGCCGCGGATCAGGCATACGCCGATTCTGTTCCTTACCTCCGCCAATGCGCCGACCGAACGTCTGGAAGGACTCAGCCATGGCGGCGTGGATTACATCCTCAAGACCTGCGACCCGGCCGAACTGATCGCCCGCGTGAAGATTCACCTGCGATTGGCCGAGCGCACCGCCGCGACGCCACAGGATGAACAGGACGGCACCGCAGTAACGCACGATGAAGTGGTATTGCGTGCGGCGATGCGGCTGATCAGCGGACGGTTGGCGGAGCCTTTCACGCTCGAACAGATCGCGGCGGACGTGGGGACGTATGAAAAGCGGCTTTCGGCGATTTTCCGCCAACGCCTCGGCATGACCGTATTCGCATGGATCCGGGAAGAACGTCTGCGCAAGGGGCGTGCCCTGCTGGTCGAAACGACACTGGGCATGCAGGACATCGCCGAACAGGTGGGTTTTCGAAGCGCCAGCAATTTCACCACCGCGTTTCGCGAGCGCGTGGGCGTGACGCCAAGCCAGTACCGCCAGGCGGCACAGCAAGGTGCGGCATTGACGGAGCCGCCGTGAAGCAGCCGGAAAGTGTCTGCGCGCGTCACCGGTGGTCTGCGCGATTGGCCTTGCTCGTACTGTGCTGGCTGTTGCCGCTGGTTGTCGCGGCAACGCAATTGCCGCTGACTTTTTACGACCAGGCGAACGGACTGACCAGTCTTTCGGTGATTCGCCTGTTTCAGGACAGTGAAGGCTCCATTTGGGCCGGCACCGAAAAAGGTCTCTACCGATTCGACGGCGTGGGCTTCAATGCGATCGGTAGCGAGCTTGGCTTTCAGACGTCCGAGGTGATCAGTTTCGCCGAGGACACCAGCGGTCATTTTTGGGTGGCATCGCGGGCCGGTTTGCAGCGACGCGATCGCGATGGTCAGTTTCGCTGGGTGCGTCCGGACGGGAAATTGTTGATGGCCGATCGCGGCCAGACGCTGGCAGGGGACGAGCAAGGCGGCATGCTCGTGGTCAGCGGCCATCGCTTGTGCCGCCTGATGCAGGATGCATCGGGTGATTGGCGAGCGACACCCTTGTTCACCGACGCGCAGCTGCATACGGAGCGCGGGCTCGATCAGGTCGCCGCGGTATTTCACCATGCGGGAACCACCTGGTTCGGCTGCGGCGGCGAGCTCTGTCGCCTGAGCGCCGGACAACTCACTCGCTACGGCCCAGAACAAGGCATTCCATCCGATCGATGGCTCGGCTTTCTTGGCGCTCGCAATGGCAGCCTATGGGTGCGCGGCATCCACACGGTGCGTAGCCTGGCGACGGGTGCGAATCAGTTTGTCGCTCACGATATGCCTGGTGGCCACGCCGATGTCGCCGCGTCGAGCATCGACCTGATCGAGGATCGCGCCGGGCGCATCCTCACCCGGACGGACATGGGTATCGGGCGCTGGGATGGCGCGCGCTGGGAATTGTTCGACACAGATAATGGCCTTCCGGGTGTGGGCGTGTCGTCCCTGCTGGCGGATCGGGATGGCATGGTGTGGTTGGGTACCTACGGTCGCGGCATTCTTTATTGGAGCAGCGCGGACGCGGTGGAGAACTGGACGGCGTCGCAAGGCGTGAGCGACAGCCTGATCTGGTCGATCGCACGCGCCGATGCCAACAGCGTGTGGATCGCCGGCGAAACGGGCGGCGAAGTGGTTGCGCCTGCTGAGGGCCGCGCGCACCGTTGGCCGCTGACGGTTGCGCCGCCGAACCAGGCACATGCGGTGCTGGTGGATGCGCAGGGAGCCATCTGGTATTTCCTGTTCGATGGGCGCGTGCTGCGTTACGAGCCCGCCAATGGACGCACGACGTCCATGGCCGTGTTGCCCTATCTGGTGCGTGGCGCATACATCGACCACACCGGAAGCATCTGGGCGTACACGCTCGGTGGGCTATACGAGGTCGATAGCCATACCGGCCAACTGACACGCGCCGCGCCGGAACTGATTCCGCAAACCATGTGCTCGGACCTTGCCGAGGATGCCGATGGCCGGCTGTGGCTGGCGTGCAGCTCGGGACTGTTCCGCCGCAACAGCCATGGCTGGTCGAAGGTGAGCGTGCAGCCGGCGGAGGCGCTTGGCGGTTACGAAAACGTGGCTGTGACCCAGGACGGGCGACTCTGGTTGAGTTCGCTACAGCCGGGCCTGATGGAAGGTCACGTCACCGATGCCGATCATGTAGATGCTCCCGCCGTAGCCGATCCGCTGCTTGCTGATACGCGTTTTTATTTTCTGCGTGCCGATCGGCGTGGCCGTCTCTGGGCGGGCGGCGGTAATGGCGTGGACGTGTTTGACGGTCACGGCTGGTCGCGGCTTTCCTCGCGTGATGGCTTGCTTTGGGAAGAGGCCAATCATGGTGCCTTCTACGCCGACAACGACGGCACGGTGTGGATCGGCACGCCAGTGGGCCTGACACACATACTCAAGCCCGACCAGTTGCTGGCGCCGCGAAGCATCCATCCGCTGATTTTTTCCGCGCGTTATGGCGATCACGAATTCGGAGCGCAGTCGCCGACGCTGGCCTTCGAGCATGCCGGTGCGCTGGTACTGCGCTTTGGCGTACTGGGCAACAGCGCGGGCAATCCGGTGCATTTCCGCTACCGCCTTTCGGGCGTTGATCGCGATTGGGTAGAGACGGCCCAGCGCGAAGTGCGTTATGCGTCGCTGCCTTCGGGGAGTTACCACTTCGAGCTGCAAGCGGTGGACGTCAACCGGCGCAGCGCGTCGGGCACGGTGGCGCTTTCCTTCGAGATCGCGCCGCCGTGGTGGAATACGCCATGGGCCTATCTGGGCGCGGTGTTGCTTGCCCTGGTGTTGATCGCACTCGCCTGGCGCTGGCGCACCAGTTTGCTGATCGCTCATGCGAAGCGTCTGGAGCGCCTCGTCGCCGATCGCACCTCCGAACTGCAACAGTCCCTGCGTTCGCGCAGCATGCTGCTCGCCCATATCAGTCACGACCTGCGCTCGCCGCTGGCGGCCATTCTCGATGGTGTGCGGCAATGGCGCATGGGACAGGGAGAGCGCGACCACCCGCATGAGATCGAGCGGCATGTGCGCCAACAGATGGCCCTGATCGATGAATTGCTCGAGTTCTCGCGTGGTGAGTTGATCGAGCTCGAATTGATGCCGGCACCCGGTTATCTGTATAGCTTTCTCCAGCAGATGGAGGGCGATGCGACGCTACTCGCCGAACGGCAGCGCAACCGCTTCGAGCACGACATCGATGTCCATCTGCCTCCCGTAGTGACGGCGGATTTCCCCAGATTGCGTCAAATACTGCTGAACCTGCTGGGGAATGCGGCGAAGTTCACGCATGACGGTGTCATACGCTTTGGCGTTGCGGTCACGTCCGGGGACGCTGGCCGGGTGCGCCTGCGCTTTGTCGTGCAAGACACCGGCATCGGCCTCGAGCCGGGCGCCGCGGAACGGCTCTCTGAACCGTTTGTCCGCGGCGACAACGTCAGCGGCCAACAGGGCAGCGGCCTTGGTCTGGCCATCGTGGCGCAACTGCTCCAACGGATGGGTAGCCGTCTTGACGTCCAGTCCGTGGCGTCCGGTGGTAGCCGGTTCGAGTTCGAACTGGATCTGGCCAGCGCCGAGGAAGCGGATATCGAGCCGGTGCTCGAAAGCGGCGGCGATCTTGACGAGTTCGACGGGGAAGGGCGCAAGATTCTGGTGATCGAGGATATGCCGGACTTTCGCGCACTGCTGTGCGACCTGTTGAACGGATGCGGTTTCGTCAGCGTTCCGGTTATCGACGGTGGAGATGCCGTGGAAACCATGAGGCACGAGGCGCCCGACCTGATCCTTCTGGGACAAACCGGCAGAGCCGGCTGGCAGCTGTTGGAGGCGGTGCACGGTGGCCATCCGCACATTCCGATACTTCTCTATGCATCGGTGCCGCCTGGCCAGCCACCGACCACGCCCGCGCGACTGATGTTCGACCATGTGTTGCTTAAGCCGTCCAACGCCAGTGAACTGCTTGTGCGGATCTTGCGCTTGATGGATAGCGCGAAGAAGGCGAAGGCACCCGGGATTTCGGTCACGCCAGCTTGAACCCCGAAACCATGTGCTCCAGTTGTCCGGCCTGCTCCTGCAGTGCCCTGGCGGCGGCCGTGGCCTCTTCGACCAACGCGGCATTTTGCTGAGTCATCGCGTCGAGCTGAGACACGGCATGGTTGATCTGGTCGATGCCTGTGCTTTGTTTCTCACTCGCGGTCACGATCTCGCCCATCGACGTGGCCATATGACTCACGCGCATCTGCAGTTCGGCGATCAGGCCGCCCACTTCCTGCACTGCGCCAGCGCCCGCTTCGATGCGTTCGGAGGATTCGCCGATCAGGCGGTGGATATCCTTCGACGCTGCGCCCGAGCGTTGTGCGAGCAACCGCACTTCGTTGGCGACTACCGCAAACCCCCTGCCGTGGTTGCCGGCACGTGCGGCTTCAACCGAAGCGTTGAGTGAAAGCAGGTTGGTCTGGAACGCAATGCCATCCATCATGGCAGTGATTTCGGCGACGTGATAGGACGAATCGCGAATATCCTGCATGGTCTGCATCACGTGCCTGGCGTTTTCATCGTTGCGGGCGGTAAGGGTCGCTACCTGACCGGCGATGCCGTTGGCGTGGCGTGCGTGATCGGCATTCTGCCTGACGGTGATGGAGAGTTCCTCCATCGATGCGGCTGTTTCCTCCAATGAGGTTGCCTGCTCCTCCGTGCGCGCCGACAAATCGAGATTGCCCCCGGCGATCTGGCGTGAAGCGGCTGCGATGGCGATGGCGCCCTGCTGCACTTCGAGCAACATGCGTTGTAGCCGCGCGATAAACCCGTTGAAGCTGCCGACGATGGCATTGAATTCACTGCCGCGGCCTTGCGCCAGGCGGCGGGTCAGGTCGGCTTCGCCGCTGGACAGTTCGTCGATGTTTGTCTTGAGCAGGGCGAACTGGCGCATCAACAGGCCGATGCCGTACAGCATGACCAGCAGTAGCATGAAAGCGAACGGCAATTGCACCATGGCCAGCCGATGCAGGATACCTTCGCTGCTTGCGGTCAACGCCTTGGTGGGCAGTGCGGTAGCGACATACCAGGGGCTGTCCTTGATCGGTTGGACGAACAGCGTGTAGTCCTTGCCGCCTGACCGATAATTGCTTTCAAATTCACGATCCGACATAAGCCGATGCAACAGCTTGCCGATCGCTTCGGCCATCGGTAGCTGATTACCCAGCGTGGAAACGTTCTTCAGAACGATGTCCTGCTTGAACAGGCTGCTATTGCTGACGATCTTGCCGTCACGCTCGATGATAAGAATCTGCCCGCCGACATGTTCCTCGGCATTTGCGACCAGGGTATTGAAAAAGCCTAGTGTGAGGTCGATGGTGGACACGCCCCAAAGCTTGCCGTTGCGGTAGATCGCCATGGCGCAATTGGTACGTGGCTGCGGACTGGCGTCGTCCTGGTAGGCCGCGGCCCAGCTGCATTGCCCCTGTGGTGCTGCCTGGCCGGCCTCGTGCCAGGGTTGCTTCCAGTATTTGAGTGCGTCGGATGCATTCCAATGCGTATTCAAGGCGAATCTGCTGTCGTCGCCCCGGGCATAGAAGGTGCTGTCTCGTTCCTTGCTCGCTTCGCGTTGGAACGGCAGCGGCCATATACCGCCCCCGGACACATGAGGGTCGCCGTATTGATCGAGAATGCCGGGCAGCAGCCTGTCGACATCCGGGTTTTCCAGCAGAACCACGGATTGGCTGATCGCGCGTGACTGCGCCTGGATCTGAGTCATCTTGCGGGTGATTTCGACGCCGATAGCGTCGACCCGGTTATTGACGATGATGCTTTCCAGTTGCTTGAGATCCGGCGCTACCCGCAGGCGTATCACGGCAATCGTGGCCGCGGTGAGCAGCAGCAAAAAGCTGGCGATACCTAGCCCGTATCGAGCCCTGGTCGATTTGAACACGTCCATGAGATTGTCGCTTGCGGTTGTCCTTGTCCTAACCGGGTTATCGGTAAGTTCTTTCAAGTCTTGAATCAGGCCCTTCCAAACGACGCTTGTTCATGAGCTGGAGGGAAGGGCAGGCTGGAAAGATCGCTGGACGTACGAACTTTCGGCCATTCAGGCATTGACTCTGCCGCGTTGCACCAAGACAATATGCGGGCCGTCCGGCGCGCTGCGCCCTCGGCATTCCTGCCCGACCAAACCAAGGCATATGGACGTTTACCCTAGTCGCAACGTCGACATCCGCGAGCATCGGGTGCCGGCATTGCATAACAAGCTGATTGTCTGCGGCGACCGCCTGCGGTCGGCTGGCGCTTTCCTGGACTAGGGAAGACCGGCCCACTCCTGACGGTTGCCACAGGCACCGTTACAAGGAGATGGGCCATGAGGCTCCTTCGTGGTTTTTTTCGTTTGCGCACCGCAGGCCAGTTCCTGTCGGGCCGTCGTGACGCATCCCGCCGTTCCTGGTCGATTACCGTGCCCGAACCGTTGGTAAAACCGGTGCAGCCGGCCACACCGCGGCACGACCATGCCGTGCCGCAAGCGCGCGCTCACATGCAGCTGATATCCAGCCACTGATTCGCCACCTGTTTCATCGCATTCCCGGAAGCGAATCATGACCAAGCAGTCCTCCCACGTCGCCGCGGACAAGGCGACCGGCAAAGGTGCGCCAGCGCCGGTGCGCATCGCCGTTGCACTCGAAGCGTTCCGGCATAACGAGGCGTTGCTCGCCGCGCTGGACACCAGCGCGGCCGGCCTCAACGAAGAGCAGATCGCCAGTCGCCTGGATCGCGATGGCGTGAACGAGGTCTCGCACGAGAAGCCGCCGCATTGGGGGCTTCAGCTGCTGCATGCGTTCAAGAACCCGTTCATTGTGGTGCTGCTGGTGCTCGCCGTCGTGCAGCTGGCGACGGATCACACCAATCTGACCGGTCCGACCATCATCTCGGCGATGGTCTGCATCAGCGTGTTCCTCAGCTTTACCCAGGAATACCGTTCGTCGAAAGCCGCCGAGAAGCTGAAGGCGATGGTGCGCAATACCGCAACGGTGACGCGCCGTGCCTCGGACGGGCATAGCGAACGTATCGAAGTGCCGGTCGCCGAACTCGTTGCCGGCGATATCGTGCATCTGGCCGCCGGCGACATGGTGCCCGCCGACCTGCGTCTGCTGAGCGCGAAAGACCTGTTCATCAGCCAGGCCATCCTGACCGGCGAATCGCTGCCGGTAGAGAAAGCGGCGCCGGCGCGTGGCGACAAGGACATTTCTGGCGAACGGCCATCCGACGCGGCCGACAATCCGCTGGATCTCGCCACCGTCTGCTACATGGGCACCAACGTGGTGAGCGGCACGGCTACGGCAGTCGTGGTAGCTACCGGCCCGCGCAGCTATCTGGGCTCGCTGGCGCGCACCGTCGTCGGCCAACGCGTGCAGACCAGCTTCGACCGCGGCGTGAAGAGCGTGAGCTGGCTGCTGATCCGCTTCATGGCGGTGATGGTGCCGATCGTCTTCGTCATCAATGGCCTGGACAAGCACGACTGGCTGCAGGCGTTCCTGTTCGCGCTATCGGTGGCGGTCGGCCTGACGCCCGAGATGCTGCCGTTGATCGTCACCGCGAACCTGGCCAAGGGTGCCATCGCGATGTCGCGCCGCAAGGTCGTGGTCAAGCGCCTCAACGCGATCCAGAACTTTGGCGCGATGGACGTGCTGTGCACCGACAAGACCGGCACACTCACGCTGGACAAGATCGTGCTGGAGCGGCATCTCGACCTGCACGGCGAGGATTCGCAGGAAGCACTGGAATACGGCTACCTCAACAGCCGCTTCCAGACCGGCCTGAAGAACCTGATGGACAAGGCGGTACTGGAGCACCGCGACCTCGAGCCGACCGCTGCGCGTTATCACATCGTCGACGAGATTCCGTTCGACTTCCAGCGTCGCCGCATGTCGGTGGTGGTGACCAACGGCGACGGCAGCGAGCTGCTGGTGTGCAAGGGCGCGGTCGAGGAAATGCTGTCGATCTGTGCGTATGCCAAGGCGGGCGATGACATCCTGCCGATGACCGACGCGCAGCGCGACAGCATCAAGGCAATGACCCGGCACCTCAACGAGGATGGCCTGCGCGTGTTGGTGGTGGCGATCAAGCGTCAGCCGCCGGCCGGCGGCCGCCCTTATGGCGTTGCCGACGAAAAGGACATGATCGCAGTAGGCTGCCTGGCTTTCCTTGATCCGCCCAAGGATACCGCCGGCAAGGCCATCGCCGCTCTGCACCATCACGGTGTAGAGGTGAAGGTGATCACCGGCGACAACGAAGCGGTGACGCGCAAGATCTGCCGTGAAGTCGGCCTGGACGTAGAGCATTCGGCCCAGGGCAAGCATATCGAGCCGCTGGACGATGCTGCGCTGGACGAGCTGGTCGCGCGCACCACGGTGTTCGCGAAGATGTCGCCGTTGCAAAAGGCGCGCGTGGTCAAGTCGCTGCAGCGCCAGGGCCACACCGTCGGCTTTCTCGGTGACGGCATCAACGATGCGCCGGCATTGCGCGAAGCGGACGTGGGGATCTCGGTAGATACCGCCACCGATATCGCCAAGGAGTCGGCCGATATCATCCTGCTCGAAAAGAACCTGATGGTGCTGGAAGAAGGCGTGATCGAAGGGCGTATCACCTTCGGCAACATCATCAAGTACATCAAGATGACCGCCAGCTCCAACTTCGGCAACATGTTCTCAGTGCTGGTGGCGAGTGCGTTCCTGCCGTTCCTGCCGATGCTGCCGCTGCAACTGCTGGTGCTGGATCTGCTGTATCACACCTCGCAATTGTCGATTCCGTTCGATCGCATGGACGACGAATACCTGCGCAAGCCGCGCAAGTGGGATGCCAGCGACATCGGCCGCTTCATGGTGTGGATCGGCCCGGTCAGCTCGATTTTCGATATCACGACGTATTGGCTGTTGTGGCATGTGTTCGGCGCGAACTCGCCCGAACACCAGTCCTTCTTCCAGACCGGCTGGTTTGTCGAGAGCCTGCTGACTCAGACCTTGATCGTGCACATGATCCGCACGCGCAAGATCCCGTTCCTGCAAAGCATCGCCGCCGCACCGGTGCTGGCATTGACCGTCGCCGCCATCCTGGTCGGCATGGTGTTGCCGTTTACCGGGCTCGGGGCGAAGTTCGGGATGGTTCCCCTGCCGGCGGTGTACTTCGCCTGGGTGGGCGTGACTGTGCTCACCTATTGCGTGCTGACGCAGGTCATGAAGTTGATCTATATCCGCCGCTACGGGCGTTGGCTCTGAGGACGCGGCCCGTATGAGCTCGGGCCGCGTTGAAAATGTAATCTTCGCAGGAGCGACTTCAGCGAACCCCTAGACCTCAGTTTTCATCGTCGTCCCGGCGGAGGCCGGGACCCATTCCCCGGTCTTTGTTCGTCAGGCGGCGCATGGCAAGCGTCTGCACCGAGGGGTGAATCCCGGCCTTCGCCGGGATGACGAATAGGAGGGTTTTTCGAGACTCCCTTTAGCCGCGACAAACCGTAACGCAAGCGCGGTCGCGGCTGAAGCCGCTCCTACAAAGCTTAGGTAGTTTTTCGAAACTTCCTTAAGTCGCTTGGTCTGGAAGCTATTCAAGGAGCTTCAATATGAAAGGCACTTTCGCTCTGCTCGATATCGCAGGCTATGTCGCACTGCTCCTGTGGGGTACGCACATGGTCACCAGTGGCGTGTTGCGTGGCTACGGCAGCGTGTTACGCCGTTGGCTGGAACGTTATCTCAGCCATCGCCCAGCGGCATTCGCCTTTGGCATCTGCATCACCGCGCTGCTGCAGAGCAGTACCGCCGCCGGGCTGATGGCCGCCTCGTTCGCCGCCAACGGCTTTCTTGGGCTGGCGCCAGGCCTCGCAGTCATGCTCGGTGCCAACGTCGGCACGACGCTGATCGTGCAGGTGATGTCGTTTGATATCTCCGTAGTAGCGCCGGTGCTGATTCTGCTTGGCTTTGTTATTCATCGCCGCACCGATGACGCGCGTTATGAGAATCTGGGGCGCGTGGCGATCGGGCTTGGCCTGATGCTGCTTTCGCTGCATCTGCTGGTGGCCTCATTGGCACCGATGGAGAATGCACAGGTCTTGCGTGCGGTGGTACTGAGCCTGGCCTCCGAGCCGGTGCTGGCCGTGCTGGTAGCGGCACTGTTGACCTGGCTGTTTCATTCCAGCGTTGCCATGGTGCTGCTGATCGCCTCGTTGGCCAACGCTGGCGTGGTAGATGCGACGGGTGCGCTGGCGCTCGTGCTTGGCGCCAATCTTGGTGGCACCTTGCCGGCATTGCTCGAAGCGCATACCCCGATAGCGCGTCGCCTGCCGTTGGGTAACCTGCTGGTGCGCGCAGTCGGCTGCATCATCTGCTTGCCGTTGCTGCATCCGTTGACGCAGTGGCTGGCGCCGCTTGGCGCATCGCCGGCGCGCATGGCGGTGAATTTCCATACTGCGTTCAACCTCGGCCTGGCCGTATTGTTCATTCTCCCGGTCGAGCGCATGGCGCAACTGCTGGTGCGTCTGTTGCCCGACCCGCCGCGCCCGGAGGACCCGGGGGTGCCGCAGTATCTCGACGAAGGTGCACTGGAGTCGGCCAACGTGGCCTTGGCCAATGCCGCCCGCGAGTCGATGCGCATGGCCGACATGGTCGAAGGCATGTTGAAAGGGCTGGTGGAAGTTTTCGGCAAGGATGACCGCGCACGCGCCGCGGCGATCAGCCGTATGGATCCGTGGCTCGACCGTCTTGGCATGGCCATTCGCGAATACCTCGCGGACCTGGGTGCGGAAGCCTTGAATGAAGAGGATGGCGAGCGTAGCCAGGAAATCCTTGCCTTTGTCATCAACATCGAACATATCGGCGATATCACCGCCAACAACCTGATGGAGTTCGCCGCCAAGAAGGCCGAACGCGGTCAGGATTTCTCGGCCGACGACATCCAGGACCTAGCCGCTATGCACCATCTTGTGATGGAAAGCCTGCGGCTCGGGCTCACTGTGTTCCTGCGCGGCGATCTGCGTGCGGCGCAGCAGCTGGTGGCGCGCAAGGAAATGCTGTGGCGGTTGGAGAACGACGCGTCGGAGCGGCATATCCGGGCGTTGCGCGAGCGTCGCGATGGCGGCGGCGGAGATGTTTATCTACGCATTCTGCGCGACCTCAAACGTGTTCACTCGCACCTGGCGGCACTCGCCTATCTGCCGCTGGAGCGTGCAGGCCTGTTGCAGGCTCGCCTGGTGCGCGAACCCGTGGCGCCATCGGCGACCCACTGAAGCGTTCCAACATGTCGTTCATGCAGCGCCTCGCGGTTGCGCTGCATGAACGACGACATCGGACTAGTACTGATACTGGAACGTCACCCCGATCGTACGTGGCTGATTGATCGCAACGCGCCGCGTGGTCGGCAGGTCGGCGGAAATGGCCACTGGCAGATCGGTTTCGCCGCGCTTGTCGAACAGATTGGTCGCATAGAGCGAGACGTCGATGCCGTTATGTCCTTCGATGCCCAGACGGACGTTGGTCGTGGCAAAGCCGCCGCGGCGATAGAACGGGCTGGTCCGGTCGTACAGGAAGGTTTCGTTGCCTACATAGCTGATATCGGCGCGCACGAAGCCGTCGTACTCGTTGTTCACGCTGTGCCGGTATTCGGCCGAGGTCGATGCCGACAGGCGCGGTACATTGGGCAGGCGGTCACCATCCTTGGCCGATGTGCCGGGCACGTCGTTCTTGAGGTGGGCGTCCGTGTATCCGACACCGGCACTGAGGGTCAGCGCACGCACCGGCATGTAACGCACTTCCAGTTCGCCGCCCTCGCTCACTGCGTTACCGAAGTTCGCGGTGATGTTGTAGCCGCAGCTCAGCACGATCTGCTGTTGCACCTTGCTCCAGTCGATGTGGTAGACCGAAGCATCGACAGTCAGTCGATTGTCGAGCCAGGCGGTCTTCATGCCAAGCTCGTAGTTCCATAAATAATCCGGGCCATACTTGTTGAGCTGCGACTGACTCAGGCCCAGGCCCTCGACTTCCGTACCGCAAAGCGCCGCCGGTGCCGGATTGTTCGGACCGCCCGGACGGTAGCCCTGCGAAGCGGTGGCATAGATCATCTTGTCCGGGGTCAACTGGTACTGAAGCGTGTATTTCGGCGTGCTGCCGTAATCCTTCGAGCTGCTGTTCACGCTGCTGTAACCGCCGTTGAACAGGCCGTCTCCGGTCTGTGCAAACGACTGCTTTACCTCGAAGGCGCGCAGGCCGACGCTGCCTTTGAGCCTGTCAGTGAAGTTATAGGAAATCTCCCCGAACACAGCGTACTCGTCGAGCGTGGCGTGACGCGTGCCGGCATAGATCGTCGAATACGCGGGGAACGGCGTATTGAAGGTCTCGTTGAAGCCGGCCGGGTAGGGGATGGACGAAGCCAGCGGCGCGTTCACATCATGGTAGAACGCACCGACAATCGCCTGAAATGGTCCGTCGAAGTTGCTGGTGGCACGAATCTCCTGCGTGAACTCCTTGTTCTTGTAGTCGCCATACATGGTGACCGGATACACGGTCGGCAGGCCAAAGAAGTAATTGACCACCTTGGAGCTGTCGTCACGCAAGCTCACGTTACGAGTGAAGTAAGAGGTCGACGACATCAGCTCGAAGCTGTCGAACTGCTTGCGGATGGCCAGATTGGAGATGGTCGACTTCTGCGTGTTCGCTTCGTTGACGTCGCGCACCTGATAGGCATCTTCCAGGCTGCCTGGAATCTTGTCGTAGGTGAATGGCGAACCCAGACGCGAATACTGGTAGATGAAACTGGGCGTGATGGTCAGCGAGTCGTCCGGCTTGATCAGCAATGCGACACGCGTGCCATACGTCTTATAGGTGTTGACGTTGTCCTGCTTCGGACTGTTCGGGTCGGCCGCGAGATAGTTCTTCGGATCGATCCGATAGCGGTCGATATAGCCGTCGTCGTCGCGGTAGTAGGCCGACACGCGCAGCCCCACCTTGCCCTGAATCAGCGGGATATTCAGGATGCCGTTGACGTTCGCGTTGGGGCCGCCGTGATACGTACCCGACACATCGGTCTTGATGCGCGCCTCGGTATTGTCGGCATCGGGTTGGTTGGTCACGTATTTGATCGTGCCACCCATCGAGCTGGAGCCGTAGATGGTGCCTTGCGGGCCGCGCAGCACTTCCACGCGTTCGATGTCGAAAACCGACGGATCGATCACGCCGCGAGTCGAGAGCAGGGCGGCGTTGCTGGACGCGGCGATCGGCACGTCATCGAGGTAGTAGCCCACCGTCGCTGCCGATCCGGCGCTGGAGGAAATGCCACGGATAATCAGATTGTTTTCGCCCGGGCCGGATGAAGCCACGTTCAAGGCGGGCGCGATTCGGGAGAGATCCGACAAGCTCGTAATACCCTGGCGCTCAAGCTGCTCGCCGGTGTACGCCGTCATGCTGATCGGCACCTTCTGGATGTCTTGCTCGCGCTTGGCGGCCGTTACCACGATGCCTTGCAAGGTGGTTGCATCCTTCGTGCTGGCCGATGCCTTTTCGATCGCCGCAGGCAACGCCTTTTTCTTGCCCGCGTCGCTGGTGGACGCGTCTTGCCCGCGGGCCACGTTCGCTATGGGCGCCGTGGCGATGATGGCTGTGCAAAACAGCACACCCTTTAGATGCTTGTTCATTGGTTATCCCCGGCAGTCTGACTAGCAAATCGAAGCGTTCGTGTGCCTTGAGCCTGCTTGTAACCGCGTCTGTCCCAGGCAGGGCGACGCGATCTTGAGTGTGGCCTTCCGTGGGTTTCCGGCTCGTGCCGAAATGCAAGGCATGCAGCACCGCCCGACGTTCCGGCAACGGCCTTGTTTCTTGGATAACTCCCCATTCCGGAAACGTCTTTCCGGAAGTGCGTCCGCGATCGGTCGCGAGCCGATGGCTTTGCACGATTTTGATCAGATCAAAATATTTTGATGCCGTCAAGGAATTCAAGCTAGGATGACGCCGGGGAAAAAGCTGTGCCCGGATTTGTTCTTCCGGACGTTGCAGCCAGACGCATGAAAGATTTGACCTGATGCGAGGGGAGCATGCCTTCCATGTTGACGACGCAGCACACCTGCAGGTCCCGTGGATCGTCAGCGTTGCCATGTTCGTTTCGTTATCGACCGTTGGCTTTCCATCCTGTTATCGAGAGGCGTCATGAAAACGACTTCGCTACTGTTTTGCAGCCTCGCTGCGCTGTCCGTCAGTTCGCCCGTGCTCGCTGAAACATCGGCTGCCGCAGTACGCGCGTCGATCGAGACAGCGCTTAACCAGAGTGCGGCCGCGTGGACGGCGGGCGACCTGGCGAAGTTCATGCAGGTCTACGAAAAATCGCCGAGCATTCGCTATATGGGCTCCAGCGGCATAGTCGTGGGCTACGACGCGATCCAGTCGATGTATGCGGCACGCTTCGGCAAGGGCCCCAGCATGGGCAAGCTCAGCCTGGAGCTGGTCGATGTGCAGCAGGTGGGTCCGCAATACGCTTTCGTCGTGGGGCGCTATCACCTGCAGCAAGACAATGGCGCTACCGTTTCCGGCGTCACGTCGCTGCTGTTCCACAAAGTAGGAACACAGTGGTTGATCGTCGCCGACCATAGTTCCTGATCATGGCTGCAGCGACGTCCGCCGCCGGCAAGTCTGGCGTGCTCAGCATCGGTACTGCGATACGCGATCGTCGACGCGGGCTCGGCCTGACCCTGCAGGGTCTGGCCAGCGAATCGGGTTTGTCGGTACCGTTTCTGTCGCAGGTCGAGCGCAATCTTGCGTCGCCATCGCTTTTATCGCTGGAAGCCATTGCGCAGGCGTTAGGCGTGGACGTCGACTACTTCGTCGGCGTTCCATCGCCTGGGCAGATCGTGTGTCGCGCCAATGAGCACGAACGCATCGATCTGCATTCTCCGGTGGTCTATGAGCGGCTGAGTGGGCGTCATGCCGAGCGCAAGATGGAGGCGCTACGGCTGATCGTGCCGCCGGGTCTTGCCGCGCCGACCGTTCATCGCGAGGGTGAGGGGTTCTGGTACATCCTCAGCGGCGAGCTGGAAATGTGCGTGGGAAAAAAGAAGTTTGTGCTGAAGGCTGGCGACAGCGCGCACTTCGATCAGCGTCATCCTTACAACATACGCAATCCGGGCAAGGTGGAAGTGCGCATGATCTGGGTGGGTACGCCGGCTATTTTCAGGGACTGATGGGAACTTCGAATAACCTCAGTTTTTCTATCGTCATCCCGGCGCAGGCCGGGATCCATTCCTCAGTCGACGCTTGTCAGGCAGGCTACGGCAAGCATCTGCGCTGAGGAATGGATTCCGGCCTGCGCCGGAATGACGAATAGGAGGTTATTCGAGGTTCCCTGATACGCCGTATCACTCACTCGACGACGGCGTCTGACCATGCGCCAACAGGTGAGAAACCTCTTCGGCAGCCTTGATGAGCAGTCGTGTAGTGGTCGCCATATTCACGGATGATCCGCGGCGTTCGATGAAGGGAATGGTCATCGCGCAGACGGCATGATCGTGCTCGATCACCGGTACCGAAAGATCGGTCACGCCATCGACTACCTGGCTCGGTATCGTCGCGACGCCCGCTTCGCGAATATCGCGAATAGCCGTCTCGATGGGCAGACGTCGCAGATTGGGCTCATGCGCAATCATGGTCTTGAACCAGCGTTCGCGTGTTTCATTGTCCTGCCATGCCAGCAGGACGTAACCCGATGCGGAGTGCGATATCGGACGGCGATGGCCGACGCGCACCACCAGGCCGATCTCGCCCGGCGGGTCGACACGGGCGATCACCACGATCTGTTCCTGCGAGGGCACCACCAGATGGCACGATTGGTCGATCTCTTCAGCGAGTCGGTGCATCACCGGCAGCGCCGTCTCGACCAGACTCTTGACCGGGGGTTGTTCCATGCCGAGGCGAAACAGGCGCGGCGTGATCGAATAAGCACCTTCACCATCCGGGCGGCTGATGTAATCGCGTTCTTCCAGCACCTGGAGCATGCGAAAGATTTCTCCGCGCGAGCGACCCACGCCTTCGGATATCTCGGCGATCGTCAGTGGCGCGACCGCCTTGGCGAGCAGTTCGAGAATGTCGAGTCCCTTGTCGAGGGCGGGGGCGCGGTATTTGGGTGACTCGGCAGCCATATCGGTCCGTGGCATCGAAAAGAAGAAAGTTGCGCGGAGTTTAGCGGGGGATTCGGCTTGTACCGAACCGGGTTACGGTTATGCTGCAACGCAGCTTGTTATGCAGGTGAATAGTAAGTTCATATTTGCACATTATCCAGCCCTTGTCCCGGGGCGGTCCGCTCCACAAAAAGCGTCTGGAGGAGGTCATACACATGCACCCGCAAGGTTCGCCGACCCAGGCGCTCGATGCCTCCCAGGGGCGCACGCCTTGGTTTCCCCTGGCGTTGATCGTAAGCCTTTTCTTTTTATGGGGTGTGGCGAACAACCTCAACGACGTGCTGGTGACGCAGTTCAAGAAGGCGTTTACGTTATCGGACTTTCAGGCGGCGCTGGTACAGAGCGCGTTCTATCTCGGCTATTTCGTTGTCGCGTTGCCTGCGGGCATCTACATGCGCCGATTCGGCTACAAATCGGCCGTGGTTTTCGGCCTGGCGCTTTATGGCCTGGGCGCGCTGTTGTTCTGGCCTGCGGCCGCGTCGGCCACGTACGGCGTGTTTCTCGCCGCACTGTTCGTCATCGCCTCGGGTCTGGCATTTCTGGAGACCTCGGCCAACCCTTATGTGACGCTGCTGGGGCCGGCATCGTCGGCCGCGGCGCGGCTGAATCTCGCGCAGGCATTCAATCCCCTGGGATCGATTACCGGCGTGCTGATCGGCCAGCATTTCATTTTCACCGGGGTCGAGCACTCGACGGCGGAGCTGGCGGCGATGGATGCGGCCACCCACGCCGCGTTCGTCAAGAGCGAGGCGGCGGCAGTGCAACTGCCGTACCTGGTGATCGGGATCAGCGTTATCGCATGGGGCATCCTGATCTTGCTGACCCGCTTTCCGCGCGCCGCGGCCGCTGCCAGTGATGGCGGAGCGACCAAGCACGGCGTGCTGAGAGACCTGTTGCGCGATGGCCGTTTTCTGGGAGCCGTTGCCGCGCAGTTTTTCTATGTGGGTGCGCAGGTTGCCGTCTTCAGCTACATGATCCGCTATGCGCAATCGACGATGCCCGGCACGGCCGACAAAGTGGCGGCCAACTTCGTCACCGCCGGGCTGGTCTGTTTCATGATCGGCCGATTTGCCGGCGCGGGTCTTATGAAGTATGTGAAACCGGCACGGGTTCTGGCGGTTTTTGCGCTGATCAACGTGCTGCTGTCCGTTTTTGCCGCTTTTGTACCGGGCAAATCGGGCATGTACGCCTTGGTGGCGTCCAGCCTTTTCATGTCGGTGATGTATCCGACCATTTTTGCGCTGGGTGTCGAGGGACGCAGCGATGACGAGCGCAAGTTCGGCGCGTCGCTGCTGGTGATGTCCATCATCGGCGGCGCCGTGCTGACAGCGGCGATGGGCGCTGCCTCGGACTACGCAGGCATCGCGCATGCGATGCTCGTTCCCGCCGTGTGCTTCGTCGCGATCTTTCTGTTCGCTCGTCAGCATTGGAGCCGGATCGGCGCGGAGGCCACCGCATGACCTGGCATTGCCTGGCGTTGGACTTGCGCGACGATCCACAGCTGATCGCCGAGTACGAACGCTGGCACCGCAGCGATCGTATCTGGCCCGAAGTGGTGGCATCGATTCGCGATGCCGGCATTCTCGATATGCAGATATTTCGCACCGGCAACCGGCTGGTCATGCTTATGCGCGTGGCGCCTACGTTCGATGCGAGCGCCAAGGCCGCGGCAGATGCCGCCAGCGAACGCGTGCAGGCCTGGGAAGTCCTGATGTCCACATTCCAGCAACCGTTGCCGTGGGCCGCGGCAGGGCAGAAATGGGTGCCCATGCAACGGATCTTCGATCTGGCCGAATGCGCTGACTGATCAGGTACGGCGCCAGAGAATCTCGGGTGAGATGTGCGCAGCATCGCGCTGGCCGGTCAGTGCCATGGTGACGCTGAGTTCGCGACGTATCAGCTCGATCGCTTGCGCAACCCCGCCTTGGCCGCCTGCGCCAAGGCCATAGAGGAAGGCCTTGCCAATAAGCCCGGCGCGCGCGCCGAGCGCCAAGGCCTTGAGCAGATCCTGGCCACTGGTGATACCGCTGTCGAACAGCACTTCGGTGCGCCCATCGACGGCTTCGACGATCGACGCAAGCACATCGATCGAGCCGGGCGCGCCATCGAGCTGACGACCGCCATGGTTCGATACAACGATCGCATCGACGCCGTGTGCTACCGCCAGTCGTGCGTCTTCAGGATCGAGGATGCCCTTGATGATGAGCTTCCCCGGCCAAAGTTCGCGAATCCACGCCAGGTCGTTCCAGTTGAGCGTTGGATCGAACTGATTGGCGATCCATTGGGCGAGCGTCGTCAGGCTGTCGGCGCCGCCGATGCGCCCCTCCAGATTGCCGAACGAACGACTCGGAGCCTGTAGCACATGCCATGCCCAACGTGGCTTGCTGGCGATATCGAACAGGTTGCGCAGGGTAATCTTCGGCGGCACCGAGAGACCGTTCTTGATCTCGCGGTGGCGTTGGCCTTGTACGGTGAGGTCGGCGGTCAGCATTAGCGCGGAACAGTCGGCTGCGCGGGCGCGCTGGATCAGTTCGCGGGTAAAGCCGCGATCGCGCATGACGTAAACCTGGAACCAGAACGGCGTATCGCTGGCCGCGTGCACCTGCTCGATCGAACAGATCGACATGGTGCTCAGACAGAACGGAATGCCTGCCTGAGCCGCCGCGCGCGCGCCGTGGATCTCGCCGCTGCCGTGCTGCAGCCCGGTCAGCCCGGTCGGCGCGATGGCCAGCGGCATACTTGCCGGCGAGCCGATAATCGTCGTCGCTAACGACCGGTTGTCGACATCCTGCATCACACGCTGCCGGAGTTGCAGGCGATCCAGTGCGCGCCGGTTTTCGTGCAATGTGGCTTCGTCGTACGAGCCGCGATCGGCATATTCGAAGAATGCCCGTGGCACGCGTCGGCGGGCGAGCGCACGCAGGTCGGCGATATTCGTCACGGGCGTCTTCATGGGCTCAGCCTGCTTCTGCCAGCGCGGTGTTCTTCCACACGATGCCGTTGGGGAACAGATGATCGCTTATCGAGGCATCGTGCATACGGGCGGAAAACCCTGGCGTCGTGGGCGCGAGATAGCGACCGTCGACGATCCTGACCGGGTCGACGAAATGCTCGTGCAGATGGTCCACGAATTCGATCGCGCGATCTTCTTTCTTGCCGGTGATGGCAACGAAGTCCGCCATCGCCAGATGCTGCACCAGTTCGCAAAGCCCGACGCCGCCCGCGTGCGGAAATACGCGCACGCCGAAATGCGCCGCCAGCAACAGGATGGCGAGATTCTCGTTGACGCCGCCGACACGCGCCGCATCGATCTGGATCAGATCGACCGCGCCCGCCTGGAGCAATTGCTTGAACAGGACGCGGTTCTGTCCGTGCTCGCCGGTAGAGATCGGAATAGGCGATACGCCTCGCCGGATAGCGGCATGGCCGAGCACGTCATCGGGATTGGTGGGCTCTTCGACCCAGGCCAGGCCGACGTCCTTGAGCGGCTGCAACCAGTCGATGGCCGCCTGGACGTCCCAGCGCTGGTTGGCATCGACGGCGATCGCAATGTCCGGCCCCACGGTTTCACGCGCGAGGTGACAACGACGAATATCGTCCTGCAGGTTCAGTCCCACCTTGAGCTTGATGGTGCGAAAACCATCCTCGACCGCCTTGCGAGCGAGCCGCTGCATCTTTTCGTCCGAGTAGCCAAGCCAGCCGGGCGAGGTGGTGTAGGCCGGATAGCCTTCGGCTTCGAGCTGCGCGATACGCGCCTGTTTATGCGGCTCGGCCTCGCGCAGTATCGCCAGCGCCTGCTCGGGCGTGAGCGCGTCGGTGAGGTAGCGAAAGTCGATCTGTTCGACCAACTGCTCGGGTGACATGTCGGCAAGGAATCGCCACACGGGTTTGTTCGCCATGCGTGCGGCCAGATCCCAGGCGGCATTGATCACCGCACCGATGGCCATGTGCATGACGCCTTTTTCCGGGCCAAGCCAGCGCAACTGCGAGTCGCCGGTGAGCTGGCGGGCGAATGCGCCAAGATCGCTGACGATCTCATTCACCGGCCGGCCCACCACCATGGGCGCGAGCGCAGCCAGGGCCGTGGTCTGTATGTCGTTGCCGCGACCGATGGTGAACACCAGTCCGTAGCCGGCGAGTTTATCGGGGCTATCGGTCTTGAGTACGACGTAGGCCGCGGAATAGTCCGGATCCGGGTTCATGGCATCCGCGCCATCGTGCGCTAACGACGTCGGAAAACGCACGTCGAAAGTTTCCAGGGCGATAATTTTCACCATCGTGACCGGCCTCCCGTGCCGGAAACCAAAAAGCTGGAGATAAACAGGATGCTCAAATCGTCGAGTTGGGGTGGGCGATGACGTCTTGCCGCTGACGCCCCAGGCCTTCGATGCCCAGCTCGATCACATCGCCGGGTTTCAAATAGGTAGGTGGTTTCAGTCCGAGGCCGACGCCTGCCGGCGTTCCCGTGCTGATGACGTCGCCGGGCATGAGGGTCATGTAGCGACTGATGTAGCTCACCAGGTGCGCGACACCGAAAACCATCGTGCGCGTATTGCCGTTCTGGTAGCGGTGCCCGTTGACCTCCAGCCAGAGCGAGAGGTTCTGCGGATCGGCCACCTCATCGGTGGTTACCAGCCAGGGACCGATCGGGCCGAACGTATCGCAACTCTTGCCCTTGACCCATTGGCCGCCGTGCTCGAGTTGAAACTCGCGCTCGGAGAGATCGTTGATGACCGCATAGCCGGCAACGTATTCCAGCGCCTTGTCGATGGAGACGTCGCGGGTCACTGCGCCGATGACGACGCCCAGTTCGACTTCCCAGTCGGTTTTCACCGAGCCGCGCGGAATGACCACGGTATCGTTGGCGCCGCCGATGGCCGTGGTGGCTTTCATGAAAAGCACCGGCTGCTCCGGTACCGGCGCCTGGGTTTCCGCCGCATGATCGGCATAGTTCATGCCCACGCAGATCATCTTGCCGACGTGCGCTACCGGTGTGCCGTAGCGCGGCGTGCCTTCCACGCGTGGGAGGGCGGCCGGATCGATCGCGGCCAGCCGGCGCAAGCCTTCATTTGCCAGTACATCGGCGGTGATGTCGCTGACGTGCCCGGACAGGTCGCGCAGCGTTCCTTCGTGATCGATCATGCCCGGCTTTTCGGCGCCGGCTTTTCCGTAACGACACAATTTCATGACATGGCTTCCATCAGTTCGACCAGCCGCCATCCACGACGTGGATCGTGCCGGTGGTAAATGACGACTCGTCGGAGGCGAGGTAGAGGGCGAGGGCGGCGATTTCGGTGGGATCGCCCAGGCGACCCATCGGTTGCCGCGATGTAAAGCCCCGCCACGCGGCTTCTTCGTCGCCGCCCAGGGCGCGTACGCGTTCGGCCAGCGAGGGCGTTTTTACCGTGCCGGGGCAGATCGCGTTGCAACGGATACCGCGCGCGACGTAGTCGGCGGCGATCGAGCGGGTCAGGCCGATGACGGCGGCCTTGGTCGTGCCGTAGGCAAAGCGATTGGGCACGCCCTTGATGCTCGACGCGACCGACGACATGTTGACGATGCTGCCCGCGCCACGTTGCAGCATGCCGGGCAACACCGCGCGACAGAGGTGGAACATGCTGTCGACATTGATGCTGAAGGAGCGCCGCCAGCTTGCTGCATCGGTATCCAGAATGGTGCCGGCGTGGACATAGCCCGCGCAGTTGAACAACACGTCGACGCGATCGAGCGAGCCGACCAGTGCATCGATGGCCGCAGGAACGGTGACATCGAGTGCATGGGGGACAATCGCATCATGCTCGGCGGCCAGGGTCGACAGACTGCTGGCATCGATGTCCGTCGCGAACACGGTGGCGCCGGCATGGGCGAAGGCGAGGGCAGTAGCCCGGCCAATGCCCGCGCCAGCGGCGGTCACCAGGGCGTATTTGCCGGCAAGACGGCCGCTCATGCGACCGCTCCGCTGACACATCGAACAAGGGGTCGGCAGTGCATATTCATGACAGGTTTCCCGATACGTCGTTTGCCGGCAGGCGTCCGGCGAGTGAGTAGATGGTCGCGGCGTTGCCACCGAATACCGCCGCTTCGTGGCGTGCGGCAAAGCGTTGGGTCAAGTTGTGCGCGCGGTCTTTCCATTGCTGGTAAGAGGCATGCGTCGTCAGTACCGGCCAATCGCTGCCCCAGATCACACGCTCGCCGCCAAAGCTCTCGAATATGTGCGCGGCGTAGGGTTCGATGGCGGAGCCATCTTCGTCGGCACCGGTCAGCGTCAGCAGGCCGGAGAACTTGCAGGCAACATCAGGTAGCTGCGCGATACGCGCGATAGCGCCGGACCAGGCGGCAAAGTGTCGGCCGACAATGTTCGGCTTGGCAGCGTGGTCGACAACGGTAAGCAACCCGGGATGTCTGGTCAGACGCTGTGACAGCGCGCGAAGATGCCGCTCATCGACCAGTGCATCAAAGACAAGATGGTGATCGCGCAGGCAGTCGAAAGCGCGATCCAGCGATGGCCTGGCCAGCCATTCGGTATCGGGGATGTCCTGGACCATCGGTCGAATGCCGCACAGGAGGCCCTGGCCTTGCGCTGCGAGCCAGGCGATGCGCTCGGACGCATCGTCCGATGCCATGTCGACCCATCCGACAACGCCGAGCACACCTTGGGTACGCCGGGCGAGGTCGAACAGACAAAGCGTTTCGCGTTCGTCGGGCGCCGCCTGCACAAGAATGCAGGCATCCGACGAGTCCAAGTCGCCCGGCAGAAAGGCGCGTTGCAGCGTGGCCGGCGCGTGTGCCAGCCAGCCGTATTCGAGCCGCGAGGGATCCCAATAGTGGCGATGCGCGTCGATGATCATGGTGTCGGCACTCCGGACGCGAGCAGGCCTTCGTCTTTCAACGCCTTCCATGTCGCGGCGGGCACGGCTGCGTGCATTCGATCGAGCGCGCTGTCGACCTCGGCGATGGAACGCAGTCCGCACACCACGCTGGCGACTGCCGGATGGGCCGCGGGGAATTGCAGCGCGGCCGCGCCGACCTGCGCTCCGGTGCGGTGGCACAGCTCGTAAAAGCGTTGCGCGCGCGCTTTGACTTCGGGCGTTGCCGGGACATAGTCATACGTATCTCCCGGACCGTTCTCCGAACCGAGCAGACCGGAGTTGTACGGGCCGGCGATCAGCACGGCGACGTCGTCGGCCTCGGCGCGTGCCATGACGGCACGGCTGTGGTCTTGTTCGAAGAGGGTGTAGCGGCCCGCCAGCATGATGGCGTCGAGCGGGAAGCGTTGCATGACCTCAAGGCAGATGGCTTCCTCGTTGACACCGATGCCGATGGCGCCAACGACACCCTGGTCGCGCAGTTCGGCCATGGCCGGCAAGGCCTCGTCCAGGGCTTTCGCGAGTACATCCGCGTGCCGCGCGCCATGCGTCAAGGCACCGATGTCGTGCAGCAGCAGAATATCGATGCGATCCGTGCGCAGCCGTCGGATGCTGGTTTCCAGACTGCGTAGTACGCCGTCACGGCTGTAATCGAAATGAGCGCGTTGTCCATCGACGGCAAAGCCATCGCTGCGATCGCGGCGACCTGCATCGACGTCGATCAGGCGCCCGACCTTGGTGGAGAGCGTATAGGTACTGCGTTCCACGCCCTCGAGAGCGGCGCCGATCCGGGTCTCGCTCAGGCCGTAGCCGTAATAGGGCGCGGTGTCGAAGTGCCGGATGCCGCCATGCCAGGCATGGGCGATGGCCGCCAGCGCGCCGGTCTCGTCCACGTTCGCGTAGAGGTTTCCGACGGGGGCGCCACCAAACGCGAGGGACGACAACTCTAGGCGTCGCCTGGGCGATGGTTTCGTCTGGTCCTGACCTTCTGGCTGCCGCGACATCAATGCTCCCGAGTTTGTCCTGCGGACAAAAAATGACCGCTATGGGTCAGGCGATCCGTGGCCGCCGCCGCACCCCTATGTAATGATACTCGCTGTACAGGTATGAAAACCACGTTTACATATGAGCAACGATATGTTGCGACGCAGCACAGTAATAGAGCCTTTTATACGGCCTATTGCGTACTATGGAACACCAGTGAATAATAAATTCGCCAATGAACAGTTGGCGCCGGGATGCTCAAGGCACGGGGGTGCTAGCGATGACAACGTTGTCGGATGTGGAGTGGGGTCCAGTGCAAATCGATCGATCGCTGGAAGGCGCAGCACACGTCCCGGTCCTGACCGGAGATCGGCGCCAACGCGTGGATTCGCTTTTCCTGGCGGTCGACCTGGGCGGTACGCATGCGCGCGTGGGGCTTGTCGCGGCCGGCGATGCAGCGGAGCCACCCGCCATTCTTGCGTATGAGACGTATCGTTGTGTGGCGTATCCATCGCTGAGCGACATCCTGTCCAGCTTTCGTCGCACTCATCATGTTCACTCGTGCGCCCTGGTGCTCGCCTGCGCCGGCTATATGGAGCAGGGGGCCGTCATCAACGACAACCTTGCCTGGCCGGTGATTCCGGAAATACTTCGGGTAGAGGGCGGTTTCACCACGGTGGCGGTGCTCAACGACTTTGAAGCGTTTGCGCATGCCATCGGCCATATCGATCGCCAATACATGACGATGATCGCCGACGGCATCTCCGACCCGCACGGCCCTATCGCCGTCGTCGGGCCCGGCACGGGTCTGGGCGCGGCGTTGTGGCTACCGGGAACGCCGGTACGCGTACTGCATAGCGAGGCGGGGCAGATGGAACTTGCCGCCCGGCCGGGCGTGGAACAGGCCATTCGCGCCGAGCTTGGCCCAGAGGATGGCTATGTAGCCTACGAACACGTGCTGAGCGGTCCGGGTCTGCTTCGACTTTATCGCGCGCTTGGCGTGGTGCGCGGATGTTCCACGCCCTTGTCCGACCCGAGCGCCATCAGCGCGGCGGCACTCGCCGGCACGGACCCTTTCGCCGTGGAAGCGGTGGATTTTTTCTGCCGTTGGCTCGGCGCATTTTGCGGCGACGTTGCCGTGGCGTTCGGTGCCAGTGGTGGCGTTTGCCTGGCCGGCGGATTTCTCGCGCAGCTGGCGAGCGTGCTGCGGGCCGGATCCTTTATGGAACGGTTTCTGGACAAGGGCGTGATGCGCTCGTTTCTGATGAACACGCCGGTATTCGTCGTCGAACATGGACAGTTAGGGGTTTTGGGCGCCGCCACCTGGCAGTCGCACAAGTGATGCGTTGCCCGCCCATGACAGAGGTACAAGCTTTGTTGCTCCACCCGGCGCAAACAGACGTGTTTTGCGCCGGTTCTTTTTCGGCAGCGTTATTTTTTACCCGGCGAAATGCGCGCAGGTGATACAACCGGCGACTATGGCCTCTCGAACATCCGTCCTTTGAGCATCGGCAGCACCTAACTCCCTCCAAGCCAGGATATTCAACCGTGATGCGACGAACTCTTGCTTGTGCTGCTCTCACAGTGAGCTCGTTGCTTGGCGGTTTGGCAATGGCCCAGTCGGCGACCGCGCCGACCGCCGACACCTTGTCTCCCGCGGCGCAGGATGCCGCGTGGCAGCAGGCAAGCGCCAAGTTCGCGCCGCAACGCAAGGCGATTCTCGAGCGCGTGGCGCAAGGTGCCGGTCAGGGTCCCTTCCGAAGCGACTGGACATCGTTGCAGCAATATCGCTCGCCTGCGTGGTACGACGATGCCAAGTTCGGCATCTTTATCCATTGGGGCGTCTATTCCGTGCCCGCGTTCGGCAGCGAGTGGTATTCGCGCAATATGTATCAACAAGGGACCAAGGAGTTCGCCCATCATGTGGCGACCTATGGCCCGCAGTCGACCTTCGGCTACAAGGACCTCGTGCCGCTGTTCAAGGCCGAGCACTTCGACCCCAATGCGTGGGCGCAACTATTTCACGATGCGGGCGCTCGCTACGTCGTGCCGGTTGCCGAGCACCATGACGGGTTCGCCATGTACGACTCCGCGCTGTCGGACTGGACGGCGGTGAAGAAAGGCCCGCACCGCGATGTCATCGGGCAGTTGGAAAAAGCGGTGCGCGCGCAGGGCATGCGTTTCGGCGTCTCGTCCCATCGCGCCGAGCACGACTGGTTCTTCGACGGCGGCCGCCGCTTCGACTCGGACGTGAACGATCCGCGCAATGCCGAACTCTATGGCCCTGCGGTGGCCCATCTGAGCAAGGATGATCAGAACCTGGCAGCGGACTGGACCTACGTTTCGCAAGCATGGCTGGACGATTGGCTGGCACGCACCGCGGAGCTGATCGACGACTACCACCCGGACATCATCTATTTCGACTGGTGGATCGGGCACCCGACCTTCCGCAACACCTTGCCGACCTTGCTTTCGTATTACTACAACGAAGGGGCAAAGCGTGACGGCGTGGTGGTCAACTACAAGCTTGGCGATTTTCCGGAAGGCGCGGGTACGCTCGATATCGAACGCGGCCAGCTTCCAGGCATCCATCCGACGCACTGGCAGACCGATACCTCGATCAGCAACGAATCGTGGGGATATATCGATCACGATACGTACAAGTCGCCGACCTTCATCATTCATCTGCTGGTCGACGTGGTCAGTAAGAACGGCAATCTGATGCTCAATGTCGGGCCGCGCGCCGACGGTACGATCCCGCAGGCCGCGCAGGATACGTTGAAAAGCATTGGACGCTGGTTGAAGGTCAATGGCGAGGCGATCTACGGCAGCAAGCCGTGGCGTACCTATGGCGAGGGGCCGACCGAAGTCGCGAGCGGGACCTTCCAGGACACCAAGACCAAGGCCTATACGCCGCAGGATTTCCGCTTCACGACCGGCAACGGCAAGCTCTACGCGATCGAGCTGGGTTGGCCGACGACTGCTGCGGCGACGATTCACTCGATCAAGCCGGCCGACAAGGTGACGCGCGTCGAGCTCGTGGGCGACGGCAGCGTCGTTCCCTTTACCCAGGACGCGAAAGGCCTGCACCTGCGTCTCCCTGCTCACCCCGTCGGGACGGATGCCTATGTTTATCGCATCACGCTGTCCTCGCCGACCTCGCTCAAGGCTGCTCCATGAAACGATGTCTTTTGATGCTGATTGCCTGCTTGGGCATGTTGCCGTTCGGCGTGTTCGCGAAAGCACCGAGCGCGCTCTTCTACATGATCGAGACGCAGAAATCGATCAATTCGTTTGAGGCGCACATCGATAAAATCGACGTGCTCGTTCCGACCTGGTTCGGCGTGGACGAGAACGGGCTGGTTTCCGGCGCACCCAATACGTATGTGCTGGGTCTGGCCAAGGCGCATCGCCTGCTGGTCATGCCGATCATTTCGGCCGGTGGCGATCGCAAGAAGTTCCACGACCTGCTGGCCAGCGAAACGGCCAAGAAGACGATGATCGACGGCATGATCGTGCAGGCCAAGCTGTACGGCTTCATCGGCTTCCAGTTCGACTTCGAGAATATCGCGTGGACCGATCGCGATGCCTTGACGCTGATGACACGCCAGACGGCCGAGGCGCTACATAAGCACGGTCTGAAACTTTCGATGGCGGTGGTGCCCAATGCGCCGGGTTATGCAGGGCGGGGGCCGTTCGGCAAATGGATGTGGGAATACTGGCGTGGTGCCTATGATCTCAAGGCGCTTGGCCAGGTGCTCGACCTGGTTTGCCTGATGACCTATGACCAGCACACGCGTTGGACCACGCCGGGCCCGGTGGCGGGCATGCCATGGGTGATGGAGAACCTGGAGTACGCACTCAAGGTGGTGCCCAAGGAAAAGCTTTCGCTCGGCATCGGCCTGTATGGCTATCACTGGTTTACCGGCAACCCGGTGCGCGAGGACGGCAAGGAAAGTTCGAATATTTCGGCCAACTATATCGACGCCGATGAGTCCTTTCCCCTGGCCAAGCAGTTCAACGTCACCATGCAGTGGGACCCGGTCGAACACGAATCGTGGTTCTACTTCTACCGTGACCAGATGCGTGAATGGGTATTTCTGCCGGACGCACGCGCCTTTCGCGATCGCTATGACGTAGTCAAGCAGTATGACTTGCAGGGGTTCTGCGCCTGGGTGCTCGGCGCGGAGGATCCGAAAGTCTGGGAGGCCTTGCCCGATGCGGTCAGGTAGCTCTCGTATGCCGGCAACGCGGGCAGTGATCATGGCCTGCCTGTTGGCTCTGGGCGGGAGTGCATACGCTACGCTCCCGCCACTGATTCCTCAGCCCGCCCAAGTTCGTGTGGGGCAGGGTAGCTATGTCGTCGACTCGACCACGGCGATTCATATCGCGCCAGGCGATACGGCCGCTGCAGATGCGGCGCATTACCTCGCCGATCTGTTGGCGCGCACGCGAGGCTTGCGGCTTGCCGTGCGCGAAGATACGACACCAACGAGTCATGGCGGCATCGTATTGCGCAGCGACGCTCATGCGGCGGTTACGCAAGCGGAAGGTTATGTCCTCGATGTCGATGCCGATGGGGTACGTATTGTTTCGCGCGATGCCGCCGGACTCTTCTACGGGGCGATCAGCGCGTGGCAATTGCTGACGCCCGATACGGCCAAAGGCGCCGTGTCCGTGCCCCTGCTGCATGTGGCGGACTGGCCACGCTTTGCCTGGCGCGGGCTCATGCTCGACTCCGCGCGCCATTTTCAGTCGCCGGACGATATAAAGGTCGTCCTCGATGCCATGGCACAGCACAAGCTCAACGTCTTTCATTGGCATCTCACTGACGACCAGGGCTGGCGCCTGCAGATCCGACGCTATCCCAAGCTGACCGAGATCGGCGCCTGGCGTAAACCTCCGGGACCGCTCAGCGAGTCCGCGGCGGCGACCTACGGCGGTTACTACACGCAGGCACAGGTGCGCGACGTCGTCGCATACGCCGCGGCTCGACACATTACGGTCGTTCCGGAAATCGACATGCCCGGGCACGCCCAGGCGGCGGTTGCGGCGTATCCCGACATCGGCGTGACCGGCGAGCGCCCCGCGGTTTCCATCGACTGGGGTGTCAACCCGTATCTGTTCAACGTCGACGAGCATACGATCACCTTCCTGCACAACGTGTTGGACGAAGTCATGGAGCTTTTTCCATCGACCTTCATCCATGTCGGCGGCGACGAAGCGATCAAGGATCAATGGCAAGCCTCGCCGGCGGTGCAGGCGCGCATGCGGGCGCTGGGCATCAAGGACGAGAAGGCGTTGCAAACCTGGTTTATCGAGCGCATGGGCGTTTATCTCACCCAGCATGGCCGGCGTCTGATCGGCTGGGACGAAATTCTCGAAGGCGGCCTGCCGCCCTCGGCTTCCGTGATGTCGTGGCGCGGCATCCAGGGGGCCATCGATGCGGCACGCATGGGACATGACGTCGTGTTGTCGCCGGCCCCCACGCTTTACTTCGACAATCTGCAGAGCCATCGCAGCGACGAGCCGTCAGGCCGGCTAGGGGTTCAACGCCTGGCCGACGTCTATAAATTCGAAGCGATGCCGCCGCAGATTCCCGCAGAACAGTCCAAACATGTTCTCGGTGCGCAGGCGAATGTGTGGACGGAGTACCTGACCGCGCCCTGGCAGATTCAGCACGCGGTGTTTCCGCGCATGGACGCACTCGCCGAGGCGGTGTGGACGCCGTTGGGGGGGCGCGACTTTGGCAGTTTTGTCGAACGTCTTCCGGCGCAGTTCGGCCGTTACCGCCTGTTAGGTCTTCGCTACGCCGATAGCGCGTTCGCCGTGGACATCGAAGGGCAGGCCGATGCATCGTCGAACGACAAGGTGCGTGTCACGTTGTCCACGCAGACGCCGGTAGCCACGCTTCGGTACACCACGGACGGCTCTACGCCTGACGCTGCCTCACCCGTGTATCGGCAACCCATCGATCTGGCCTTGCCCGTCACCGTCACGGCGATACCTTTTACCGCCGATGGGCAGCCGCTGGCCGACGCACGTACGCAGCGCATCGACACAGGCAGTCTGATGAGTTTCGACAGCGCGCATTTTGCTGGCTGCCTCCATGGCGATCTAGGCTTGCGAGTGCCGCTATTGCCCGATGCGACCGCACCCGCACCGGTTTACAACGTTGATTTGATGAACTCCTGTTGGCAGATACACAGCGTGCATCTGGATGGGATCGCATCGGTTGCAGTCGACGGAGCGTGGCTCGCCCGCAACTACGGCTTGGCGCACGACGCGGTCAAGGTCGTTTCCCGTGCCTCGCGGACGGCGAATGGAGAGTTCGAGATCCATCTGGACCGTTGCGATGGTCCGTTACTGGCCTCGCTGCCCTTGCCTGGGAAGGCGGAGCCGGGAACGCCATTTCGGGCGAGCTCGGCCTTGTCCGGCCGCGCAGGTGTGCATGATCTTTGCGTACTCTCGACCGCGCCGATTCGTGGCGCGTTGGCGGCGCCGGGTCGGATCTCTTTCGGTCCCCATCCGACATCGCCCGAGACCCCCTGATGAGCAAAAGGGCGCGCCACAAGATCGGTTCATACGCATCGATACTCGGCACGATGCTGCTATCGATGCTATGCGCAACGGCGACGGCGGCCACAGCGGATGATGCCGACCAGAAGGCTGCGCACCTGGTGGCGCAGATGACGCCGGATGAAAAAATAGCGCAATTGCAGAGCACGGCCCCTGCCATTCCACGGCTGCATATACCAGCCTATGACTGGTGGAGCGAAGGGCTGCATGGACTGGCGCGCCACGGTTACGCCACGGTCTTTCCGCAGGCGATCGGGATGGCGGCCAGTTGGGATACAGATCTGTTGCATGCCGTTGGCGATGTCATCGCAACGCAGGCGCGGGCCAAGTTCGTCGCCACCGGCATGCACGAGGACCATGCCCGCTACAATGGCCTGACGATCTGGTCGCCCAACATCAATATCTTTCGCGATCCGCGCTGGGGGCGAGGCCAGGAGACGTACGGAGAAGACCCGCGCCTGACCGCAGAGCTTGCCAAGGCCTTTATCGGTGGCCTGCAAGGTGGCGACCCCGAGCATCCGACGGTCATTGCGACACCAAAACACTTTGCCGTGCACAGCGGGCCAGAGCCTGGACGCCACGGCTTCGACGTCGACGTCTCGCCGCACGATCTGGAAGACACCTACCTGCCGGCGTTCCGCGCCGCTGTTGTCGATGCGCATGCCGGGTCGATCATGTGTGCCTACAACGCCATTCAAGGGACACCGGTGTGTGCCTTGCCATGGCTGCTGGGGCAGCGGCTACGCAACGACTGGGGCTTCCGCGGCTTTGTCGTTTCCGATTGCGATGCGGTAGACGACATGACGGCATTTCATCACTTCCGTCAAGACAATGCCGGATCGGCCGCCAGCGCCCTGCGTGCCGGCACTGATCTCAACTGTGGCGTGGCCTATGCCGGGCTGCGTGCGGCATTGGCCGATGGCCGGGTCGACGAACACGATATCGACACCGCGGTCACCCGGTTGTTTGCCGCGCGATATCGCCTGGGTTTGTTCGATAGCCGTTCGACGGCGTCACACGACAATGCGGCGAATGATCGTTCTCTCGCTCTGCGTGCCGCCAGGGAAGCGATGGTCCTGCTGAAGAACGAGCGAAACACGCTTCCCTTGAAGCCAGGCAGCCGGCTCGCCGTGATCGGGCCCAATGCCGACTCGCTGGCCATACTGGAAGCCAACTATCACGGTACGGCACGCTCGCCCGTGACACCGCTGGCCGGATTGCTGGCTCAGTTTGGCGAAGCGAATATCCGCTACGCGCAAGGATCGTCGCTTGCGCAAGGCGTGCCCGTGCCGATTCCGGCGACTGCATTGCGAACCGGCCGGCGCGATGGCGAGGCTGGTCTGAAGGGCGAGTATTTTCGTCGTAGCGACATGTCCGGCAAGCCGTCGGTTACGCGTATCGATGCCACGGTGGATAGGGATGTCGACCATGTCGCACCGCTGCCGTCGTTGGATGTCGACGACTATGCCGTGCGATGGACTGGTCAATTGATTCCGCCCGGGCCGGGAGACTACACGCTCGTCGCGCATGTCGACCGTTGCTTCGACTGCCGCGGGCACGATCCGGTGCGTCTCTATCTGGACGATCGGCTTGTTGCCTCCACCGATGGCAACGATCAACCGCCAGCCGCCGTCGTGCATATCGACAATACGCGGCCACACCCGATTCGGCTGGAGTGGCAGCACAGCGGGCAAGATCAAGGGATCCACTTGCAATGGATCGCGCCAGCGGATGCGCAGCTGGCGGAGGCTCGCGGCGCGGTCGACGGCGCGGATGCCGTTGTTGCCTTTGTGGGATTGTCGCCCGATCTCGAAGGCGAGGAGCTCAAGGTCGACGTTCCAGGCTTTCTGGGTGGCGACCGCACGGACATCGGCTTGCCTGCGACCCAGCAGCGTCTGCTCGAGACGGTAGCCGCCAGCGGCAAGCCGGTGATTGTCGTTCTGATGAGCGGCAGTGCAGTGGCGATGAACTGGGCCAAGGAACATGCTGACGCGATCCTGGTGGCTTGGTATCCGGGCGAGCAGGGCGGCACGGCGATAGCGCAAACCCTGGCCGGCACGATGAATCCCGGCGGGCGTCTGCCCGTGACGTTCTATCGCAATGCGAGCGACCTGCCGCCCTTCGTCGACTACGGCATGAAAGGGCGCACGTATCGCTACTTCAGCGGCGATCCGCTTTACGCCTTCGGCGACGGCATGAGTTTCACCACGTTCAACTATGGCACGCCGACATTGTCGAGCACGCAGATCAAGGCGGGTGATTCGCTGGATGTGGACGTCCGGCTGCGCAATGCCGGCTCGCGCGATGGCGATGAAGTGGTGCAGGTTTATCTGGCGTATCCCGATGCGCCCGATGCGCCGCGCCGTGCGCTGGTGGCTTTTCAGCGCGTGGGATTGGCTGCGGGCCGGGATCGCGTGGTGCATTTTCATCTCGATCCGCGGGCGCTGAGCCTGGTCGATGCTGATGGCGCGCGCGCGGTGCGGGCGGGCCGCTATCAACTTTTTATCGGTGGCAAACAACCGGAAGCGGCGCAGGTGCCGGCGACCTTCACGGTCGACGGGCATGCCGATCTGCCGCACTGAACTCAGGCACTTCGGAATCAAGGACTTCAGACTAAGGAGCGTTGCATGGTGACACGACGACGGTTTCTTCAGGCTGCCATGGCCGGAACATTGCTCGCACGTGCGGAGCTTGGCGGTACGGCCTTGGCCAAGAGAGGCGCCGGCAAGCGCACGACTGCGGTACCACTGGCGCCATCGCAGTACGTCGATGTGTTCATCGGTACCGGCGGGCACGGTCACACCTATCCCGGCGCGGCGCTGCCGTTCGGCATGGTCCAGCTGGGTCCGGATACCTATAACGCGGTGTGGGATTCCTGCTCGGGATATCACATCAGCGACAGCTCGATCATGGGGTTCTCGCATACCCATCTCTCGGGCACGGGCATCGGCGACATGCTGGATGTGCTGGTCATGCCGCGTACGGGTCCGGTGCGGCTGAACCCTGGTTCGCTCGAGCACCCGGAGAGCGGCTACCGATCGCGCTATCAGTCGCAGTCCGCGGAGCCGGGTTACTACCGGGTGTTGCTCAGTGACACCGACATCACCGCGGAACTGACCGCAAGCCTTCGCGCAGGCATGCATCGCTATACGTTCGGCAGCGATGCGCCCGGTCATGTGCTGATCGATTTTGCGCACGGCATGCAGGACAAGCCGGGCGTGCCGACCCGAGTCACCGACGCCAGTCTCGCGCTGGTAGGTAACGACACGCTGGTGGGCGGACGGCGTGTCCATCAGTGGGCTGATGGGCGCTATGTTTATTTCGCGATGAAACTATCACGACCGTTTGCCGGCGCGACGCTGTATAGCGACGATGCGGCGGCCGGTGGGACACACATCGAGGGTGCGCATTTGAAGGCGGTCCTGCGCTATCCCGATGCTCATGCCGAACCGCTATTGATCAAGGTCGGGCTGTCGGCGGTGGATATCGATGGCGCCTTGCGCAATCTCGAGCAGGAGATGCCGGGCTGGGATTTCGACGGCTATCGCGCTCGCGCGGCGGAGGCATGGAATACCGAGTTGTCGCGCGTGCATGTCGAAACAACGAATACGGCGGCCAAGCGCATTTTCTATACGTCGCTGTACCACAGCCTGCTGGCGCCCACCCTGTTCGACGATGTCGATGGGCGTTACCGCGGCATGGATCTCGATGTGCATCGCCTGCCCGAAGGCTCGCACAACTACAGCACCTATTCGCTGTGGGATACATATCGCGCGCTGCACCCCATGTTGACCTTGCTGCAGCCTGCGCGCGTACCGGATCTGGTGTCCGGCTTGATCCGCATGGGCGAAGAAAGCCCTAATGGTGTGCCGGTATGGCCGTTGCAGGGTGTGGAAACGGGCTGCATGACGGGCTATCACTCGGCGGTCGTCGTGGCCGAAGCCTGCGTGAAGGGATTGGGCGGCCCTGAGATTGCCAAGGCGTGGCCGCTGTTTCGTCAGCGTGCCATGGATGACGACTATCGTGGCCTTGCGAAGTACCGCGCAATGGGGTTCATTCCCAGCGATCAGGTGGATGAGGCCGCCAGCAAGACGCTCGAGTATGCCTATGACGACTGGGCGGTTGCCGCGATAGCGGCGGCTACGGGCGCTACCTCCGAAGCCATGGCGTTGCGTCGTCGGTCGCAGAACTACCGGCATCTTTTCGACAAGGCGACGCAGTTCATACGTCCTCGATTGGCCAATGGCGAATGGGCGGAGCCGTTCGATCCGCGCGGCATGGGGCACAGTTCACGCTGGCGCGACTTCACCGAAAGCAACGCCTGGCAGGCTACGTTTCTCAATCAGCATGACGTCACCGGCTATATCCGGATGTTCGGTGGTGACGAAGCATTCGAGGCGCGGCTCGATGAGCTGTTCAACACGAGCTCCGAGCTGCCGCCGGATGCGCCGCCGGATATCGCGGGATTGGTCGGGCAGTATGCGCACGGCAATGAGCCCAGCCATCACATTGCCTACCTTTACGCGTACGTCGGCGCGCATCACAAGACGCAGGCGCGCGTTCGCCGTCTGCTGGAGGGTCAATACCACGCCGCGCCCGATGGTTTGGCCGGTAACGAGGATTGCGGCCAGATGAGCGCGTGGTATGTCATGAGCGCGCTGGGCATCTACGCGGTCGATCCCGTGGGCGGCAACTACGTCTTCGGCAGCCCGCTCTTTGACGATGTCACGATCGATGCGGGCAGCGGACAACTCTTGCGCATTCAGGCGCTGAATAATGGGCCGGGCAAGCCTTATATTCAGTCGATCACCTGGCAGGGACGGCCCTGGACTCGCAGCTGGATTCCCCATGGCGAACTCGCACGGGGCGGGCATCTGGTTTTCACCATGGGAGCCAAGCCCAATCTCGACTTCGGGCGATCGCATGACGATCGCCCGCGCGCCGATATCGATACCTCGTTAGCGTGACGGCCGGGCCTCGACGTTGAATACCTGGAACTCCCGGATCGCCGCTTCGCCAACACTGGACAGGATATTCAGCCGTACGCGCTGGGCGGTGACTTTCGGGAAGGTGTCGATCTTCATGTGCCCGATGGCTTCCGCGCCGGCAACGGCCCGCCAAGCCTTGCCGTCGAAAATCTCGATCGCATACTTGCGAACGTGCTGTCCGTCATCGAGCCATTCCATGCTCAGCACGCGGTCGAAGGTGACGGTGTGACCGAAGTCCACTTCGATCGTGGCGTGTCGCGATCCGGCGGGAGCCGACCAGAACGTATCCTTGTTGCCGTCGAGCGCGGCTTCGGTATTTTCGTCGGTGGCGACATGATGGCGAGCGAGGTTGTGCGCGTCGCCGTAGCGCTCCTGCAACGCCTTGCCGAATGCCTCCAGCCGGGCGACATCGGCATCGGGCAGACGTCCGTGACGATCCGGCGCGATACCGAGCATCAACTGGCCGCCGCGCCCCACGCTGTTTTCCCAGGTATCGACCAGCTTGTCGACGCTCTTGAGCGTACCTTCGTCGTTGGGGTGCCAGAACCAGTGCAGGTCGTGCAACGGCGTGTCGACCTCCACCGGTCGCCAGCGCAGGTAGCCATGGCGATCGAGCACATTCCAGTTCTCGCCGCGGATGTAGCCGTCCTCCTGGCCCACCCAGCGAATATCGCCGTACTCGAGAAGGCCAGCGTCGGCGAACACCATCGTGTTGGGTTGATACGTGCGCAGGGTTTCGAGGTAGCGGGTGAAGTTGTAGACGTGACCGGCACTGCCTGCACCGTCCAGCCACCACTCGACCAGAGGGCCGTAGTGCTGTGTCAGTTCTTCCATCTGCGCCATGTAGTAGGCGTCATAACCTTCGGGCTGTATAGCGTAGCGCGGCTCATGCCTGTCCCAGGGCGAAAGATACACGCCGAACTCCAGACCCTCGGCGCGAGCTGCATCGGCGGCCATGCGAACCACGTCGCCCTTGCCCTGCATCCAGGGGCTGTTCTTGACCGAGTAATTGCTCCCGGCGGTGGGGAAAAGCGCGAAGCCATCGTGATGCTTGGCCACCATGACCATATAGCGGGCGCCGGCGGCGCGACTTGCACGCGCCCACTGCGCCGGGTCCATATGGTCCGGATTGAACACCTTGGGGTCGGCGGTGCCGTCTCCCCACTCGCGATCGAGAAAGGTGTTGGTGCCGAAATGCACGATGACGCCGAACTCGAGGTCCTGCCAGTGGGTTTGCTGCGGCGACGGCTTGATGTCCGCCGAGCTCTGACCAAAAACGGCACTGGAAAAAAGCGCACAAGCCAGTGCCGCGCCGAGGATGGTTCGAGCTACTCGTTTCATGCGTTCCCTTCCGAAGAATTACAAATAGACGTAAAGATGGCCAAAATGAAAATACATTAAAGGGCATCGTCGGCGGCCATGTCAATGCATTTTTCGATCTATATTCCGGCGATAAAACGGTGTATTCGCCTGGGTTTCATGCTGCTTGCCGCGGTGTCGATTTCGGCCGTCGGCGGCAACGCCTCGCCTATCGTCGCGAGCGAGTTTATCGCCGATCCCGCGCCCACCGCACAAAGTCATGCGGGCACGATTGTGGAAACGAAGCAGGGGCTTGTTGCTGCCTGGTTCGGCGGCAAGCAGGAGCGCGATCCGAGCGTCGGCATCTGGGTTGCGCGGCATATCGCGGGACGTTGGTCTTCACCACGCGAAGTCGCTAACGGACGTCAAGCGGACGGTTCGCGGCTACCGACGTGGAACCCGGTACTTTTTCAATCCACAACCGGCACGCTCATGCTCTTCTACAAGGTCGGTCCGGATCCGGAGCATTGGTGGGGCATGGTCATGACCTCCGGCGATGCCGGCGCGCATTGGTCGCAGCCGTGGCGTTTGCCGTCGGGAATACTCGGCCCGTCCAAGAACAAGCCGATCCAGCTGGCCGATGGGAGCATCGTCAGTCCGTCGAGTACGGAACGTGGTGGCTGGCATATTCATGTCGAGCGTTCCAGCGACGACGGCAAGACATGGTCGACCAGTGGCGACATACCGTCCCATGGCATCGACGCCATTCAACCGAGTCTGCTCGTTCGGCCGCGAGGCGACATCGAGGCGATTGGGCGAACCCGTCAGGGTAAGCTCTTTCAGAGCCTGTCTTCGGATGGCGGACGCCATTGGTCGCCGCTGCGCCTGCTGGATATAGACAACCCCAATGCCGGTATCGATGCGGTGTCGCTTGCCGACGGTCGTTATCTGCTGGTCTATAACCCCGACTTGCCCGGCCGACAATGGTGGGATGGCCGCGGCACATTGGCGATTGCCGTGAGCGAAGACGGCATGCGATGGCGCAGGGTGCTCACGCTCGAAGACAAGCCAGGCAACGAGTACTCCTATCCCGCAGTTATTCAAACCCGAGATGGCTTGGTCCATGTTCTCTATACGTGGGAGCGAAAACGGATGCGACATGTAGTTATCGATCCGGGAAAACTGGTCCCAGACAATCTCTAAAAACCTTGCTTATTCGTCATCCCGGCGGAGGCCGGGATCCAATCCTCAGTTGCCGCTTGTCAGGCAGTCTGTGGCAAGCATCTGCGTTGCGGAATGGATTCCGGCCTTCGCCGGAATGACGGGTTGGGGGGCTTGTTGGAGCTTTCCGTCAATCGCGCCTTCGACGATACGGCCTCTATCGCTTCACATAAAGCTGAACATGCGTATAGAAGCCATCCTGGATATAGGGTGTCGACACTGTTGCTTACGCCACTAGCTAAACCATGTGGCTCAAATAACTATCGCATTCCGCCACGCCTTCAGGAATCTGCAGTTCGCGATATAGCGCGCGAGCTTCTTGCAATACAGGCAAGGCGTCGAGTGGCTTTCCCAGGTCCATCAAGGCAAGCGCCGTAACTCTCAATGCATTGGCGAGATCAAGTTGTGACGCATCGGGAAGCTGTCGATAGATATCGACGGCTTCTTGTCCTGCCATGAAAGCCTCTTCTGACTTTCCACGCTCGCGCTCCATATCGGAGACGTGCCTGAGCGCATGGGCCAGCAAGGTTCGATCATCAATCGCGCGGGCTTTGGTGACGACCAGTCCGTAAGCCGCGCGCGCTTCGGCCATATGGCCAGCCGCGCGATCGGCTCTTGCGTGCTGAAGCAATGCTTCCAACTTCCGGCTCATATCGCATCCGATGACCTGGTCAATCGCCGAAAGGCATGGTATCGCAATATCATTCGATGTCTGCGCGCCGTCCATAGGGATCGGTACTTCCTGGGCACCGAAATACACTTTTGAGTCAAGAAGTCTACCCTGAGGGAGGCTTCGGAACGCTCTCGATGTCGGTACCGTTGCGTTAGGGATGCAACTCTATCCAGGGATGCTCTACCTAACCGGGGTCAGAGAGACGGCTATGTATGAAGGTGCATTTGGCGAGCGGCTAGGGCGTTCGTTCCGTATAAGCGATCCGCCCACGCTTCAGAGTCAGACAAAGCGCGGAAGTCGGCTGGCGGCGACGGAATTGCGTATCGACAAGTCCGGCTACGGCATGACCTCACCCATGGGTAACGACGACGCTTATCTGATTTGTCTGAATTTGAAGCGGCAGTCGACGCATGAGCTGTGGTGCGACGGTCGGTCTGTATGTTCGACTGCCTATGAGGCAGGCACGACCTATCTTCTGGACTTGCGCAGAGATCCGATTACCTATATCGGTGATCCGCTGCATTCGCTCTATTTTTATATACCGAGACGCGCGATCGACGAGACGATGGAGGAGATCGACAGTTCGAACTCCAGCGATATCGTGCTGCAACCGGGTGAATGCATCGACGACTCGATCATCATGAGTATCGGGCAGACACTGCTACCGATCTTCCGCAACGCGCCGGCGTTTCATCAGCCGCTCGTGGACCATCTTCTGCAGGGCTTGTGTGTTTACCTGGCCTTGAATTTCGGTGGGTCTTCGGTCGCGAACGCCATCGTCAAAGGTACCCTCGCGCCATGGCAGCAACGGCTCGTGACGCAGATGATGCGCGATCGGCTGTTCGAGGGCATCTCGATTACCGAGCTTGCCGAGGCATGTGGTTTGTCCGCCGGCGCACTGGTGCGAGGGTTCAAGAAGAGCACCGGCGTATCACCGCACCAGTGGTTGCTCTATCGGCGTATCGACCTGGCGATCGAACTCATGTCCGATCCCGACACCTCGCTGGCGCAAATCGCCTTCAATGCGGGTTTTTCGGATCAAAGTCATTTCAGTCGCGTCTTCACGCAAAAGATGGGCGTGACGCCCGGTGCGTGGCGCAAGTCGCAAGTATCGAGCAGGAGAGGCATCAAATGCCTGGTGGCTTGATGACGCTCTAGGGCAATGAATCCAGAAAGCCGCGTTTGACGGCGATCATCACGGCATGCGTACGGTCTTCGGCACCCAGTTTGGCCATGATGCTCTTCATGCGTGCCTTGACCGTGTCTTCCGTGATATTCAGCGTTTCGGCGATATGACGATTGCTGCGCCCCTGGGCTACCAGGGAGAGCACCACGATCTCGCGATCGGTCAGTCCTTCGCGACCGGTGTGGCTTGCAATTTCCTGAGCCACTTCGGGTGCCACGATGTGACGACCCGTCAATGCACCGCGTATGGCCTTGATGATTTCCTCGCGGCGGGCTGTCTTCAGCAGGTAGGACGTGGCGCCAAGCGTAAAGGCCCGGACCACCCGGGCGTCACCGGGAAAGGTCGTGAGCACGATGATGGTGGCGTCGGGAAACTCGCTGCGAATGGTCGTTATGGCCTGCAAGCCATCCATGACGGGCATCTGCAGGTCGATCAACATGATGTCCGGGAGCAGCTTGCGAAACTGTTCGATCGCTTCTTTGCCATCGGCGGCTTCGCCGGTGACTTCCATATCGGTTTCCTGCTCGATGACCGCTCTGAGCCCGTCTCGCATTACGGGATGGTCATCGACAACGAGTATCCCGAATCGTTCTTTGGTCTCGTTCAAAAAAGTCACCTGTTTTCCGTCACCGGCACCGAAAACAAGGGTGTGAGCGGAATCCTCACTTTCTCCCTGGCGTCATGACTATGCGCTGAGGCGTCGAGTAATTCAATGCTCGAAAGTGTACTTTTTTTGCGAATCAATGCGGTTTTCCCTTGATTTGAAGGCTTTATGCACGTGTTTGGCGAATGTCCGTGATATCAATGCGACGGATGCAAAGGAGTGAATTTTCATCCTTCATCGTCAGCTTTATCCAAGAACCCGGAGGTGCCGAGTGCCATAGTCGTCGCGATTGAGTTCGCATCGCAACGTGCGTCGTTTCTTGAAGACGCTGCCGATGAGGACTCGAGAGCCAGCCCCATGGCATCGACCAATCTTTCTTTGGGAAAGCCACATGAAAAGCAACTTCTTCCTGCCTATCACGCCGCGTGGCCTGTCGACGATCGCACCGCCTCCACCCTGGCACTATTCCGGCGACTTTCTCGTCATCGAGTTCTGGAGCGACCCGAAAGTCGTGGCCGCCCTGCTACCCAAGGAGCTACAACCCGACGCCAAAGCGGAGGGGCATGCGCAAGGCTATTTTATCGATTGGCAGTTCACGGGAGAGAATGACGAGTTCATGGACCCGGCGCGCTACCAGTATCGCGAGTTCTTCATCCTTGTCGACGCGATGTACGAAGGTAAGCCGGTTTCGTATTGTCCCTATATTTTCGTCGACAACGATTCGGCAATTGCGCGTGGATGGGCCCAGGGTTTTCCGAAGCGGCGCGGTTCGATCTTTCAAACGCGCACTTTTGCCGCGGACAGCATCGCGTCCCCGAAGCTCGCACGCGGCAGCCGTTTCGGCGCCTCCGCCTCGGCGGAGGGGCAGCGCATTGCCAGGGGCATCGTGACGTTGGACAGCGAGGTCACGAACCTTGCTGAGCTGGGTTCACGGCCCACCATCAACCTGCGCCACTACCCGCGGCTGACCGCCGGCGATTGGGGGAGGCCGGCGGTGCATGAACTGGTCGAGTCCGTCATGGACAACTTCACGGCCGTCGATGTCTGGGGTGGCAAGGGCGAGCTGACGTTGCCCGAATGCGAGAACGAAGATGTCTCCGATCTCGCGCCCGTGCGTTGCGGTAAGGGCTATCGCATGTCCGTGTCGTACTCGGTGACTGATCTGAAGACGCTGGTCGATCACTCATCGAAATAACGTCGAACGGTTTTTCGATGAGATTCCGGACATTCATCTAGAGGTTAATCCTATGTCAGCTCAATTTACATTTCCGTTTTCGCCAAAAGGCAGGTCGGCCATTGTTCCTTCGCCGCCCTGGAGTTATGCGGGCGATGCGCTCGTGGTCGAATTCTGGGCCAAGCCCGATGCCGTCAAGGCGCTCCTTCCGGAGGGCTTGAAGCTCGACGAGGACGCGGGCCATGCGCAGGCACTGTTCGTCGACTGGCAGTTCACCGCCGCCAATGAAGAACTGCTCGATCCCGCGCGCTATCAGTATCGCGAGTTCTACATCCTGCTCGATGCCCTCTATGGCGAAAAGAAAGTCGCTTTCTGTCCGTATATTTTTGTAGACAACGATTCGGCGATGGCTCGCGGATGGGCGCAGGGGTTTCCGAAGCGGTTGGCGTCGGTTTTTCAGACCCGAACCTTTGCGGCACCGAGCAAGGCGTCGCCTAGAGTTGCGGCAGGTAACCGCTTTGCCGGGTCGATGTCGTCGAACGGTCAGCGTCTTGCGGAGGGGCGGGTACTTATTGAGAAGCCGCTGGATGACCCGTCTTCGCTCGTGGGTCGGCCGACGATAAACCTGCGCCATTTCCCGCAACTGGCTGCCGGCAAGCACCAGACACCTGCCGTGCACGAGCTGGTGCAAGCCCAGTTCAGCAACTACTCGCTGAAGGATGCGTGGGTTGGCCGTGGCGAACTTGTATTGCCGGAATGCCGGGGTGAGGAACTGTCCGACCTGGCGCCGCTCAAGTGCGGTCTCGGTTTCCGTGCGTCGATGGGTTTGACGGTGGATGGGGTGATTATTCTTCCGACGTGATGGGTTGTTTGGTGCTCTCTCCGTTTGCCGGTGTCCTCCTAAGTCGTCATCCCGGCGAAGGCCGGGATCCACTCCTCAACGCAAATACTCGCCTAGTGCTCTCTGACAGGCCAGAACTGAGGAAATGGATCCCGGCCTTCGCCGGGATGACGGATAGGAGAGGGTGTTTTAGAGAAGCTCCCTGAGGTCGCGCCCACAGGAAATCAGTCAACCACTGAATCTCTGTAGGAGCGGCTTCAGCCAAGACAAGTCCTAGGGGAGGTTCTCGCGAATCATCTCCACGACATCTGCTCCACGCCCATGAAGAATGGCCCGAGTGGAATACAAAGCCATGCCTATGACGGGTTTCAGCTCGATGAAAGGTGGCTTGACCAGCTCGAGCGGATTGACCAGTACATTGAGCAGTGCAGGGCCTGGCTGGGCGAGCCACTCGTCGATGGCCGCCTCCAGCTCGGAGGACTTGCTGACGGTTCTGCCCCATAGGCCAATGGCCTGCGCCACCTTTCCAAAGTCGGGATTTTTGAGGCGCGTGAACGTATCGAGCATCCCTTCGGACTTCTGTTCTATTTCGACAAAGCCCAGTTTGCTGTTGTCGTATACGACAATCTTGACGGGTATATCTTCTTGTATGGTCGTCAGCAGTTCGCCGAACAGCATCGACAAGCCGCCATCACCACAGAGCGCGATGACTTGACGATCGGGTGCGGCCTTTTTTAGCCCGAGCGCATTTGGAAGTGCCGTCGCCATGGTGCCATGAAGAAGGCTTCCAAAAATGCGGCGCTTGGCGTTCGATTCGATGCAACGAACGGCCCAGACAATGGGTGTGCCGTCGTCGCCGGCAAAGAGCGCATCTTCGTCGGCATGCTTGCTGATGAGAGATGTCAGGTACGAGCCGGGAATGGTGTCATTGTGACCAGGTGCCAGGTGCTTTTTCCAGGCCGCCATGAGCTTGTGATAGCGTTCGACATGAGCCTTCTGGAAGGTATCGTCCGTCTTTTGATGCAGAAGCGGGAGCAGTGCGCTCAGCGTGGGCTTGATATCGCCGACGGCACCCAGCGTTACATGATGGCGTCGACCAAGATGGGTAGGGTCCAGGTCGATCTGTACGATCTTGGCCTTGTCGGGATAGAACTGACGCCATGCGAAGTCGGCTCCCAACAGGAGGAGGGTGTCGCAGTCCAGGATGGCCCTGTAGCCAGACTCGTTTCCAAGAATACCCGTCATGCCGATGTTGTACGGATTGTCGTGCTCGAGGAAACACTTTCCTCGTGATGTATGTGCGATAGGCGCCTTGAGTTGCTCGGCGACAGCGATGATCTCGTCCAGCGCACCCTCACATCCGGATCCGGCATAGATGGTGACATTTTTGCCGGCATTCAGGATCCTGGCGATGTCTGCGAGTTCATCGTCGTTGGGACGTACGGTGGGACGCGCGTGGTGAACCTGGTAAGGAAAGTCTTCGTGAACCTCGCCGTGCGATACATCGACAGGAACGATCAATACAGCGACGCCGCGCTTGGCGATGGCGGCCTGGCAAGCCATTACCGCCTTCTTGCGGGCTTGATCCGGGGTAAGGATCATTTCGCAGAAGACCGAGCACTCTTTGAATACCGACTTGAAATCCACTTCCTGGATGAATTCAAAACCCATGTCGCTCATCAGGATCTGGCTGGCAATCAAGACGATGGGCGAACGATTGCGGTTGGCTTCGTACAGGCCATTGATGAAATGCAAGCTTCCGGGGCCACAGCTGCCCGCGCAGGCGGTCAGTTCGCCGGTAAGTAGCGCCTCGGCGCCGGCAGCGAAAGCCCCGGCTTCTTCATGACGAACATGCACCCACTCGATCGGGCTCTTGTCGAGATGCTCGGCGATGAGATTCAGCGTGTCGCCGACAATGCCGTAACAGCGTTTCACCCCCGCCTGCTCGAGAACTTCTACGAGGATTTCGGCAACTTTCTTGCCCATGGCACACTCCACCAGTTGAGTTGGTAAGGAAAGAGACGGATAGCGGGCATTACAGCGAGCCGGGCCGATGGCCCAGTGCGAGGTCGAGCGCGGCCTTGGCAATCTGCACATTGGCGTCCGCGTCTTCCTGGTCGGCCTGCGCTTTTGCGAGTACCGCTTCGCTGTTGGTCAGATCGGTGATGCTGCTGAGTCCGCGTTTATAAGAAGCCAGGGTGGCTTGATAGGCGACGTCCGAGGCCTTGGTATAGGCCAGTGCCTGCTCGCGATTGTCGAGGCTCGTCTTGAGATTGCTGTAGGCCTGTACGACCTGCTGAGAGGCCACATTCTTGGCGGCCGCCAGCGAATCTTCCGCTGCGGACTTTTCCGACATGGCCAGCGACACCTTGGTTGCACGTGCGCCACCATCGGACAGTGCCCATTCGAACGAGACGAATACGGCATTGCCGGTGCGGTTGATCGACGAGTAAGGACTGCCGTCGCTGCTGATCTTGCCGATGTTCTGAAATACCTGCGCCGACAGGCCGATCGTGGGGCGGTAGGCCGCCTTGGCCGTATCGATCTTGGCGTCCGATGCGGCCACTTTGTTCTTGGCGGCGAGGATACTGGGTCGCGATTCGACCGCTTCATCGATAAGCGCATGGAGCGCCGGCAGGGAATCTGGCGTCGCGACGTCCGATGGCGTAGCGACTTCGAAGCGGCTTTCCGGTGGCAAGCCCACGGTGGCCACCAGACCGGCAAACGCCGTATCGGCAGCACCGGATGCCTTGGTCAGTGCCAGGCGCATGGCCGCTGTCTGACGCTGCGCTTCCGCCACCTGTACCACGGTAGCGCGCCCATGGCTGCGTTGCGCCTGCACGGCCTGTTCAGTCAGTCGTGCGGAATCGAGTGCCTTTTGTGCGGCGCGGACGCGACCTTGCGAGGCGGTTGTTTCGAAGTAGGCTTCTGAAACGTCGTAGACGAGCTTTTCCTGCGCACCCAGCACCGCCGACTGCGCGGCATCGGCGTTGTGCTGAGCCTCTTCGACCTCACCTTTGCGGCGGCCAAAATCGAACAGGAGCCATTTCATTTCCAGGGTAGGGAAGATCTCGCGCGTCGACGAAACGAAATAACCCTTGGACGAGACAGTGGGCGGAATGGCCGCTGGCGTGTGCTGGAAGCCGCCCAGAGCCTTGAGGCTGATCTGTGGCGAGTATTGGCTCTTGGCCAGTTGCGTTGCCAGATTCGCTTGATAAGCCTGTTCCTGGACCTCTCGCGTTTGCGGGTTGATCGACAACGCTAGCTGCAACAGCTCCGGCAGCGCATAGGTTCGGTCTTCGACCTTGGGCGTGTCACCTACTGTTGTGGCGGTCTCGGACGTTTCCGCCCAAGACGCGGGCGCATCGCCCGCCCATGCCGGCGCGAGATAACCCCATAGCGCAAGGGCAACGCCGCAGATCATGGAAGGTAACGATTTATAGCAAGCGCGATGCATGGTCGATCTCTTCGTTTAAGCGCACGCGCGCCAGGCCGGCGAGCGAGGTCGGGGCCGACGCATCGGGGTGAATCGATTCGGGAGCGGACCCTCTGGAAAGCGAAAGCAGGCGCTGCGACGCTTGCAGGTCGGCGTTGGGCATGGGGTGTTCGGACTGGAGACGCTGGACCACAAAGGCCGAGCTGACCAATCGTTCGATGGCGGCCGCTTCGCTGTCGGCGGTATCGGCTGGCCTGCGGCCCTGAATCAATCGTCCTTCGAATGCCGAACGCGATTTCAGCAGGGCTGCCTGTTGAGCCTTTGTCGCAACGTCGAGCCGCAGTTGTGCTGCCGCTTGTGCCGTCGGAGCGACAAGCAGCGCACTCAATCGCTGCAGCGACGAAGACCAGAGCTTGCGCGCCTGCTGCAGCGCGCTTACCGGCCAGAGGCTGGTGAAAAACACGCTGAGCCAGATATTTCCGATAACGATACCAACTACTCGATCCCGCAGTACCGTCAGATCGCTTGCCGGCGCATAGCCCTGCAACACCCCAAGAAAGAACGCGAACGCCATTTGCATGCCGGCGTAGGAAATGTTTTCACTGCCGGTGGAGACCCAGGCGCAAAGTGCCGAAACACCCGCGACGAGCAGGCATAGCTGACCGATATCCGTCAGTGAAGGCATGACAAACACCAGGCAAAGACCACCGAGAAGGCCGCCCAGGACCGCGCCGGAAATGCGCAGGGTCAGCTTGTGCACGCTTTCGCCAAAGGTGGTCAGTGAGACAAAGAAGCACGTCGTCACCGCGGTCCGGATTCCCGGCCAATCCAGCAAGGTATAGGTTGCGTAGGACGCCATCACTGCAAGGGTCACCTTGAGTGCGTAGCGTGCGTGTGCCGGATCGTGGAAGGCCTCGGGTACAAAGAACCGACGAGGTTGAGCGGCCGGCTTGCCGGGCGTGCCGGTCTCGACCTGCCCGCTGGCTTGTGCGTGCAGGTCGCGCAATGCTAGCTCGAGGGCTTCGCAAGCAGGATTGGATGCTCGCTCCGTGCTTTCTTGAAACGACGGAGCGGGTTCTGTCTCGATGCCTCTGCGCTTGAGAAATAGCCAACGGCTGTGGCGAACGCTCGATGCCAGCGCATGCCGGGACGTCGCCGGTAGCCCAGGCGGCAAATCGCGGGCGATCTGGAGTATTTCCAGTACGAGACCGAACAGCCGTTGGTCCTCTTCCGCAAATGCCTTGAGTTTTTTATCCCAGAGGTACGCTTTTCCTCGCAGCTGGTTGAGCGACACGAGCTTTGCACGCAGCTCGGACGGATTCTGGGAGAGCGGTCGTTCGATATAGCCGGCTACCGCTTCCAGCAACGCCGCCGCTCGCTGACGGGAAAGGGCGACCGGACTTTCTCCGGTAAGAAGATTGAGGACGATGATCGTCAATACCGGCGTGGCGACAACGACCCAGAGCCACAACACGACATGGGTGATCGCCTCACCGCTAGGCACATCGTCGATGAGTGTTTGCGAGAGCATCAGAACGAACCCGGCGAGGAACGCGACCGGTCCCAACGTGCTCGTGCGCGACAGGAACGTGCCCAGGAACGTGCTCAATGCGAGCACAGGAATCCGAAGTGCGGGCTCCGATGCATCGAATACGTAGAACAGGACCGAGAGGGCCACCGCCAGCGTCGCGGCCACCAGGCCGGCGACAGCGGTCATCAGCGTCGTGGCGGTGTCTTCCATGCTGAGAAGAAAGATCAGGTACGCCACATACGGAGGCAGCGGTATCTCAAATACCATGGCTAGCGTCACGGCAATGGCCGTTCCGGCGGCAATGCGTGCGATGGAACGCATTCTCGGTGCATCGAGCTGTAGCTCGCGACGGAGCAGCGCCGAGAGCCCTTCCGAGGAAGCGCCTGCGCTGACGGAAGTCATTTCATCACCTTGACCGACACCGTCGCGCCGATACGCAGGAAACTCGCATCGGAACGATCCAGCCGCACCCATACAGGGAAACGCTGTGCCACAACAACCCAGTTGAGATTTCGATCGACCGCGGGCAGTCCCGGGCCGGCTTGTCCCTGCGGTTGAACACCCGATCCGAGACTTTCGACGACGCCCTGCAATGGGTGCTCATCATGGCCCATCACCCAGACGGTGGCGCGATCGCCCGGCTGCAGATGGCGAAGATCCGTTTCCCGGAAATTGGCGATGGCATACCAGTGCGTGTTATCGATCAGGGTAAACAGGGGATGACCTTCGACGGCGAACGAGCCGATCGACAGATTGAAGCCGGTGATCCGCCCGTCGACCGGTGCCCGGATAGTCGTCTCACGAACGTTACGCGCGGCCAAGGCCTGGGCGGCTTGCGCGCCGAGCAGCTGCGCCTTGAGGCTCTCCACGTCGCCAATGGCTTCCTTGGCTTGCGAAGCCTGTTGAACGGCGGCCGCCAATTGCGCATTGGCGGTACGCTCGTTGGTACGTGCCTCGTCCATTTGCTGCGCCGTCACGAAGCCGCTTGCCAGGAGCGGCGCCATGCGCTGAACCGTGTTGTGTGCCAGCGCGAGCTGTTGGCGGGCACGATCCGCCTGCAGTGCGGCGGCCTGCGCACCCGAACCCTGTGATGTCACCTGACGGCCGGTCAGGTCGATGTCGGCTTCCAGCGCGGCGACCTGCGCATCGGCCTGGCGGAGCTTCATCTCAAACGGTTCGGGATCGATGCGAAGCAGCACATCGCCTTTGTGAACGAACTGATCGTTCTGGATGTTGGACTCGACGATGCGCCCGCTCACCTCAGGCGTGATGCCTGCGCTATAGGCAAAGACATAGGCGTCGTGGGTACGGGGGCGCTGATCGAGCACGATCATCGTCGCGATCAGCATGACTACGGCACTGGCGATGGCGACGAACGCGATGATGCGGCCTAGGGTTGTCTTTTCGGACATGGACGGTGTCTCCCTCATCCCAGCCATAGCAGCCAGATCGCCAGCGTCATGGTGATCCATAGGCACAGGTAGACCACTACCGGCATGGGAAGCGCCGCATCGATGCCGGCCTTTCCGAGTACGACGCGCAAGAGCACGACACCGAGCAATCCAAGCAGGGCGCAAATCATCCAGGTCGGAAAATACGATCCCAGGATGTTTCTGGAGGGGGACGCGCTACATGCCGTCAATACGGTGGCCGACGTCAGCATCGCAGCCGCACGCCACCGACCTGTCGCTTGCAGAAGTAGAAGTCGGGGCTTTGAGCATCGACATGAATTCATGGCGCGTTATTTCCTGGTGTCAGCTTTACGTGTGCGGGGGACATGGACGGCTTCGCCCACCCCTCGCGAGGTGGGCACGTTGAGATATCGTCGTCCTGCTCAAGTCCCGTCTCCGGAGCAGGCGGTTCGCCATGCGTCGCGTTAGCGAAGAAGGTTCACTTTCGCCAGGTCGACCAGTTGGTTGGCCCGGCCATCGAGCACCGCGCGGATCATGAAAAGCCCAAATTTGTAGGCTTCGTCGAACGTCGTGGTCGGCGGCATCGCCAGTTCCTGGCGTGCGCTGACAACGTCCACGAGCGCGGGACCATCGTGCTCGAACGCCGCAATGAGCGCCGAGCGCAAGTCCTTCGGGTCCTCGACACGAATGCCCTTGACGCCGACGGCGTTGGCCATGTCGGCAAAGTTGGGATTGATCAGGTCACAGCCGACGTCGACAAAACCGTGCGCCTTCATCTCCATTTCAACGAAACCCAGGGTGCCATTGTTGAGCAGGACGATCTTGACCGGCAGGTTCAGTTGCCGCAGCGAGAGGAAGTCGCCCATCATCATCGAAAAGCCGCCGTCGCCGGACATCGAGACCACCTGGCGTTTCGGGTAAGCGACCTGCGCGCCCATGGCGTGGAGCATCGCGTTCGCCATGGAGCCGTGATTGAACGAGCCGACGATACGGCGCTTGCCGTTGACCTTGAGATAGCGCGCCGTCCACAGAATGGGCGTGCCGACATCGCAGGTAAAAATCGCATCGTCCGCGGCCAGTTCGCTGACCAACTGGGTCACGTACTGCGGATGGATCAGCTTGCTGCCGTCCTTGGGCTCGGCCAGCTTGTCCAGGCCTTCGCGCGCTTTCTTATAGTGAGCGAGCGCTGCATCCAGATGGCTGGAGTCGACTTTTTCGGGGATGGAAGGCAGCAGACTCTGCAGCGTCTCCCGCACGTCGCCGATCAGACCGAGATCGAGCGGGCAACGATTGCCGAGCGCTTCCGGGCGCATGTCGATCTGCGCGATCTTGGCGTGCTCGGGGAAGAACTGACGGTAGGGGAAATCCGTGCCCAGCAACAGCAACGTATCGCAATCCTTCATCGCGGCGTAGCCAGAGGAGAAACCTACCAGCCCCGTCATGCCGACATCGTACGGATTGTCGTACTCGATAAATTCCTTGCCGCGTAGAGTATGGACGATCGGCGCTTTGAGACGCCGCGCCAGCTCGACTACCTCGTCATGTGCGCCGGCACAGCCCGCGCCGCAGAACAGGGTGACGCGTGTGGCATCTTTCAGCAGGTTGGCCAGCCGCTTGAGGTCTTTCAGGGACGGATGAACGATGGGCTTGGTCGGCACCACCCAGCGCGGCGGCTTGGCCACGGCCTCTTTCAGTGCAATATCGCCAGGGATGACCACGACCGCGACACCGCGTCGCGCGACGGCGGCGCGGATGGCGCGCCCCAGGATCTGCGGAAGCTGGCTGGAGTTGGACACCAGTTCCACGTAGTGGCTGCATTCCTTAAATAGCGATTCCGGATGCGTTGCCTGGAAGTAGTCGATGCCGATTTCGGTGCTCGGGATATGCGCCGCGATGGCAAGCACGGGCGTGCCACTGCGATGGCAATCGAACAGGCCATTGATCAGGTGAAGATTGCCGGGACCGCAGCTACCCGCGCAGACCGCCAGTTCACCGGTCAGATGCGCCTCGGCGCCAGCGGCAAAAGCCGCGCCTTCTTCATGGCGCGTATGGATCCATTCGATGGTGCCCAGTCGCCGGAAAGCATCGGTCAGACCGTTGAGCGAATCGCCAACAACGCCATAGACGTGTTTGATGCCTGCCAGTTCGAGGACATGGGCAATGTAGTCGGCAGAGGTCATGGCCATGGTAACGATCTCCCTTGCGATGGATGTCTATGCGCGACGTCAAGCGACTTGAATGCAGGAGACGTTAGCGCCAATGCCGCGTTGCGGGCTTGTACGCGATTGACCGGATATGTACGAAACCCATGCGGGTTGCCCGGACTGACGGCGCTGACGCCTATGCCGACACTTTCGAGTCGGAAGCGCTGCTTCTCGATGCGCCGCGATGGCGACGACACGTCTTATCTGTTCCTTGGCGGACAGTTTTATCCAAGACCGTCTTGCTCCAGCGACCTACAGTCGTCCCGTCCCCATGTCACGCAGTGGGTGAAGTCGCGTTCACCATGCAGCCCACGTGGCTGTTCCGTGCTGTCGTAAGGAGCTGCGCCGGACGCGGTGCGGCATAGCGGAGACCCATCATGATGCTTAGAAGCCCGACGCTGTCGTCTTTGGTTCGCTTGACGACGGCGATGGCCTGTTGCATGTCCTTGAGCGCCTGTACCGAGGGGGTGCTCGACCCCAAGGGACCTGTCGGGGCGCAAGAGAAGCAGCTTCTGCTGGAAGCGCTTATTCCGATGCTGATGGTGATCACGCCCATCATCGTCCTTACGCTCTGGTTCGCCTGGTGGTTTCGCGCGTCCAACGCCAAGGCGACCTATCGGCCGCGGTGGGAGTATTCCGGAGCGATCGAGTTTTCCATCTGGATGATTCCCTTGCTCGTCATCCTCTTTCTCGGAAGCCTGGCATGGGTCGGCGCACACCAGCTCGATCCCTATCAGCCGTTGGCATCGAAGCGAAAGCCGCTTGTCGTCCAGGTGGTGGCCTTGGATTGGCGATGGCTGTTCATCTATCCGGAGCAGGGCATTGCCAGTGTCAACGAGCTGGCGATTCCGGTCGACACCCCGGTCTCCTTCAAGCTCACCTCGGCGACCGTGATGAACTCGTTCTTTGTCCCCTCGCTGGGTGGTCAGATATATGCGATGCCGGGCATGCAGACACAGTTGCAATTGCAGGCGAGCGAACCGGGCAACTATCGCGGGCTGTCGGCTCAATTCAGCGGCGATGGTTTTTCCGACATGCATTTCCAGGTGCTCGCGACCGACTCGGCAGGTTTCGAGACGTGGGTTCAGCGGGCCAAGTCGGCAGCTTCGCGACTGGACGCGGCTACGTATGACCAGTTGGCGGCGGATCACAAAGTTGGCCCGGTCGCTTACTACTTCCCGGTATCCGACGCTCTGTTCGATCACGCCATCGACCATGCCACGAAGCGGCCGGAATCGACGTCAGGCGTCTCCGTAAGCACCCCAGGCCCTGCGCTTATATCGGCTCGATCGGAGCAATGACATGTTCGGAAAGCTTACGCTAAGCGCCATCCCCTTCGACCAGCCCATCATCATGGGCACATGCCTCGTACTCATCTTTGGCATCCTGGCGATCCTTGGCCTGATCACCTATAAGCGCAAATGGGACTGGTTGTGGACCGAGTGGATCACCACGGTCGACCACAAGCGCATCGGCATCATGTACACGCTGCTGGCCATGGTGATGCTGCTTCGCGGGTTCAGCGACGCCATCATGATGCGTTCGCAGCAGGCGCTGGCCAGCAGCAACGCGCATGGTTTTCTGCCGCCGGAGCATTACAACCAGATCTTCTCCGCGCACGGCACGATCATGATTTTCTTCATGGCGATGCCGTTCGTGGTGGGACTGATGAATTTCGTCGTGCCTTTGCAGATCGGCGCGCGCGACGTGGCGTTTCCGGTGCTCAACTCCGTCAGCTTCTGGCTGACCGCTGCCGGTGCGCTGCTGATCAATCTGTCGCTTGGCATCGGTGAATTCGCCCGTACCGGCTGGCTGGCGTATCCGCCGCTCTCCGAGCTGCCTTTCAGCCCTGGAGTAGGGGTCGATTACTACCTGTGGTCGCTGCAAATATCGGGTGTCGGTACGCTGTTATCAGGCGTCAACCTGGCGACGACGATACTGAAGCTGCGCGCGCCGGGCATGCGCCTGTCGATGATGCCTGTGTTCACCTGGACGGCGTTGGCCTCCAACATGCTCATTGTCGCGGCGTTCCCGATCCTGACGGCCACGTTCGCGATGCTGCTGCTGGACCGCTACCTGGGAACGCACTTTTTCACCAACGACGGTGGTGGAAACCCGATGATGTATATCAACCTCATATGGACATGGGGGCATCCGGAGGTCTACATCCTGATTCTTCCGCCATTCGGTGTGTTCTCGGAGGTCATTTCCACGTTCTCCCGCAAACCGTTGTTCGGCTACCGGTCCATGGTCGTGGCGACCATGGTCATCACCCTCCTGGCGTTCACGACCTGGCTGCATCACTTCTTCACGATGGGATCGGGCGCGGACGTCAACGGCTTCTTCGGTATCACCACCATGGTGATCGCCATACCGACGGGCGTGAAGATCTTCAACTGGCTGTTCACCATGTACGGTGGCCGCGTGCGCTTCACCTCGCCGGTCCTGTGGACCATCGGCTTCATGGTGACGTTCACGATAGGCGGCATGACCGGTGTCCTGATGGCCGTGCCACCGGCCGACTTCGTGCTGCACAACAGCCTGTTCCTGATCGCGCACTTCCATAACGTGATTATCGGTGGCGTCGTCTTCGGGTGCTTCGCGGGACTGACGTACTGGTTTCCGAAAGCGTTTGGCTTTCGTCTCCACGAGGGGCTTGGTAAAGCCGCGTTCTGGTGCTGGTTCGTGGGTTTCTATCTTGCCTTCATGCCGCTTTACATCCTTGGCTTCATGGGTATGACCCGCCGCATGAACCATTACGACAATCCCGCGTGGCTGCCTTATCTCCTCGTCGCAGAAGCAGGGGCTGTCCTGATCTTTATCGGCATTCTTCTCCAGGTCGTCCAATTGGTATGGAGCATCAAAAAACGCGCGAGCTTGCGCGCGGGTGCGGACCCATGGGATGGACGTACCTTGGAGTGGTCGACGGCATCACCGCCACCGCCGTACAACTTTGCGCGGGTCCCTCAAGTGGCTGGTCTCGATGCGTACTGGGAAGTGAAGCAGGAGGTCGCGACCGCTTCGACCCAGCCGCTCGAGGCGATCGAAATGCCGAAGAATTCGGGGTTTGGCTTCTTTGTCAGTTTCTTCGCCGTCATGGGTGGTTTTGGCATGATCTGGCACATCTGGTGGATGGGTGTATTGGCACTCGTCGCGTTCTTCGCGCTGATCGTGTGGTCGTCCTGGGGCGAAGAGGACGAATTTGAGCTGTCGGCGGCGGAAGTCGGCCGACTCGAACGCGCCAACCCCCACACTGCCTGATCTGTAAAGGACGGACCTATGTCTAGCGATGTTGCTTCATTGGATATGCCGTCGGAGGAGTCGGGAGTGCAGCTCCCGTCCAGGCAGCATGTCACCGGTTTTGGTTTCTATCTCTACCTTCTGAGTGACGGCATTCTGTTTGCTGCACTGTTTGCCGTGTTTGCCGTGCTCAGGACGGCGACGGACGGTGGTCCTGACGGGCACATGCTTTTCAGCTCGCGCAATGCCTTTATCGAGACGGCCTGCCTGCTCACCAGCAGCTTTACCTGCGGCATCGCCATGTTGGCGTGCGATCGGCGCAACAAGTTCGTTGCGCTGATGGGATTCCTCGTGACAGGTGTGTTGGGTCTCGTCTTTCTGACCCTGGAAGTCCATGAGTTTGCCGATCTTATCGCCAAAGGCGATGGGCCCGGACGCAGCGCTTTCCTCTCGTCGTTCTTTACGCTGGTGAGCACGCACGGATTGCACGTGACATGCGGACTCCTGTGGCTCGGCGTGCTGCTCGTGCAATTCCTGCTGCGCGGATTCACACCGGCCATCCTGCGCCGTTTCCTGTGTTTCAGCCTTTTCTGGCATGTCCTGGACGTGGTCTGGATCGGTGTCTTTACGTTCGTCTATCTGGTCGGAGGCTATCTATGACAACACAGCAACGGCACGACCCTCGGCGCGGGGATTCGAATACGCCGGGTCTGGAAGGCCGGGAGGCGCATGGCAGCCTCCGTGGCTACATCATCGGCTACGTTTCGGCCATCGCGCTGACCGTTGCCGCATTTGTCATCGCACCCAATACGAGCATGGCTCCTTTCAGCGTGGTGGCGGCGCTGGCCGTTCTGGCGATTGCGCAGATGCTGGTTCACCTGATCTTCTTCCTGCATATCAACACCGCACCCGCTCAAAAGATCAATGTCACGGCGTTCGCCGCGGCGATGTTGATCATCGCGATTGTCGTCGTCGGATCCATATGGATCATGGGACACCTCAATCGGAACATGCTTCCGATGGATCATCTGATGCAGATGCAGCGTTGAGGCAGTGGTCGAAGGAAAGCCTGGAACGAACCACTACCTATTCGTCATCCCGGCCTGCGCCGGGATGACGAGTGGGAGGTTTTTCGAAATCAGCCGGAGTCATTCCCGCCAAAAGGCCGATTTTTCGACCCTCCCCAAAGGACTAGACTGCAGCCACGTGACCCATCTTCACCGTCGCGGATACTTTTCATCCGGCCATGGATTTGGAACTCTATCCACTTATGTCTGCGTCGGTGTAACCATGAAAATTCCACGGGTAACGGGAAAACTTCGCGAAATGACGGCTGCCTATGAGCGCGATCCGACGGTCATCGTCGAGCGTTCTTACAAGGCGATCACCCAAAGCGACCCGGTCTACGCCAAGCTGCCACCGAGCGCCAGGAACGACTTCCTGGAGTCGATCCGCTTTTCGGCAATACTTTGGTGCAAGACCATGTTGACGGGCGAATACCCCTCCGACGAAGACATGGAGGTATTTCGAAACCTGGGACGGCGGCGCGTCCATCAGGGCGTTGAGTTGGCGTCGTTGCTCAGGGCCTACCGGGTCGGCTCAAAAGAGCTGTGGGCTATTTATCTGGAGTTTGGTGCAGAGCATCCGGATGTCCAGAACGAACTTCTTTTCAACCTGTCGCCGTATCTCCTCGACCACTTCGATGAAATGGCTCAGGCCATCGCAGCCGCCTACATGGAAGAACAGTACGAGCAGTCTCGATGGAAGGACGCCCTGCGTTACGAGCTTTGCAATTTGATCTTCAGCGCATCGGGAGACGTGAGCGAGTTCAGCCGGGTATCGGAGACCATTGGCATCGACCCGACGATCGCCAGGGTGGCCTTCGCATTCAATGCCAATGTGCCCGATACCTTGCCGTCCCGCGTGGAGGCGGAGCTGGACAGGATACTGCTCACCGTGGCGCGCATGGCAAAGGTCAATGTGGCCGATCTTGTCAGGGTGACGTATCGCGGGCGGTTGATCGTCTGGGTTCCATGCATTCGTGGCGATTCCCTGCTTGCCAGTGACCGGAGAATGGGGGAGCTGGCCGAGCGCCTGATCGAGAACGTTCCGGAGCTAAAGCAGGTGGGCGTCGGGATGATGGGGCAGGGGCCATCCGGCTGGTCCGGCTCCGTGGACGAAGCTGCCAAGGCGTTGGAGGTGGGCGAACGCATTGGTGCCGGCGAAGGCGTCTACCGGTACTCGGACATTGCCTTGAACGAGGGCGCCAGGCGCTCGGATAACGTGCTGCGCTATATGGAATCGCTGATCGAACGTCTATCGCACGAGCCGGACCTGTTGAGAACTCTCGAGTGCTATCTGGAGCAATGCCAGAAGCGCAAGCCCACCGCCTTGATTCTGGGGATTCATCCCAACACGCTGAACTACAGGCTCGAGCGTATTCAAGAGATCACCGGCGGGAGTCTCGAAGACCCCGCGTGGCTTACCAAGCTGTATGTAGCGACAAGCTTGCGCAAATACAGTCTGTAAGGGCGGTTTAGAAAAGCAGCCTAGACAGCTAGTTCGCCGGTGCGCGACAACTGATGAGTCGCGTCCGACCGCGTTGTGTTTTTTTACAAAAAAAGTCGAGATTCTTCCAATTCTTATCAAGGAGACATGCTGATAAAAGTTGCCCCAAAGCAGCGGGGGCGGCTAATAAGGTGGTGTTTGTGTGGCATGGGTTGTCCATCTCTTACTCAAATTGGGTGAGATCGCTCGGTGCTGGAATCGCGTTGGTTCTTGCGCTTTGGAACGTGAACAGGCTGCGACTGAGACGCACGGAGAAAGGCGCCCGTTTTCTGGAAGACGAACGGCGCGCCGAACGCAAGCGCATAGCCAGGGAGTTGCACGACACGCTGCTGCAGGGTCTCCAGGGCATCCTGCTCGAGCTTGAAGTGCTTTCGTCGAGGCTGCCGGAACAGGAGCGCGAGCGCGCGATGCGGATCGAGCGAAAGCTGCGTGACATCGTCGTGGATGGCCGCAATGCGATCAGTGCGCTGCGTTTTCCTGATGACGACGAAAAGGATTGGATGGCGGCCGTGCTGGAGATGGGAGAGCGGGCGGCCTCGGATTCGAAGGTCGACTTCACGCTGAGAATCAGAGGCGTACCCTGGAGACTCCCGTTAAAAGTGCGCGTCGAGGTGTTGGCCATTGTTCGCGAAGGCCTGCGTAATGCGTTCGAGCACTCTCAGGCGAAGGCTATCTTGGTACTCGTCAGATATGCAAAACGCGGGCTGAAGATTTCGATCCAGGACAATGGCATCGGCGTCAGCGAACAGTACATCGAGTTCCGCCGGAAAGAAGGCCATTGGGGCATTGCCGGCATGCGCGAGCGGGCCGAAAAACTGAGGGGGAGGCTGACGATCAAGAGCCAGCTTTCCCGAGGGACCTCGGTCAACCTCGTCCTCCCCAGAGGTCCCGTCTGCTTGAAACCTCGTGCCCTGTGGATACCCCCCGCAGGGCGTCGATTGGGCATGAAAAAGCGAGCCTAGCCAGGCGCTTGTATAAGCCTGATTCCCCGTGGACAAAATGGTCCGCCGTGAGACGGATATGTACTCTTTAGGGTAACGATAAGCACTCGCCGAATCGCTAGAGTGCGCTCATGGTCATTCGGGGAACGGTGATGAGCGCTGACAGCCCTAATACAACCTCATCGGCCCATGCGAAGGTCTATGCCATCGCATGGGGCCTGGCGGCCGTGTTTTATTTTCTGGAATACGCATCGCGCTCGTCACCGGCGGTCATGATGCCGGAGCTTGCGCAAGCCTTTGGCGTGAGCGTTTTGGGTTTGAGCGGCATCCTTGGTCTCTACTACTACACCTATTCGACGACCAGTCTCGTCGCGGGCGTGCTGTTAGACCGCTGGGGTGCCAAGTATGTGGTCCCGATGGGCATGCTGTTGCTCGCGCTTGGCTGCATGTTGTTCGCTGTTCCGACCACCAGTATCGGTGGCGCGGGGCGATTGCTGCAGGGGGCAGGGTCCGCCTTCGCTTTTACCGGCGCCGTCTATCTGGCCTCACATGGATTCTCGGCCAAGAAACTGGCGACAGCGATCGGCTTTACGCAGTGCTTCGGCATGCTGGGCGGGACGATGGGACAGATCGCCGTTGGACCGCTTGTTCATGGCGTCGTAAAGGTGGCGACATTCTGGGTGGGACTGGGCATTGTCGTGCTTCTCGTGGCCGGTGTGTTGTTCGTAATGACTCCCAGGGAGCCCGTCGTCGCCGGAAGCGCCGCGGCGCACGGAAACTTTCTTGCGCCATATAAAGTGGTGTTCAGCAATCCTCAGTCCTACTTGTGCGGCCTGGTGTCCGGGCTGCTGTTCGCGCCGACGACGATCGGGGATATGGTGTGGGGCGTTCGGTTCTTTCAGGTGGACCGGGTGTTCAGCTATCACGATGCGGTGTTTGCCATATCCATGGTGCCGCTCGGCTGGGTTTTGGGTTGCCCGCTGTTTGGCTGGCTCGCGGATGCCCTGGGTCGACGCAAGCAGGCTCTCATTATCGGCATCTGCCTGATGCTCGTTTGCGCGCTGCAGTTGACCTTTGCGCCAGGCGTCCTGCCTGCGTGGTTGACCTTGCTCACTTTCGGCATAGCGTCAGGCGCGGCGATGATTCCTTACACGATCATCAAGGAAGCCAATCCAGATAACGTCAAGGGCAGCGCGACCGGTGCGATTAATTTCATCACGTTTGGCGTGACCGCGCTGATCGGGCCGGTGTTTGCCAGCAAGCTGGGCAAGTCGGTCGGCGACTCGACTATCGATCCTCGGTTGCATTTCTTTCATTCGACGTTGTTTTGGGTATTGATCGTGGTTGGCGCGCTTTTGGTTTCTCTGCTGCTGAAGGAAACGGGCAGGGCGACTGCTCGCACCTAACCTTAATTTCCATCGTCGTCCCGGCGAACGCCGGGACCCAGCGCCTTCAGCGGGTCGAAGCGTAAGACCCTGGGTCCCGGCGTTCGCCGGGACGACGGCTAGGGGAGGATTCTTCAAGGCCCTTGAAGATGCTTCGCAGTCTGACACTTGTTCTAACGGGTTGCGCCATTCCCCCTGAAATTATTCCACTTTCTTATTAGAGTCCTACTAAGACGAACAAAAAACGGCGCCGACGCATAGGCGTGACGTCGGGGAACCTCGAGCTCGATCACGGTCCCTTTACCAGGAGCACTGGTCACCATAAGCTGCGCGCACAGTTTGCCAGCCCGCTCCCGCATGCCAGCTATACCCCAATGGCCATCCTTCTGCCGCTCCTCGATGCGCTGTTCCGATACCCCGATGCCGTTATCGCAGATGGTAATGGTCAAGGCGTGCTGTTCGTAATCGACGGTCACCCAGACCGCTTCCGCCTGAGCGTGTCTGAAAGCATTCAAGATGGCTTCACGAGTTATCGCCAGCACTTCTTCGCACGCGTCTTGAAGCAGATCGCGTGGGTCATTAATCAGACGGAGCGAAAACCTCGTCTCCGATTGTGCGGCGGCTTCGTTGCCGACCACAAGCAATTCGGCGATGAAGCTGACCTGGTGGTCCTGTGATTGTCGAAGCGCACTGATGGTGTCGCGTCCCTCGATCAGCATGCTGCGCATCTTGTCCTCTATCCTTGACGCACTATCTCGCTGCGCATCGGACAGGGTAGGGCCGCGCGTCCAGGATTCGATTTGCAGGAGTATGCCTTGCATGCCCTGAAGGAGGGTGTCATGGAGATCCCTGGCAATACGCTCCCGCTCCGCCGAACGCTCATGAAGAAGTAAGCGGTATCTGCGCGCGATGAATGACACCCGCAAGGCATATAGGCACCAGGCGCACAGCATGGCCATACCGACCAGGAGTGACTTGAACCAGACGGTTTGATAAAACGCCGGCTGCACTTTGAAAGTGAGGCTGGCTGGCGCAACACTGGCAACGCCATCTTCGTTGATAGCCAACACCTGGAAATGATAAGTGCCTGGCAGAAGGTTGGTGTAAAAGGCTTCGCGCCGTCCTCCTGCTTCCTGCCAGTCATTGTCTACGCCTTGAAGCCGATATCGAAAGCGCGCGCGTTCAGGCATGGATAGTGCCGGTGCTGTGTAGTCAATGCGCAGATTGGCGGTCAATGGCGGAAGTATCGGGATCGAAGACAGCGGCCATGATTTACCGCCGGCGGTGAAGCCGCTGATCGTGATCGCCGGAGCAATCGTGTTGTATCGGATATGCGGCGGATCGATCCAGGACAGGTTCTGCTTTGTCGCCACCCAGATGCGCCCATCGGTACTTTGAACCATGGAAGGTCCGGGCCGGACCGCCTTGGGTTGTCCATTGATACCATCGTCCTGGGTAAACAGCTCATAAGAGGGTTGATACCCCGGGTTGTGTAGGAGAGTTTCGATCTGGTTGGCCGCAATGCGGTAGGCACCATCCGTATTGTTTAACCAGAGATCGCCTCCGCTGGTTTCAACTATGCCGGAGATGCCGCGCAATGCATTGCCGCCCTCGGCATGGAAAGCAACGAACCGGTTGTTGGAAGCAAGATAGGCGATGCCGGTATCTCCCGCTGCCCAGACATGCGCGCCCCGTATATACAGGCTCAATACATTGCCGATCGCCAACCCATCGTCGCGACCATAGAGCGTCACTCGATCATGATCGACCATCGCGATACGGTTGTTGGGGTAGCCGAGCCATATGCGTCCCTTCTCATCGGCGATGATGCGAATCGAGGGCCCTGAAGGCAGTCCCTTGAGGCCGCCATTGAGTTGCCAAGCGCCATAAGCGCGGCGAAAGACACCGACCTTCGCCGCCGAAAGCCAGATATTTCCCGCGGCGTCCTCCGCTAGATTCTGGCAGGCTTGAAGCACCTCCTGGCCATGGTCGCTTTTCAGCGTGCCGGGCGGAGGCGATATGTGGGTAACACGCACACCGTCATAGACTTCCAGATCGGCGTACCCGACCATCCAGATGGCCCCTTTGTGATCCACCATGGAGCAATCGGAACCCGGGCCCATGCCTTCAATACGTACGGCAGGCGCCTCGCCTTCGAGATGGAGTGCGTTTTCTCTGAGGCTGCCCACCCATAACCCACCAGCATGATCCGCCGCTATGGTCAGGTCGGACATTCTTCCTGGAAAGACGACGGGCGTGAACTTGCTCACGCTGAAGCGATCGATGCCTTGTTCGGTCGCCACCCAGACATTGGCCTCGCGGTCCATGAAATAGAACAGCCCATACTCTCCGCTCAAGCCTTCGGCCTTGCCGAAATGCTCCTCGCCGGCGATGGCATCCTCGTCGTTTTTCCAACGAACGCGCGTGATGCCTTCGCGATCCTCCCTGGTCACCCACAAAGCCCCGGAGGGGTCGCGCAAACTTGCCCAGTACAGGTTGTAGGTGTCATTCCAGGAAATGGATGCCGGGAGACCCAGCCGATCGTGTTTGGCCTTTGCTATATCCGTGGGCTGCCATTGCCCAGTTTTATCGTCGAGGAGATAGGCAGCCTGGGACTCGAAGAGATAGATGCGACCATGGATGTCACCGAGCCATAGAGGCTCGTGCGTCGGGTCGCCGTCGTTGGGGCGGGAAACCTTTTCCCAATGCCCATCGCGTTGCCGGGCGATGCCGCGAGTCGTGGCCATCCATAGGGCGCCATCTTTCGCTCGCACAAGGCCGAGCACGCTGCCGCCGGGAAGTGCCGCATCCGGCACGCTCGATAGTTTGCCTTGATGCCATACGCTGACGCCGCCGAAGGTGTAACCGATCCACAGGTCGCCATTGGGCTCGGAAAATAAAAGGGAGATATTGGTCTTCGGCAGCAAGTCGGTGGGACTGCGATCGAATCGCACGCCGTCAAATCGAAACAGACCGTTCTGCGTACCTATCCACAGAAACCCGTCGGGTGTCTGGACCATCGCCTGCGCGTTCGCCGGCGCGCCGTCCCGAGAGAGATAGGCGCGGTGCTGGAATTGCGGCAAGCTGTAACGGTAAGGCGATTGCGTCACCAGCGGTGCAATAGCATGAGGTGGCTCGGCGGCTCGCGCAACGAAAGGCACGCCCATCGCGACCGGCGCGGTGCAGGCGAGCCACACGAACAGACGTGTCATTGCACGGCCAATGAAATGCATTCCACACAACCCTCAAGACGATACCCATGCGCGAACCCGGATACGTGCATGGAAACCCAAAGATTCAGCCCGCGGCGCTTGGCCGTTCGGCAGATAAAGATGACTCGGAGGCGTCCCTCCGCACTATCTGGGCTTGCCCTTCACGTTTTACTCCGATCGCCGGGTTTCCGAATTACCCGAGGAAGGAGATAGGCCAAGAGCACATAAGCCAAGAGTGCTAGGAGACCAGCCGAAGCAAGGTGCTTGACCGCTGTGGCATATCAACGGTTATGGATGTTTGCGTACCGATTACCATAGATACTTGAGCTCCATACCCAGATAGTTGGAATTGTGCGCGCCGGCACGACGAAGGGCATTGCCAACCTCGAAATGCACCATTTCCAAGGCAGCCACGAGGTTTGTGTTGATGGCGTAGTCGCCACGAAGCTGGCCGTAGCTGCCCGTCCAGCGCCCACCCTGACCGGCCGTGCCAGGGATGGGGATATTGGGTTGCGTATACACGGCATCGGCGGTGGTCTGACGCCACTGCAGCGCGAATGCCGCCGTTAGCGTTAGCCGGCTTATGGGCTTGACCGTCACCGACGGTTTTACATGGATGAAGTTGACGTACCCGGTATAACCCGCGAGCGTGAGGTAGTACCCATTGGGGAAGAGCGGGTTGAAAGTGCCTACGGTGTGGTCCGCGCCATGGCGATCGCCGGATGCGGCATCCAGCTGCAAGCCAAGGCGGGGCTGCCAGGACGTTGTAGCAAAGGTGTAGCCGGCGCGTGTGCCTATGGCCCAGGCGCGAATGTCACTGGCGCCGACCGAGCCGCGCTGGATCATGGTTTCCAGATCCCAGTCCAGGCCGCGGGCGGCGCCGGCGTAGCGGACATCGAATATGTGTCGTGATTCTCTTCCGCTGGCGTCGATGTAACGCGCGTTATCCCGGGAGTACAACGCGTAGTACGCGGACAGCTCCTGTGAACCGAACAGCAGATGCTCCGCACGGACCATGTTGAAGCGCAAATGCCGATCGGAATAGTCGTCGAAATCCTGAGCGTCCCGATACTGCACCGGCTGGCTGATAAAGCCGATGACATGCCAGGACCGGGTTTCCCAGCCTGCCCAGATCGCATCGAATGCCTGGCGTACATTGGGGCCGTCACGTAGCGACACGAAGCGCTGCAAGTCGAAGGCGAACTCCTGACGGCCTGCACGGAATTTGAACGTGTCGTCGCCGATCGTGGTGTTGTACGCAACAAAATCGAGACGCAGGTCGACGGGATTGCGGTCCGCCGATGTGGTGACCTGCTTGCCATAGTCGCGCGCGTCCTCGAGCTGGGTAAACAGCTGCCAATGCGAATTGAAGTGGAGATCGGCATGTACCTGGAGACGCTGAATGAGGTAGCTGTCCGACCGGTTAGCGCCCACACCGAACCCCACGTCGTCGTTGTATTCCACACGCTCACGCAGATTCAATCCTAGCGAGAGATAGCTGGACGGATCGTCGGCGGCAAGCGGAATGTATTTCAGCGCATCGCCTGGCCGGTTTCTCAGGGACGGGTTGGCCAGTGCCGACCAGTCCTCCTGCCAGCGACTGAACATGGGCGTGGGGCGAGTTGGAGCACTGTCCTGCGCGCAAACCGTTGCCACCGGGAGCAGGGCAAGCAGCCCGCACGCGACACCGCGGGCAACGGTGTCGCGTAGCAATGGGTGAGTCTTACTGTCCGGTCGCCGCATGGACTTCCGCGACGTAGCCGCCCGGGAACAAGATCATGGCGATCTGTCGGCCATCGGCGGTATAGGGTTCCACCAGCACGTTGGCGCCGCTGGCTTTGGCCTTGGCGAGCGTATCGGCCAGATGAGGCACCTCGTAGCCGGTCATTTCATGACCGTACGGCCACGGAAGGTGTCCATCGGTGACCTGTACCGACATCTTGCCGAAGGTCGATTCGATACGGATGCGGCGGAACGTATCGCCGGCTCGGCCGATCTCTATGCCTGGCGCATGGGGATTGTCGGAGACGACCTTGCCATGCGAGAAAGCAAGAAAACTGCGCACGAACGCGTCCGCACGGTCTGGCGAAACATAGACGCGATTCTCCGGCACGGTCTGGAATGCCGCGTAGTTCGGCGGCGTGGTGTGCCAATACAACTGCATGTTCACGCCACCCGGCCACTGGATGACCGCATCGCGACCGATCGGATCGGGAAACGTAGAGACGATGACGTCGGCGCCGGCTGCACGGGCTGCACGAATGGCCACATCCATGTCCTTCACCAGGTAACCGGTGCGCTCGTCGCCGAACGGGCGCGGAATGGGTGTCTTGAAACCGAACAACGACACAGTGCCCACCGGTGTCTGCAGTAGCTGCGTGGTAGTGCTGCTGGGTGTTGGCGTGACCTGGGCGACACCTTGCTTCGTGCTCTGCCCGCCAAAGGTGGCCAGGAAGCTTTGGGCGAAGCGGTCGACATCCGTGGGCGCGACGTAGACATGGGTGGTGTCGTACTGCGAGCCCACCGCGACCACAGGCGTGGGCGTGGCGTCGCGTGCCTGTGAGGAGGTCGCGGTCGCTGACAATGCCAGACCGACACCCCATAAGGCTGTCAGCAAGAAAGAGGAAATACGCATGTCTAACTCCGGATCAGGATGGAGTGAAAGAAACTTTGGTGCGGCGGTCTCGCAGATCATGCCAGGCTACCAGCAGGAAACCGCCGACCAGCCCGAGATGCTCAAAAAAGGCGTTCTCGATCGGGAAACGCTGTGCGAGCGGAAGCTCCCAAAAACGGTTGGCCAGAAACGTGGCCATTAAAGTGAAGCCGGCCAGCACCAGCGCACCCGCCCACCGATAAAAGCCGGTGACGATAAGCACCGAGGCGACCAATTCGATCACGATGGTCAGCGCCGTAACCAGTGCCGGTATCGGCAGTCCAAAATGGATCGTTTCGGCGACGGCACCACGGAAATCCCAGGCCTTGTCGATACCGCCTTGCAGATAAGCGGCACACAGCAGCAGCAACGCCACGCGCTGTATCAGTAATGGCGGAGTCCAGGTGCGCATGTCTATACCGCCCAACAGGCGCAACCCAATGTGCCCCAGAACGATTTGAGGTCATCGACCGGCGCGTGACTGGTCCACGAACGAGCGTGATCGTGACCGTGCACTCCGCAGGTATGGGCGCATCCACAAGCGGGAGCAGCGACGCGTTTGGCATGAGCGGCTTCGTCGGCCCAGCCTGCATAGCCGCCGAAACGACGCACCGGCGACCAGTCCGGCATGGCCGCAGGCACGGTCACTTCCTGGAATCCGCTGAAGTTGCCGGCGCTGTAGACGATCTTGCCGCCGACCATGGTCAGTTCCGACACGGTATCGGCAATCTCGTCTTCCGCACACGCGAAGAAGTCGCGATCGGGCACGATCAGGTCGGCGAACTGGCCCACCTTGATCTGTCCCTTCTTGCCGACTTCGTTGGAGAACCAGGTAACGTTCTCGGTCCACATACGGAGCGCGGTTTCGCGATCCAGGCAATTGCGCTGCGGATATAAGCGCAACCCGCCCACCGTGCGCCCCGTAACCAGCCACGCCAGCGATACCCATGGGTTATAGGAGGCCACGCGGGTCGCATCGGTGCCAGCCGAAACGGGTACGCCCTTGTCGAGAATCTTTGCCACCGGAGGCGTTGCTTCGGCGGCGATCGACCCGTAGCGCTCCACGAAATATTCGCCCTGGTAGGCCATGCGGTGCTGCACGGCAACGCCGCCACCGAGCGCCGCGATGCGGTCGATCGAACGATCCGAAATCGTTTCGGCATGATCGATGAACCAGTGCAGACCTTGCAGCGGGATGTCCTTGTTGACGTGCTCGAACACGTCCAGCGCGCGGCTGATCGTCTCGTCGTATGTGGCATGCATGCGCCAGGGCCAGCGATTCTCGGCCAAGATGCGCACCACGCCCTCAAGGTCGTCCTCCATCTGCGCCGGCATATCCGGCCGTGGTTCGCGGAAGTCCTCGAAGTCGGCGGCGGAGAACACCAGCATCTCGCCGGCGCCGTTATGGCGGAAATAGTCGTCGCCCTGCTTGTACTTGGAATGCTTCGTCCAGTTGAGAAAGTCGTCCTTCTCCGCCTGGGGCTTTTGCGTGAACAAGTTGTAGGCCAGGCGAATGGTGAGCTGCCCATCGTCGGCCAACTGCTGGATCACGGCGTAGTCGTCGGGATAGTTCTGCGAACCGCCGCCGGCATCGATGGCGCCGGTGACGCCGAGCCGGTTGAGCTCGCGCATGAAATGGCGCGTGGAGTTGAGTTGATAGTCGAAGGGGAGCTTGGGGCCGCGAGCCAGCGTGGCATAGAGAATGGCCGCATTCGGCTTGGCCAGCAGCAAGCCGGTCGGATTACCGTCGCTATCGCGCACGATCTCGCCCCCCGGCGGCGCGGGCGTGTCACGGGTATAACCCACGGCACGCAAGGCGGCGCCATTGAGCAAGGCGCGATCGTAGAGATGGAGCAGGAATACCGGCGTGTCCGGTGCTACCGCATTGAGCTCGGCGATAGTGGGCAGGCGCTTTTCGGCGAACTGGTGTTCGGTGAAGCCGCCCACCACGCGCACCCACTGCGGCGGTGGCGTAATCGCTACCTGGCGCTTGAGCATGTCCATCGCGTCGGCGAGCGAACGAACGCCGTCCCAACGCAACTCCATGTTGTAGTTCAGACCGCCGCGGATGATGTGCAGGTGGTTGTCGATCAGGCCGGGCAATACGCGCCGGCCATGGAGATCGATCAGCCGGGTATTGGAGGTCGCCAGAGACAGGATATCCGCCTCGTCGCCGATGGCGGTGAACACGCCATGGGCGACAGCAACGGCCGTAGCTGAGGGCTTGCCGCGATCGAGCGTGGTGAACCGGCCGTTGTACAGAATGAGTTCGGGCGGAACCTGTCGACTGCTCATGACTTAGCCTCCGGATCGGTGTTCGTCTTCGATAGCTGACCGCTGGCCTGGCTGGTCTTTGCGTCTTCTTTGATAAAGAAGTGTTTGATCAGCGACGGGCTTTGCTCGCCAAGCAGAATACCCAGCAGCCCAATAAGCGCAATCAGCGGCGGGGCAGGCGAGCGTACCCTGATGAGGCTGTAGATGCAGCCCACCAATAGCCCCGCGGCAAAAGAAAGCAGATAAGACTTCATGGCCGACTCCCCGCCTCGGGGCGGTGACGCGATGTCACCGCCTGCACGCGGCATCAACCTTCGTGCGCCCCGAACATGCTCTTGGCATAGGTGACGCCAAGGCCATAAGAACCACCGAACTGCTTGGCGATACCGGTGGTGCTCTCGTAAGTCTCGGCACGTGCCCAGTCGCGCTGCAATTCGAGCAGGTATTGCAGGGCCGTCATCGGGCGGGCGCCCGCTTGCACCATGCGCTCGATCGCGCGGTTATGCGCTTCGGCGGAGACATCACCACAAGCGTCGGCGATCACATAGATCTCGAAACCTTGATCGAGCGCCGACAATGCAGGACCGACGATGCATACCGATGTCCACAAGCCTGCCAGGACAATACGACTCTTGCCGATTTCGTTGATCTTCTTGATCACCGCGGCGTCTTCCCAGGTGTTCATCGAGGTGCGATCGAGAAGCGCCTGGCCGGGAAACGGGTCGGTAACCTCGCTGAACATCGGGCCGGAAAAGGTCTTTGCCGCCACCGTCGTCAGAATGGTGGGGACCTTGAAGCTGGCCGCCGCGCGTGCCACAAGGCCGGCGTTGTTGCGCAGGGTGATGGCGTCAATCGAATGGGTGGCGAACGACATCTGCGACTGGAAATCGATCATGACCAGGGCATGATCGCGCGGTGTCAGCAGGGTCTTGCCGGGCGTCGGAGTGGCAGTAATGGACATGACACGTTTCCTCGTTGCGTTGGCAGGCTTGGGGTGCGGTGAGATAAATACTTTCGGCGAATGCCGCTCGCCGGCCAAGCTCACTTCCGGTAAATCTTTTCTACTCTTAGGAGTAATTTCCGGAAGTCTCAGAAAACCCAACCTATTCGTCATCCCGGCGCAGGCCGGGATCCAGTGGCTTCGGTTGCAGGGTTTCGTGATCAGATCCAGGCTCTGACGCGACAACCTACCGATAACGCCACTGGATCCCGGCCCGCGCCGGGATGACGAGTAGGAGGGGCTTTTAGAAAGAAAAAGCCCGCTCAAGCAGCGGGCTTTCTTCTGTCGCCATGGATCCGCAGATCCTCAGCGTTCGCCTTTCCTCAATTCCAGCAAGCCGAGCAATATTTCATCTCGATACGCCTCTAACTCGGGAATCGAACGGGATTGAACTTCAGCGCGCACCCCCTCGATGATCGTCGCGCGAACTTCCGGCGTAATCTCCGGCGTCCCAAGCGTGTTCCACCACGCGGTCATCGGTCCGGTGAACTGGTCGAAGAAGTGCTCGATGCCCCCGGCGCCGCCACCCAGGTGATAAAGCAGGTTCGGTCCCATGATTCCCCACCGCAGGCCGGGCCCCCAGGAGATGGCGGCATCGACATCGGTGACGTCCACGACGCCTTCGGAGACGAGATAGGTGACTTCACGGTAGAGCGCCGCGGCAAGCCGGTTGGCGACGTGTCCCGGGACTTCCTTGCGCACGCGGATGGCCCGCTTACCGAGGCCGTTGTAGAACGCCATCGCGCGGTCGATCGTCTCGGGCGATGTCCTGGACCCGCCGACAATCTCGACCAGTGGTACAAGATGCGGCGGGTTGAACGGATGGCCAATGACGCAACGCTCGGGATGGCGCTCGCAGGCGGACTGGATCTCGCTCATCGTCAACCCGGAAGAACTCGAGGCGATAATGACGTCCGATGCCAGCTTTTCATCGAGATGTTTGTAGAGATCGCGCTTGAAGGCGATTCTTTCGGGGCCGTTTTCCTGCACAAGATCGCAGTCGGCGATCGCGGCATCCAGCTCGGTCGTGAATGTCAGGCGTTCTCGCGATGCGCCCGGCGCCAGCCCCAGGCGTTCGAGCGCAGGCCATGCCGCTGCGATAAACGCCTCCAGCGAAGCCTTGGCGTTCGGTGCGACGTCCGTCGCTACGACGTCGAGTCCCTTTGCGAGAAATAGAGCGGACCAGCTTGCGCCGATAACGCCAGTACCGATGATTGCGACTTTCTTTATCGCCCTTGCCATGCAGCGTCTCCTAACTTCAAATCAAACAAGACTGATAAACCGGACCCGCGCGAGCGATGGCGTCATGCAGCGCCATCACCGAACGCGCCGCTTCGATGCAACTGCGCGATCGCGTCCGCACTGAAATCGAGACTCTTGAGTACGTCTTCGTTGTGCTCGCCAAGCTCAGGCGCGATTCGCGGCTTTGTTTTCGGGAATCCGGCGATTTCTATCGGACTGCTGACCGTGCGTGCTTGCGGATTGGCGGTTCCCTCGAGCGGAACGACGATGTTGTTCGCCTCCAGCTGGGGATCGTTGATGATCTCGACGGCGTTCTGCACGACGCCGAAAATAACGCGGCCTTCGTTCAGGACTTTTTTCCAATGAGCCAGTGGCTGGCTTGCAAACAGCGGATCGAAGATCTTTACCAGATCCGCCGAGTTCTCAAGCCGCTTGCGCGCGTCGGCAAAGCGCGGATCCGCGGCCAGCTGCGGCTGGCCTATGGCCTGGATAAAGCCACCCCAATCCTTCTGTTGAGCGGCGACTATCAGGAGCCAACGGTCATCGGACGTCTGGTAGGGGTTGAGCAACGCGTTGGGCGGCGTGTTTCGATCATGCTGCGAAAAAAAGTGCCCGCCATTGAGCGCACCCTCGACCCATGCGCCAGCTGCCCAGATGCCGTTGGCGATCAGAGAGGTGGTCACATGCGTGCCTTTGCCGGTTTTCTCGCGTGCAAACAGTGCCGTGACGATCGACGCATAGAGCGTCGTTGCCGTCGCATGGTCGCCGATGCCGGGGACCGGCAAGGTCGGTGGGCTACCCGCATCGTGGGTAACCTCCATCAGTCCGGAGCGTGCCCAGTAAGCCGTAATGTCGAACCCTGGAGTATCGGCTTCCGGCCCACGGCTCCCGTAACCGGTGATGTCCGCATAGATCAGACGCGGGTTTAGCGGAGCGAGCGCTTCATAGTTCAAACCCAGCCCAGCCTTGACGCGTGGGGGAAAGTTGACCACGACCACGTCGGCCCAGCGAACCAGGCGCTCGACAACTTCCCGCGATTCGGGGGCCTTCAGATTGAGCGCCAGACTGCGCTTGTTTCGGTTGGTGAGCTGCCAGGCGTAGTTGACGTCGCTGACGGGGTTCGGCGGTACGGTCGTAAAGTAGCGGTACGGATCGCCGATGCCTGGCGGTTCCACCTTGATGACGTCGGCGCCAAAGTCCGAGAGGATGGTCGCTGCAGCGGGCCCGGCAATAAAGCTCGCGAAATCGACGACCTTGAGGCCGGAGAAGATGTTCGATGCATCAGACATGGAGTTCGGATCCTTTCAAGAAGCGGGTGGCCGAGCGATGCGCCGATACGGACGTGATCGATGGCGGAATAAGGTGCATTAACGTCCGTTGAAAACGGGGTAGCGTTTTTCGAGGAAGGCCGTCGTGCCTTCGCGCATATCCTCGGTACTCGCGCACACCGCAAACAAGGCGCTTTCCAGATCCATGCCTGCGCGGACGGTCTGGTTGAGCCCTTCGGTGATGGCCTGTAATGCGTAGCGCACTGCGAGCGGTGCGTTGTTGCCGATGCGGCGCAGGATCTCCTCGGCCCGGGTCAGCAATTGATCGCTTGGAACGATCTCGTTGATCAGGCCAAGCCGATAGGCTTCGGCTGCCGCAATGGTCTCTCCGGTTAGAATGAGTTGCGTCGCTTGTGCCTTGCCGATCAGGCGTGCCAGGCGCTGGGTGCCGCCGAATCCGGGGATCAGGCCAAGCTTGATTTCTGGCTGGCCGAATCGTGCTTCTTCCGTGGCCAGGCGCAAGCTGCATGCCATCGCCAGTTCGCATCCACCGCCCAGCGCCAGGCCGTTCACCGCGGCGATGACGGGTTTGCCCAGTGTCTCGATCAGAAGGGTGAGTTGCTGACCACGCCGTGCCTGCTCCTCGGCATCAGTCGGCTTGGCTTTTGCCAACTCGGATATGTCAGCGCCTGCTGCAAATGCTTTCCCGCCTGCGCCGGTCAGGATGACGCCATGAACGTCGTTGTCTTCGCGCGCGTCGGCAAAGGCCGCGGTCAGTTCGGCGATGGTGGCCCGGTTGAGCGCATTCATCACTTGCGGACGATTGAGTGTGATGCATGCGATCAAATCATGCTTCGTATAAGCAATCGCTTGAAAGTTAAATTCAGAGATGGCCGATGGCATAGGGAGTGCTCTGGTGAAGGGCGTCAAGATGCGCGCACGCGCCATAGCGCGATGCCGGTCAGCAGCCCGCGGCCGGACAAGACCACCTTGGGTTCGCTTGATTCATCGAGAGAAGCGACGCGGACATAACCGCCCAGATCGCTGACGAATGCCTGCTGGGTGGCGACATCGAGTGCCAGACCGATGCCTTCCTCAAGGTTGGAAAGCAGGATCTGTGGCGACTCGTGCGTTTGGTGGCCAATGCGACACCTGTTCAACGTGTTTCCCAGCGGCGGCGCGCCACGATCGGTCCAATACAGCAGGCTGTTCGCCTCGTCCCATTCCAGATCGATCGGCTCGGGAAGGTTGTCGAACACGACAGTGATGTCGCTTCGATGCCGTGGCGACATGCCTGCGGGCAGGTCGATGGGGGCGCTGAGGAGGCGGCCTTTCCCGCCCTTGGGTGGTCCTTTCTGTGTCCAGTAAAGGCGGCCGGCTGCGCGATCGAGGGCAATGCCGACGCAATGCAGGCGCTCGTCTGCGCGATCGATCTCGGTCGATCCTGTCTCGACCAACACCGTGATATCGCTGCCGTCGGTGCGGGCACGCATCACGCGCATGCCTTCGCGGTCGCACCAATAAAGCAGTCCGGCTTCTGCATCGACCTGGATCTGTTTTGGCGTGAAGGTAGCCCCTTGAGGAATGACGATAGTACGGTTCGAGCCGTCAAAATCGACGCGTTCAATAAAGCCATCATTCTTGGACCAGTCTTCGCCCATATTGGTCCAGTAGATGTGACCATGGAGATGGTCGACAGCGATGCCATCGGGGGTTCCGCCGAGGTTGTCGACGAGCACGTCCACACGGTTGCCGCTCAGCGAAACAGACAGCATGCGTGGCGGCCTGGCTTCCAGCAGGAGAAGGCGATCGATCACTTGGGTGTTCATCGGGGTGTCTCGAATTCAGGTCCATCCGTGGCGGCGATCGCCTGGGCTATCGCCGGCCAGCGGAAGAAGGGAAGGGGATGTGAATGTCAGCGCAGCGCCGCGCTCAAACAAAAGCACTGAAGCCGGTAATCGCCTTGCCCACAATCAGCGCGTTCATCTCGCGCGTGCCCTCATAGGAATAGAGCGCCTCCGCGTCCGCGACGAAGCGTCCGATGTGCTGGTCGAGCAGAATGCCGTTGGCGCCCAGGAGCTCGCGCGCCCAGCCGACCGTCTCGCGCATGCGGGTCGTGCAAACGCCCTTGGCCAGGGATGCATGCTCGTCCCGCATCAGCCCTTGATCCTGGAGTTGCGAGAGCCTCAGGCACAGCGCCTGGGTGGAGGTGATATTGCCGAGCATCTTGAACAACAGATCCTGCACGAGCTGGAACTTCGCAATCGGCCGGCCAAACTGCTCTCGCGTCTGGGCATAGCGAAGCGCATGTTCGTAGGCGCCCGTGGCGCATCCCACCGATTCCCAGGCGACGCCGGCTCGCGTCATGCGCAGTACGCGGGCGGTATCGGCGAACGAATTCGCATTCGCCAGGCGATTGGCCTCGCTGACCTTGCAATCGGTGAGTGTGATATGGCCGTTCTGCACGACGCGTAGCGCCATCTTGTGCAGGATTTTTTCGACGGAGAAGCCGGGCGTCCCTTTCTCGACAATGAACCCCTTGACCTGCCCATCGTCGACGTCGCGCGCCCAGATGATCGTAAGGTCACCCCAGGTGGAGTTGCCGATCCATTTCTTCTCGCCGTTCAGCGTCCACGTGTCACCGGAGCGTTTGGCAGTGGTCAGGAGGCCGCCGGATGTGCCTGAACCGACCAACGGTTCGGTCAGCCCGAATGAGCCCACCTTTTCTAGAGCTGCCATCTGCGGCAGCCATTTTTGCTTCTGCTCTTCCGATCCGCACAGATAGATCGAGCCCATCGCCAGGCCCGTATGCACGCCGAAGAATGTAGACAGCGAACAGTCGACGCGCGCTATCTCCATCATGATGAATCCCATCAGGGTGGTCGAACGGCCCGGACAGCCGTATCCCTCATAGGGCAGTCCCATGATGTTGAGGGCTTTGATCTTTGGCAGGAGATCGAAGGGAAATTCGTCGCGCTCCCAAAAATCCGCGATGATCGGCTGGACCTCCGCTTCCATGAAGGCGCGAACCTTCAGGCGGATCGCTTCGTCTTCCGGCGAGAGCGTGCGGCTGACGAGATAGAAGTCGCCATCGGCCACGGGAAGCGGGTGAGAGGATTTTGCTGCGAGTTCGGAGGAGGTCATGGAGTACGTTGCCCGATACGAAGGTTGTTGACTGGGACCAAATCGACTGATGAGCCGCGTCGCTACGATCGCGCGCGCTGACATGCGCCGTTTCGAAACGACGACGCCTGGACGTAGTTGATTTGCCGAACGACAGGGCAACACTATCTCTGTTCGGACTGTTGCTATTGGACGTTTGTGCCGCCCATTGATGATTCGAGATTTTCTGGATATGAGGCCTGGATGCTTGCGTGTGACACTAATGTTTCAGGCGTAACCTGTCGTCCGAGCAGCTTCCAGGCGCTATGGTTGGCGTCATACTCACCTTGACGATCGCATGTCGCCAGGTATTCACGAGAGGCGTTGGATGAGCATTTCACCGCGTTGCCTATCGCGGCTATGTCTGGGCGTGGCGTTATCGTTCACTGCCCTTTCCGGCCTGGCGTTCGATGCCGCTGCCATTCCAAAGCCGGAAACAGGCATCGACCGCTCAAACATGAGCACCGAATGGACGCTTTCGCCGCCCGCCGAGCCGAATGTCTATCCTTTCAATGGGCCGTACAACGGCAACGGTGTTTTCGAGGCACGACGAATCGCCGTATTCGATGGCATAGCCAAGCTTCATCCACAATGGTTTCGGGATGGGTTTGGCGGGGATACGCCGCAAGATATTCAGTTGTTTGTCGACCTGGTTCGACAAATGCATGCTCGTGGCATCAAGGTGCTTGCCGTCGTCGGGGCCAGTGCGAGCGACTTCGATCCGAAAGATCACCTAAGCCCCGCGGCAAGTGGCTGCCAGTGGGGTACGTTTCCGCTAAGCAAGATCGACCTGTCCAAATTCGAGCAGCACCTGCGCGCGCATCTTGAAGCGGTCAAGCAAGCGGGCGAGTCTGTCGACGCCTTCGAGATCGGCAACGAACTCGATCTCTACTGCAACGACGCGGACATGCCCAAGACATCGGAATTTGCGGCGCACCAGTGGAAGTGGTTTCTGACCGCCGAACAGGTACACACTTTTGCCGCAGGCTATGCCCCGTTTCTGGCTACCTTCGCCAGGGTGGCCAGGGAATACTTTCCGCATACCAGGCTCATCACCTTCGGTATGTCCAACCCGAGCGGCAACTCGGCACCGCTTATCGCTGCCTTGGCAAATTTCAAGGATAAAACGGGAAAATCATTCGATTACACCAGCCTGGTCGACGGATATGGCACGCACATCTATCCATCATCCGATACGACCCTCGGCATGGTTACCCAGGCAACGGGACAACTGACCAGCCAGGCGGCCATCTTTCCGCATGGCCGGCAAAAAGCCATATGGATTACCGAGTGGAATGAGGTGGCCTCTGCGTTCTGGTCGAGCCACCGATGGTATTTCCAGCCTGCAAAGCGTGGTAACGCCACACTCGATCTCAACAAGCCCGATCCTGAGCATCGTTTTGGGCCGATGACGCGAGCCGAGGTGATCGAGACGTTTCAGAATCAGGTCGTTCAGCATCTTCGTTCGATGCCGAGCCCGATCAATATTGGCTATGTGCTGTATTACTCCTATGATTCCGCCGGAAAATCGCCTATGTGCGATGCCACGACCTTCAATATCAGCCGAGGCATCAAAGGCACCTGTTTCAACGGTGTGATCGACCCCGTAACAGGAAAGTTATTGCCGGATGTGGCTGCTGCTTTGAGCCAGGGGCGTTAATCACCGGCGTGGTCACATCTACGGCTTGGGCAACCACTCAGCGTTCCATTGCGAGGTAGGAGCGAGTTCAGTTACGCGGCTGTCTTGACGAGTACGCGCAGCACCGCTTCGAGCGATGTCTCGCCCTTCACGACGGTGTCGTCGGCACCTTCGAATGCGATCCAGCCTTCGTTGAAGCCATCGAGCATGCGAATGCGTGGCTGCGGATTCTTCATGCCCTGCGCCGTGAACAGTTCGGCCCAAGTGTCGCGCGGCACGACCTGCGCCGTCACCGGTCGATCGAGTACCTTGGAAAAAGCCGCTGCCGCATCATTGGGCGAAACGCGTTGGCTGGCTTCGAGTTCGATGATGCGATGACCTTTCCAGTCCTGTTGGAGCAGGCTGGCGGCAACACGACCTACGTCGGCTGTCGCGATCATCGGTACGGGCTTGTCCAGCGGCTGCAGGAAACTCGCGATGACTCCCTGGGCGCGCGCCTGTTCCACGTCCCAGGCGAAGTTCTCCATGAACCAGGCGGGACGGAGGAAGGTAACAGGGACGGCCGACGTCGACAGCGCCTGTTCCATCAGCGTGCGCTGTGTGAGCAGATTTGTCTGCGTTGCCTGCGCGCCTATCGTCGACAGGCAGACCACCTTGCGCGGCTTTGCCCATTCGATCGCGGTCATCACGGTATTGATGACCGCACGTGCTTCAGGGAAGTCCGGCTCCGGATCGAACTCCGATGGCGGCAGGATGAATACGCCTTCGGCCCCTTCGAATGCGGCGGCCAGCGCGGATGCGTCGTTCATGCTGGCGAGTGCGATCTCGCAGCCGAGGGCTTCCCATTCGCGTGCCTTGTCGAGATTGCGCAAGACGGCGCGGACGGGTTGGCCGGCGGCGAGCAAGGTGCGCGCGAGCGCACCACCTACCTGTCCGGTAATACCTGTGATCGCATACATGAGTGTTGTCCTTCTATCTATGACTGATTGCCGCCGCGCTGCTGCCCTGGCAGAAGGCGGATGAGCTTTGAGCAAAACTTCTGTGCGGGGACTATCTTCCTGACCGGCTCATGCTTCAATATCGCTTATGATCTTTCAGTCGTGATTTTTAGTCAGGAATTGCCATGGCGATCGATAGCAAGCTTTTCTCCGACCTTTCCGTGCTGTTCGCGGTGGTAGAGGCGGGCACCATTGCGCGCGCGGCCGAAGCGTTAGGAGTGTCTCCTTCTGGGGTGAGCCGCATGCTGGCTCGCCTCGAGCAACGCGTAGGTGCGCGTCTGCTTGCGCGCACGACACGCACGCTTTCGTTGACCGACGAGGGGCGGCGCTTCTATGAACAGGTTGGACCGCACCTTGCCGGTATCCAGGAAGCCGCCATCGAGGCCGCTGGTTCGGCGAGCAAGGTGCGAGGGAAACTACGCGTCAATATCGACCCGTATTTTTCCCGGATCGTGCTGGCGAAACATCTGGCGAAATTCCTCTCGCGCTACCCGGAGTTGTTTGTCGAACTGATCATGCGCGATTCGGTGGGTGATCTGGTGGCAGATGGCTTCGATCTCGCGCTGCGCTTCGGCGAGCCGCCGGTAGGGTCGTTTGTTGCACGCAAGCTCACTGAAACGCGCGTTATCACGGTTGCCTCGCCTGCCTATATCAAGGCGCACGGCAAGCCTGCGCATCCGAGGGACATCGAAAAACGAGACTGCATCGACTTCTACGACGCGGCGAACGGTAAACCCTACCCGTGGGAGATGCAGCGCAAGAAAGAGGTGCTGACGCTGCGTGTGAAAGGGCGGTTGCTGACGTCGGACTCGGGCACGCTGCTGGCGGCTTGCGAAGCTGGTTTCGGCATCGCGCAGGTGATGGAGATCGGTTGTGAGCAGTTGTTGCGCAGCGGCCGGCTGATCGAACTGTTTCCGGGATGGTCGGACGAGCGCTTTCCCCTGTATGCGATCTTTCCGTCACGTCTGCATCGCGCGGCGAAGGTCCGGGCGTTTATCGATTTTGTCGGCGACATTCTGAATGTCGATGCCGCGTAGTGTTGTGCAGGAGTGGCTTCAGCCACGACCACAGTTGCGTCACGGCCTGTCGCAGCTAAAGCCGCTCCTGGTCTGATGCATTCTTGCATCTTGCGGAAAAGTGGCTGCCGGACAACGGCTATTCATTACTTGCCTGTACAAGCGCAGCATCTGCTCGAAGTTTGACTTTATGGCATCAGCCGTTTGGTGATGCTCGCGTTTTTACAGATTATTTCAAGGCGATATCCGCCCCTGTGAGGTGAGTAATGGCGAATGGTTATTGGGTCATGACATTTCGATCGGTTTCAGATCAGGCCGGCATCGACAGATACGCGGCTGCGGCTGGACCGGTGATCCGGGCGCTAGGGGGGAGGGTGCTTGCAGTGGGTGTACCTGGCTTCGCCTATGAATCCGGCATGGCGCAGCGCGTAGCGATTGTCGAGTTCGACAGCCTCGAAGCTGCCGACGTCGCCTATCGCAATCCCGAATATCAGGCAGCGGTGAAGTACCTTGTGGGAGCTGCGGAGCGCGATGTTCGGATCGTCGAGGGCGTATAAAGAGAATTCGCCGAAGTGAGGTACGACGATGGGGACGCCCAGCCTGTCTCTGGGCGTTTCGCGGTGATTGCGGTCAGGATGCTATGGAACAACGAGATCGACATGACCAAGCTCGCCAGCCTCGTAGGCGCGGATGCGGTCGATGAGTTCCGCCTGGCTGTTCATGACGAAGGGACCGTGCTTGGCGATGGGTTCGCGCAGCGCGGGGCCTGAAAGCAGAGCAAAATGGGTGCCTGCGCCGTCTCCGGCGAGTTCCAGTTCGGTGGCTCCGGATACGGCTACGGCTTGGCCCGTCGTCAGCGTACGGTGGCCCGTCTGATCGATGACATGCAATGTCCCTTGCACGACGAGGATCGTCGCGTGCCAGGCTTCCGGCACAACGTGGCTGATCTTCGCCCGGTGCTCCAGAAACCCGTCGAGCAGCAGGAACGGCGTCGGTAGCGCAACAGGCGACGAGAGCCCTTGCCACTGGCCTGTGACTACGCGGACTCTTGTTCCGGGCACTTCGTAGACAGGGACGTCGGCAGCGTCCAGGTGCACTGCATACGGCTCGCAGAACTTCAGGCGCGCAGGCAGATTGACGAAAATCTGCAGCGCATGAACGTGGTCGCCTATCCCCTCGGGCTGTTCTGTATGAACGGCCCCACGTCCGGCGACAAACCAGTGCAGGTCGCCGGGCCTGATCGGTTCGTGATTGCCCAGGGAGTCGTAATTGACATGCGGTCCGGTGGAGTCCTCGAACATATAGGTCACCGCCGAGATACCCGCGTGCGGATGTGGCGCGAATGTCGGCGTGGTCATATGGAAGTGATCGACCATCACGACGGGATCCAATAGCCCGTCGAACATCGATTCGTTGAAATGTTTGGCCTCGAAACCATTGCCAATACGCATGTCGTGTCCGTCGACGATGCGCAAAGCAGGGAGTTGGGAACGCATGATGGATATCCTGAGAGCAGGTGGCTGGGTCGGCATTGCCGGTAACGCCATACGATCGAAGATCACTTGCCGCGCTTGGCGGCCTCCAACTGGCCCACCAGGGTGGCGAATGGAATATCGAGTGCACCGTAGACGGCGCCAGCTTGCGGATCGGCATTGTCCTTGAGCATTTCGACAGCCGCGCCGGCGTAGTCGGTCAAGGGAATATCGGCTCGCGCCAAGCGTTCGATGCCTGCCGTGCGCTTGGCTTCGTTGAAGGTTCCGGATGCATCGAGCACGACGCGTGTGTCGTAGCCTTCAGCCTTGGCCGAGAGCGCGGGCAGCGTGGCGCAGACTTCCAGCGACGTGCCTGCGATCAACAACTGCTTGCGGCCGGTCTTCTTGATCGCCGCCACCACGTTCGGATCGTCCCAGGCGTTGATGGACGTACGACTGATGACGGTCACACCGGGCAGCGCATCGGTGAGCTCGGGAATGGTTGGGCCCCACATGCCGTCGGGCATGGTGGCGGTCACGATGACGGGAACACCCATGGCGCGTGCGGCCTTGGCCAGCGCCACGACGTTGTGCTTCAGATCCGCCACGGGCATGTCGCGTACGCCGGTCAGCAAGCCGATCTGGTGATCGACCAGCAGCAGAACGGTGTCGTTGCGGGAGAGTGTGCGCAGGTTGTTGTCGACCGTGTGGGCGGCGCTCATGGATGGCGCGGCTATAGCGGTGCCGGTAGCGACGGTGCAGCTGAGTGCGAACAGCATGGCGAACGTGGCGGCCAGCGGTTTGAGTGAAGAAGAACGGTTCATGATGTGGCTCCTCGGGAATCCGGAAGCGCGAATGCGCTCTCGATGGAGGCGCAGGTTAGACACTGGCGGCACGTCGATTAAGCCGGGACAGTGGAAAGGATTGTTACCCCAGCGAAACAATCGCCGGCGCCACGCTAGCGGCCGGCCGCGCCTTCGACGATCGCCGGCACGCGTTCCACCAGATAGTCGGCCAGCAGACGGACGGCTGGCATCAGTCCCTTCGATGCGGGCAGGATCAGGCTGAGGGTTCGGCGGGAGACTTCCCAGCCGGGAAGCACGCGAATCAGGCTGCCCTGGGTCAGTTCGTTGAGACAGGCGTCAAGCGGCAGGATGGCCACGCCTTGTCCCGCGACAGCAGCTGCCTTGAGCAGGAAGATATCGTCCGAGCCCAGCCGGTGCCGGAGCAGGACGGTGGACTGTTGATTGTCCGGCCCATGCAGCGTCCAGGTGGATGGGCCGTTGCGCGTATCCATGTGCAGCCCGTCGAGGCCGTGGATGTCGTCGAGGCTCGATATCGAACGGTTGCCGATGTAGGCGGGGCTGGCGACCAGTGCGATCTGCAGTGTCGCCAGTCGACGCGCGATCAGCGAAGAATCGGTGAGTTCGCCTTCGTGCGATCGCAGGCCCATGTCGAAACCTTCGGCAATCAGATCCACGTAGCGGCTGCTCGCTACGACATCGACGCTGACGCCGGGGTGGTGTTCCATGAACTGGACGATCAACGGTGTCAGCAGCGAACGGAGCATGCCCTGGGGACACGTCATCCGGATGCGGCCGGTGGGCACGCCCATCAGGCTGCGTAGATGCCCTTCGGCGAGCTCTGCCTGCTGTACCGCGATACGTGCGTAGTGATAGAGCTTTTCGCCGGCCTCGGTCAGCGCAAAGCGGCGCGTCGTGCGGTCGATCAGGCGCAGGCCAAGCTGATCTTCCAGCGCCTTCAGTCGCCGGCTCAGCGTGCCTTTGGGAATGCCGATGGCATCGGCCGCCGCGGTGAAGCTGCCGCGTTCGGCCAGCGTGGCGAAATAGTAAAGATCATTGAGATCGATCATTCGTCACCATCGCCGTTACTCAGGGTCGCAACCGGGAAGCCGGGGCTCGACGCACGCGCCTTTACCCATAACCCGAACTGCTTCATGACCTCGACAACGGGTTCGAGGCGCCTGCCATCGGCAGTGAGCTCATACTCCACCTTGACGGGCACGGTAGGAAACACGGTGCGCTTCAGAAGGCCGGCTTCTTCCAGCGCGCGTAGATCAAGAGTCAACATCCGTTGGGAAATTGCCGGGATGTCACGTCGAAGGTCATTGAATCGTTTTGGCCCATCGATCAGATACGAGACCAGCAGCAAGCGCCAGCGACCACCCAGCAAGCGCATGGCCTCTTCGACGGAGCAGCCGGATACGTTGTCTTTCAAGGCGGGGTTCCCTGTGAGCGGCACAAGTATAATTTGTGTACCTAGCTAACAATAGTGTGCCTTCTTCTTTTTTTATACCTGCGATCTAGACTGCACAGCGCCGCTTTCGCCATGGAAGCCGTGGCGCATTCTGTTTTCTGGAGATCGTAATGAAGCTTCACTACATGCCGGCCGCTTGTTCGCTTTCCCCTCATATCGTGCTCAATGAGCTTGGTATCGACGTGACACTGGTCAAGATGGACCACAAGCAGCACACGACCGAGTCGGGAGACGACTACTATCGGCTCAATGCCCTGGGCTATGTCCCGCTCCTTGAGCTCGACGACGGCACGACCCTGCGCGAGGGCCCTGTCATCGTGCAATACCTGGCCGATCGAAAGCCCGAGCTGGGCCTGGCGCCAGTCAACGGCAGCATGGAGCGCTACCGCCTGCAGGAGTGGTTGAACTTCCTGACTTCCGAAATCCACAAGGGCTTTATCCCGCTTCTCTACGCGGTGCTTGCAGGCAAGTATGTGGACACCGCCAGGCCCAAGCTGGAGAAGCGCTTTGACTGGATCGATGAGCAGTTGGCCGATCGCCCGTATCTGATGGGTGACACCTTCACTGTCGCCGATGCCTATTTATTCGCTCTGATCGGCTGGGGGCAGGCGTCGTGGCTGAAGTCTTATTACAAGGCTGATATCCACTTTGATGGGCTGAAAAATCTGAAGGCATGGTATGAGCGCGTTCGCGAGCGCCCGTCCGTGCAGAAGGCGCTCGCGGCCGAGGGGCTTCAGTAGTTGCAGATGTTTAGGGAGTGGCCATCCCCATGTGATTAGTCGACCTTACATGATGGACGCAAGGCAAAGCCCATATAGGAAATGGAGAGATCGCTGCTCTGCTTGAGTTTGATCCGTGCGCCCAGCTCGGCAAAGCTCATTCTTCCCAGTTTGTTCCGGATCAGCGCACTCAGAGCAATCAATGGGTTCATTGCGGGCGAGAGCCCGGCGAGCTCGAATTCCGGCATGCCGTGGCGGCCCAGGAGTTGAGTCAGTTCCTGCGGCCGGATGAATTTCTCCCAGACATGGACATCGCGTGGAATGAGTCGGGTCAGACGCCAGTCCTGCGCGAATTTGATCGCGATAAGCTTGCTTCTGAAGGTGCGATTGATGGTGTCGAAGAAGAAAACACCGCCGAGTTTGAGCACGCGGGATATCTCGCGCACAACGGCATCGGGACTATCGACGTGCTCAAGTACATCGCAGCAGCAAACGACGTCGAATGTCCCGGACTCGAAGTCCAGCCGATCGGCGCTGCCTTCTAGATAGCGGATGGACAAGCCCGATGCCTCCGCATGCCGGCGAGCTGCCATCAGCGTCGGTGCCGACAGATCGATGCCGGTAACGTCGCAGCCCATGGCGGCAAACTGTTCCGACAAGAGTCCTCCGCCACACCCGACATCAAGAACGCGCAGTTCATGGGGGTCTCGATGCAGGCGCTCGATCAGCACCTTGCGGAAGTACGCAGACCGTGGCGGGTTGACCGAGGTGCGCAGCAGGGACATGAAGCCGTCTTCGTCCCACCATGTGGTGGAGATGCGGTCGTAGATGGTGTTGTCTATTGCCTGCATGACGATTCCTTTGAATGAGTCGATCTTGCGCCTGGTTTGGGTCATCGCAGCCAGGGTTTCGCATACGTCATTTACCCTGATAACTAATTAGCTATTTAGTTAAATGTTGATGTATCATATCCCACAGAACAGGTTCTTTCCATCGTTTTGCAAGGGAGGCGCTCATGAGCACATCTGTTGGAACAGGGGATGTCTGGCTGGTCTATGACGGCGAATGTCCTGTCTGTAAGACCTATTGCATGCATGCCCGTATTCGCGACGCCGTGGGGCGGCTGCACCTGGTGGATGCGCGCCAGCCTGGTGTGTTGATGGACGAGATCACCGCCGCTGGGCTCGATATCGATCAGGGCATGGTCGTCAAATTCGAAGGTATCCTGTACTACGGCCCTGAGGCCGTCCGTATCCTGACACTACTCAGCACGCCCTCCGGGTTCTTCAATCGCCTCAACTACTGGCTTTTCGGCAGCGCCCGGCGAGCACGAGTCTTCTACCCGATCGGCAAGGCGATCCGGAACCTGATCCTCAAGCTGCTTGGGATTCGTTACATCGAGAACCTTTCCCAGTCCAAGCAGGAGCAGCGCGCATGAATGCGACAGGGGGTGCCAGTGCCGTCATGGGATGGTTTGGAGAGGGATTCGGTGCTCTCCACCCGCTTCTTCAGGCGTTGCATGAGCGCGACAGCGAGCTGAGCGGGCCGGTGACGCTGCGCTTTGGTCGAGGCGCGGCCGGTGCGTTTGGTCGGCATATGGCGCGCAAGCTCGGCATGCCGGTAGTCGCTGGCCAGCATCATATGAATGTGACGATCCGCCACGATGCGACGAGCCTGGAATGGCATCGCTGCTTTGACGGCACGCATCATCTTCACTCGAGCTTTGTTCCGAGCGGCCATTGGCCGGCCGGTCACTGGATCGAGAAGACCGGTGCGCTGGAGTTGCTGATGACCGTCGACGTCATTGAGGGCGGCTGGTATTGGCGTCTCATCGCTGCGCGTTTTCACGGCATCCGCGTGCCTCTGTGGTTGATTCCTCGTTCAACGGGATACAAACGCATAGAGGAAGGCGCATATCGCTTCCATGTCGCATTTTCGTTGCCGGTGCTGGGCGAAGTGATCTGCTACAGCGGAGTCCTGCAACCAGGCCGTCAAGGATAGAGTTACGAATAGCCTGAAAGCGGCCGGGCAGGGCGCCCGGCCGCGCTATCTTATCGGCGAGCAGCCTGCGGCTCTGGCTGTTGCGGTGCCGGCTGTTGCTGCTGATTTTGCGCGTTCGCCGCCTGCTGGTTCTGTTGCGGAAGCTTCTGGAATTCGGCGCTGCTCTGTTCCAGTGGCTTGGCAACGGCCTGCGCGACGTTCACTTCGGCCATCTGCTTGAGTGGCGAGTTGAGGTCGCCTTGTACGGCAAAAGCACGCTTGCCATCGTCGCTCAGGATGACGTGGTCGATGCGTGTCAGGCCTTCGGCACGAGCCGCTGTCGCCAGCGAGCCGGCGAAATTGTGGGTGATCGTGTCCGAGGCGCGACCGCGTTCGGCGTCGATGGCCTGGACATTCTTCAATGCCTGGTTGTACATCGGGTTGCCCGGGTTGCGGCTATCGGACAAGCTGGCATGGGGCGGCTGCGCGGCCTTGTGCACGGCGTCGAGTGTCTTCGCACCAGCGATGCCATCGGCGGTCATGTGATGTTCGCGCTGGAATTTTTCGACCGCGGCTTTGGTGCCTGCGCCGTAGTCGCCGTCAGCTTTCAACGGATGACCCTTCGCATCCGTGACGCCCAGCTTGATGAGCTCGTTTTGCAGGGTCTTGACGTTTTCGCCGTGCGAGCCTTCGCGCAAGGTACTGTGGCCACCCGGTGCCGCATGCGCGCGCCCACCCTGGTGGATCGCCTTGAGAGCGTCTTTGATGTCCGGGTCGTTGGCCGACTTGGCCGGGTTGAAATTCGGATCGCCTACTTTGGTATGCGCGCGATCGAGCGCGGCCGCCTTCTGCGGATCCTTATAGGCATTCTTATATTCCTCGGCCAGGGCGGCAGCCTTTGGGCCGTCGTAGTACGAGTACTTTTCCTTGATCTTGTTGGCTTCCGCCAGCACGGCGTTGTAGTCGCCGCCGTCCTTGAGCACCTTCTCGAACTTTGCGACCTGCGACGGGATCTGGTTCTCCGTCTTTGCCAGAATGGCGATGGTTTCCAGGCGGCGATCTTCCGGAATGTTCTTGCCGTACTTGTCCAGGATATCCATGGACGACTGGGTCGCATTCTTGATCTGCGGATAGTCGATGTTCTTATGGATCCACTTCTGGCCGTCTTCGGAGGATGCCCACGCGTTGATGCTGTTGCGCGTGTCCTTGTCGATAAAGGCGAGGGTGTTGCGGCCGTGCTCGCCGTTGCCGTGGCTCAGCAAATCGGCACGCAGCGTCGCCTTGTCATCGGTGAATTTCAGGTTGTTGTCTTTCGCGTATTTTGCAGCCTGGTCGATGATGGCATCCACATAGGTGCTCTCACCGGGCTTCGGCTTGGCGCCGTCGGCTGAACCTAGCGCCCAGGTGCCGCGTTTGCCGAGATCGACCTGGATGGTGCCAAGCGAATAACCACTGTCCGCGACAATCTTCTTCGCGTCGCCCCAGCCGGGATCGGACGTGCCTGAGGTGACGCCGGCGATGGACAGATGATAGGAAGACGGACCGCCTTCAGTACCGCGCCCCACGACAAAGTAGGTGGCACCGGCGAGCGAGTTGATATCGTGTGTATCAAGACCGGACATGACATTCCTCCGTGAAGTGCGGATAGGTTATTGGTCGTTCGCGATGGATAGATACTTGTCCAGGGTATTGGCGCGTTCGCAGAGACGGAAAATCTCGTTTTGCGTTACCTGGAGGTCGGCGACGGTTTCATCGCCGTAGAGCGCTGCTTCGACATTGCCGCTCTTGTTGTGAAAATCCAGCCATGCGCGCTCCGCGCTGACCAGGCCATCCTTCGCCTTGCTATTGAGTTTGGCGAGCAGGGCTTTATAAGTCGTATTGAGCCGGGTGTCCTGTGCCTTCTTCTCGGCGGACAGGCAGGCGCTGGTGGCCACGGTATCGGAGCCGGCCTTGTCGATACATGTATAGAAGCTGGCATTGATGCCGCTAGGCGCCTGGCGCTTGATAACCTGGCTGGTGCTGTCTGCTGCCATGGCCCCGGTGCCATAGGCGAGGAGGGCGAGGCTTATAGCGATCGTTTTAATCGTTTGCATGAATGGCGTTCCTGATCCTGCCGTGCTTTGCGGCCTTATATCCTATCGGGGCGTAGCTCGTCGCAGTGAGACGCCCAGCAAACGACATCATATTGGAATATTTCGAAGCTCAAAAGGGCGGCGCGTCTTGTCATCACCTCGCCGTAGCCGGAAACGAGCAATGAATCACTTCAGGGGCGCGCCAATTTTCCTGGTACATCCCAAAAATAGGTTTCTGGTTCTTTTGTATGTGCCTGAATCGGGCGCAGCATCATCGTTTTCACGAGGAACGTCCATGAAGACAAAGATTCTTCTTTCAGCCCTGCTGGCTGCCACCGCGTTGCTATCGGCGGTAGCAGGTGCGCACACGCCGGATGGCACGGTCACGCCCAACTTTTCGCATCCCATCACCAATATCCCCGGCAAGTCCCTCGTTGCCGTCGAAGTGGCGTATCCGCCGGGAGGCGCGTCGCTGCCGCATAGCCACGCGAAGTCGGCTTTCATCTATGCCTATGTCGTATCGGGTGCAATCGAAAGCCAGGTGGATGACCAACCCGCACGCGTCTACACGGCCGGCCAGGCTTTCTACGAAGAGCCCGGCGCCCATCATCGGATCAGCCGTAATGCAAGCAAAAGCGAGCCGGCCAAGTTGCTCGCCGTGTTTGTCGTCGACACCGGCGACACCCCGCTGACGACGCCGCAGAAATAGGTTTTCGACTAGAGCAACCATGCCATCTACTATCCTGGGGATACGCATCCCCGACAGCGTGATCGCCCGCGAGGCGACACAACTCCTCCGCGACACGGCAAGCGACATCCTGTTTCAACACTCGATGCGGGTCTACCTTTGGGGTGCGCTGAGTGCGCAGCGCAAAGGCATAGTCTTCGATCCGGAGTTGCTCTATGCCGGAGCGATGTTTCATGACTTCGGTCTTACAGAAGACTTCCATGGAAGTTCGCTGCGTTTCGAAGTGGATGGAGCCAACGCCGCGCGCGACTTCTTGAAGCGTCACGGCATTCCGGAAGGGGACATTCAAAAGGTATGGACGGCCATCGCGTTCCACACGACACCTGGAGTCCCCGAATTCCTGCACGCGGAGGCGGCACTGCTTCATCTGGCTGCAGGCATGGACGTAGCGGGCCGCTCGTACGATCAGTTTACGGAGGAGGAGCGTGAAGCCGTGGTGGCAGCCCATCCTCGCGGCGAGGGTTTCAAGCAGCGCATCATCGATGCCTTTCATGAGGGTTTGAAGGATCGTCCTGCGACTACGTTTGGCACCTTCAACGACGACTTCATTGCGTTCAGGGAGCCTGGGTTTCAGAGGGTGAATATCTGCAGCATCATTTTGAGTTCGCCCTGGGCGCATTAGCTCCGGCAGGAGCGCGCCATCGCTTCGTTCAGTCGCTCGAATAGAAAGTCACTGAAGACCGCACCCAGAACGGCCGTCACACGGATTGAGGTTTGCCGATTGGGCCAAAGCTGACTTTGTGACCGGCGCGACGGTTTGAGGACGCACCTATCCAAACGGAGGCAGCGGGTACGTCGCTGATCGGTAGTCACGAGATCGACATGTTGTCGAGCAGGATATTCATGCTCGATGACATGGCTTCGGTACGTGTCGAGCCCGCCGAAATCCACGCAACGAAAAAACAAAGATCGCGTCATATGAATGAGGTGAAGCTCGTTCACGACGGTGAAATTCAAGTGAAGGCACTGAGAAGCCGGCTGTGCCTTCCGTTGTAAAAGTGCCAAAAAACAGCCGAAATCAGGGCCGCTTCACTGTTGCAATCATCGGTTGACCTTTCAACATATCGAGCATCGCCATAACGGAAGCTGTATGGCGATGCGCGAAGATCAAACTGTGGATTGAGTTACGCAATACCATCCAGTCTTCGTCTAGGATGGCCTAGATGTGAACCGGCAATGCAAGATCGACGAAACAGGGGATGTCGAGATTCACGCTGTCCATGCGGACTCCACATCCTATTTGTAGAAGTTAGGCGATCGTTGTGTTCCGAAGTATCTTGCTCGTTTGTGTGGGCAATATCTGCCGCAGCCCCACGGCAGAATATTTGCTACGAAATCGACTGGCCGATAGCGACGCAGGCGTGTCCAGCGCAGGCTTGGGTGCGCTCGGTGATCGCCCCATGGATGCCACGGCGGCGCAGTTGCTGCGTGAGCATGGCATCGACGCCAGTGCGCATCGTGGCAAGCAGCTCAGTCCGGACATGCTGCGGCAGGCCGAGCTGGTGCTGGTCATGGAGAAGGCGCACGCGGCAAACATCGCCCGCAGTACGCCGGAGGTTAGCGGAAAGGTGTTCCTGCTTGGCAAGTGGCAGGACGAACGGGACATTCCGGATCCGTACGGTCAGCAGCGGCCTGCATTCGAGCACGTCTATCGGCTGATCGATCAGGGCGTATCGAGTTGGCTGCCGTATCTATGAGCGCTCGCTCGTATCCCCAGTCGATTCGCATCGATCAGCCGTGCGCATCAAGCGATAGAGCGCGAACAGCGCGTTGTGGCGAGCCTGCTTTCGTTGTTCAGCAAGCCATGACGCGCTACTTAGGATCCAACCCGAGCCGCTCACGGCGCGATGCTGTCGCTCGCTCGTGGATGGACTGCGCGCATTCATTTGTATGCAGGCAGGCTTCGGTGCTGGCAATGCATGGATGGCGGGCTGATTTCAAATCCCCTTCCTCTTCAAAAGCTCTCTATGTCAAATATCAGTAACGCTGCGCCAGAGAATGATGAGATCGACCTGGGTGCCATGCTTGGCACGCTGGTGGATAACAAATGGTTGATCCTGATCATCACCGGATTGTTCATGCTCTGCAGCGTGGCGTATGCACTGTTGGCTACGCCGATCTACCAGGCCGATGCGCTCGTGCAGGTCGAGCAGAAAGTGCCCGATCTTCCAGGCCTCAGTGCGCTGTCGCAGACTCTGGGGGCTTCCAATTCGGAGGCGACCACCGAAATCGCCCTGATCACCTCGCGGGCCGTGATCGGCCATGCGGTGGATGATCTCAAGCTGGACATCGTGATTGAGCCACGACATTTTCCGATGTTCGGTGGCGGCGTAGCGCGGCGCTATCGGAACGCCCATCCAGGCGAGTTGGCCAGTCCGTGGCTGGGTCTGAGCAGCTATGACTGGGGTGGCGCGCAACTGGAGTTGCAGCAGATCGATCTGCGCAACGATCTGCTCGGCAAGCGTCTGATGCTGGTTGCCGGGGACACGGGCAGCTACCGTTTGCTGGACGACAAAGGCCAGCCCTTGCTTGAAGGGGTGGTCGGAAAGGTGGCGAGCGAACGCGGCGTGACCATGCTGGTATCGACACTGCGTGCGAATCCCGGGACACGTTTCGATGTGCAGCGCAACCGCGCGCTCACCACCATCAACGCGTTGCAGCAGGCGATCAAGGCGACCGAGCAGGGTAAGGACTCCGGCATCATCGGGCTGTCCTATGACAATGCCAGCCCGATCATGGCCACCGCGCTGCTCGATCAGGTGTGCTTGTGGTACGTGCGCCAGAATGTCGAATGGAATGCCGCCGAGGCAGCCAAGAGCCTGGAGTTCGTGCAGGAGCAGTTGCCCAAGGTGAGGGCGGAAACCGATAGGGCGCAGGCAGCCCTGAATGCGTACCAGATCAAGGCGCACTCGGTGGATATCACCATGCAGACCAAGAGCCTGCTGGATCAGAGCGTCACCATCGGCAGCAGTATCCAGCAATTGCAGATGCAAAAAGCGGATATCGACCGTCGTTTCACGCCGGATCATCCGGCCTACAAGGCGCTGATGCAGCAGATCAGCGATATGCAGGCGCAGAAGGCCGCGGTGGAGAAGCAGGTCGGCGATCTGCCGGACACCCAGCAGCAGCTGCTCAAGCTCACCCGCGACGTCGAGGTCAGCAACCAGACCTATACCGGACTGGTCAGTCAGGAGCAGCAGTTGGATATCGCGCGAGCCGGCAAGGTCGGCAACGTGCATATCGTCGACAAGGCGGCGGTGGATGTCACCCATCCGGTCAAGCCCAAGCGAGCCATCGTGAGCATCGGCGGCACGTTGCTGGGCGTGTTCCTGTCGGTTTGCATTGTGCTCGTGCGGCAGATGCTCAACCGTGGCGTGGAAGACCCTTCCGTCATCGAGCAGCTGGGATTGCCGGTGTATGCCTCGATTCCGATCAGTAGTATCGAGCGTGCGGTGATGGCCGATGGCCATCGGCGGCGTACTGAAGGCCAACCCCATCTGTTGGCAGTCAACGAGCCGGCCGATCTGGCCACCGAGGCGATACGCAGTCTGCGCACCAGCCTGCATTTCGCACGGCTCGAGGCCAAGAACAATGTGCTGATGATTTCCGGCGCCAGTCCGGGGGCGGGCAAGACGTTCATCTCGTCCAATCTTGCCGCGGTGATTGCGCAGGCCGGCCAGCGCGTGCTTTTGATCGATGGCGACATGCGCAAGGGTACGTTGCACAAAGTCATGGGCGGTCCACACGAAAAGGGATTGTCCGATCTGATTGCCGGAAGCATCGATCTGGCTACGGCGATCCGGTCGGTGTCGTCGCTGCCGAACCTGCACTACATCTCGGGTGGCAAGGTTCCGCCTAACCCGTCCGAGTTGCTGATGAATGAGCGCTTCACCGATCTGTTGACGAAGGTGATGCCCTTGTACGACCTCGTCATCGTCGATACGCCGCCGATCCTTGCCGTCACCGATGCGGCGATCATCGGTCATCTGGCGGGCACCAGCTTGCTGGTGGTGCGTTTCGGGCTCAACCAGGCTCGTGAAATTGCCCTGGCCAGACAGCGGTTCGTGCAGAACGGCGTGGACATCAAGGGAGCTGTATTCAATGCCGTGCAAAAACGAAGTAGTGGCTACTACTCGTATGGCTATTATGAATACAAGGCTGCGACATAGGTTCACAAAGTTGTCAAAGCCGTCGAATATAATTGGACGTCTTAACGTCTAAACCGTGATGAACGTCTCGAATGCTTGAAAGCATATGGAATTTGTATAAGCGCTTCAGCGAGCAGTAAAGAAGAGCTTGTAATCATCAATGGGCTTGGATGCCATGACCGGACCAGTGAGCTTTTGTGCACGATCCGAAGCGAGCCGATAAAGGCCGGATTTCGAGTCGCAACTACTCTGGAAAATTGGCATGCAGAAAGTGGATAGCGCCAGGATCGCCATCATCGGCCTCGGTTATGTCGGGTTGCCGTTGGCGGTGGAATTTGGAAAGAAATACGATACGATCGGCTTCGACATCCGCGCCGCGCGCGTGGATGAGTTGCGAGCGGGCCGCGACAGCACGCTCGAGGTCGATGCGGCTGAGCTGGCCGAAGCCCACCGCCTGAGCTTCAGTGCGGAGCTGGACGCGATCCGTGCCTGCACGGTGTATATCGTTACCGTTCCCACGCCGATCGACGTGTTCAAGCGGCCGGATCTCACGCCCTTGATCAAGGCTAGCGAGAGTCTGGGCAAGGTGCTCAAGCGCGGTGATGTGGTGGTGTACGAGTCCACCGTGTATCCCGGTTGTACCGAAGAAGTCTGTATCCCTATCCTGGAACGAATCTCCGGCCTGGTCTTCAATCAGGATTTCTTTGCCGGCTACAGTCCCGAGCGGATCAATCCCGGCGACAAGCAGCATCGCGTGACGTCCATCCTCAAGGTGACCTCCGGCTCCACGCCGGCAGTGGCCGACTTCGTGGATGCGCTGTACGCCAGCATCATTACCGCAGGCACGCACAAGGCCAGCAGCATCAAGGTGGCCGAGGCGGCCAAGGTGATCGAGAACACCCAGCGTGATCTCAACATCGCCCTGGTCAACGATCTGGCGATTCTGTTCAACAGGCTGGGTATCGACACGCTGGAAGTGTTGCAGGCCGCCGGCACGAAATGGAACTTCCTGCCATTCCGACCGGGTCTGGTCGGCGGTCATTGCATCAGCGTGGATCCTTACTACCTCACGCATAAAGCGCAGGAAGTCGGCCACCACCCCGATGTGATCCTGGCTGGCCGTCGCACCAATGACAGCATGGGTCCGTACATTGCCAGCGAGGCCGTGCGCCTGATGGTGCGCAAGGGCATCAATCCGGTACGCGCGCGCATCCTGCTGCTGGGCCTGGCGTTCAAGGAAAACTGCCCCGATCTGCGCAATACCCGCGTCGTGGATATCGTGCACGCACTGCGTGGCTACAGTGTCGACGTAGACGTCTACGATCCGTGGGTGGATGCGGCCGAGGCCGAGCATGAGTACGCGTTGACGCCGATCAGCGAACCCAAGCATGGCGATTACGACGCCATTGTCGTAGCCGTGGGTCACCATCAGTTCGTCACGCTGGGTGCGGAGGGCATCCGCGCCTTCGGTAAACCGACGTCGGTGGTCTACGACGTGAAATATGTGCTTCCGCGCGATGCGGTGGACGGAAGGCTGTGAACATGAAGGTGCTGGTTACCGGTACGGCCGGCTTTATCGGCTCGCATGTCGCCATGCATCTGCTCGATCGTGGCGATGAGGTGATCGGTTTCGACAATCTGAGCGACTACTACGACGTCAACCTCAAGCGGGCTCGGCTCGCCCGCTTCATAGATCGCCCAGGTTATACCCACATACACGGGGACTTGGCCGATCGTGCGGCCGTGGAAGCGGTATTTGCCGAGCACAAGCCACAGCGGGTGATCAATCTGGCCGCACAGGCCGGCGTGCGCTATGCGGCGCAGAATCCGCATGTGTACATCGCCAGCAACGTGACCGGTTTTCTGCACATTCTGGAAGGCTGCCGTCATCACGGTGTGGAGCACCTTGTGTTTGCATCCACCAGCTCGGTCTACGGCGCGAATACTTCGATGCCGTTCTCCGAACACCAGTCCGCCGAGCATCCGTTGACCTTGTACGCGGCGACCAAGAAGGCGAATGAACAGATGGCGCACAGCTATGCGCATCTGTACGGCATTCCATGCACGGGTTTGCGCTTTTTCACCGTCTACGGTCCGTGGGGGCGGCCGGACATGGCGCTGTTCCTGTTTACCAAGGCGATCCTGGCCGGCGAGCCTATCAAGGTCTTCAACCACGGTCATCACAAGCGCAGCTTCACCTATATCGACGATATCGTCGAAGGCGTGGTGCGCACGTTGGACAACGTGCCTGGTTCGGATCCCTCATGGCGCAGCGATGCGCCCGATCCGGCCAGCAGCAACGCGCCGTATCGCCTCTACAACATCGGCAACGAACGTCCAGTCGAGCTATTGCGCTACATCGAAGTGCTTGAGCAGTGCCTCGGATGCAAGGCGATCATGGAAATGTTGCCGTTGCAGGCAGGCGACGTACCCGATACCGAGGCTGATGTATCCGGTCTGATCGAGGCCGTCGGCTACCGTCCCCAGGTGTCGGTGGAAGAGGGCGTACGCCAGTTTGTTCGCTGGTACCTGATGACCTATCCGTCTGCCTTGTCCCCTTCGATCCCCGGAGCCGTTCCAGCATGAAGAATTTTGCCCTGATCGGCGCCGCCGGCTATATCGCGCCACGTCATATGCAGGCGATCAAGGACACTGGCCATCAGCTGGTGGCCGCCTATGATCCGAACGATTCGGTCGGCATCATCGACAGCCATTTCCCGGAGGCCGATTTCTTTACTGAGTTCGAGCGCTTCGATCGTCATGTCGACAAGCTGCGTCGCCACAATCACAGCCATCGCCTCGACTACATTTCGATCTGTTCGCCCAACTACCTACACGATTCGCACATGCGTTTCGCCTTGCGCTCCGGTACCGATGCGATCTGCGAGAAGCCGCTGGTGCTCAATCCGTGGAACATTGACGGTCTGAAGGAAATCGAGCGCGACAGCGGTCACAAGGTCAGTACCATCCTGCAGCTTCGCGTGCATCCAGCGATCATCGCGCTACGCGAGCAGGTGCAGCGTGGCAAGCACGACAAGAAGTACGAGGTGGATCTGACCTATATCACCTCACGCGGTCATTGGTATCTGCAGTCCTGGAAGGGCGACGCCAAGAAGTCCGGAGGTATTGCCACGAATATCGGCGTGCATTTCTTCGACATGCTGCATTTCATTTTTGGCGAGCTGCAGGACAACGTGGTTCATTACTCGTCCGAGACCAAGGCGGCCGGCTACCTGGAATACGAGCACGCCAGGGCGCGCTGGTTCTTGTCGGTGGACGTGGAGGACGTGCCGGACGAACAGCGTGCCGCAGGTCAGCGCACCTATCGTTCGATCACCGTGGACGGCAAGGAGATCGAGTTCTCCGGCGGCTTCACTGATCTGCATACGCGCAGCTACCAGGAAATCCTCGCTGGGCGCGGCTACGGCCTGGAAGCCAATCGTACGGCTATCGCGACGGTTGCAACGATCCGCAATGCGCAGCCGTTGGGTTTGCAGGGTGACTATCATCCTTTTCTCAACCGGGATTCGATAGGAGTTTGATGTCATGAGCTTCTATCAGCATCCCAGTGCGATCGTCGATGAAGGTGCCCAGATCGGAGAGGGCTCACGCGTCTGGCATTTCGTGCATGTCTGCGCGGGCGCACGCATCGGCAAGGGCGTATCGCTTGGCCAGAATGTGTTCGTCGGTAACAAGGTCAGTATCGGCGACCACTGCAAGATTCAAAACAACGTGTCGGTCTACGACAACGTGACGTTGGAAGAGGGCGTGTTCTGCGGCCCGAGCATGGTCTTTACCAATGTCTACAACCCGCGCTCCCTGGTGGAGCGCAAGGACGAATACCGCGACACGTTGGTGAAACGAGGCGCCACGCTTGGGGCCAACTGTACGATCGTCTGCGGCGTGACCATCGGTGAATTCGCCTTCATCGGCGCCGGCGCCGTGATCAACAAAGATGTGCCGGCCTATGCGCTGATGGTAGGCGTGCCGGCACGCCAGATCGGCTGGATGAGCGAATTCGGCGAACAACTCGACCTGCCGCTGACCGGCAATGGTGAAACGCTATGTCCGACTACAGGCCTGCTGTACCAGCTGCAAGATGGGCAGTGCCGTTGCGTGAAAAGATAGCGCGTCTCCGCCAGAGTGGGTTGATCCGCTCGATCACCTTGCTGGTTGGAGGCACCGCGTTCGCGCAGGCGCTGATGGTACTGGTATTGCCGGTACTGACGCGGCTGTATTCGCCGCAGGATTTCAGCGTGCTGGCGGTCTATGCATCGCTGCTGGGTATCATCTCGGTGGCCGCCTGTCTGCGCCTGGACATCGCCATACCCATGCCAGAGGTCGATGGCGACGCCGCCAATCTGCTGGCCTTGGCGCTCGGCTTTTGTGTGTTGGTGTCGGTGGCGACAGCCTTGCCGATTCTGCTGGCGCCCGCCGCGATAGCCCGGTTGCTGCACCAGCCGGGATTGCAGCCTTATCTGTGGCTGTTGCCGATCGGCGTGTTGCTGGCGGGGACTTATAGCGCATTGCAGTATTGGGCCACGCGGAAAAAGATCTTCGGCACCATCGCCAAGACCCGGATGACGCAGGCGATCGGCGGCGCGGGCGCACAGCTCGGTATGGGCTGGCTGGGCCTGGCGCCTTCCGGTTTGCTGGTGGGGCAGGCGATCAGCAGCGGTGCCGGCGTGGTCGGCCTGGGGCGGCGCATATTGACTGCGGATCGTGCGGCGCTGAATGACGTGAGCCGCTCCAACATGCGGCGGCTGTTCCACGAGTACGATCGCTTCCCCAAGTATTCGACCTTCGAGGCATTGGCCAATACCGGCGGCATTCAATTGCCGGTGATCCTGATCGCTGCACTGGCGATCGGACCGGAAGCCGGTTTCCTGATGCTGGGTATGCGTGTGATCCAGGTGCCGATGAATCTGATCGGCAATGCCGTCTCTCAAGTCTATCTGGCGCATGCGCCGGAAGAATATCGCGCCGGTACGCTGGGCAAGTTCACCGCAGGCATTCTCGGTGGATTGATGAAGACGGGCGTTGGTCCGCTGCTGTTTGCCGCCCTGGTGGCACCGCAGGCCTTCGCGCTCATCTTTGGCGAGAAATGGCAGCGAGCCGGCGTCCTGGTCGCATGGATGACGCCGTGGTTTGTCGCGCAGCTGATGTCGTCGCCGGTATCCATGGTCATGCATGTGCGCAATCGCCAGCGCGGCATGATGATCCTGACCATCGCTGGCCTGTGCTTGCGCGTCGGAGCGATCGGCGCCGCGGCTGCCCTCCTGCCTGGCCGCCTTTCTGAAATGTATGCGGTCTCCGGCGCGGTGTTTTATCTGGCGTGCTTTTTCGTCTTTTCCCATCTGGCGGGATTGCGACTGCAGGATTATCGACTGTTGCTGAAGTCGGGCTTCAACTTCGTGGCGCTTTGGGTGCTTCTGGGCTTGCTGGCGCGTTACGCGCTGGGGAGATTCGTCTGATGGAGTCGCTTAGATGATCAAGCGTGTGCTCATGCGAACGGGTTTCCTGATCAAGCCGGTGGCGAAGCTGGTGCTGTCGCTTTTTTTCAAGCGGAAGTACCTGCAAGGTCGGCATTTCGACGCCAGCTATGGCGGCTACTTCTGGGCGGTGCGCTCGGTGTGGCAGAAAAACATTCTTCGTCTGGCACGTCCATTGCCCTGGCCCAGCGGTTTGACCTGCTATGTGTCCAATCCGGACAACCTGGTGTTCCATCCGGACGACATCAACAACTTCCAATCGCCCGGGATCTACCTGCAGAACTTCAAGGGCACCATCCATCTCGGCCGCGGGACTTATATCGCGCCGAACGTCGGCATCATCACCGCGAATCATCGTCTGGATGCATTGGACGAGCACGAAGACGGTCAGGACGTGGTGATCGGGGAGAAGTGTTGGATCGGCATGAACGCGGTGATTCTTCCCGGCGTGATCTTAGGCAACAGAACCGTGGTGGCCGCGGGCGCGGTAGTTACTCGCAGCTTTCCGCAGGGCCGATGCGTCATCGGCGGTACGCCGGCAAAAATTCTCAAAGAGATCGAATATGCAGTTCATTGATCTGAAGACGCAACAGCAGGCGATCAAGCCGGAACTCGACCGCAGGATCGCCGAGGTACTAGCGCACGGCCAGTACATCATGGGTCCGGAAGTTGCCGAGCTTGAGCAGACTCTGGCGAACTTTGTCGGGGTGAAGCACTGCGTCACGGTCGCCAGCGGCACCGAGGCGTTGCTTATTTCGTTGATGGCGTTGGGGGTGGGGCCGGGTGACGAGGTCATCACCAGCCCATTCACCTTCGCCGCCAGTGCCGAGGTCATTGCACTGCTTGGCGCCAGACCCGTATTCGTGGATGTCGAACCGCATACCGGCAATATCGATGCCCGCTTGATTGCAGAACGCATTGGCGACCGAACGCGCGCGATCATGCCGATCAGCCTGTACGGACAGTTGGCCGATATGGAAGCCATCTGCGCGGTCGCAGCCGACCACGGCCATATTCCGGTGATCGAGGACGGTGCGCAAAGCTTTGGCGCGCAGCGCAACGGCAAACGCAGCTGCGGGATGTCCACCATCGGCTGCAGCAGCTTCTTTCCCAGCAAACCGCTGGGCTGTTACGGCGACGGCGGCGCATTGTTTACCGATGACGACACGCTGGCGCAGGCAGCACGGGAGATCCGGGTCCATGGGCAGAGCAAGCGCTACGTGCATACGCGCATCGGCCTGGGCGGACGGATGGATACGCTGCAATGCGCGATCGTTCTGGCGAAGTGGCCGCGATTTTCCTGGGAGGTGGAGCAGCGGCACGCATTAGGCGCGGAATACACGCGACAACTCGCCGAGGTTGCGCATGCCGTACCGGTAAGCAGCGACGAGGTCGGTCGTCCGTTAAGCGGATTGCGTACGTTGGCGCTGGCACCCGGCAACCGTTCAGTGTACGCGCAATACACCGCATTGGTGCCTCATCGCGATGTTGTGCAAGGCGAACTGAAGAGCGCAGGCATTCCGACTGCCGTGCACTATCCGATACCGCTGAACGAGCAGCCGGCGTATCGGTCGTTCGACGTCGATGCCAGGTCGCCCGTGGCCAGCTGGTTGGCCGAACACGTTATCAGCCTGCCGATGGGCCCGGATCTGTCGCAGGACGATCAGCGCCAGGTCGTCGGGCTGCTGTCCGAAGTGCTTGCCGGAGTGAGCGTATGAAGATCGTAACCGTCGTCGGCGCCAGGCCACAGTTCATCAAGGCCGCCGTTGTCTCGCGTGCGCTTGCCGGACACCGCCAGCATGTAAAGGAAGTCCTGGTGCATACCGGTCAGCACTACGACGCCAACATGTCGGATGTGTTTTTCAATGAGCTGGATATCCCAAGGCCGGCCTACCATCTGGGTATCGGCGGTGGACCACATGGTCAGAACACCGGGCGCATGATCGAAAGCATCGAAATCGTGCTGCTATCGGAAAAGCCCGATTGGATGCTGGTCTATGGCGACACCGACAGCACGCTCGCCGGCGCACTGGCAGCGAGCAAGCTTCATATCCCGGTGGCCCATGTCGAAGCGGGATTGCGTTCGTATAACCGGCGCATGCCCGAGGAGATCAATCGGGTACTGACCGATCACCTGGCCAGCCTGTTGCTGGTTCCCAGTGAGGGCGCAAAGGACAATCTACGCAGCGAGGGCATTGTCGGTTCCAAGGTGCGTGTGGCCGGCGATGTAATGTATGACGCCGCGTTGTATTACCGGGAAAAGGCCAGGCGGCCGGCGACCGAGGCACTGGATGCGCTTGGCAACAATGGTTTTGCGTTGTGCACCATTCACCGCGCCGAGAACACCGATGATAACGGCAGGCTGCAAGGCATTCTGACGGGTCTGGCCGCGTTGCCCACGGTAGTGATCCTTCCGCTGCATCCCCGTACGCGGTCGCGCATGGCAGCGGCGGGCATCCATTTTCCCGACAATGTTCGGGTGATCGACCCGGTCGGTTATCTCGAGATGGTCTGGTTGGAAGCGAATTGCCGGATGGTACTGACCGATTCCGGCGGCGTGCAGAAAGAGGCTTATTTTCATGGCAAGCCCTGTATCACCCTGCGTGACGAGACCGAGTGGGTGGAGCTGGTCGAGATAGGCGCCAATCGCATCGTGGGCACGTCGTCCGTGGCCATCGGGCAGGCGTATGAGCAGATGCTGGCATGCGAGATTTCCGGGGCGGAGCAGCCTTACGGGAAAGGTCATGCCGCGGATCTCGTTATCGAAGCGCTTCTGGACGGCCACCCGGTAAAGAGCGGCGCCAGGACGGCAGTCAGCGTTGACGACTGATACGTCGAGGATGCCATGTTGAACAAGACCGACCCCAAGAAAATCAACCTGTTCGTGTTTGCTACGCATCACACGGCCAACAACATCGCGTCGCAGCGATTCAAGGGCCTGTTGAAGTATCTGGATTTCCAGAAGTACCGGGTCTTCATCTTTTCGCGCACGACTGGCCAGGATGCCGTTGAGACAAACATGCCGGTCGGAGGCGATGAAGCTTTCAACGACATCAACGTGATGAATTTTCGCGGGCATTGCGTCGGCTCGGAGTCGTCGGCGACCAGCTCGTTATTGTCGTTGCTGTCGGCTTTTGCGTCGCCCACGCCATTTCTGGCGGCGGCGACCAATCGTGTGCTCGGACGCAGTAGCGATACCTGGCTGATCAATGCGCTGGAAGCTGCCGATGCGTTATGCCGAGCGCGACTTGCCGAAGGCGAGGCTTGCGTCGTTATCGGTACCTATTCGCCCATCGATGCATTGGTTGCCGCCCGTTGCCTGTCGGCAAAACATCGCATCCCTTGCCTGCAGGATTTCAGGGACGGCCTGACCTTCGAGGCACTGGGGCGGCAGGGCAGGCTCAGTGCGCTGTTGCGCCAACTGGTCGAGAGCCGGGTTGTTACGGCGTCTGGCCTGGTAACCACGGTGAGCCGCGCGCTGGTGAGCGATTTCGAACGGCGTTACCCGAAGAAAAAGGTCGGGCTGATGCCCAATGGCTACGATCCGGATGACTTCTCCGTGCACGACGGCGACAGTCGCACCGTGGCCTCTCAGTTGATGGCGAAGCATGTGCCGCCAGGGAGGCGATTGATCGGTCATTTCGGTCGGATCAGCGCAAGCGACCACAGCCGCATCGGCAGCCTGGAATGCTTCGTACGTGCCATGAATGCGAGTGCGGAGGCACGCCAGCATGCGCATGCCTTGTTTGTTGGAGAGCTGACTCCCATCGAGCGCGAAATCATCGCGCGCCTGGAATGCACATACAGCACGGTCGACTCAGTGCCGCGTCCGGTTGCCTTGAATCTGATGATGCAATGCCAGCAGCTTCTGTTGATTACCGGCGACGGTGTCGGTTGCGCCACCGGAAAGCTGTTCGAGTACCTGGCCGCCGGACCGGAGGTGATCTGTTTTTCCGGCGTCGAAAACGAGGCCTCCCATATTCTTTCCGAAACCGGGGCGGGTGCGACGGTGCTGACGACTGACGAGACCAGGGCGCCGGCAATGCTGGATCGCCTGTTTGGCGTCGCGTCGGGCAGCGCCAAACAACGCGGTATCGGTGTTTACAGCAAGGTCGAACAGGTCCGCCAGTTCGATCGTTGGCTAAGCGGCATGGTTGCGTGATGCATACGCGATCGGCCAGGTTGATGCCGTCGAAGCTAGTCGCGCCTGTTGAGCCAGGTGTGGAGCGGAAGGTGGCGACCATGCCATTCGGATGGAGCCGCTTATGAGCTCCGTTCAACTCTCGACACCGGTAGCCATGCCGCAAATGCTCAGCCCATGGCAACGGATGCTGACTACGCGCACTCTGTTCATGTGCGCCGCCATGCTGCTGCTATTCCTGTCTGTGGTGATTCCCAATTCGCTGCAGCTACCGACGGCCGGCATGTTGGCGGTCTGCTTTTTATTTTCCCTGCATGGCTTCCGGGTTGCTCCGGGCCTCAAGACGATCTTTCTGTTCTATGCATGCTCGGTGATGGTCACGCTGATCTACATCGCCGTCGGCTATCTGAATGACGCGCCATGGATCGCTGCCGCACAGGTCGTGGCGATCTACATCGTCTCGCCACTCTTGTGGGTTTTCGTCTCGGCCCATCTGATCCTCACGCTCGGCACCGAACGGCTTATCCATGGGTTCGTCTGGCTGGCGATTCTGTGCTGTATCAGCGTGGCGATCTATTTCGTGCTGTATCACATCGGCGGTGCGGCGGCGGTATCGTTCTTCACCGAAGCGGCCAACGTGAACAATAGCGACGGCTACTCCGCCGCCGTGATGCATGTCTACGGTTCGCTGATCTTTCTATGTGGCGGATTCTTCAGCTCGCCCGAGCTGATCCGCAACAAGTTGCTGCGCCTGATCGTGCTGGCTGCGCTGCTCATATGCATTATCACTTCCGGACGATCGGCGCTGATCCTGTCCGTGCCCATCGGCCTGTTGCTTGGACTGATGCTTACACCGCGCACCAGCGAGTATCGGCGCCGTCGTTCGCTGCTGACGCAAGTCGTCAAATATGGGTTGCCGATGCTGTTGGCCGGCGGGCTTGCGATTTTCGCCCTAGGCGAACTGGCGAATATCCATCTGTCGGTCATTTTCAATAATTTTGCCGACAAGCTGGCGTCCGGTGGTGGCAGCGCCCGTTCGGGGCAGGCCTATGCCTTGTATCAAGGCATCCTCGATAGCGGCGGTGTCGGCGTGGGGCATGGCATCGGTGTTTCGTATATACGCAGCACCGATTACCCATGGCGCTATGAACTTGTCTGGCTGGCCACCTTGCTTCGGGTTGGCATCGTGGGTGCGCTTGTTTATGCGTCACTGTTCTTCTGGTACATCGCCCGTGTGATAAAGGCGGCCATCCTGCGTCACCTCACTCCGGGCATGAAGTTCATGTTCTGCGGATTTGTCGCGGCCTTCGTTGCGTCCAACACCAATCCGTACATCGAAGCCTTCACGTTCCAATGGATGTACGTGCTTCCGGTGGTGGGGTTCTTCATCGACCACGCAGCCATGCGCAAGAGTGCATCGACATGAGGCGGCTCAAAGTTATTCTGTTTTCCAAATACTCGCGGATGGGCGCCAGTTCGCGCCTGCGCAGCATGCAGTACCTGCCGCTGCTGGCCGAGCAAGGTATCGATATCGAAGTATGCGAGCTGTTCCCCGATGCTTATCTGCAAGCCAGATACGGTGGAAGTGCATTTTCCGCGAAGAAGCACGTATGGAAGTACTACTGGCGCCGTATGGTCCAATTGCTTCGCGCGCCGTCTGGCAGCGTGTTGTGGATCGAGGCCGAGCTATTTCCCTATCTGCCTTACTGGCTGGAATCCATGCTTCGCCGATCCGCCGCGCCGTTCGTGGCCGAATACGACGATGCCTTGTTCCACAACTACGATCTGTCATCGAGTTCGCTCGTAAGGCGCATTCTTGGCAAGAAAATCGATCGGGTCATGCGGCACGCATCATGCGTCATCGCGGGTAACGGCTATCTTGCCGCGCGTGCGAATCAGGCTGGGGCCAAACGGGTCGAACGTATTCCTACTGTCGTGGATCACCGGCGCTATACGAAGGTGACCCACGGCGAACGGGAACAAACAGTGATCGGCTGGGTCGGTTCGCCGGCCACCCAGAAATACCTGCTCGATATTCGGGATGCCCTGGCCCAGGTCTGCGCGAAGCACAACGCGCGCCTGCTGCTGGTCGGTGCCAACGCGCAGATGGTCGACGCACTGGCCGGCATTCCGGTGGAGCGGGTGGAATGGTCCGAAGACACCGAGGCGGCGACGATCGCGCGCATGGACATCGGCATCATGCCGCTGGTCGATGGCCCCTGGGAGCGCGGCAAGTGCGGCTACAAGCTGATCCAGTACATGGCCAGTGGTTTGCCGGTAGTGGCCTCGCCGGTAGGTGTGAACGTGGACATCGTGCGGCAGGGCGAAAACGGCTATCTCGCGGCCGACGATGCTGCCTGGGCGGATGCGCTGCAGCGGCTTGTAAGCGACGCATCCTTGCGGCAACGCATGGGCAGCGCAGGCCGCGAGCAGGTCGAGCGCGAGTACAGCCTTGCGGCCCAAGCGCCGCGCCTGGCTGCCGTGCTGCGTAGCCTGTTGCAATCCGATAGCGCGCCGACCGGCACGGCATCACCCAGGGTAGAGCAGTTCGATATGGAGCGACGCTGATGTGCGGCATGACCGGTTTTTGGCGGCCGCGCGGCGGCGTCACGCAGGAAGCGATGAGGCGGCAGGTCGAGCTCATGTGCGAACGCCTGGTGCATCGTGGTCCGGACGACGATGGATCGTGGTGCGATGAAGCTCGAGGTATCGCGTTGGCTCAACGTCGTCTGGCTATCCAGGATCTTTCGCCAGCCGGACATCAACCCATGCACTCCGTGGGGGATGCAGGTGGCGGGCGCTACGTGATGGTGTTCAACGGCGAGATATATAACCACCTCGATCTGCGCGAGCGCCTGGCGACGGAAGGCCATGCGCCACCCTGGCGTGGGCATTCCGACACCGAGACGATGATGGCCTGCTTCGTCGCGTGGGGTATCGAACGCACCTTGCAGGCCACGGTCGGCATGTTTGCGATCGCCTTGTGGGACCGTCAGGACAAGGCGCTGACATTGGCTCGCGACCGGCTCGGCGAGAAGCCGCTGTACTACGGTTGGCAGGGCGACACCTTGTTGTTCGGCTCTGAACTCAAGGCGTTGCGCGCGCACGAGACATTTCGAAGCGATATTGACCGAGATGCATTGGCCCTGTTGCTTCGACACAACTGCATCCCGGCGCCGTACAGCATCTATCGGAATATCCGCAAGCTTCAGCCCGGACATTGGCTGCGTATACCGCTAGCCGACGACATGTCGATCGGCGATGTCGATGCGGTGCCTTATTGGCGCTTTAACGACGCGGTGCAGGCGGGCCTGGCCGATCCTTTTATCGGGTCGGAAACCGAGGCTGTCGACACGCTCGAGGCGCAACTGACCCGCAGCATTCAGGCGCAGATGTTGTCCGATGTGCCGCTCGGTGCCTTTCTCAGCGGCGGCATCGACAGCAGCACCGTGGTCGCATTGATGCAGGCGCATAGCAGCCGGCCGGTGAAGACATTCACCATTGGCCTGGACGAGAGCGGCTACGACGAGGCCGTGCACGCCAAGGCGGTCGCCCGCCATCTGGGGACCGAACATACCGAGCTGTACATCCGTCCCGAGGATGCGCTGGCCGTCATTCCGCGTTTGCCATCGATGTACTGCGAGCCATTCAGCGACAGCTCGCAGATTCCCACCTTCCTGGTCAGCCAGCTCGCGCGACAGCATGTCACCGTGGCACTAAGCGGTGATGCCGGTGACGAGCTGTTCGGTGGTTATAACCGGTACCTCTCGGCGCGCAAAGTGTGGGGCCGTATGCAGCAGATGCCACTGTTGGCGCGCCGGGCGGCTGCCAGTGGCTTGCGTGCACTGTCGCCGGCAGCCTGGGACAAATTATTCGAAAGCACGAAGTTCCTGTTGCCCAAGCGCATGCATCTGGCCACGCCGGGCGACAAGGCGCAGAAGCTGGCCGCCGTGCTGACGCTGTCGGGTGGCCAGGCGTTCTATCGTCAGCTGACCAGTCATTGGAGCGATCCCGGTAGCGTCGTCATCGGCGCGAAGGAGCCGCCGACGTTGCTGACGGATCTGCGCGCATGGCCACAGACAGATGGTCTCGAGCACTGGATGATGGCGATGGACGCGCAGACATACATGACCGACGACATTCTGGTGAAAGTCGATCGCGCCGCGATGGCGAATAGCCTGGAAACACGCGTCCCCTTGCTGGATCACCGGGTGGTCGAACTGGCCTGGCGCATGCCGCTCGGTTTGAAGATTCGCGATGGGCAAGGCAAATGGCTATTGCGCCAGGTGCTGTACCGGCATGTGCCGAAGGAATTGATCGAGCGGCCGAAGATGGGCTTCGGCATCCCATTGGATAGTTGGCTGCGTGGGCCGCTGCGCGATTGGGCGGAAAACCTGCTTGGCGAAGATCGCTTGCGGCGCGAAGGGTATCTGCAGCCAGCGCCGATCCGTCGATTGTGGGACGAGCACTTAAGCGGCAAGCGCAATTGGCAGCATCACTTGTGGACCATCCTGATGTTCCAGGCATGGCTGGGCGAACAGACGTAACACGATTCAGATTGCGGCATGCCGTTGGGGGACGGCGTACAACCTAGAGCTTTAGCGAGTTGTTTGAATGACCTTCCTCCTCATTGCCAGCTTCCCTGATTCGATCCTGCATTTTCGTGGGCCGCTGCTGGATGCATTGCTTGCGCGCGGGCTGAGCGTGCATGTGGCAGCGCCGGGATTGGATGCGGGAAGCCAGTGGTATGAGCCACTGCGGACACGCGGTATCACGGTGCACGACATCCCGTTGCGCCGCACCGGCATGAACCCCTTGGCGGATCTGCGCACGCTGATCGATCTATGGCGTCTGATGCGCAAGATTCATCCCGACTATGTGCTGGCCTATACCATCAAACCGGTGATCTATGGCTCGCTCGCAGCGACGTTTGCCGGGGTGCCGCGGCGTTATGCGCTGATCACGGGGTTGGGCTACGCGTTCCAGGGCGATGGTGGCCAGAGTCGTGGCCTGTGGCGAGTATTGGCCAGAAGCCTGTATCGGCTTGCCCTTCGTCGCGTAAATAAGGCGCTGTTCCAGAATCCGGACGACGAGGCGCTATTTCGCACGCTGGACATCTTGCCCGCGACGACTTCGTCTTTTGTCGTCAACGGCTCGGGCGTAGATGTGGCGGCGTATGCCGTGGCGCCGTTGCCGGCGTCGCCACGTTTCCTGCTCATCGCGCGCCTGCTGGGTGACAAGGGCGTACGAGAATATGCCGAAGCGGCTCGGCACATTCGCAGCAAGTATCCGCACATTGCCTTCACCTTGGTCGGCTGGATCGACGAGAACCCGGATGCCATCGCACAACACGAACTGGATGGCTGGTTGGCCGATGGCGTGGTCGAGTACGCCGGTCGTCTGAGCGATGTGCGACCGGCGATTGCCGCCAGTAGCGTCTACGTGCTCCCGTCCTATCGCGAAGGTACGCCACGCACGGTGCTGGAAGCCATGGCCATGGGGCGCGCTGTCATCACCACGGATGCGCCCGGTTGTCGCGAAACGGTCGTCGATGGCGACAACGGCTTTCTGGTGCCGGTGAAGTCGGTGAGTGGGTTAGTTGCAGCGATGCAACAGTTCATCGATGACCCCGCGCTGGCTGGACGCATGGGCGGGCGCTCACGCGCGATCGCCGAAACCAAGTACGACGTGCACAAGGTCAATCAATCCATGCTCGAACAAATGGGAGTCGCATGAATATCTCGACGCCAAAAAGCACCGCGCCAGCAGCATTGTCGGCGAACGCGCGTTTCGATGCTGTCATCGATATGGTTCGAAGCATCTATGGCGAAGGTCCGGTCGCGCTGCATCGTCCCGTGTTCGAGGGTAACGAGAAACGTTACCTGATCGATTGCATCGATTCGAACTTCGTATCCTCGGTGGGCGCCAAGGTAGTGGAGTTCGAGCAGCAGCTCGCCGCGTTCACCGGGGCTAGGTATGCAGTGGCGACAGTCAACGGTACGGCGGCATTGCACGTGGCGTTGCAGCTGGCCGGTGTAGAGCGCGATTGCGAGGTGATCAGCCAGGCCTTGACCTTTATTGCCACCTGCAATGCGATTGCCTACTGTGGCGCGCACCCGGTATTCGTGGACGTGGAGCGCGAGACCCTGGGGATGAGCCCTGACGCCCTGCGGGCATTCCTGTCGACGCACGTGGAACGCAGGGGAGGGCAGGCGTTCAATCGGGGAACCGGCAGGCGCATCGCTGCCTGTCTGCCTATGCATAGCTTCGGTCATCCTTGTCGGATCGAAGAGATCGTTGCGTTATGCGACGAGTACGGCATTCCGGTGGTCGAGGATGCCGCCGAGTCGTTGGGCAGCTATCGCGGCGGTCGTCATACCGGCAGATTCGGCAAGCTTGCCACGCTCAGTTTCAACGGTAACAAGGTGATCACCACCGGCGCCGGCGGCATGATCCTGACCGATGACGATGCGCTCGCGACACGGGCAAAGCACATCACCACGACAGCCAAGATTCCGCACCCTTACGAATTCGTTCACGACGAGACCGGTTACAACTATCGGTTACCGAATCTCAATGCGGCACTTGGCTGCGCGCAGATGGAACGGCTACCCGAGTTCCTTCGTATCAAGGAAGAGATCGCTACTCGTTACGCTGCATTCTTCGATGCGAACGGCATGCGTTTCATGAAACCGCCAGCCGGAGCTGTGTCCAATCATTGGCTCAATGTATTGCTGCTCGACTCGCTTGCCGAGCGCGATGCCTTTCTCGAGTACAGCAATAGCCGCGGTGTGATGACCCGCCCGATCTGGCGATTGATGACGCGCCTGGACATGTACCAGCACTGCCAGCACGACGGGTTGGAAAACTCCCGCTGGCTGGAAGATCGCGTGGTCAATATTCCATCCAGCGTTCCGGACCATGCCTTACAGAACTTGACCTTGCAGGTACCCAAGCCATGAACGTGCTGCAAATGATTGGCCGCGACCGGCCGCTATTCGACGTGGACGTGCAACGTGAAGAACAGGAGCTCTCGGCGAAAGTTGCTTCGAGCCGCTTTCTGGTGATCGGTGGCGCCGGTTCGATCGGCCAGGCGGTGACCCGCGAGATTTTCAAGCGGCGGCCGAAGGCACTGCACGTGGTCGATATCAGTGAAAACAACATGGTTGAGCTGGTGCGCGATATTCGCAGCACGCTTGGTTATATCGACGGTGACTTTCGTACCTTCGCGATCGACTGCGGTGGCCGCGAGTATGAGGCGCTGATGCAAGCTGAGCGAAGCTATGACTATGTGCTCAACCTGTCTGCACTCAAGCATGTACGCAGCGAGAAAGACCCGTTCACTTTGATGCGTCTTATCGAAGTCAATGTACTGAACACGATCAAGACCATCGAGCTGGCACGCGCGCATGGAGCGAAGAAATACTTCTGTGTTTCCACCGATAAGGCCGCCAATCCGGTCAACATGATGGGTGCGAGCAAGCGCATCATGGAAATGTTCCTGATGCAGGCCAGCGCCAAGCTGCCGATATCTACCGCGCGCTTTGCCAATGTCGCGTTTTCAGACGGCTCGCTACTACACGGATTCAACCAGCGCTTCACCAAGCGTCAGCCCATTTCGGCGCCGAACGACGTGCGGCGTTATTTCGTCACACCACAGGAGTCGGGCGAGCTTTGCCTGATGTCCTGCCTGCTGGGCGACAACCGCGACATTTTCTTTCCGAAGTTGAGCGAAAGCCTGGACCTGACCCGATTCTCCGATATCGCAGTGCGCTATCTGGAAAGTCTTGGCTATGAAGCGTATCCGTGCGCCAGCGAGGATGAGGCGCGCGATCGTGCTACGGAACTGATCGGTCAGCGCAAGTGGCCATGCTATTTCTTCGCAAGCGATACCACCGGCGAGAAGGATTTCGAAGAGTTCTTCACCGATGCCGAGACATTGAATATGCAGCGCTTCGAAAGCATCGGCATCATCAAGAATGCGCCCGACCACGACGCCGGTCGGCTCAGCCATTTTCTCGAAGCCATTCGTTCCATTCGCAGCGGATCGGCCTGGCAGAAGGGTGAGATCGTCGACCTGTTCAATCACATGATTCCGGATTTCGCGCACAAGGAAACCGGCAAATACCTCGATGGCAGGATGTAATCATGCAACGTCTATTCGATGTGTTTTTCTCTGGGCTGGCGCTACTGATATTGTCGCCTCTGCTGATTCCGTTGATGGTTCTGTTGCGCCTTACCGGCGAGGGCGAGATTTTCTTTGTACAGCAAAGGGTGGGTTTGAACGGCCAGCCGTTTGGCTTGCTCAAGCTCGCTACCATGCTGAAGAACAGCCCGAATATCGGCACTGGCACGGTGACGGTGAAGGGTGATCCACGCGTATTGCCGGTCGGAAAGTTCTTGCGCAAGACCAAGCTCAACGAGCTGCCGCAGCTGATCAATATTCTCAAAGGCGATATGAGCCTTATCGGGCCGCGACCGCAGACACAGCGTTGCTTTGATGCCTTCTCGAAAGTGGTGCAGGCGCAGATCGTGAAGGTGCGGCCTGGCTTGTCCGGGATCGGGTCGATCGTGTTCCGTGATGAGGAAAACCTGTTGCATGGGCATGAGCAGCAAGAGCGCTATTACGACGTGGTCATCGCGCCGTATAAGGGAGCTCTTGAGGAATGGTATGTCGCTAACCAGGGTTTGCGCACCTATTTCCTACTGATCGTGCTTACCGTCTGGGTCGTGTTGCTGCCGAAGTCGTCGGTAGTGTGGAGGGTTTTCGAAAACCTGCCATCGCCACCGCTCGAGCTGGCCGAGGCGTTCGGGATCTGATGCGGTCTGGTATGCCATGAGTAAGCGCGAATGCTATCGCCAGGTGGCGCAGCTACATATCGCCAATATTGACCAGGGCTTCCTTTCGAGGCTTGGTGTTGGCTTCGTGTCACTGCTTTATCAGGTGATCGATGAAGGTGCCGACAGTGTGCTGCTGACGGTGGAACGTGACGGCAGGGTGGTCGGTTTCGTAGCGGGTGGTATGGGTATGGGGTCGATCTATCGCCGCATGTTCTACCACACGCCGCGCTTGGCGTTGGCGTTGCTGCCTTCGCTGTTTTTCCCTCGGCGGATCTGGCGCATGCTCGAAATCCTGCGTTATAGCCGGGACAACGACCAATCGTCATCGTGGCCGCGAGCGGAGCTATTAAGTATTGCTCTCGATCCTGCGTGCCGGGGCCAGCATCTGGCTGAGACGCTCTATCAACGATTGACGGAATTCTTCGAAAGCCGCGGCAACACGGAATTCAAGATCGTCGTGGGCGCAGCGCTAGCGCCGGCGCACAGGTTTTATCTGCGGATGGGGGCGGAGCCGGTTGCGCAGACCGAGGTGCATCAAGGCGAACATTCGACGATCTACCGTCAACGCGTGTTGCAGTCGGTGACGTCATGCGAATGAAAGGTTCCTCAAGAAACTCTCCCTATCTATGCAGGAGCGACTTCAGTTGCGACAAGGCCTTGCCTCAACGTAAGGCTGAAGTTCGCCTCGAAAACCACCCGGTCGTCATCCCGGCGCAGGCCGGGATGACGGTAGGAGAGGCTGAGGTCTTAGAGGTGGTTCCTGCAAAACCTTGTCTCAATGTTTGAGATCTCTCGCAGAACCGAGAGGAGTAACCCGAAATGCAGAAAGAAGTGAGCGTGCTGGATTTCCTGCCGAAGACCGAGCATGCGGCGATCAGTGCCGGCACCAGCAAATACGACTGCACCAACGGTATCCAGGCGGCAATCAATGCGGCGAGCAAGGTATTCGTTCCGCCCGGCGTCTATCTCAGCAAGCAACTGAACCTGAAGTCGGACTTGGAATTCTATGGCGCAGGCCCGTCAAGCGAGATCAGAGTCTACGACGCTACGTTGGCCTGCCAGTATTTGCTTGCTACCCATGTCGGTAGCGGTGGGACCAGCAATGTTGCAGACAATATGCGCAATGTCTCGCTCCATCATCTCAAGCTCAATGGGCGCGTGGTCGAATTCGGTTATCAACCGTTCTACTATCTGCTTGCGGTGAATGCCACGTCGGACATGACGGTTCAGAATGTATCGTTCTATGGTTTTCGCGGCGATGGCATGTATGTCGGTTCGGGCACGCTGCATCAGACCCAGCGCTACAACCAGCGCGTCAATGTGCATGATTGCCTGTTCGACGGTGCGGTAAAGAACAATCGCAATGGCCTGTCCGTGATCGACTGCGATGGGCTGACGGTAGCCAACTGCATCTTCCAGAATATCGGCAACGCCAAGCTTTCCGCTTCGGTTGGTGGCATCGATTTCGAGCCGGACCACGATTGGAGTGTCTATCGCAATATTGCGATTCGAAACTGCACGTTCCGTAATATCGATTCGGTGAACACCGCGGGCGTTACGTTTCACAATATCTATCAGACAAGCCACAACATGCACGACTGGCTGGTCAGCGACTGTCAGTTCGATCGTTGCTACTGGGGCATCGCCTGTGCCTCCAAACCGAAGACTACGGCCGATCCGGTCGACAATCTCTCCGTCCTGAACTGCCATTTCTTGAATATCGTCCGTACCGGCGTGGCCATCAATGGTCTCAACGGTACCCAGATCAGCGGCTGCGTGTTCGAGCAATCTCCACCCGGATCAGGGGCGGGGGGCGATGCGATCCGAGTTGGTAGTACGGCGTCAGCTACTAGCGCCAATGCGATCAACGCGGTGATTACCGGCAATACCTTCAGCGGCATTCGTCCGCAACTCGGCGTCATTGGTGTCCTTGGTGTGCATGGCCTGGTGTGCGCTGGGAATATCTTCAAGGATATCTATGGCACCTGTATCGGCTTTTCCGTGGAAGAGGCCGCTGACACCACAGGGCACATCGGCGTCGTAGTCATTTCGGGCAACACTGTTACGCATACTGCGCACCTCTCGGGACGTCCGGCCGCCAATACCATTTTTCTGGGCGCGGGCCAGGGCATGCGCGTAGGTAGCGGCAATTTGCAGCTGGACTCGAGCAGCTTCGAGTACGACAACAAGCTCGATGTCGGTATTCGCCGTGCGGCGAACGGCACGTCGATTCAGTTCAACGGCCGCGTTGGACAGTGAGCCGGTACGAAGCTCTCAGGCTCTGCCGCTCAGAACGTAAACAGCCAGGCCGATATATTCGTGCAGGATATGGTGGTTGAGCCAGAGCACGGCGCGTTGCGGCCACCATTTATCGTTTGCGAGGAGCGGTTTGGCGGCGGGGCTGGTCCGCGCTGATGCGGGTATCACCTCGAGGCCTTGCTTTCTGAAACTCGCTATCGCTCTTGGCATGTGCATCGGCGAGGTCACCAGCAAAATTCGCCGCAGTTTCTCATCGGCCAGCATATGCGAGGAATACAGGGCATTTTCGTAGGTATTGCTGCTACGACTTTCGATGCGCAGTGCGGACGATGGAACACCCTGTTGCTCGAGCATCACGGCCATCCGCTGCGCGCCGCCCGACCCGCCAGAGAGCAGGATGATCGGAGCCTTGCCTGCCTTGTAGAGCAAATAGCCAAAGCCGACACGAGTTGTTGCCATCGGGCCTTCTTCGTCGTCCCAATCCTGCTGCTCGCTGAGCGGACTGTCTCCGCCGATGATAACGATTGCGTCTGCTTTGAGATAAGTCGCTGCGTCGCGTGGAGGGTACTGATGCTCCAGGCTGCCAGTCAGCCATATTGTGAAAACTGGCGTAGCGCAAGCAACAAGCCATAAAAGTCCCGCAGCCAAAAAGGCGAGACCTGTCTTATGCCATCGCTTTATCCAGAGCAGCAGACCAATGATAGCGAGTAATAGTGTCTGCGAGGTGGGATAGCACAGATCATAAAAATACGAAGATGTATCCATGCTACGGTGCTTTCGCTTGTCGCTCTGGCATATTCACAGAGCCATATTTAATATGAATATTAATTATATAGACTGCGCAGAAACACGTATTTCTATATATGAAACGTGAATTTCAGTTGGCCCTGCGTACGGCGGCTAGCGAAGCGCGATCCGTTTGCATATTCCAGATACGAGCCATGGTGATGGTATAGACCACCGTCATGCCACCAAACACAATGAAATTGGCGCCCGGACCCAGGCGATGCATGAGATGGCCAAGAAGAATAAGGCCGCCCGATAGGATTAACAAAGCCACCAAGGTGCTACGCGGTCCAAGGCCGGCACGCATCAGAATATGATGAATATGGCCGCGATCCGGCTTGAATGGGGACTTACCCTCGCGCATACGTCGATACATGACCGCGAAGGTATCGAAGACGGGCAGTGCTACGCACCACAGCACATCGCTGGATGACAGGGTTGGCTGCGAGCCTTGGCTCAGCTCGATCAAGGTCCAGGCCAGGAGATAGCCCAGCACCATGCTGCCAGCATCGCCCATGAAGATTTTGCGCCCAAACATGCCGAGATTGGCCAGCATGAACGGCAATATGGCGACAGCCAGCAAGGTCACGATCGTCACGACGCCCTGCGGCTTGGCGTGGTCGCCGACCTGGCTGTTGAACAGGAGGATGCTGCCGATACTCATCAGGCCGAGCCCGCCCGCCAGACCATCGATGCCATCCATCATGTTGAACGCGTTCAGCAGGCCAATCACCGCAATCACGGTCAGCGGGATACCCAGCCAGCCCAGTTCCAGTTCGATGCCAAGGACATGCCCCAGTCTGTGCACATAGATGCCGGTGGTGGCGATCATGGTAAGTATCGCCGCCGCCTGTACGACCAGACGCGAGCGTACGCTCAGGTCGTTCCGATCATCCAGCGCACCCAGGAACACCATGACGGCCGCTGTGCCGAGCAACATCCAGGAGAAGTGCCCGAAATGCCCATAGCAGATGGCGCCAACTGACAGGCCGAGGAAGATCGAAAGGCCGCCGATCAACGGAACGCTTCCGATGTGCTGCTTGCGACCACTGGGGCGGTCGATCAAGCCCAACTGCTCGGCAAATTTACGAAGTGCCGCTATCGCGAGGACCGTGATGAACAAGGTCACGGTGCAGATAGGGATCATGCTTGCATCTAACATTGGGTAGACCAGATTGCTTAGTTACCCCCTGATTTGGCAACAAGCGAGTCATAAATTTCTGGTTTACGAAATGAAATTATGAAGGTGACATGACATCACATGCATGTTGTGTATATCTGGCGAGGCGGTATACGCCTTCAATTTTTCTAGTGTGCCGAACGATACTACAAGTGTCTGCTGATAAAGTCACACTATGGGCATCGCTTCGATATCGAGTGATGAAATGCTCGCGCAACTGCTCAACGATGAGCCTGTTTTCACATGTTTGGCGAAGCCAAATTTCGCATCACTGATGAACTTTGTCGTTTGCGAAAATTCAATGAACAAGCAATGAAGATTCCGTCTATGCTGAACAAGAAACGATGATGGTTACTGTTGAATTTAAGAATCTTAATGACGGTTCAGTTGCGTGATGATCTGGCGCACATAAACACGCATCTATTCGATCAGAGTGTGTGCATCGCAGTCTTGGTCTGCTAGGCTGCAGTGGATTCGATTTTCCTGAATGCAGATATCGAGGAAAGACCATGAAGATTCTTGTGATAGGAGCTTTCTCGCTAGCTTTGGTTGGGCAGGCATTCGCACAGGCTGTCGCACCAAGTCCTTCACAGGCACCAGCCGGTCAAGCTCCGGCATCGCCAGCGAATCAAGCACCGGTGCAACCAGCACTGGCCACGCCGGCTCAAGCGAGTGCCGCAGCGCACGGTAGTTTGAGGAAGCCGGCAGTCGGGCCCGGTGCGGCGGCAGCAGCTGTTGCGGCAGGTACCGCAGGTACGGGAACCGGCACAGGTACGGGAACCGGTACCGGAACTAGCGGAACCACAGGCACGCACTAGTTGAAGTTTTTTTTGCGTAGACCCTGTCGTCTGAAGGGTCTTTGCGCATGGCCGGCAGTCGTGCGCGGCTTGGATACAACAATCGATCACCATTGGTAGGGGCCTGGGTGGAAGATCACGTCGCTGCTGCGGCAGCGACTGTGTTGGTTAAGTAAAGGTTCCTCACGTGAAGAAAAATCTGCGGGCTTTGGCCGTCGCAATCGCCGCATTGGCCCTGCATGCCTGCGTTCTGGCGCCCGGCCAGCACATGAGTACGGTCGGGCTTACGCGTCAGGGCTCGGTGGAAGCGGCTCGCTATCAGTTGGTTCCTATCACGCCCAAGCTGCTTGCCATGGACAAGGCAACGGCGGTATCCGCTGCGATTCCGCCAGAGCTGCTTGCGTTTCAGCCTGGGAGCTATCGCATCGGTGCGGGCGATTCGCTCTACATCACGGTGTGGGAGCATCCGGAACTGACCTCGCCGGCTGGGCCGCAACAGCAGCCAAGTGCGAATGGTCGTCTCGTGCGCACCGATGGCACCTTGTTCTATCCCTATGTGGGCTTGCTCAAAGCAGAGGGCATGACCATCGAGGAGCTGCGCGCTGCGATCACCGAGAAGTTGGCCAAGTATGTAGAAAAGCCGCAGGTCGATCTCAGTGTGATCAGTTATGGCAGTCAGCGCATCACGCTGCGTGGCGCATTCATGAAGACCGAGCCGCAGCCGATAACGGTAACGCCCTTGTCGTTGTCGCAGGCCATCGGTCTGGCACAGATCAACACGGATCAGGCCGACCTTTCTGGGCTGGTGTTGACGCGCGACGGTCACGAGTATCACCTGGATATGGACACACTCAGCCGCGAGCCGCATGGGCTCGACAATGTCTGGCTCAAGGCTGGCGATCAGATTTTCCTGCCTTATAACGATCGCAAAGAAGTGTACGTCGTGGGTGAGGTCGTCCGTCCGATGGCGATTCCTTTCAAGACCGCCGATCTGACATTGAGCCAGGCCCTTGGCCGTGCAGGCGGTCTCAACGAAGTCACATCCAAGGGCAACGCGGTCTACGTGATCCGCGGTGTCGAGGATATGGAAAAATCGCCGGCCATGATCTACCAGCTGCGCGCCGAATCGCCGACGGCATTTGCCTTGGCATCACAATTTTCGGTGCGCCCCGGTGACGTTGTGTTCGTGGGCCCGGCTGACATCACGCGTTGGAATCGCTTCCTGCAGCAGCTGCTACCGTTGTCGGGAGTGATCAGTAACTTGTCCACCGCCAAGACCAATTTCCTGGATACCACTAATTGATGCGTGCTGTGGGTGGGTTGTGAACAGACCTTCGCCATCCCTGTGCATTCGACTGAGCCTGCTCATGGCGATCGCGTTGTCGGGCGGCTGCACGACGGTTTCGATGGGCAGTATCGACGCGTTGAAGCAGGCGGTCGATCATCGCGCCGATGTTCATCCGACCGCGGCATCGGTCGCCGCGCAGCCTTACTTCCAGCTTCAGGTATCGAGTCATGATGGCGAGGCCGTCATGGTGCTCGCCAGCGTGCAGGGTGCAAGGCTCGGTTGGTACGGTGCGGACGGACAGGCAGTTTTTTTGAGCCACGGATTGTTGGTAAAGACCCTCGGGCTGACTCAGAACCTGGATGCCGTGCTATTGCCGCAGATGGATCCTTTCGCTGCCGGTCTGCAGCATCTGCCGCAGCCGATAAGCTACACACGTGTGATGGATTGGTCGCCGGGATACCGCTATGGCGTGCAGGCGCAGGCGCTGCTGTCGCCCAAGGCGATGGAGAATGTCGAGATTCTCGGTGCGGTGCATCACTTGCGCCGCATAGATGAGCGAGTGCGATCGGCGGAAGCTGGTCTGGATGTAGTGAATCATTACTGGGTTGATCCGGTCGACGGATTCATCTGGAAGAGCCGTCAGTACGCGGCGCCCGGCCTATCGCTCGAGCTGATTCAGTTGCGGCCATATCGAGAAACTGCGCCATGAGATGCCTGCTCCGTGCCGGCTGTCTGTTGATATTGCTGTGCGTGTCGCGGCTGTCGCTGGCACAGGTGACCGTAACGGGCGCCGTAGCACGGCCAGGCACCTATGCGCTGGCCGAGGCGCCACGACTGGCTGATGCAGCCAAGCTCGCGCAAGTCGATCCCGAAGCCTATGTGCTGGGAGCGTCATGGTCGCAGCATTCGCAGTTGTTGTTACAACGGCGCCAACAGGTAGGGCTGTTGTACGAACTGGAGGTGATACGACAACAGGCTGCCGTTGCGGGCGACGATGCCATGCTCGCGGCCAGCCGCTCTTTGCGAGATTGGTTACAAAGCCTGCCGCTGACTGGCCGCCGATTGGTGCATACGCTCGATCCCGCGCAGTTGGCGATCAGCGACGCCGACAATTTTCCGCTCGGCGATGGCGATCAGCTGAACTATCCGAAACGCCCAGCCGGTGTGCGTGTAGTAGGTGCCGTCGCGCATCCCTGCATATTGCCGCAGATCGGATTGAGGGCGGCACGCGACTATCTGGCAGATTGCGCGCCGTCATCGGCAGCGGATAAGGAGCTGCTGTACGTGATTCAGCCGGATGGACAAGTCTCCGAGCTGGGCATTGCGCTGTGGAATCGCAGTCCGCCGATGGTGTTGGCGCCCGGCGCGATTATCTATGTGCCGCTGGATCGACATGTCATTCGTTCGGCTGCGGATGACGTTTTCAATCATGAAATGGCCGATTTTCTGGCGACCCAGCCGGTAAGCGATACCGAGGTGCCGAAGTGAACGGGAGGGTTGGCCATCCTGGCGTTGGCCCTTTCGTTTTTCTGCGCCGTGGCATGTGGCCCGTGGGGTTGCTGCTTGCCGCATCGTTGAGCAAGGCCCTCCATGCGCAGGAAGCCCCGGGTTATACGCATGACGATTTCGGTGGCATCGGTTTGTTGCAGATGCCGACTGCGCGCATGGCCGACGATGGCGAAATCAGTTTCACCGCCACTCGTGTCTATCCCTTCTCGCAGTACAACCTCATGCTGCAACCATTGCCGTGGATGGAAACCACCTTCCGGTACACCAACGTCAGCAACGAACTGTATGGTCCGGTCTCGCTGAGCGGGCATCAAAAGCTCAAGGACAAATCGATCGACCTGAAGGTCCGCTTGTGGAGCGAATCACGCTACTTGCCGGATGTCTCGATCGGTGGTCGCGATATCGCCGGTACTGGGTTGTTCAGCGGTGAGTTCCTGGTTGCCACCAAGCGTCTCGGGCCGCTCGACCTAAGCCTGGGTCTGGGCTGGGGCAATGTTGGCGGACGCGGCAACTTGGCCAATCCGTTTGGTTTTATCTACAGCGGATTCAAGCAGCGCGCCGGCAACACCAACCAGCAAGGTGGTGAGTTCAACGTCTTCAACTACTTTCGTGGGCCGACGGCGCTGTTCGGCGGCGTGGAGTACCAGACGCCGCTGGATTGGTTGCGCCTGAAACTGGAACTGGACGGCAACAATTACCAGCACGAAGCGCACAACAACAATCTAGAGCAACGCACGCCGTTCAACGCTGCGGCGCTGTTCCGGATCAACCGTAATGTGGATTTCTCGGTCGGCTACGAGCGTGGCACCACGGTGATGGCGACGTTGAGCCTGCACGCCAACCTGGCCGAACACAAACCGCCGGAGAAAACGATGGACCCTCCGCCGGAACCCTTGCGCTCGTTGCCTTCGGTAGCGCCCAAGCAGGCGACGGCCACTGTCGCTGCTCCAGCGTCCATGTCGCCGGAAAAAGTCGATTGGCCCGAGTTGATTCGTGCCCTCAACGACAATGCCGGTATTTCCGTTCGCAGTATCAGCCGGCGCGGCTCGGATCTGGTCATTCACGGCGAGCAGCAGCGGTATTTCTATTCGGCCGAGGCGCTGGGGCGAGTCTCGCGCATTCTGGACAATCGCCTGGACGGCAGTTTCGACTGGTTTACCCTGTCCAGCGAAAGCTACGGCATGCCGATGGTGGAGTACACGTTGCACCGGCCGCGCTTCGTCGATCTGATCGATCACAAGATCGACTCGACCGCGTTCAAGCGCAGCATCGAGCAGGATGCGCCGATTCCACAGCCGGAGCAGACACTGTATTCGGCGACACCCAAGAAATTCGATGCCGGCGTGGCCCTTGCCTATAAGCAGAGTCTGGGCGGGCCCAATGCGTTTGTGCTCTATCAGTTCACAGCCGATGGCAGCGCCAGCTACCACTTCACCCCGAACCTGTGGTGGGACGGTCTGGTCAGCGTCAACCTGCTCAACAATTACGACAAGTTCACCTATACGGCACCGAGCTTGCTGCCACGCGTGCGCACCAATATTCGTGAGTACTTGACCAGCTCGGACATCACGATGCCCAACTTCCAGCTCACGGGTACGCGACGGCTGGGCAACGATCTGTTCGGCATGGCCTATGGCGGCATGCTGGAGAGCATGTACGCAGGCGTTGGCGGCGAAGTGCTGTATCGGCCTTTCGGTGACCGATGGGCGATCGGCACGGATGTGAACTGGGTTCGACAGCGTGGCTTTAGACAGGACTTTGCATTGCGGTCGTATCACATCATCACCGGGCAGACCACGCTTTATATGGACACCCGATTCCATGATGTCACCGTTGCGTTGAGTGCGGGGCGCTATCTTGCCGGCGACGTGGGCATGACGTTGGATATTTCGCGCCAGTTCGCCAACGGCACCAAGATGGGAGCCTATGCGACGTTGACCAACAAGTCAGGCCAGGCGACCGGCGAGGGCAGCTTCGACAAGGGTATCTATTTCTCGATCCCATTCGACCTGATGCTGCCGAGATCCAGTCGCACCTCGGCGAGCTTCATGTGGGAGCCGCTGTTGCGCGATGGCGGCGCACGCCTCAATCGGCGCTACACCCTATACAACATGACCAGCGATCGCGACGGCGATCTATTCGATAACAACGTGGATAAGGTTATCGAGTGACTCTGACTCGGCATGCCGACAACAGGCCTTACACAATAGGTACCTCGTTGACATTGTTCTTTGGGTCCATCCAGAAGGCTTCGTTGGCAAAACGCCCGAAGATCTCCCGCGGCAGAACCGGCTGACGCTCGTTCGACTCCACCTTAGGTCGAACCGAATGCAGGCCGGGCATGCCGACGCGGGCATCGAACTCGTCCGCGTTGTATTCGATGTGGTTGAAGTCGTGCTCGAACCAGGGTTCGCCGAGAAATTGATAAACCGCGCGTACGGCGGCGGCCGGATCGCGCACCAGGCTTTCGTAGGTCAGCAACAGCAGATGGTCCCGTGCGTACTCGCCGTAAAATGCGTCTTTGGTCGCCTGGTAGGCAAAGCCCACCATGCCCCGTGGATCGGTCAGAGCCTCGATGCGGGAGTACACGGTGGTGTTGGTGTCGAAACGGAATACCTTGCTGACGCTGACCGGTTGCCGGCGCACCAGGCGCTCCATGCTGTCCAGCACCCATGCCAGCTGGCGCACGCATGCAATGACTTTCACGCCGGGGAACAGCGTGTTGAGCAACTGCATTCGGCTGCACCACAGCCGACTTGTGTCGAACACCACGCCGACGTCAGTCTCTACGGAATAGAAGTTCTCGACCAGGCCACGCAATAGCGCGACGCGTTGTTCGTCGGAGACATCGAACGAAAAATCGTTCTTGCTGCTCGCCTCGGCAATCACCACACCCATGATGTCGGCAAGCGGGCTGGTCATGCCCGCGCGAAAGCGCGGGTTCTGATTGAGGATGGCGGCCAGCAGCGTGGTGCCGGCGCGCGGCAGCCCGGAAATGAAGTGGAACTTCCGTGGCGAGTGGCTGGCGTCTGGCATGTGCGGTGTCCTCGGAATAGTGTGGTGTGGCTACGATAGCGCGACTTTCAGGGCCTTCTGAAAACCCTTCCTACTCGTCATTCCGGCGTAGGCCGGAACCCAGTGGCTTTGCGATCGGTTGTCGCGAGAGCCAAGAAAACTGAGCGTTTATCTCAAAAATTCGAAATCGATGCCACTGGGTCCCGGCCTACGCCGGGATGACGAGAAATCAAGACTGAGGTTATCCGAGGCACCTTTTTATGGCGCTGGGGCCGTCGATGCACGCATGCGCATTTCATAGCCGACTTCCACCATGCGCGCGTCTCCCTTGCCAAGCACGCGAAGCAGCAGCTCTTCGGTGGCGCGCTTGCCCATCTCGTGCACAGGCTGGTGGACGGTGGTGAGCGGCGGCCACACCTGGGTGGCGATCGTAGTGTCGTCGAAACCGCAAATGGATATATCGCCGGGAACCGACACGCCTGCCTCCGCGGCTGCCCAGATCGCGCCGATGGCCATGTCGTCGTCCGCCGCGAAAATGGCGGTCGGTCGTTGCCTCAGTGCGAGCAACTGGCGGGCCGCAGCTACGCCAGACTCGAAAGAAAAGCGGCCTTGCACCATATAGGCGGGGTTTTCCTTCAGCCCTGCGCGTTTCAAGCCATCGCGAAAGCCGGCGAGACGCCAGATGCCGGCGCCGTGCTTGGGCGGGCCAATGATGTGGGCGATACGGCGATGACCCAGTGCTACAAGGTGGTCCACCATTGCTGCTGCGGCTTCATGCTCCCGGAGGATGACGCCGATGCAGCCCTTGGACTGGCGTGGCGCGATCGAGGCAAACGGAAGGTCGTTCTTGCGCAAATGATCGAGCAGCTTCGGATGGTCGGTGATAGGCGGCGTAAGGATCAGCCCGTCGGGCCGGTGCCGCCACAGGATGCTCTCGACGCGCTCGACAAAGTCCGGCGCGGTCGAGACCAGCGGCTGTACCATCATGCTGTATTGCGCCGCTTCACAGGCTTCCAGCACGCCGGCCTGGACTTCCATGATGTAGCTCGGCGACAAGTTGTCGTAGAGCAGGCCGATCATGAAGGAGCGGTTTGTCGCCAGGCTGCGCGCCGAGGTGAGGGGGCGGTAATTGAGTTGCGCAACGGCCGCGAGCACGCGGTCCCGCACCTCGTCGCGCACGTTCGGCTCGTTGTTCAGTACGCGCGATACGGTCTTTTTCGACGTGTCGGAGGCGCGGGCGACATCGTTGATGGTCACACGTGACATGGAAGCCTTTGCGCCTTCAATGATCGGTTCCCTGCGAGGTGCCAGCCGGAACGCTTTGGGTCGGGACGTTCCATCCATTGACTTCGACCACTGGTGCTGCCGTTCCTTGCGCTGCGTATCGCGCGGTCAGGACTATCGACTCGCCAGGCCAAAGTGTGACGTCATTGTCATTCCAGCGTATCGGCAACGCAAGATCGCCCTGCGCGCCGCGCCGGATCGACACATGCTGGAAGAGCGCCACGGTCCTGGACGCGTCGGGCACCGACAGGGTCACGGTAGTGACGTCCTCGTTGCCCTCATGTCGCGTCGTTGCCTTGATCTCGCTTGTGGCCGCCGGCAGTGTCTTCAGTGCGGTCAGGTCCGCGTACTGCGTTGACGGTGTGAGATACCAGTTCGACTTGGCCCAGTTGAGCTTGTCCTGCCGGGTGGATAGCCAATAGACGTTGCGACTGACCGGCTTGCCGTCGGATGCGGTCAGATCGAGCTCGATGAAGTAGGTGGCGGACAGGTCGGCGATGGTCGGCAGCGTTGCCAGCTGCCGGGTGTGGTTTCCTGTCAGGTCGATGTTCGGCAGGCGCTTCTCGTAAAGCACGCTGCCATCCAGCTTGCGCACGCGGATGTTCGCCCGCAAGCCATGGACATCGTCGAGCCCATGGTTCACCAGCACGATGCCGTTCGAATCATACGAATACTGGATGTGTACCAGCTCGTTCGCCTTCTTGGCGCCAAAATACGCCCCGGCGGGATTCATGTAGTAGTCGTACAGATGCCAGTGCAGCGAGGGCCACGCGTTGTTGAGCATCCAGTAGATCACGCCGGTCGCCGGCTTGGCGGCATCCATGTGCGCGTTGAATGCTTCGAACTGCGCTCGGACGTTGTCGTAGTTGTCGAGCTGGGCCTTGGCGACATAGTCGGCAAGGCTCGTGGGTGCGCCGTAACGGGCAGCCAGTGCCTTGTCGAACGGCGTCAGCACGGCAAAGGTCGACCAATCCGCGGACGCGTGGAATTGCCTGGCCTCAGGGGATTTCCACAAGGCCTCCTGCTCCTGCGGCGACAGCATGCGCTGCACATCTTCCAAGCGTGGAATATCCGCACCTGCGCTGACTTCCGAATCGAAGCCGAACGCGCCGCCAAGCTTATCGGCGTACCAATAGGATGGCGGAATCCAGTCGTACGGGCCATCCATCTTCAGGCCGGAGGGGCCGAGTTCGGCGGTGCCCTTGGGAACGGCGGCCGAAATGATCGGCAGCGGCCAGTCCGTAGCGCGCAGCGTATCGAAGTACATCTTCGCGATGGGCGGCGGAGGCGCATTGTCGCTGCCGATCAGGAAGCCGATCACCGAAGGGTGATTGCGCAGCAGGCGCGCTTCGCTGGCCACGGAGTCTTCAGCCACTTTCATATCTGCGGCGCTCCAGGGTGCACCACCGGTCTTGGCGGCCGACTCCCATTTGTCGCAGCACTCCCAGCCTGCCAGTATCAGAATGCCGTTGCGGTCGGCCAGATCGTAGAAGCGCTGATTTTCCAGCTTGCCTTCGCTGCGGATCGCATTGAGGCCAAGGTTGAGGACGTAGCTGAACTCGGCGTCCATGCGCGCGGGATCGTCGCGCAGAAACATGTCCGGTGCCCAGCCACCGCCGCGAATCAGCAAGGGTTTCCCGTTGATGAAGAACTGGCGATAGCCCTGTTTCGTCAGGTTCGAACTGACGCTGCGTATGCCGAATGTCGCGAGGGCCCGGTCGGAGGTTGCGCCATCGACTGCGGCTGTCAGCTCGAGTTGGTACAACGGATGTTCGCCCATGCCCACCGGCCACCAGATTTTCGGATGATCCAGTGCGAGGGCAGGGGTCGTTTTAGGCGAAAACGAAACGACTTGCGTTTGTCCGGGTGCGAGATGGACGGTCTGTTTTATGGAAATGCCAGCCACCGTGCCGTCGATCGCCGCATCATGCGCCACCGTGTCGAGGTTCCTTGCAGTCACCTTGACGTCCAGTGCGGCGTGCGCGAGATCGGGTAGCGACAACGTTGAAACCACTTGTGGAAAGCTCAACTCGACCGGCCCGGTCTGCACGATATCCACGCCGCGCCATGGGCCCATATTGTTGTCCGGAGGCGTGGGGTTCCAGTCCACCCAGCCGATCGACAGGCTCGCTCTCGGATCGGCCGGATGCACTTGCATGGCAAGGACGTTGTCGCCCGTGTGCACCCAACGCGTCACGTCGAGTTCGCGCACGGGATAGGCTCCGGCAACCTCGCCGTGGTCGGCGATCAGATGCCCGTTTACCCATACGTCGGCGCTCGCGATCATGCCGTTGGCGCGCAGCAGCGTATGTCCTCCGGCCGGCGCCTTCGGCAGCGTGAGCTGGGTTCGGTACCACCAAGGTGTCACGAAAAGAGTGCCGCTGGAGTCGGGCACCTGCACCGCACGCAGGTTGTCACTGTAGAACACGTCGTTCTTGTACGTGCCGTTCTCCAACAAGCCGGCCATGACGGTCGCGCGGCCACTTACCGGATACCAGCCCTCGGTGGCATACCCCGGCGCGGAGATCTCGGCGCCGGTCTGCTGCGCCTTCGCGCTGTCCTGGATATGCCAATGAGCGATGGGAGTCACCGTGCCGGCATCGACGGCTACCTTGGTGGGCGTGTAGGTCGTTTGCGCGTGTGCGGCCGACATGGCCATCGCGGCCATCATCCAGAATGCGCACCTGGTTGGAGTTTGCATGGCGTTACGGTTTCCCAAGATAGGTTTCGCGTACTTCGACGGGCGCGAACGGCCAGGACTGGTTGAGCCTGGCCCAGATGGCAAACACCACCAGGCCGGCGACAATCCAGATGCCCGACAGGATCAGCGACGACGTCGAGGCGGATACATACACATAAACCCAGCCCAACAGCGCGATGACGCATGGCACCGGGTAAAGCCACTGCTTGTACGGTCGCTCGAGATTCGGTTGACGCTTGCGCAGCACGACCAATGCCGCGATCTGCGCAATGGACTGCACGATGATGGTCGCCGTCAGCAGCATATTGATGACTTCGGTGAGGTCGAAGAACGTGCCGATGGCTGTCACCACGCCCATGGTGAGCAGGGCTATATGCGGAAAGCGGTGCTTCGCGTGCAGGCGTCCAAATATGGACAGGAATACCTTGTCCTGCGCTGCCTGGAATGGCACGCGCGAGCCGCCCAGCAGGCCGGTGAACACCGAGGCGAACGCGGTCACGATGATGAGGACGGTCATGACGGCGGCTGCCAGATGTCCCCAGCTACGTTCCACCACCAGCGAAGCCACCGATTTGGACTGGGCGATCTCCTGCCATGGCGCCACGCCAAGCACGCTGATGTTGAGCAACAGGTAGACAAACATCATCGCGATCACCGAGATGATGATGGAACCGGGCATGGTCCGCCCCGGATCGCGCAGCTCGTCGCCGATATAGGCGGTGGTGTTGTAGCCGAGATAGTCGTAGATGCCGATGATCAGCCCCGCGCCAAGCCCGACGAAGAAGTGGCTGCCGAACGTGTCGGATGGGTAGGTAAAGGCGAAACTCGCATTGAAATGCGAGAAGCCTGCCGCCGCCACGCCGATGACGGAGATAAGCATGATGACCCACAGCGCGACCGTGATCGAGCGAACCGATTCGATGCGGCGGTACAGGAGCCAGGTAACGATGGCAGTCGCTGCTACGCTGACCAGATGTATCGGCCACCAGCCCAGATTAGGGAAGAAGAATCCCAGATACTCCACCATGCCGATGATGCCCGTGGACATCAGCAAGGGAATCGCCAGCAGCATTGTCCAGATGAACAGGAACGGCATCAGTTTGCCGGTGCGGTATTGGAAAGCCTCGCGCAGGTAGACATAGGTGCCTCCCGAACCGGGCATCGCCGCTCCGAGTTCGGCCCAGACCAGGCCGTCGGCCATGGCCAGGATGGCACCGGCAATCCAGCCGATGATCGCCTGCGGACCACCCATCGCGGCGACCATGATCGGAATGGTGATGAACGGTCCGATGCCGCACATCTGGGTCATGTTGATCGCGGTTCCCGAGAACACCCCGATGGAGCGGTGCAGGGCGTTGTCGTGAACGGGCGGTGGCGCGCTGGAGTTTTGCATGCTTGCCTTGTTGTATTGGTTTGCGAATGGAGTGCGAGTGGCTGCCCGGATAACCTCAGTTTCCATCGTCGCCCCGGCGAAGGCCGGGGCCCAGCGTCTTCAGCACATTGAAACGTAAGGCACTGGATCCCGGCCTTCGCCGGGATGACGAGTAGGAGGGCTTAATCGATACCCCGGGAAACGCTCCGGTTACCACTGCCCACGCACACCCACCATGAACATACGCTCGGAGAAGGTCGAGTGCGCAGGCTGGTCAGGCCATACCAGGTAGTAGCGCTGATACTCATTGGTAAGGTTGGTACCGTCCACGAACACTTCCGCGTATTTGCTGAACTTGTACGAGATCGACGCATCCAGATATTTCTGCGGCGCTTCGTACATCTCCATCCCCGTAATACCGCCCACGCTATCCATCACTGCTCGCCGCGAACGGTAGTTGTACGCAACGCGTGCCTGGAAGTGATCGTCCTGATACCACAGGATGAAATTGCCGGACTTAGTGGAGTTGTCCTGGAACGGAATCTCCTTGCCGGCCAGGTCCTTTTCGCCCGAATTGCTTGGTGCATAGGTGGCGTTTATTTCCATGCCCGTCTTGGACAGAATGCCGGGAAGGAAGGTAAAGCCCTGGCGATAGTCGAACTCCGCACCGTGAATGCTGTTGCCGGTGCCCTGCACGGGCTGGGTGATCACGATGCAATGATCGCGAACCACGCCATCCTCATCGGGCAGGGTACAGTTGGTCACGCTGCCGTTCTTGATGAAACTGTCCACGTTGATACGAAACAGCGCAAGACTGAGCATGCTGGTTGGGTTGATGTAGTACTCCAGCGATGCGCCGTAGTTGGTGGAGCGCCACGGGTTGAGGTTCGGGTTGCCGGTCGACGTGCCATCGGCGACGCGGAAGATCGGCCCGTTGGGCGTCTCGGCCAGCGAGTAGTTCAGCTGCAAACCGCCACCCCAGGTGCTTAGGTCGAGTGGCATCATGTTCTTGGAATAGGCCAGTCGAAACTTCAGGCTGTCGGTGAGATCCAGCGAGAAGTTGGCCGATGGCAGGACGTCCTGATAACTGCGTTTGGTAACGTCCGTACCGACATCGGCCGGCTCATCGCCGTACGCTCCCGGATCGCCACTCAAATGCTGGGTCACGTTCAGATGCGTACGGATCAGCCGCACGCCAATATTGCCGCTATAGGGCATGTCACCGATATCGCCCTTGAAATCACCCTGCAGATAACCGGTCAGTTCCTTCAACCGTACCGCCCATGTCGTGCCCGGTTCGGCCACCTTTTGAGTATCGGGATAGAGTGATTTCCAGAACGAAATCGGATCGATCATCGCCGAGGGATTGATCGCCCAGAAGTTGATGCCCGAGCCGAGCAGGTTGTTGTACTGCTTCCAGTTGCCTGAAAGCGGCGCGGCGGCGTTGGGCAGCGAAATCGCCGACTGCGGGCCTGCACGGAAATAACCCAGATCGTTGCCCGCGGTACACGTGCCGCTATTCAGGACCACGTCGGCACCGACATAGCGCACCAGGCATCCGTTCGGATCGCTTGCACCCATGCCGGCATAGACCGGAGTTTCCAGAGTCCAACCATTGTTGTCCGCGCCGCGGATACTGTTGCGCACGCCGAACTCAAGCTTGAACCCATCCTGGAAGTCGTAGGTACCGTCGAACCGCAATGCATTCAACGCCACCTTGCGGTCGTAGTCGCCCGAGGATTCCAGTGTCTTCATCGTCCAGGCGTTGGGATTGGCGAAATCGGCAGCCAGCGAGGCTGGCATGTCGACCTTGATATAGCGGCCACCGAAGTTCGCAATGATCGGCACCGTGTTCTGCGGAATGCCGTTGGCATTGAATACGCGATTGCCGCCCAGCTGCGCCGGATAAACGAAGGTGCCGGGCGGTACTGCGTCATCAGGTACGCCGTCCTTGAGCACGTTGGGCCACAATGCGCCGTCAGAGTCGGAAATATTGACGTCAGTTTCCTGGTTCGACTGCGATGCGGTGTCATGAATGCCGCGCAGGCTGGCCGTGAATGCGCCGCCGTCGTCGTAATCCAGCTGAAGATTGAAGTTCTTCGCTACCGAGCTTTTCTGGACAATCTGTGAATACGACTCCACGTCGCCGGGCCACTTCTCGTACACCTGCGAGGTGTATAGCTGCGAGCCTTCCCAGCCCGGTTCCGGCGTGCCGTAGGAACCCAGGGCAGGGCTTCCAGTGTTACGTGACTGCAGCGGCACATAGGTTGCGCCCTGCCAGTTGGTGGAGTTGAACTGGATGCCGACGTTACGATCGTACTGACGCTGCTGCGAATAGAAGTAGTCGCTGGTCAGGCTGAAGCCGCTGCCCAGATCCATCTGGAACGAGGCATTGCCGGATTTGCGCTTGCGTTGGGTAATGATGTCGTTGAGGTTGATGTCCTGGCTGCCCATGAAGACGCCATTGGATTTACCGTCGCCATTGACGTCCACGCTGCCGTCGGCGTTCTGCACGATCTTCGACGGGATAGGCGCGCCGTTCCACGGGGTCAGGAAGCCGTTATAGCCGCCCGCGCTGGCCGCATTCTCGCCATTGAGCACGACACCGTATTGGTCGAGGCCTTCGGTGGCGTTCATACGCCGGGTATTGGAGAAATCGGCGGCGATCAGCAGGCCCCAATGGCCATTATCGTTATACGAAATAAGGCCGTTGCCTTCGGGTCCCCAATGGTTGGTGGTGGTGCCACGCTCGCCATTGGCCGAGTAGCTGTAAGTAAAGCCGCTGGGGAGATCCCAGGGGCGATAGGTATGCAGGTCGATGGCGCCGCTAATGCCGCTGTCGGTCTCATTGGCGGTGGACGATTTGACCACGTCCACGCCGTGGAACAGCGTCGACGGCAACATGGTGAAGTCGGGCTGCTGCGCGTCGATCTGGTCTGCCGTGATGAACACTTCGCCGTTCAACATGGTGCCGACCTGGGGCAGGCCGCGCACGTCGACGGAGGTACCCACGCCGGCATCGCGGTTGATCTGCACGCCTGTGACACGCTGCAGCGAGTCGGTGATGGTGGTGTCGGGCAGGGCGCCGATGTTTTCGGCGGTGATGCTGTCCTGGATCTTCGGCGCATCGCGCTTCAGGTCGATGGCACGCATCTGCGATGCACGCACGCCGGAGACCGCCACGGTCGATAGCGTGACCGCTTTCTTCTCGGCATCGGCGTCGGCTTTCTTGGTGTCGGTCGATGGCGGTGCAGGTGCCGGCGTGGTTTGTGCCGTTGCCTGGCCGTCCGCCTGGACATCGAAAAATGTCGACGCTGCAGCCGACGTCGACATGACGGCCAAGAGCGACGCGGTAATGGCAAATGACAAAGGACGCTTGCGAAGTACGGTGGACATGGGCTTTAACCTCGTTGGTGTTGCCTGTCGAACCTCAGGTGCTCCGTGGTATTTCAAAAAAAGCGTACGGCTCGGCGGTGCCTGCGAGTGCGCACGCCGTTGTGATGCAATCTCTCGTTTTCTCCCCAGGCTTTGGCTTCGCGAGCCAAGGCCGTCTTACTCCGGTGCTGCTGCACGAGGCCCAGGCCCCGTGTGTTGCTTATTTCGAAAACGCCATGCGCGCTAACGCCCATTGGCCATCGCGCGGATCGCCGGTAGCGAAGACGCACACATTGCGAACGCCGGTCCCCACCGGCGTAGCAACATTTGCTTCAAGATGGATTTGACCTTTTTTCTGCGCCGCAGTCGCTAGCGGCATGCTGGCAAGCAGCGGCCCTGTGCAAGCATCGGCGTGAATCTCGAACTCGCCGGCGGCGCTGGCCTTCGGGCGCACCACGGCATCCCTGGCTTCATCGCCAAAGCGCCAGGTCACACGCTCGACCGTTATCGCGACATGCTTGATGCCGTCCAGCGACACTTCCGGCCACAGCCAGCATGCATTGCCGATATCCACCGAATGAACTGGCCTCAATGCCTGCACCTTGCTGCTGCCATCCAGACGCGTAGCCGGCTGCTTGGAGCAGGTTGCAAACGCATGGCTGTCACGACTCAGCAAGGTCGTTTCATCCAGCATCTGCGTACGTGGCGCGGCGAGTTCGAAACCGTCCGGTGCAAAGGTCGCGGCGCGCAGGGTCGTATGGCTCGGTAGTGTGAGCTGTTGGGCGTACGACGCGGATTGGTTGGTCGGCGCGGAGCCGTCCGTCGTGTATCGAATCGTCCCGAATCCGACCTGATTAGAAAGCTCGATCCGGAAGCTTCCGTTCGCCGCGGCGGTTACTTGAAAAACCGGTGCGAACGCACTGTCCGCATAGCCGATGCCCAGTGCGCGGTAACGCGCCAGTTCGGCCGGCATGCGTCGCAGGAAATTATTCCAGTCGCGAGCGTTTGCGGGTGACCAGCCAAGTTCGGACAGTGCCGCGATGCGTGGAAATACCGCATGCTGGTCATGCGCAAAGGTGCGCATCTGCTCGGTCCAGAGGCCCGCCTGCACGCCAATGATGTGCTTGGCTTCGGTGGCGCTTGCACCGTCCGGGATGACGATCGTGTCATAGGCTTGCCGCAGCGTTGCCGCGGGCGGCGGTCCTGCCCATTCGTCAGGCAGGTCGGACTGGTAGTGGTCGAAATAAAGCGATTCCTGCGGTGTCATGACCACGTCGTGGCCTTGGCGAAGAGCCGCGAGCGCGACACGTTCATTGTCGTCGCCGTGCCAGGACATCACCACTTGCGAAGTCGGCAGCGTCGCGCCGGCGACCAGCTCATCGTCCCAACCCACGGGGCGGCGTCCGTGCTTGATCAGATACGCGGTGACTTCATTGGTGAACCAGCTCTGCAACTGGTCCATGTTTGCCAGGCCGAGCTTGTGCATCTGCGCACGCACTTCCGGCGATGCATTCCACTGCTGCTTGTCGGCCTCGTCGCCGCCGATCGAGATGTATTGCGACGGGAACAGTCGCATGACCTCATCGAGCACATCGTCAACGAACTGCAAGGTCTTTTCATTGGGCTTGAGCAACCACGGGCTGACGCCCCAGTTGGTCCATACGTCCGGTCGCTTGCCGGTGACGCCCAACCATGGATAGGCGGCGATAGCTGCTTGGGAATGTCCGGGAATATCGAATTCCGGAACCACCTCGACATAACGCTCGGCGGCATAGCGCACGATCTCGCGTGCATCGGCTTCCGTGTAAAAGCCGCAATAAGGGTGATCGCCAGAACCGATCAGTTCGCTGTCCAGACCTACCGCTTCGCGGCATGCCCCGATTTTCGTGAGCAGGGGATACTTGGGGATGGCCAGACGCCAGCCCTGGTCTTCGGTCAGGTGCCAGAGCAGCACGTTCAACTTGTTGAGCGACATCCAGTCGATCAGTTTCTTGATTTCGGCCACGCTCTGGTAGTGCCGTCCGGAGTCGAGCAGCAGTGCACGCCACGCGAAACGCGGATGATCGTCGATGACGCCATGGGCAACTGCGACCGGGGCGCCACGCGTCCATCCGGGTGGCGTCAGCAATTGCCACAGGGTGACGCTGCCATAGAACGCGCCGCGCGGCGTGCGTGCCGTGACCAGGATGCCGTTGCTGTCTACCGTGATGCGATAGCCGGCATCATCGGCGATGTCGGCATCGGGGTTCACATCGAACGTGATCGCAGGATGCGCCGCACCCGTCGCCGCCATGCCCAGGTGCAATCCGTTGGTATCGGCGACACGCTGCACAAACTGCTGCGCGATGGACTGCGCTTGCTGGCTATCGGCGCCACGCACCGAGACCACCGCGCCATCTGCGATATCGACCGCGCCCGATCCGGCCGGGCTCGCCTTTGCCGGCTGCGGGAGTAACGACCAGTTGGGAACCGCTGGGGCTGCCATGACCGTACACGTAGCCGCGAGCCAGGTGATGGTCAGGCGGCAAAGAAATCTCGATGGCGCGATGCGGCTCATGCGCCCAACCCCTTTGCGATGGCATGGCCAAGCGCTCCCGCTCCCGGCATGCCATCCTTGAGGAACCACAGCGCCGCCCCCTGCACACCGTGGCGGCCGTGTTCCGTTACCCGCACCGGTATTTGAGAGAGCAGCGTGCGCGCGCTGCGCCCGTGCAGGAATCGCTCTTCGAAGGCGCTGCGCTTGAGCAGTTCGAAGATGGACGACAGAAATCCACCGGCCAGATACACGCCGCCTGTAGCCATGAAGCTCATCGCGAGGTTGCCGGCAAAGCTTCCCAACGAGGCGCAGAAAATCTCCACGGCCTCTACGGCATAGGCGTCGCCACGTACAACGGCTGCCATGGTGACCGATTCGGGTGTCGCCATCAGCGGTGTTTTTTCGTCCAGCGCACACAGGGCCGTATAGATGGTCAGCAGACCAGGGCCGGACACGATGCGTTCGAACTCCACGTAGCCACCATGGGGCGCCAGATGTGCGAGAACCTCGCGTTCACGCACCGAGTTCGGCGCGAAATCCATCTGGCCCGCCTCTGTCGCCAGTACGAAGCCGCCGGCAGGGCCGGGGAAGTGCACCGCTGCACCCAGACCGGTGCCCGGCCCGATCACCAGGGTCGGGCCGCTGGCGTGCGTATCCGGCCCGCACAGGTGGCGACCGCCATCGGCAAGGGCGCCGTCGAGTGCGTAGGCCAGTGCTTCGAAGTCGTTGAGTACGGCAACCTCGTCCAGGCCGAGCGTCTGACGCAACTGCGCCAGATCGATGGGCCAGGCGAGATTGTCGTTGACGACGTCGTTGCCCACGATCTGACCGGCACAGGCCAGCACGCAGTGCTTCACTGGGGTCCGCACGTCGGAGTCGACAAAGGCTTGCAGCAGGTCCGACAGCATCGGGAACGCCGCGCACAGGTAGACGCGATAGGCGAGTGTCTCCACCTCACGTCCCCCGTCGCGCGGGGCGCGCATCAACGCTACACGCCCATGCGTGCCGCCAATATCGGCCGCCAGAAACAGCATCACCGGTCTCCCCGCCAGTCGATCCGAGTCGTCAATTCCCACGTCCAGCGCCCCCCGGCATTGGAACGGGTATCAGGGTGTAACGTAATTGACACCGGTGTCAAGCGGTGGCGCAGCATGTGGGGAAATGCCCTGGGGCGGGCGGTGTTGGTATGGAGTCCGGCTTAAGGAAACATCGAGCAATCGGCTTTTTTAGGAGCGACTTCAGGGAACCTCTAAAAACTCTTTCCTACTCGTCATCCCGGCGCAGGCCGGGATCCAGCGACTTCGGTTTTCGGTCTTCGCGATAGAGCAAATGCTTGAACGTTCTGGCGATAACCGATCGCAAAGTCACTGGATCCCGGCCTGCGCCGGGATGACGATAAAGGGACTGGGGTTATTCGAGGCTCCCTGAAGTCGCTCCTACAAAAACCTGGGACGTTAATCGCGCCATGGTTGGTTTTTGGAGGCTCCCTCATGGCGCGAAGAGAGACGCACGACCCCATGGAATCTTGATACGGCCTTGATACCGCCCGCGTCGATCTCCGTGCCGTCTTGAAACGAGCCGACTTACGCTTCGCGCCTCGTCATTCGAAGAGGTATGTCGTCATGCGTCAGGTCGATGCCAAGCGAGCGCCATCATGGTTGTGATCGGTTGCGTGCTGCTGTTTGCGTTGTTCGCCTATCTGCTCTACGCGCTCATCAAGCCCGAGCGGTTCTGAAGCCATCCATCGAGGTATTCCATGTACGACATCGTCTTTGTCGCGGTGGCGGCGTTGTTCTTTGCCATCACTGTCTCTTTCGTCATTGCCCTGGACCGGATCTGAACTTCCATGGTTATCGATATCGCCCAATTTGCGCTGCTTCTCGTGCTGATGGCCGGCCTGGTCGTCGTGGCCGGGCGCTGGCTGACGCGCATTCTCACCACGCAAGGTCACTGGCTGCCCGAGCGCATCGGCTACCGGCTGCTTGGCGTGGATCCCCATACCGGCATGGACTGGAAGGCGTATGGACTGGCGCTGGTGCTGAGCAACGCCGCCATGATGCTGCTGGGATATCTGATCCTGCGCCTGCAGGCATGGTTTCCGTTCGACGCGCTGCATCGTCAGGCGCAGACGCCTGACCTGGCCTTCAACACAGCGGCATCGTTCATTACCAACACCAACTGGCAGTCCTATTCGGGAGAGTCCAGTTTGTCGAACTTCTCGCAGATGGCGGTCATCACGTTTCTGATGATGGTGAGCGCAGCCTCGGGCATCGCCGGATGTGCCGCGTTCATCCGTGGCCTGGCCCAACGCGAAGCAAGGAACGTGGGCAACTATTGGGCCGATTTCAGTCGCATTATCTGGCGCCTGCTGCTACCGATCTGCCTGCTGCTCTCGGTTGTATATGTCTGGCAAGGCATGCCGCAGACGTTGTCGAGCAGCGCCAATGCCACGACGTTGGAAGGCGCTACGCAGCATATCGTGGTGGGTCCGGTGGCCAGCCTGGAAGCGATCAAGCACATCGGCACCAATGGCGGCGGCTTCTACGGTGCAAATGCAGCCCATCCGTTTGAGAACCCGTCGCCGCTGACCAACCTGTTGCACATGTTGGCGATGTTCCTGATTCCTTCGGCGCTGACCTACGCCTTCGGTCGCATGCTTTCGCGCCGCGCCCAAGGCTGGGCGTTTCTTGCCGCGTTCATGGTGATGTTTGTGGGCTTCCTGGCAGTGGAGTATCCGGCCGAGCGTAGTGGTACGCCGATGTTCGCGAGCCTGGCTGTCGACCAGACGCCAAGCACGCTTCAACCAGGCGGCAACATGGAGGGCAAGGAAATGCGCTTCGGTATCGCACAGACCAGCGTCTTCGTCGCCGTGACCACGGCCGCCACCACCGGCTCGGTGAACGCGATGCACGACTCGCTCACCCCAGTGGGCGGCATGGTGCCGTTGTTCCTGATGATGCTTAACGATGTCTTTGGCGGTGTCGGCGTCGGCTTTATCAATCTCGTGTCGTTCGCCATCCTCACGGTGTTCCTCGTCGGGATGATGATTGGGCGCACACCGGAGTTTCTCGGCAAGAAGGTCGAAGCGCGCGAGATGAAGCTGGTAATGCTCGCGCTACTTGCGCATCCATTGTGCATTCTTGGGTTCACGGCATTGGCCGCGCTGTGGCCGGGGGCATCATCCAGCCTCGCCAACGCCGGTCCCCATGGTTTCAGCGAACTGATCTATACCTATACCTCGGGCACCGCCAACAACGGCTCGGCCTTTGCCGGTCTGAACGCAAACACGCCGTTCTACAACACGACCATCGGCCTGGCCATGTTGCTGGGACGTTATTTCACCTTGCTGCCCATGCTGGCGGTGGCCGGCTCGCTGGCTGCAAAGCGCTCGGTACCGGAAAGCGCAGGCACGCTGCCGACGGCGACACCGCTGTTCACGATGCTGTTGATCTTCGTCATCGTCGTCGTGGGCGGCCTTACGTTCCTGCCAGCGCTGGCTCTCGGGCCGATCGTCGAGCATCTCGCCATGGCTGCGGGTCAGTTTTTCTGAGGCATATGACTATGAACCCTGCTCTTGTTCGTCCCGTTCTTGTTCGCCCCGTCCTCGTTTCGGCGGTATTGTTCATGGCGGTGACCGGCATCGCTTATCCCTTGGTCAGCACCGGCATCGCGTCCGTTCTCTTTCCGCATCAGGCGGCCGGTAGCCTGGTGCACCAGGGTGAAGCCGTGGTGGGTTCGGCGATGCTGGGCCAGGATTTCCACGCGCCGCGTTATTTCCATCCGCGCCCCAGCGCCACCAGTGACCAGCCTTATAACGCCGCATCGAGCGGAGCCAGTAACCTCGGCCCCACAAGCGCGAAGCTACGTGACGCCGTGAGCGAACGTGCGGTCGCATTCCGCAAGGAAAACGGTTTGGCCGATGGCACGCCGGTGCCGGTCGATGCGGTGACGGCTTCGGGTTCGGGCCTCGATCCCGATATCAGCTTGGCCAACGCGCATGCGCAGGCCGAACGCGTAGCCAAGGAGCGGCACCTGTCGGTGGATGAGATCAACGCGCTGATCGATCGCCAGGCGCAGGGACGCCAGTTGGGCCTGCTGGGCGAGCCGCGCGTCAATGTCCTCGCGCTGAACCTTTCGCTTGATCGCGCACGCTGATCGGGATACTTCCATGAGCACTCCACAAATCTCCATGTCAAAAACCGCTGAAAATCCTCCGGCGATCGAATCGCCCGGGTTCGGTGCCATCGTTCTTGACGCGTTCGCCAAGCTGGCTCCGGCCACGCAATGGAAGAATCCGGTCATGTTTGTCGTCTACCTCGGCAGCATTCTCACCACACTACTTGGCATACAAGCGTTGCGCGGTCACGCGGATGCTCCGGCAGGTTTTGTGTTCGCCGTCGCTGGCTGGCTGTGGTTCACGGTGCTGTTCGCCAACGCTGCCGAAGCGCTCGCCGAAGGACGAGGCAAGGCACAGGCGCAGGCTCTGCGCGCGGCGAAGAAGCGGGTGCACGCCAAGGTATTACGCGAGCCGCGTTACAACAGCACCTGGCATATCGCCAACAGCGACGAGATCGTTGCCGGTACCTATGTGCTGGTGCAGGCGGGTGACACCATTCCCGCTGACGGCGAAGTGGTGGAAGGCGTCGCATCGATCGACGAATCGGCCGTCACCGGTGAATCCGCGCCCGTGGTCCGTGAATCGGGCGGCGACTTTTCGTCGGTGACCGGCGGTACGCGCGTGTTGTCGGACTGGATCATCGTCCGCGTCACCGCCAATCCGGGTGAAGCGTTCCTTGATCGCATGATCGCCATGGTCGAGGGCGCGCGCCGCGGAAAAACACCGAATGAGATTGCCCTGACCATCCTGCTGGTGGCGCTGACTGCCATCTTCCTGATGGTCTGTGCCAGCTTGCTGCCGTTTTCGGTGCTCAGCGTGGCGTTGAGTGGCCACGGTAGCGTGGTCAGCGTGACCGTGCTGGTAGCGCTGCTGGTGTGCCTGATTCCTACCACCATTGGCGCGCTGCTCTCGGCTATCGGCATTGCGGGTATGAGCCGCATGCTGAAGGCCAACGTCATCGCCATTTCCGGCCGTGCGATCGAGGCTGCCGGCGACGTGGACGTATTGCTGCTGGACAAGACCGGCACCATCACGCTGGGCAACCGTCAGGCGCACGCCTTTCATCCCGCCAGCGGCGTGACCGAATCTGCCTTGGCGGAAGCCGCGCGCTACGCATCGCTGGCGGATGAAACGCCCGAAGGTCGCTCCATCGTCACCTTGGCACACGCGATACTGGGCAATGATGAGCCGGGCCTTCCCGAGAATAGCGTGGCGGTGCCGTTTACCGCGCGCACTCGCATGAGTGGCATCGACATGAGCGATCGCTGCATCCGCAAGGGTGCGGCATCTGCGGTCAGCGCGTATGTGGAAAACCTTGGCGGTGCCTTTACCGCCGATATCGAGCGTACGGTCGAGATCATCTCGCGTCGTGGCGCCACGCCGCTGGTCGTTGCCGATGGTCGCCGTGTGCTTGGCGTCGTGGAATTGAAAGACATCATCAAAGACGGCATCAAGACGCAGTTCGCCGAACTGCGGCGTATGGGCATCACGACAGTGATGATCACCGGCGACAATCGCCTGACGGCTGCCGCCATCGCGGCGGAGGCCGGCGTGGATGATTTCCTGGCCGAAGCCACGCCCGAAGACAAGCTGGCACTTATCCGTCGCTACCAGGGCGAGGGGCACCTGGTGGCCATGACCGGTGACGGCACCAACGATGCGCCTGCGCTGGCTCAGGCAGACGTGGCGGTGGCGATGAATAGCGGCACCCAGGCAGCGAAAGAGGCCGGCAACATGGTCGATCTGGATTCGAATCCGACCAAGCTGCTGCGCGTGGTGGAGGTCGGCAAGCAGATGATCATGACCCGTGGTGCGCTGACTACTTTTAGCGTCGCCAACGATCTGGCGAAATATTTCGCTATCGTGCCAGCGGCGTTCGTGGCGACGTATCCGTCACTGGACGCGCTGAATATCATGCGCCTGCACTCGCCGGCGTCGGCCATCCTCTCTGCGGTCATCTTCAATGCGCTGATCATCGTCGCACTGATTCCGTTGGCCCTGCGCGGGGTGCGTTATCGCCCGGCGCCGGCGAAAGACCTGCTCACGCGCAACCTGCTCATTTATGGGGTGGGCGGCATTATCGCCCCCTTCGTCGGGATCAAGCTGATCGATCTCCTGCTTACCCCTCTGATGTGATTGCGAGTGCTCTTGCCGATAGCCGCTCCCGCGAGGGACGGCTATCATGGCCAATGATGATCCCGCACCCCGCACAGGTACCATCGCGTCCATTCCGATATCGCGTGCTGGCCTACGCCGTGGCCGCCTGCGCCACGACCACCGGCATCGCGGCCATGCTGTTGCGCGTTTTCGACTTGTCGAACGTGGTCATGGTGTTCCTGCTCACGGTGATGCTGGTGGCCCTGCGTTGGGGCCGCGCCGCCGGCGCCCTGGCAGCCATCGTGGCCGTGGGCAGTTTCGATTTTTTCTTCGTGCCGCCGGTGTGGTCGTTCCACGTCTCCGATACGCAGTACCTGTTCACGTTCTTGCTGATGCTGGTGGTGGCCCTGGTGACTGGCCAACTGGCCGCGCGTCTGCGTGCCGAGGCCGTAGGCGCCGCTGCTGGCGAGCGCCGGGCAAGCGCGTTGGCGGCCGTGGCCACCGATCTGTCCGTCGCTGTGCGCAATGAAGACATCGCCGATGTGTGCGCCGCGCGTATCGGTCCGTTGTTCGATGGCAAGGCCACGCTGCTGCTGCCTGGCCGTGACGAGCGCATGGCAGCCGATGGAATCGGTGATCGAGGCATCGCCCAGTGGGTCCTTGAAGAAGGACGCCCCGCGGGTCGGGGCACCGAGACCCTGCCAGCGAACGATGCCATCTATCTGCCATTGACGACACCGTTGCGGACGCGCGGTGTGCTTATGCTCGAACGGAGCGCCACCCAGCCGCTGGACGCGGAGCAGGTTGGCCTGTTGCGAGCGTTCCAGTCGCTGATTGCGCTAGCGATCGAGCGCGTGCATTTCGTCGAGGTGGCGCACGAGACTCAGCTACGCATGGAAGGCGAGCGTTTGCGCAACGCGTTGCTATCTGCGGTTTCGCACGACCTGCGCACGCCTTTGACTGCGATTCGTGGCATGGCCGGCATGCTGGACGAGAGCGACGTAGCGCAGGCCATCATGAACCAGGCCGACCGCATGCAACGCCAGGTGGCGAACCTGCTGGATGCCGCGCGCCTGCAAGGCGAAGGTGTGCGCCTGGACTTGCAATGGCATGCCCTGGACGAACTTGTCGGCTCCGCGCTGGCCTCCATGCACCTTGGCAGGCGACGCGTCGTGCTCGACATCTCGCCCGAGATCCCGCTGGTCGAGCTGGATGCCACCTTGTTTGAGCGCGTGTTGGTGAACCTCTTCGACAACGCCACAAAGTACACGCCCGACGATGCCACGCTCTACATCCGCGGCGATCGCACCGGTACGCACGTGATCCTTCGTGTCGAAGACAACGGCCCGGGTTTTCCGGCGGGCATCGACACCCATGCGCTGTTCGCCGAGTTTGTCCGCGGCGCGCGCGAATCGGCCGTCCCCGGTGTGGGTCTGGGCCTGGCATTGTCGCGACGTATCGTCGAGGCGCATGGTGGCAGCATTTCGGCATCGCGGCGCGAGCCGCATGGCGCGCGTTTCGAAATCATCCTGCCGGCTGGTGAGCCGCCGACGATCGATCTGGAAGATCCCGCATGAGCAAGCCACGTATTCTGGTAGTGGAAGACGAAGCGGACATCCGCCGCTTTCTTCGCCTCGCCCTGGAGCGCGAGGAGATGACCGTGTTCGAGGCCGGTGACGCGCTGCGAGCGCGTATCGATGCCGCCAGCCGCCAGCCCGATCTGATCGTGCTGGATCTCGGGTTGCCCGACGATGACGGCAAGGCGGTAATTCGCGAGGTGCGCGGTTGGTCATCGGCGCCGATCATCGTGCTGTCCGCTCGCGATAGCGAAGCGGAAAAAGTGGCTGCACTGGAAGCGGGTGCCGACGACTACTTGGTCAAGCCTTTCGGCGTACCGGAACTGGTGGCGCGTGTGCGCGCGCAATTGCGCCGTGCCAGTCTCGCGGGCGATCGAAGCCAGGCCAGCGCACGCGTGCGTTTCGGCGATATCGAGGTAAACCTTGCCACGCACGAAGTGTGGCGGCGCGGCGAAGAGGTACACCTCACGCCCATCGAATTTCGTCTACTGGCAGCACTGGTGCGCGGACAGGGCAAGGTATTGACCCATCGTCAGTTGCTGATCGACGTATGGGGGCCTGGCTATGCCACGCGCGCGCACTACGTGCGCGTTTATATGGCCAACCTGAGGCTCAAGCTGGAAGACCAGCCCGCGCGTCCGCGCCACCTGGTGACTGAATTGCAGGTGGGATATCGGCTGGCGGGTATCGCCGAACCGTCTTGATGGCACCTTGATACCGCTTCAAGGAATACGGCGCCGTCCATAGACGCCGGTGCCTAGCATGCATGGTCATCCTTGATCCAAAGGCTTGACCATGAACCTTCGTTCCATCGCTGTTCTGCACCTTGCATTGCTCGCCGCCGTATCGACATTCGCTGCCCACGCCGACGACGCACCACCGATCTGTACCGACCGTCCGACCAAGGCCAACGCCCCCTGCACGGTGCCCGAGGGCATGTGGCAGTTGGAAACGGATATCGGTAACGCTACTCACGATGCGCACGATGGCGGCAGCACCGATACGTTGTACTTCCTCAATCCGTATCTCAAGTACGGCATCACTAGCCGCACCGACATCGAAGTGAATTGGGCGCCCGCGATACGCGTGCGCACGAAGGCCGATGGCGGCCGCACCACCACGAACGGTGCCGGTGACCTGTATGTGCGACTGAAAACGAATCTCTACAGCGGAGTTGTGTTCAGTGCCTCGATCATTCCCTTCGTCAAGGCTCCCACGGCATCGCACGGCATAGGCAATGATCGCTGGGAAGGTGGCATCGCACTGCCCATGAGCGCGGTCGTCGGTGGCGGATTCACCTTGACCGTTGGACCGGAGCTTGACGCACTGGCCGATGCGGACGGGCGCGGCCGCCACCTTTCCGTGACCAACCTGGTCAACATCGCCCATCCGCTGACGAGCAAACTGTCCATGGCGGTGGAGTACTGGCGCCAGGACAATCGCGACCCCTCCGGTCACGTGAAGCAGGAGTCAGGTGATATCGCCTTCATCTACGCGGTTAACCCGAACCTTCAGCTGGACCTGGGCGCCAACATGGGTTTGAACAATGCGACACCGGACCGGCAGATGTACCTGGGTCTGTCGTATCGGTGGTAGCACTCCGCACGTTGCTTCCTTTCTCGCCACGGCACTCGTTGTGGCGAGAAGTTCGTGCAAGCGTCAGTGATTGCGGCGGCGCAACATCAGCGTCAGTCATATCGTTTTGCAATGACTGAAATATGCCCGGGGTGGATTTAATGATGTGTGGTGGCCGGCTAGGCTCAGCTCACCCCATCCCCGAATTAAGGCGTTCCCATGCATCGATACGGCACGATTCTCGCGCTTTGCGGATTGGCGCTGGTATTGCCTTGCCGTGTCCATGCCGATACAAACGCCTTTGAAAAGTCAGTGCAACGCTCTGATTTATCTAATGAAAATTCAGGCGTTGCGGCAGGTCGTGTGCCGGCGTGGCTGGTCGGTACCTGGGTGCTGATCCGTTGCGACAATGTCTATCCGGATGGCCGCCTGGTAGAGCTTTATGGATCGAATCCCCAGGGGCTGTGGCTCATCGACGCCCAGGGCCATTACATGATGCAGATGGTTCGGGCCGAGCGGGAGCCATTCGCCGCCAACGACAAATCCAAGGGCACGCCCGACGAATACCGCGCGGCATCGTTGGGCTCACATGCGCATTACGGGTGGGTAAGCGTCGATGGCGCCCGACTGCACACACACATCACGCATGCGTCCTATCCGAACTGGGATAACAGGGACGGCAATACGACATTCGTCCTCCAGGGTGATTTGCTGACTTATTCCGTGGACAAGCCGAGCAGTGGCTCGGCTGAAGGCGCTCGCGGCGTGGTGGTTTGGCGCCGGGTGGCCATTTGAACGTATGACTTGAACGGTACGACCACTCCCGGTTCTTTCTTTCGGAGCAATACGATCCATGAACAAGTTCCTGATGTGCAGCGTGCTCTTGCTTGGAACAGTGACGTTGGCACATGCCGACATGCAAGGGCTGCCTGCCTATGTATCGGCGGCCGTGGCCGACCATTCGCGGCCGGAGGCCGATACCAAGCGCGACGCGGATCGCAAGCCAGCCGAACTGGTCGCCTTTGCAGGCATCAAACCCGGTGACAAGGTGGCCGACGTGATGCCGGGTGGAGGCTACTTCACACGAATCTTCAGCAAGGTCGTCGGCCCCCAGGGCCATGTCTATGCCGTCGTACCGTCGAGTCTGGCGGCCGGTGCTCCGAAGAAGGTCGACGATATCAAGGCATTGATCGCTGATCCCGCATACGGCAATACAACGCTCGTCATTCGTCCTTACGATCAACTGGGTGCGGACGAGCCGCTCGACGTCATCTGGACCGCGCAGAATTATCACGACGTCTATGGTGGCGTCAGTGTCTTTGCGGTGGCTGGCGAAAGCGGCCCCGAAGTAACGGAGAAAATGGATCGCGCTGCTTTCAAGGCGTTGAAGCCCGGTGGGATCTATATGGTTATCGACCACGTTGCCAAGGCGGGCTCTGACGCGCAGGTCTCAAAGACGCTTCATCGGATGGATCCCGATCAGGTGATTGCGCAGGCAAAGGCGGCAGGGTTTGTGCTGGAGGCTCGAAGCGACCTGCTTGGCAATGCACAGGACGCGCACGAAAAGATTATATTTGCTCCGGAAATCCGCGGGCATACCGATCAGTTCGTGCTGAAATTTCGCAAGCCGAAGGCATCGAATTGAGGCAAGGCGGGCATGCTCCGGCAAACGTATCCCTGACACATCCCCATGTGTCAGGTGCATTCTTCTGCCAAAGAAACCCACCATGAAGAAGCTCGATCTCGAGGCGGTCAAGGCATTCGTGCTGACTGCCGACCTGCAGAGTTTTACACGCGCCGCCGAAGCGCTCGACAGCACGCAATCTGCTGTCAGCACCAAGTTGCGGCGCCTGGAGGAACATCTGGGTCGACGCCTGCTCGAGCGCACGCCAAGGCAGGTGCGCCTATCTGCCGAAGGCGCGGCGTTTCTTGTCGCTGCCCGTGAGCTGGTGGGCGCACACGATCGGGCCATCGCCTCATTTGATGTGGAGCAACGGCGCCTGATCATCGGCATCAGTCACCAACTGATCGGTGGCGAACTGCCTGTCCTGCTGCGGCGCATGAACGAACACGATCCGAACCTGGTGATCGAGCTGCGCGTGGCAGGGTCGCGCGAGGTCAGCCAGGCCTACGAAGCGGGAGCGCTGGACGCAGCGTTGGTGCTTCAGCCCGCCGAACAACGGCGCCAGGGCGAGGTGCTGTTCACCGAATCGTTCGCCTGGGTGGCTGCGGTCGATTGGGAGTTGCGAGCGGGGCAGCCGTTGCCGCTGTCCACGCAAGGCGAGTCGTGCAGCATTCGGGCGGGAGCGGTGAATGCGCTCGATCAGGCAGGCATTGCCTGGACCGAGGTCTTCGTGGGCAAGGGGTCGTCTGTCGTGGGTGCGGCCGCTTCGGCGGGACTGGCTGTCGCGGTATTGGCGCGACGAGCGGCACCCGCAGGCACGATCGATATCGGTCCGGCACTGTCATTGCCGCCGTTACCGACCCAGGAAGCCGTGATGTATACGGCCCTCAATGATCGTCGTTCGCGCAATGCATTACACACGCTGGGAATCGCTTTCAAGAGTTTGACCCAGGTCTGACAAAGCCGATTTGCACGAGGATACGTGGGCGGTTTGCAGCCCGCGTGGGGACGCGTGCGGCCAACGATCCGAACGTACATCACGGGACGGGGATACGATGAAAATAGAACGATGGTCGATGATGGCTCTCTTGCTGGGCTCCGTCGTTTGCGGAGTTTCGGCGCGGCCCGTCGATGTATCGACGCGTTTGAAGTCGCTCGATGCATTGCTGGCAGAGCAGTGGGAGCACCAGCTGGAAGCCAATCCCGAGTCGGCTACGGTGCTTGGAGACCTGCGCTACAACGATCGCTGGACGGACGCCTCGCTGGCGCATGTGCAGAGCGAGCGCAAAGTCACGGAAGACTTCCTCAAGCGCTTCGATGCCATCGATACCACGGGTTTTCCGGGCGAGGCGAAGCTCAGTCAGGCGCTGATGGTGCGTCAGCTCAAGGAAGATCTGCGCAGCGTCGATTTGAAGTTGTACGAAATGCCGCTGGATCAGATGAGTGGCGTGCAGGTTCAGCTACCCAGTCTTATAAGCTCGATGCCCTTCAACACGACCAGGCAGTACGAGGACTATCTTGCTCGCCTGAAGGCGATACCGGTTGTGTTTGAGCAGACCATCGAGACGGCACGACAAGGCCTGAAGGATGGCCTGATGCCTCCGAAGTTCGTGTTGGAAAAGGTGCTGACACAGATCGATAGCATCGCCAAGCCTGCCGGCGAGGACAACACGTTCGCCGGCCCGTTGAGACAGTTTCCGGACAGCGTGTCGCCGCAAGATCGCAAGCGTCTGCATGACGCCATCATCGCGGCCATCGACAACGATGTGCGACCGGCATACTTAAAACTGGGCAAGTTCGTCGCGCAAGAGTACGCCCCGCGTGGACGAAGCGAGCCTGGCATCTGGCAGCTGCCCCATGGGGATGTCATCTATCGTTTCCGCATCGAACAGCAGACGACAACGACGGCAAGTCCGGAGAGCATCTATCGACTCGGTCTGGCGGAGGTTGCGCGTATCGAGGGGGACATGACGGTGATCGCCAGGTCCCTGGGTTATCAGGATCTGGCCAGTTTTAGAAATGCGCTCAAGAACGATCCCAAGATGCATCCCCGTTCGCCCGAGGATCTACTCGATCGGTATCGCGTATATATTGCGGGCATGGAGCCGGCGCTGCCCAAGTGGTTCGATTTGCTGCCTGAAACGAAGCTCAAGGTCGTGCCGTTCGAGAGCTATCGCGAAAAGCAGTCGCCACCCGCATCGTATCAACAGGGGACGCCGGATGGTTCGCGGCCTGCGCAGCTTTATGTGAATACGGGTGACTTCACCCATCGCACGACGATGGAGATCGAATCCATTGCCTACCACGAGGGTATCCCAGGGCATCATCTGCAGTTCTCGATCGCGCAGACGTTGCCGGGTTTGCCGCCGTTCCGCCAGCAGGCGGCCTATACCGCTTACATCGAGGGCTGGGCGCTGTATGTCGAGGGCCTTGGCAAAGAGATGGGATTTTACAAAGACCCCTTGTCCGACTATGGCCGGCTCTCTGGCGAACTGCTGCGTGCCGACCGTCTGGTGGTGGATACCGGGGTGCACTACAAGCATTGGACACGCCAGCAAATGGTGGATTACCTCCACGCTCATTCCGGCCAGGACGAACCGGATATTCAGGCCGAGACGGATCGATACATCACTTGGCCCGGTCAGGCACTCGCCTATAAGGTCGGCCAGTTGAAGATGGTCGAGTTGCGTGAGCGGGCACGGAAATCGCTCGGCGATCGTTTCGATATTCGCGCGTTCCACGATCAGATTCTCGGTAGCGGCGCCTTGCCACTGGATGTACTTGAAGAGCGCGTCGATGCCTGGATTGCGTTGGTGAAAAGCGGTGCGGCTGGAGCACATTCGGTGGGGCGGGCTTCGTAGCACTGATCTATTGAAACCTCGAGAAACCCCTCCTATTCGTCATTCCGGCGCAGGCCGGAACCCAGTGGCTTTGTGATGGGTTGTCGCGAGCACATGCAAAGCCGGCTTTATCGCGACAACTGAAAACCGATGCCACTGGGTCCCGGCCTGCGCCGGGATGACGAGAATTAAAACTGAGATTATTCGAGGCTCCCTTCAGTCGTGACAAGTCGCGACGGAATCGTATGTCGTGTTTGAAGCCTCTCCTGCAACGATTGCCTTTTCCGCCACAACGCCGAACGGTCATTTCTATGCACTGGAAAAAGAGCATATACATCGCCACCGCCCTGGCCGCGCTCATCATCGGCATCCGTTTCGTGGGAGGCGACCGATCGGCCAGCACGGTGGCTCGTACGGTAGATGCCGGTGTACCCGTCAAGATCGCTGTCGCCACGCTCGATGACATCGATCTTTCATTGACCGTGGTCGCCCGTACGGAGGCCTGGTCGACAGTGAACGTTCGCGCCCGCGTCTCCGGCCAACTTGAATCGCTGGGATTCAAGCCGGGTGCGAAAGTACACAGGGGTGAGTTGCTGGCGCAGATCGATCCGCTGCCGTTCAGGGCACAAATTGATCAGGCACGCGCAAACGTAGCCAGCGACCAGGCGAAGCTCGACAAAGCGCAGGCCGATCTACAGCGTTACGCGAAGGTTCTGGCCAAGGGCTTTGTGTCGCGTACCGACTACGATACCTACAAGGCGAACGTGGAGGTCAGCCATGCCAGCCTTCAAGGTAGTATCGCCGCGCTGGAGCTGGCCAGGCTTCAGCTGAGTTACGTGCATATCGTAGCGCCGTTCGATGGCGTTGCCGGCCTGCCACAGGTATGGCCTGGCGCCCAGGTGAGCGCCAACGCGACCGACATCGTCGTTCTGAACCAGATCGAGCCGATCCGGGTGACTTTCAGCCTCCCCGAGGGGAGCCTGGATGCCGTTCGCCAAGCGCAGGCGCAAGGCAGTGTCCCCATACAGGCACAACTGCCCGGCGACGGGAGTGTGGCATTGCAAGGAATGTTGGATTTCATCGACAACACGGTAGATCCAACGACCGGCACGATCGTGCTCAAGGGCCGTTTCGAGAATGGCGATGACCGCCTCACTCCGGGCCAGTTCCTGCAGGTAAAGCTGCCCACCCGTCGACTCAATCATGTGGTGAGCGTGCCAGCGTCCGCACTACAGAGCTCGGACAAGGGCGACTTTGTGTTTGTGGTGGGTGTCGACGGTAAAGCGCATCAACGCTATCTGGCCGCCGGGCCGGGCAGTGCAGGGCGAATCATCATCAACAAAGGCTTGCAGGCCGGCGAACGCGTGGTGACGGATGGTCAATTGCTATTGACCGACGGTACTGCCGTGCACGCGTCGGACGGCGTATGAGATCGCACCTGTGAATCTATCGGAACTGTGCATTCGTCGCCCCGTTATGACGACGCTGCTGATGGCGGCGCTGGTGATCTTCGGCATCGTTGCTTATCCCAGGTTGGCGGTAAGCGAGCTGCCGAACGTTGATTACCCCACCATTCGCATCAGTGCGAGCCTGCCGGGCGCAGCACCCGAGACCATGGCCTCGGCGGTAGCGACGCCGTTGGAATCGCAGCTCTCGACCATCAGCGGGGTAAGTTCGATGAACTCGTCCAGTTCGTTGGGTACCTCGACCATTACGCTTACCTTCGATCTGGGCCGCAATATCGATGCCGCCGCCCAGGATGTGCAGTCGGCTCTTTCCGCGGCGCAATTGCAGCTACCCAAGGACATGCCCGCGCCGCCGGTCTTTCGAAAGGTGAACCCCGCTGCCGCACCGGTGCTGCTCCTGGCCATGACCTCGTCCACGCTGCCGCCGGCACAATTGGATGAGTACGCGGAGACTCGATTGGCGCAGCGGCTGTCCACGATCGACGGCGTTGCCGAGGTGCACGTTTATGGCTCGGCCAAATACGCCGTGCGCATCAGTGTCGATCCCGACCGGTTGGCGCTTGCAGGTATTGGCCTTGACCAGGTGCAGAAGGCCGTTGCGGATGCCAATGTGAATCAGGCTACCGGGACGCTCTACGGTGACAGCCAGCAGTTTGTCGTGCGAAACGACGGCCAGCTCCTGCGCGCGGCGCCGTATAACGATGTCGTGGTGGCTTATCGCAACGGGGCGCCCGTCCGTCTGGGAGATATCGGCGAAGCCAGGGACAGCGTGCAGAACGACCAATTGGCGAGCTGGTATAACCATGATCGCTCGGTGCTGCTCGCCATCCAGCGCCAGCCGGGTGCCAATACCGTCGATATGATCGAGCATATCAAGGCAGTGCTTCCCGGCTTTATCGCAAGCCTGCCGCCGTCCGCGAAACTGTCCGTGCTTTACGATCGATCGCAAACCATTCGAGCTTCCGTAGCTGATGTGCAGTTCACGCTGCTGTTGGCCGGCATACTCGTCGTGCTTGTGATCTACCTGTTTCTCGGTAACCTCTCGGCAACATTGATCGCCGCTGCCGTCTTGCCGATTTCCATCGCGGGCAGCATCGGCGCGATGTATGTACTTGGCTACAGCCTGGACAACCTCACGCTGTTGGCACTGACGCTGGCCGTTGGTTTTGTGGTCGATGACACCATCGTGATGCTCGAAAACATCGTGCGTCATATCGAGGCCGGCCTGCCGCCGTACGACGCCTCCATCAAGGGGGCGCGCGATATTGGCTTTACGATATTTTCGATGACCTTGTCATTGATCGCGGTATTTATCCCGGTGATGTTCATGGAGGGGATTGTCGGACGCCTGTTTCACGAGTTTGCGGTAACCATCAGCGTAGCGATTCTGATCTCAGGTCTGGTCGCCATGACGCTGACCCCTATGTTATGCAGCCGGTTCATCAGGGCGCATTCGCCGGAGCATGGTCACCGATGGATCGTGGCGTCCGATCGTGGTTTTGCCGCCATGCGGGAGGCATATATCCGCAGCTTGAACTGGTGCCTTGCGCGGCCACGATGGGTGCTGGGCATGTTTGCTTTGAGCCTGCTCTGTACGGCATGGTTGTTCTACGACGTTCCCAAGGACTTCATCCCCGCCGGCGACAGCGGCCAGTTGCGCGTAGTGACGGAAGGCCCGCAGGACGTTTCCTTTGGCGGCATGGTGACACGCCAGCAGCAGCTGGCCGAGATCGCAGGCAACGATCCGAACATCGATGCCTATATGTCATCCATCGAAGCGGGAGGGTCGACGATCAACGATGGCGACATATTGTTGAGGTTGAAGCCGGCCAGCGAGCGCAAACTTACGCCGGAAGAGGTCATTCAGGAGCTCCGACCAAAGTTTGCCAAGGTGGTTGGCATGCGCGCTTACATCATCAATCCGCCGCTGATTCAAATCGGTGGCCTGCGTTCCAAGTCGCAGTACCAGTACACGCTGCAATCGCTCGATCTCAACACGCTGTATGCGTGGTCCAGTAAAGTGACTGCCGCCTTTGCGGCGTTGCCCGGTTTTCAGGATGTTGCCAACGACTTGAACCTCAACAGCGCGGCCGTAGCGGTCGAGGTGGACCGTTCCAAGCTTGGGCCGCTGGGCTTGACCATGGCGCAGGTGCAGTCCGCCCTGGGGGCTTCGTTCGGGCAGAACCAGATATCCACCATTTACGGCACGGCCACCCAGTACTGGGTGGTGATGGAGGTCGAGCGCAAGCTGCAAAACGACCCGTCCGTACTGTCGAAGATCTACGTCACCTCAAACAATGGCAAGTTGATTCCATTGAGTACGTTGGCCAGCTTTGTGCGCAAGGCGCAGGTGCTTACGGTCAACCATCAAGGTGAATTGCCCGCGGTGACCGTTTCCTTCGGCCTGGCACCAGGCGTCAGCTTGAGCGATGCCGTGAAAGCCATTCACGGCGCGCTGGATCATATTGGCTTGCCCGCGAGCGTCGGCGGCAGTTTTCAGGGGACGGCCCAGGCGTTTCAGCAGTCTATGCAGGGTATGGGTTTGCTATTGCTGCTGGCCGTGCTGGTTATCTACGTGGTACTGGGCATTCTCTATGAGAACTTTATTCATCCGTTGACTATTCTTTCGGGCCTACCCGCGGCGGCGGTCGGCGCGTTGCTGACGCTTCTGCTGTTTCATAAGCCGCTCGACTTGTTCGGCTTTGTCGGTATCGTGATGTTGATCGGTATCGTGAAGAAGAATGCGATCATGATGATCGACTTCGCACTGGTTCGTCAGCGCGAGGGAGGACTGTCATCGGCTGATGCGATTGTCGAAGCCTGCGCGGCGCGCTTCCGGCCCATCATGATGACAACGATGGCGGCGTTTGCCGGCACCTTGCCTATTGCAGTGGGCGCCGGTGCGGGGGCGGAATCGCGGAGGCCTTTGGGGTTGGCCGTAGTCGGCGGTCTGCTTGTCTCGCAGGTACTCACCTTGTATCTCACGCCGGTCATCCACCTGTATCTCGATCGCATACAGCAGCGCTTTCGTGCAGGCGCCTTACGTGGCGATGTCCCCCGTCCCGGTGTCTCCGCCCTCGAATAATTGAGGGCGGAGACATCGATAGCGCTATTGGACGATATTTGCCGTGACGTGATAAACGCGCCCACCCCAACCATCGTTGGGGAAGGAGTCGGACACCTTCAGGTAAACCGGCTTCGCCCCATTCGTGGCGGCGCCAAGGTACGGTGTCAGGTCGATGCTGCGGTCGGCTTTGTTCGAACCGTCGGTGACGGGCTGGTTCTCCTGCAGCACGGTCGTCCAGTGTGCGTTGTCGGTGCTGACCTGCACCAGGAATTCGGCGTCGATGGTCAGGGTGACTTGCGCCGAGGTGGTGTCGGCGGGGAAGGGGAACCGATAGGTGAAGTGCGCATTGCCGTCGGCGAAACGGTTCTGCACACCGTTGCTTTGCGAGCCATCGGGATCGAACAGCCACGGAGTTTCGTTGACGGTGCCCGTATCGAAGTCGATCTTGTGCGCGACCAGCACGTCAGCCTGAGTAGTGAAATGCAGTCCTGCTGCCATCAGGTTCGCGGTGACCATGTGGTGTCCATCCGTTGCCAGGCTTGGCACGGCGACGCTCAGCGGAATGGTGTCGCTGACCGGCGTCGCGTTGCCGTGCGGCTGCAGGCGCACCAAGGTGGCTCGTGGTGAGACGCTCCATCCAGCGGGTGCATCGATGGAGGCAAGCGTTTGCAGCGGGAAGAATCCGGTGGCCGATACGCCGAGATCGATAGCGATCGTTGTGACGCCCGAGGCGGTCGGCATGATCACCGGTTGCGCCGGCGACATGGTCGCGGCCAGCGACTCCAGCGGTGTCCTGGTGGGTATGTCGCCAATCAAGGCGCTGAGCGCGCTGGCCTGGGTGCGCCAGTCGAACACATTGGGGTGATCGTCGGTGGTGGCACCGGACCAGCGCGTGCCGAGTCGGCCGGCGGCGTCGCGATCGTTGCTCCAGATGCTCTCGGCTTGCTGATCGAGGAACGCTGCGTACTGACGATCGTGAGTGGTATCGACAAGGTCGGTCCAGTAGCGCATGAAGATGCCCTTGAACTGCTTGCCGTTGTCGTCGCAGGTCTGGTCCGTGGCATCACAGGTTTCGGTCAGGACGCCATCGGTGACCAAGGCGCTCGAACTCATGGCGGCATCGGCCAGTCGTTGCACGCTCGCCAGGATGTGCGGATCCCTGGTGGCACGCCATAATTCCAGGCCGGCGCCTATCGCCATGCCCTGGTTGTAGGTCCATACGTTCTGGCCGTTGTTGGTGCAGGTATCGGTGAGGCCGTCGTTGACCAGACCGTTGGCGTTGATCATGCCGCTGCCCTGAAACCAGTCCCATGCGGTGCGCGAGCGAGCCAGCCACAGCGTGTCGCCAGGTATCCGGTTGTGCAGCTCGGCGGTGAGCCGGATCCACAAGCCGTTGGTGACGGCGTTCTTGTACGTGCGCTCGGCGTTCCACCAGACACCGCCGCCGCAGGTGCTGGTGTCCCAGTAGCCATTCACGTAGTTGGCGATAGTGACCGCCATCGCCAAGTACTTCGGGTCTCTGGTCAGGTCATAGGCCTGCAGCCAGGTCAGGCCCCACCATTCGGTGTCGTCGATGGCCCGGCTGGTGAAGTTGCCCAGCAGAGGATCGCCCGACAATACGCCGGCAGGGAACACGCCTTTGTCTTTTTCGAACGTGTTGTTCAACTGGGCGAGATAGCGGCGATCGCCAGTGCGTTGCATGTAGTCGCCAATGGTTTGCAGGGCGACGGCCGAGTTCCACCAACTGGACGGAAACCAGGCCTTGTCCGGGTCGTAGGAACTCATCAATACGTCCGCTGCCACCCGGGCACGTGCGACGGCTGTCGGACCATCGGTTCGTGAACTAGCTGCTTGATCGGCCGCTGCCGCAGGAAAGGCGGCAATCAGCGCCGCCAGGCCGGCTGCGGCCAGCAGTGTCCTCATTCGTATGCGTATTGCTTCGAGATTCATGATCGGAAGCGCTCCTCACAGATACCCACGAAGGGGAGGGAGGTCATATCTCTCCCACTATTCCAAGACCGGACTGTGGGCGGTGATCCGGCTCGAAAACGTGCAGGCATGGAGCCGTCTAGATGGCCATGTCTTGTCTAAATGCATCCGCAAATACGCCCAGCAGCACACACTGCCGCGTGGCTTGTGCTCCCCTGCGGACCTGCGTGATTCCTGGGTTTAGATCGATCTAAATTAAATCTCAAAAAAAAGGTCAATGACCCGATGGACGCAGTGTCCGAATGCTGAGCGATCAATGCCTGTGATCCACTGTAACCCGCTTTTGCGGTGTGATGCTTGCTGCATCGCAGAAGGGCGCAATGAGAGCGGGAATAGGGAGGAGCTGTGTCGTGTGAGGTGCGTATACGTTTGCTTGAGCGGCGCGTACTCGAAACGTCCACTAAATATACGGTGTTCCTGCTAGCGCAACGTTGACGCCAGCGAAGCCGCGTTCCATTACGCGCTCAAACGCCAGCTTGGGTTTTCGGCCTTTACGAAAGTCGGCAAGCGCCTCGCCATACGCCACCACCAAGGTGCCCATGAGCATGGTGGCTGCAAGGCGGGCATCGGAATCCGGCGTCGGCCTTTCGACGGCGTCAGCAAGCATGTCAGCGAGATCGTCGGCGAGTGTTCCCTGCAGTTCGCGTGCGCGAATCGTAAGCGCCGGGCTTTGTGCAACCGTTCGCCAAAACTGGACAGGCCGCTCGGACATTCTGAAGAGTGGATGATCCTCTCTCAGCAACGTAAGCATCAGCGCCTCAAACGCATGCACCGGAGATTGCTTGCCACGCTCGGCCAGGGATCGCCGAACCAGATCGCGCAATTCGTCTTCGCGATCGAAGACCAGGTCTTCCTTGCGAGGGAAGTAATTGAACACCGTCTTTCGCGCGACCTCGGCTTCACGCGCGATGTCGTCAACCGAGACGTTTTCAAAGCCTCGTTCGACGAAAAGGCGAGTGGCGATGTTCGAGATACGTTGCCGGGTCTCCGCTTTCTTGCGGGAGCGGAGGCTGTCCTGGGGGATGTCGCTGCGAGTCATGGCATTTATTTTACACTGAGTGTAATATTTTCACTAGAGTGGCGATGACCCCAACGCCTGACCTATCGAGAAGACATTCCCATGATCCATGACGTCGTGATTGCCGGAGCCGGTCCGGTCGGCCTGTTCCTCGCATGCGAATTGCGTCTTGCCGGCCTGTCCGTTCTGGTATTGGAGAAATCCTCAGACCCTCGAACGCCCCTGAAACGCTTGCCCTTTGGCATGCGTGGCTTATCGATACCCACCATGGAAGCCCTCTATCGTCGTGGTCTGCTGAGCGACATCGCTTCATCGTCACCGCCGAAAGAGGGGGCAGCCCGTAGTGGGGGCGCACATTGGATGAACCAGTCACGCGGCCCCGGCGGCCATTTCGCGGGTATCCAGTTTTTTCAGGATGCAGTCGACGAGTCGGCATGGCCATACCGCTTGCCCAATCCAGCCGACTCGACGATGGTGGTCGAGCTGGAGTCGTTCGAATCCGTGCTTGCCCGTCGCGCGATCCAGTTGGGGACGGACATCCGGCGCGGCGTGAGCGTCGAACGTTTCGAATCTTCAGATGACGGGGTCACCGTTTTCACCGGCGAAGACACCTTTCAGGCGCGTTGGCTTGTGGGTTGCGATGGTGGTCGCAGCGTGGTTCGCAAGGCTGGCGGTTTCGCGTTTACGGGGACTGATCCTGAGTTCACCGGTTACTCCGTGGACGTGGAACTGGCTGAACCCCACCCGTTACAACCCGGCCGCCATTACACGGACAGCGGCATGTACACCTTTGCATCGCCCGGAACGATTGCGATGGTCGAGTTCGATGGAGGCGCCAACCATCGCATCGCGCCGATCACGCTCGAACATGTGCAGGCGGTGTTGCGCCGGGTCTCGGGCAGCGAGATCGTTGTTTCCGCTCTGAAGCTTGCCACCACCTGGACCGATCGGGCCTATCAGGTCAGCGCCTACCGCAACGGCCGCGTGCTGCTTGCCGGCGATGCCGCGCATATTCATTCACCACTGGGTGGTCAGGGTCTCAACCTGGGGTTGGGCGATGCGATGAACCTTGGCTGGAAACTCGCTGCCATCGTGCGTGGCGATGCACCTGAGAGTTTGCTCGATACTTATCAAAGCGAACGTCAGCCGGTCGGGGCCAGTATCCTGGATTGGTCACGCGCACAGGTCGCCATCATGCGGCCGGGTAAGAGCTCGCGTGCACTCGGAGCGATCATTCGCGACCTGATAGATACGCGCGATGGCGCGACCTATTTTGCCGAGCGCGTATGGGGCGTATCGCTGCGCTACGACCTTGGCGCAGCGCATCCTCTGGTTGGGCGAAGCGTTCCTGATTTCGAGTTTTCCGATGGCACTAGAGTGGGCGAATGGCTTCGAACAGGAAACGGCCTACTCATTGATTTCGAGGCGAGCGAAGCACTAAAAATGCTGCCGACTCGATGGAGCAGGGGAGTCACTTATATCGCCAGCGACACAAAAGACCAACTGGGCTTAAAGGCCATCCTTGTGCGGCCCGATGGCGTCGTTGCCTGGGCCACCGATGCCGCGCCAGAACTTGATGAGGCTGCCAATGCCATGGCGCGATGGTTTGGCGCCCATTGATCGAGGCACACTCTGGCGCTGCTAGTTCGTCGGTACCGAGCCAGGATGCAGCTATAGCCCGCCAGGATGGGGTGCGATGTTGTAGTTCACACGAAAGAAGTTGTGCGGGTCATACTGCTCTTTAACTTGCCCAAGTCGGGCGTACTTCTCTGGGCCGCCAAAAGCTTCAACCACTCGATCCATCTCGTCGAAATTAAGCAGATTGACGTAAATCCCCTTGCCGATCCATGGCGCAAGGGTGCTGAGGATTTTTCGGGTTCTATGGATATAGTTCAGATCATCACGTGGGTCATCCCACTTCATGCCGAGAACCAACCACATTGGGTACTGCCGGTTCGAGAACGCGCTTTCGTCTTCTGCAACGTCGCCAATTGCCCCACCCAAGGCGATGATCTCGATTTCACCGCACATCGGCATCGTTTTCCAGAAGTCAACGAGGATATCGATCGCCTCGTTAGTTAACTTCGAAATATGCGCTTCCTTGGTGTAGTAACGGTGACCATTGGCGAACTCTTCGTCGATGAGGCGTTGGACAGTGCCCGCAAACGGTAGCACCGCTGCGGACTTCGCGCATGGCCGACCAACTTCGCCGAGGCGTTCAACAAGCGCCACACCGTCATGATCATTGGCATCGCCGAGCCACATGGCGATCAGCATTAATAATCGTTTTCCGACGAGTTCTGATGGCACGAACGGTAGGGCCGGCATGTGACGTTTGAACGCGACATGCCAGCCCACATCGCGGCCAAGCGAAGGAAAGAGCGACGCGTAGCCGCGTAACGCTTCGGCAGCATCTTCTGGTTCATATAGGGCTACGCCGACGCGCATCATCGGCCCGAAAACGTGGGCTCGAAACGTGAATCGTGTGACTACTCCAAAGTTACCGCCGCCGCCTCTTAGAGCCCAATACAGGTCGGGATGATGAGTCGCCGAAGCGATGACGATGTCTCCGCTGGCCAGCACTACTTCCAAGGACTCGAACTGGTCGCAAGTCAGGCCGTACTTGCGGGCGAGCCAGCCTATGCCGCCACCCAGGGCCAGGCCGGCAATGCCGGTTTCAGACATGACTCCAGCCGGCACGATCAGTGCGTGGCTCGCCGTAGCCTCGTCGACATCACTTAGCAGGCAGCCTGCCTCGGCATGGACCAACCGACGTTCAACATCTACCGTGACGCGACGCATGCCGCTCATGTCGATGGTCACGCCGCCGTCGCAGAGCGCTTGGCCCGACACCGAGTGCCCCCCGCCGCGGACGGATAACGCCAATCGGTGGACGCGAGCAGCATTTATCACCGCGACCACATCCTCCGAACAGGTGCATCGGGCGATCAGGCTCGGGCGCTTGTTTACCATGGCGTTCCATACTGCGCAGGCGGCTTCGTACTCAGGGCTTTCCGGGCCGATCAGTTGCCCCCTAAAAATGGGGGCAAGATCGGCTATAAGCTCAGCGCGTAATGCATCATCAATGGTGCGTTGCTCGCTGAGGGCAGGGTGGGTCCGATCCCGGGATTTCATATCGATCTCGTGTGTCGTTGTTCAGATGGCTTTCTCATCCCAATTCAACAAGGCATCCAAATCGGGGCGAAGAACGACGCTTTCCTGCTCATTCGGATCAGTCCGAGCGACAATGACAACAGCGGGCTCTTTGTCACTGATATTGCGCTGCGCGTGAGGTGCGCCCGCCGGAATGTAAAAAAAGTCGCCGGCCTTGGCTGTGTGGCTTCTTTGCAGTCGATCTCCGTATCGTTGCTCCACGGCGCCGCTCAGCACATAGACCGCTGACTCATGGCCGTCATGAACATGAGCGAGCGCCTTAACGCCAGGCGGGAACGACACAACATGCATGCAGAGCCCCTTTGCTCCAACGGTGTGAGTGGAAATTCCATCGAAATATGAAATGCCTTGGATGCCAGCTATTTTCTCTTGACTCGAAGCTGCTCCTTGGACTAACACACAAGAAGGTTCTTTATCCTTCAAAAATTCTGGAGTTTTCATCACATGCTCCCGCGGCTAAAAATTCAAACAGACGTCGAAGCTGCACGCAATTTTGGCCAGCCTTAAAATCGGCAGCCAGCATTGTATTTATCACCACTAATAAGGCTATACCGATACTTTCATCACGCATGCGACTCTATCCTGTAGAAGACAAGGAAGATCGAGATTATTTAGTAAATTGAATTTTTCCTGATTTACTAATCTCTCATCGCCTACAGGAAATAGTGGACTTTGAAGGGGCGATGCAGCTCAGACGTGGTAGATAGATAATCCACCGATCTAGGCGACCATGGGTTTTCATAAATACTCCACGGCGCCTTGATGTGATGTTTACGTTGGATAGACAGACAGGTGTTATAAAACGATCACCGTGGCGACGGAGAGTTGCGGTTGATGACGGCTGAAATCCCACTCGCGTGCGGGCCTTTGACTGTGTTGCCGCGCATGCGCCATCCGGTCCATGGGCCTTGGCAGCCGAGCCATCTTGAGTATTGGGATAACCCGACCGGCCGGCGTGACGGCACATGCAGGCGATCCGTGGGCAAGGGAGTTGTCGTCTTTCCCTTGAACTTGTCATCCGCCTTGATCAATAGATTTATACATAATAATCAATATGTTATAAAATCAAAGGGCCTGCCCAGGAACCCATTCGGTGAAAAGATGACACTGTTACCGGGATGATCGGGGAAAAGTGACATGATTTGAGGGCAGTCCGATCACCCGGATCTCAAATCGCCCATCTGACCAGATGAATGCGGCCTCTGGAGCTCATCGATCCTGCGTTACCAGCTCCCGAGCCACAAATGGAACCTGGCCCGCCGGTGTACACCGTTCTCCTGGTAGTCGATCGAGAGGCGCTGCGTGTTCTGGCCTTGGCAAATGAGTAGGTGGTGAGGACGATCTTCCAAGAACAATCGGCTATGACGCCCTCGCGACAAAGGCCGCGATTCATCGACCTTTGTGCTGGTCGAAATATTTTGATCGCCAAATACTGCTTAGCAGTGTCAGGCGACAGTTACGGCAGCGTCCCTGTCGATGCCCACAGGTAAAGAAATCTGGCAGGTAGCCGATCACCAGGTCGAACTGGTCAACATGGTGCCATCTTGAATACTTTCTTGGCTCGCGTTTGCGTTAGCGTTAGGGCATTTTCTGTAAGGCATTTTGCCGAGTTTAACCGCTTTGATTTTCTTCCTATCGAGGCGATCCGCAACGGGCTGACTCTATTTTTTTCGTGGTCCTTGCCTACTGCTTTTTTGGTGTATGTCAGTACGAAGTGGGCTTCGTTGGGGTACTTCCAGTATGTTGAAACTGCAATCCCGGAAGGCCTGGGCCCGCACTTGTGGAACATAACGGGCTCGTTAGCGGCAATTGTGTTTGGGCTCGCACTCTTGCTGCCTCGATGTCTACGCATTGCTTGGTTGGCTAAGTATCTATTCCAAAATACTTTTGTTGCCGGGTCTCTAATGTTAGGCATTCTTATTGGTCAGCTGTTAGCGCTGTCCTTTCCTGGCGCGTGGGGTCTGCTTGAAAGAACTTTTGCTGGGCTTTTTGCTTCATTTTTGACTGTAGTTGTCTTCTTCTTAAATTTCCTACTCTGGTACCTCGCGTCGCTCCTTCCAGAAAAGACTCGGTTGGTTTCAGCGTGCGTCAGTGACGACGCGCTGCAACATGGCGTATCCTCGCATCAAATCATGCATAAGTGGCGGCGAGTTACATGGAGGATTCGAGTTCCCATTGCCATTGTAGTCATGGTTCTTCCAATAATTTTTACACTTTCCGCGACCGCCCCAAAACCGTTGGACTCATGCGTGCATGAAAGTTCCGGGCGCTAGAAATCTAGCGTCGTGAAACCGCTTCTCGATCGAAGTCCTCTCGGATATCTAATCATGCTCGCTTGCTCGTTGGCGTCTGCTTTTGAACGCGTCTGAGTACCGCGTAATGAATTCGGACATGGCACCACGGTACCGAAGCACATCAGAGTTGAGTGATAAACCCAATTCTCGTGTGATTACCGTGGCGTAACGCACCTGAGCTTCCGTGGGCGGCTTGAGGTCGATGTCTAGACATTCTTCTAGGCTGCGACCAAAGCAGAGTGCTAGGCGCACTCTTAGCGCATCCATTGAACCCGCATGCGAGGCTCGGTCAAGCTGAAGCTCCCATGCCTCCCGGACGCTCTCTTCTATCGGGAGAGGGATCTCGCTGTCTTCGCCAAATACGAGTAACACTGGCATATATAGAGAAGCCCGGGTGAGCGCCGGCGCGGCTTGCGGAAATACTACGAAACTCGTAGTATCGCGCGCAAGGCAAAGTTACGAATCTCGTAGGCATCAAGCAGCGAGTTCGTGTCATGCCCCGTGAGCCCGATATCCAGGCGATCTTCCAGCACCGCCTAAAGTGGGCCCGCGAGAGAAGGGAGCTGTCTCAAAAGCAGCTAGGCATTCTTGCAGGACTGGACCCTTTTGTGGCTAGCACACGTGTGAATCGTTACGAGCTTGGTGTTCACAAGCCCGATCTGGCCACCGTGAATCGATTGGCGGATGTGCTTGAGGTGCCCGCCGCCTACTTCTTTGCTCATGATGATCGGCTCGCACGTATGATCTTGGCATTTGATCAGCTGCCGGTCAGTCAGAAGGATGACCTTCTTAAGAAGATTGAGCCGCAATAAATCGGTCTCGGCTCGGCCGCGCATGGTGCTAGAAAGCGAGCGTTGAACGAAGTTTTGCTTTGAAGCATCAAGCCGGTGGCACCTGCCACGGGTCACCAAACCAGCCGGCCGACAACGTGTGCTCAGTTTTGTTGCGCTCGGTAAAAACGCCGGCCAGCACAAGTCCGATGTCGCCTGATGCGCGATCCACCACGATACGAAGGCAAGGAGAGCCACTCATTCCTTGCAGGCGCGGTGCGTTGTGGTTAGTCGGTGCCCACGACTCTGTCAAGACTTCACCAGAGTAGGCAAAGCGCAGGACGCCGGGGTCTGTAAGTTCGGGCGGTGTGTGAAGCGCCATGCCCAAGATCTGTCGGTCTGGTTCTTTGCCTTGGCGAAAATCCAACACCTTATTCCGCGATGCGGGGTAGCCCATAATTACGAAAGACTCTGTACGGATAAATTTGTCACGGGCTGCGCGAGGATTCCATAGTGAGAAGCCTTCGACGTTGGTGATGCCGTAACTTAAAAAATGCGATGCCGGGATTGACCATACGGCTATATCGCGGCTTACGTCGAGATTTCGTTGGCCCACATCGCCAAGTGCGATGCGTAGTTTGCCAATGGTGACGTGCCCTACCTCGAAGCTAAACTCCTCAAACACGTGAGCGGCAGTGATGAGCCTCACTACGTCTGGATTTTCCGGCCATACAACGTAGAAGCCTGTGCCTACTGAATGAAATTGGCCAGGATGATGCGGTTTGGGCATGAGAAAGGAGGCGAGGGCATCTCGATGTGGATCTGCCAAGTCCAGGATGACATTTTTCTTAATGGCATCCGGGATAAGGTGAAATAGCGTGAGAAAAGGGGAGGTGGGGGCGCTTACTGGCATGATCGGGGTATCGGCAAGCCGGTCCTGTGCTTAAGCGGCCTGGACGTGAGTCCTTACGTAACGACGATGAAACTGTCTTGCCCAATTGGTTCTTGCTGGCGAAAAGTTGTCGAAGTTTTCCAAGATTGAGTTAATTGGATTACCAAAGATGGATATCTTGGAACGCCAAAATGTGCGTTTCTTTTACGACGCTAGCCTGATTACTGACGACGCAAAAAAAAAGCCTAGACGATTGTGGGAATTTGTGTAAATTTCCGTCACTTAGAGAGTGTTAGATGATGTGCCAGATCGTGCCCACAATGGTCGCGAGTCACGGGTATTGTCTCTCCCCGGATCCTGAGCACGTCCTCAATCCGTTTCTAGCCACGATCCTGAGGAGTATCTCGAAGCCGAGCAATCAATATAGGGCTGCACCATTTGAGGCGCTAAAAACGACTACGCCCGAGGCTTTTGCCGAGCCTCGGGCGTATAGAAAGCGGTAAAGCGACCAACTTTTCCGAAGTCTCCCCCTGAAGCCAGGGGTGTGTCAAGCGCAAATCGGCCAAATCGAGCATTTGGCGGGGGGCGCGCGTCTCTCCATCGGTCGTAACGGACGAGGTTGCAGTCGCCTCGCGGATGTCCGTGCGCCTAATTTTGGAGAACTTCTATGTCTAGCCACTTTGTTAGTTGGGCCAATGGGCCCTTCAGCGTGCTTCAACTCGAAGATTGGTTGTATGAGGCGAGAGCGACTTCTCGCTTGATACGGTGGATGGATGATATCGAGCGCTCGGGTTTAAGGAGGCCCCTATGAAGCGCGCAATAATGCCCGGAGATCGCTACGCCGTTGATGGCCATGTTGTCGTTATCGCGGGCGTTCATTCCTTGCACGTTGTCGAGGTGCGATATGAGGCAACCGGTGGAGTCGCTACCGTGCCTCGATACAAACTTGAACCTCTTGCAGATGTTGGGCGTTCCTCCGATCCAACAGTCATCACAGATGATGAGTGGAAGCGGGCGTTAGGACTATTCAAGGCGCTCAGTCCTTATAACGAGACATCTGCACTACCTCGCGATGTAGCACGAGCGATTAGTGCTCAATTTGGCATATCGACGCGCCACGTTCAAAGATTACGTGCAAGGCTTATCCGGGAGCCTGTAGTGAGCGCGATGGCCAGGCAAGGGGGAGGGCGCCCTGTCGGCTGCATGACGCTGCCAAAGACAACCGAGCGTGTCATTGCACATTGTATCCAAAAACACTACGCGCGCAGAGAGCCCATTTCAGTTGCGCTTCTTGCGCTGCGTATTCAATCGCTGTGTCGACGTTTAGGAATAAGAAAGCCCAGCGCCAAGGCCGTGCTCTCCCGAGTCAAGCACGAAGAAGGGTTGAGCCTTGATATCAGGCGCTTAGGGGTCAAGGCCGCTAAACAGATCGGAGAGCCGCGGGTAGGACGCCTACGCATCACACAGGCGCTCGCCATGGTGCAGATCGACCATACATTAGTCGATTTAATGGTGCTTTCGCCGGATCGAAGTGAAGTGTTGGGTCGCCCATGGCTTTCGGTTGCTTTCGACATAGCAACCCGGTGTGTGGTCGGCATCTATCTCTCAATGGATGCGCCGTCCTCTGTTTCAGTAGCTCTCTGCATTGAGCATGCTGTCCTCCCTAAGCGAGAGAATGAGCGCGATAGGGAACTGTGGCCGATGCACGGGCTGATGGAGAAATTACATCACGACAATGGCAAGGACTTGCGTAACCAAGGCTTAAAGCGTGGTTGCGAGGAGCATGGAATCAACCTTGTGTGGCGACCCGTGCGAACGCCGCATTATGGCGGACACATCGAACGACAAATGGGCACCTTGATGCAACTCATTCATGGGCTGCCGGGAACGACCTTCAGCAATACGAGGCAGCGGGGGAATTATCCCAGTGATGCACGAGCGACGATGACACTATCTGAGGCTCGCGATTGGCTTGTCGATGCAATATGCCGTCTTTACCATGCCCGGCCGCATCGAGGGCTTGGTGGTATCCCGCCATTGATTGCCTGGGAGAGGGCGTGGCGTGCACCCGACGGGCAACTCGTTAGTCCACCTATGCCCGCGCGAATTAGCGAGTTCAAGATGGACTTTTTACCGGTAGCTAGGCGTCGTCTCCAACGAACCGGCATTGAGTTCAACCGTTCGCGTTATTGGCATCCAAGTCTTGCTGAGTTCATTCGTCCGGGGCGAGAGGTGATATTTCGATACGATCCTCGCGATCCGATGTGCATCTGGGTGGATACGGGAAGACCCGATTTTGTCGTGGCGCGCGCAATTGCCGGGAAGGCTATAGGGGAGCATGCGGTCTTACGGATCGATCAAGATACGCAAAATTCTCTCAATGATCGAATCGACGTGGGATTCGCATGCCGTGATGCCATTGAGGAAAATGCGGCTGCATTGACGCGAAGTCGGCGGCGACAACCATCCGCCAAAAATGAAAGCTATGTGGCCAACATCAGGGGCAAGCGCGGCGGTCGCAAGCGCGGATCTACCACCACGCCGTCTACGGTCAGAGCAGCACCGCTGATGGCTCCGAGTGGACGCCCTCTCATCGTTGAGGATCTCGATCAATGAGCGATGCAATAGTTCATCTAACACAGAGTGCGAAAGATGCGCTGAATTTACCTGTAAGTGAGCGTTGTCGTCGCATTCTTGCGGACAAATTTGTCGTGCATGATCAGATCAATCAGATCTTGGAGTCGCTAGATTATCGGCTAAAGCGGCCGCCGAGTTCGCGCGCGTCGGGGTTGATTGTTTCAGGTGGATCCGGGGCGGGAAAAACAAGCCTAGCCGAGGCCGTCTTGCGACGGTATACCAATGTGCCACCCACGGAGGCGAGGTCGGCCACCCGATACGCCGTGCTGATAAACATGTCTGAAGCGCGAGAGGCGAAGCAAGTGCATTTGCATCTCCTGCAAGCTTTAGGTTGTCCTAACGGGATTCGTTACACAGGTGAGGCGAGACGCGATCTTGCATTCTCACTTGCCCGTGAAGCGTCGCTTAAATTGATTGTCATCGACGAGATCCAAGACATTCTCATTGGAACCCCGCGACAACAGCAGCTGTCATTGGAAGTCATTAAGAGCATGATGAACGGCTTGGGCGTAACAGTGTTCGCGCTTGGCACGCCTGAGGCTGAGCACGTTATGGCAATGAATGAGCACCTACGGGAACGTTTTGAATTTCATAGCCTGCCCAAATGGAAGGCGGACAGCTTCCTGGCGGCGTTTCTACGTGCATTCGAGTCGTCATTGCCTATGGCTGAGTCGTCGAACCTTCATCATCAGGCGACGATGCGTTATCTCGTTAATACTTCTGGCGGTGTGCTGACGCGAATTGTAGAGCTAGTTACTCGCGCTGCGGTGCTGTCGCTGCAACACGGACATGAGCGCATCATGGACGAATTTCTAATGAAGGCAGACAAGCACTATCCCCAGCTGACCTGGGACGAAAATATCGGGGTGAAACATGGCGATGAGTGACATACTTGCCATGCAATTACAAGATAGATGGTGGATTGCTTCTCCTGGCGTTGATGAGTCCCTGCGCTCACTTGTTGAACGAGCTGACCGTTTGTACGGCGTGTCGCAGGATGACGTAAGGACATGGCAAGATCAGGGCGTACGACTAGGCGATACGAGGCTCGATGTTCCAACTGCCAGTGAATTAGTCCGGTTGGCACGTGTTCTCAGTGTTCCTGCTCGCGCGCTATACGAACATCGCTTGGAAGATGGCCCGCATTTATTGGTGCGAGAGGAGCGGCGAGCATACTGCCCGCAATGCCTCAAAGAAGATCGCGTAGCCGGTCGCCCGCGGACATTTCGGCGCGCATGGGCGCGCATTTTTGTGGTCAGTTGCGATGAGCACAATATCGCTCTGCAATGGGCAGAGCCACGGCTGGCGGCAATCGCCGACGTGGAGCTGGAGTCTGGCTTAAGCCCCTCAACTCAACCGGAAAAGACGATTCTCGCACTCGTTAACTGGTTCGCTCGCACGTTAGAGGCTTGCTTATGGCGGGGTGAGCCTTGGCCCCGCGATTGGCGGGGTAGTCCGCAGGCCGCTCGTGCATGTCTAATTCGGTGTTTGAGCAACCTAACCGGAGATCTCGCGTTACCACCTGTAGCGCAACTTTGGATTCAGCCTTCGTTATCGCCATTCGTCGCTTTTTCGCAGCGTAGGGTCCCTGCGCTTCGTGGTGCGCCGTGGGACGTGGTGCGCCGGATAGGGCGGCCCGCATGGCGTCGGGCCGCCCTTTGGTTAACTGCTTGGGAGGTGATTCCGGGCTTGCCTGCGCAATTAAAGCCAGAAACGATTCCTGTCGCATTCCTTGCTAGTACGGACCTTTGGTGGCACACCTTCCCATCGGCACCACGTATGCGGAAGTTGTATCGAACATATGCAGCGTTGAGGCGACTCTGTATTTGCCTTCCAGGTTGCTAGGTGCCGTAGCGATCTATGCATCGACCACGCGCGAAACATCCGTTGTTAGGAGTGATCGGTGCCTCCTCGTTCTGAAGAAAGCAATTTCATGAATGGTGCATTTCGAGATCGCGCATTACGCATACCACCAGCTAAGCAAAGATGTGTCGATGCTTTCCATGTTCTCCATTTTAGCGTCAATTGAAAAGAACAAGGATACAGTTGGCAAAAGGTAGAACGAGGTGGGACCAAGCGATAGGTGTGTTGATTTGCTTTAGCCACAAGGAGGGCGTAGCGTCGACGTGTCGTAAACAAACGCCTTGTATTCCGATGCCTACTGAAACTCACCACGGGAGGCCGGGCTCGGCCATTCCCGTGGCCGAGTATGTGCGCATGTCCACGGACAAGCAGGACACCTCGGTGGCGAATCAGCGGACTGCTATTGCCGCCTACGCCAGTGCCCATCACATGGTGGTGGCACAAAGCTACGTGGATGAAGGGCGTAGCGGACTTGACCTGGAAGGCCGCCCGGCGCTTCAGCGTCTCCTGGATGATGTCCAAAAGCACTGCACAGGATGCACGGCCATCCTTGTTCTGGATGTCAGCCGCTGGGGACGCTTTCAGAACGTGGATGAGTCTGCTTTCTACGAATTCCTCTGCACCCAACACGGTCTACGCGTCATCTACGTCGCCGAGCCCTTTACAGGAGGGGAAGGGCCGCTACATGCGGTCCTCAAGAGCCTGAAGCGTTCGATGGCTGCGGAATACAGCCGTGAACTCTCGGCCAAGGTCTTTGCAGGCCAAGCTCGGTTAGTTCGCGCGGGCTTCGCCATGGGCGGTCCCGCCGCCTATGGGCTGAGTCGGATGCTGGTCGACGCTTCGGGTAAGCCTCGATGCATCTTGAAGCCAGGTGAACGTAAAAGCATCGCCACGGATCGCGTTCGCCTAGTGCTCGGGCCACGTGATGAGGTAGCTGTCGTGCGCTGGATGTTTAAGCAGGCGGCCGCCGGCGTCAGCATGAATGACATCGCACGGCGGCTCAATCAGAAAGGGAAGCGCCCCGCGAGAGGGGGCCCGTCTTGGAGCGCATCCACGATTCGAGGCATGCTTGAAGACGAGCGCTACTTGGGCAAACTCGTCTTCGGGCGAGACCCGTCACGGAGACTCTCTCAGCCCGATCCATCACAGCCGGAGCCCGAGCCTATTCGTATGGATCATGCGTTCCCTGCCATTGTTACGCAGGAGTTGTTTGATACTGCCCGTGAACAGCGCGAGCTAAGAGCTAGGAGGCTTACGGACGATGAGATGCTGGAAGCCTTGCGCGAGCTTTGGCAGCGCGAGGGCCGTATTAATTTCCATCTGATGGCCACCGATCCAAAGACACCCACCTCGCAAGCCTATCTCCACCGCTTCGGGAGCTTGCGAGCAGCCTACAAACGCATTGGCTACATCCAGGAACGAGATCTAGATTATGGAGACATCCGTGATCGGATTCGGGTGTGGCTTCCCAGTGTGATGGGATGCGTGCGAGAAGCCCTTGAAGACGATGGCTCAACAGTGACCCAGGAGGGGCGCACACTCCGCATTGACGAGACCTGGTCCGCATCGTTCCATTTGATGCAATCGTCTCAGGCTGGCCACGGGAATATTCGCTGGATCGTGCCGCGCTTCCGTAGCACGGCGGACATTCTGGTTGGCATTCGCATGGACGTGAGAGGGGAGCGGCCCCTGGACTATCTGATTCTTCCGGCCGTTAGCGCGAAAACGTGGCCGGATGTGATCCAGAACAGTCCCGATGCTGGTGCTCGCTTCTATCTGTTCGATTCGCTTCGCGTCCTTCGTGAACTGGCCGCCCTCTCCATGGGAGTTCCGGATCATGCATGCGACGGATAAGAGACGTTGGATACGCGAACAGCAGATGATCGCGTCGCTGGATATGATTTACCACCTTTGTGCGCGTCATTGCCGGTCCATTGCGGCGGCCTGCTTGCGCCTGCGTGACGATCCCATTTATGAGGACGTCTTGGGGCGTGACGGATACCGGCTATCTTCGGTTGCCTCAAAGCTTCTTGAAGAACCTGCACATGCTCAAGGCACTCCCATGTTGCGCCTTGCGGTAACGCGGCGATTGCTGCTTCAGGTGATGGATCGCAAGGAGGTCGTCGTGTGGCTGGCGCGAGATCATCCAGAAACATTGTCCATTCTGCTCAATGCGGCCGATTTCGATGGGCTTGGCGTCGGTGATTTTGAGGAGGATCCGGTGCCTGTAGCGAAGCGAGAGAGGAGACGCATCAAAGCTGGCAACTTTCGTTGAATCCAGCCGAGGCGTCGCTCTTGGGTCAATATCGCCATGTTGAGCTCATGCATGAAGGTGCTTGATGTAGCCTGGATGGCTATTTGAAGTCCAGACTTGATGGCGAATTCTAGATTAAGGGCCGCCGCAGTAAGGGCGGCCATTCCCAATCTCTCGGCACGTCTAGCGACTTCCCGTGATCTGAAGCATGCTTCAACATGCTTTTTTTCGATGAGAGAGGTCACTGTCGAGATGGCGCAACTCAGCAGCAACTGAACATCTTTCGTCATGTTGGCTTCCTTTCTTCCGTGCAAGGAAGCCTATGAACTCGGCTTAGCATGGACCATAGGAATGTTCCGAAACTTCAGTCGGAGCAGACCCATAGGAGCGGCTTCTCATTCCCCTCGCCAATCTACTAGGGCTAACACATCTTCGCTTTGCCGCATCCTGACGCTGAGGCGACGATTAGTGGTCGTTATCGAGGGTAGGGGGCTGAGCCGTCACCTATCGTCTACCGCCGCAGTTCCCTTGACCAGGATCAAGACGCCTTCCTCTCCTTGCGATCATGCTTTTCATGCGTCGAACTCCCTGGCCACGAGGATCATCATGAAAAGCGAACCCCTGCCTCCTTTACCTAAATCTACCTTGATATTGAGTACGGTCGTTGTCGCTAGTGCATCTCTTGCCTATATGAGCGAGTCGCTGGCTTGGCGTTGGGGACTTGGGCTGCTGTGCTTGGCGGCCATCATTCTATGGACGACGTTTATTTTTCGGCCGACCGGGAAGGGCAAGTCGCCAGCCCCTTAGCTCGTCTGGGCAGTCTGGCGTGTCCGCTGATAAGATAAATCCGGACATGGCCTGTGCGATATCCTATGACGATGTCTTCCGAAGGTAGCCGGTCCCATCCGCATCTGCTCGTTGTTGACGACGACGACGAGATCGTTGCGCTCATTCGCCGGTATTTTTCAGCCCAGGGCTTCACCGTCAGTGCAGCGCACGATGGATCCAGCGCGAGAGAACTCCTGTCTCGGGAGTCGGTGGATGTAATTCTGCTAGACCTGGGCTTGCCTAAGGAAGACGGGCTGGAAGTCTGTCGCCAACTTCGCATGCACTGGTCCGGCGCCATCATCATGGTCACCGGGCGCGGTGATGCCGTCGACCGCATTGTCGGCCTTGAGCTGGGTGCGGATGATTACGTCACCAAGCCCTTCGATCTGCGGGAACTCCTGGCACGCGTACGAAGCGTCCTTCGACGACTGGCTGTGCGGCCACCGGTCACGCCCGTCCCAGCCGTCGATACACAGACCATGACGTTCGCCGACTTCGTCCTGGATCTGGGACGCCACACCCTGTCCCGGAAGGACGGCGAGGAAATAAGGCTCACCAGTGGTGAATTCGACCTGCTGCGTGTCCTGGCGCAGCATCCCAACCGGGTGCTCAGCCGTGACCAGATCATGGGGTACCTTCACGGTCACGGCGCCGGTCCGTTTGACCGTGCGGTGGATGTCCAGATCGGTCGCTTGAGACGCAAACTGGAAGAAGACCCCCAGCAGCCGCGCTTGATCAAGTCGATACGCGGTACCGGATATCTGTTCGCTTCCCCCGTCCTTTCCGGGTAGCTGCCATGTTCCGCGAACTGTTTGATATCGCACCCGATGCCATGCTTGCGGTGGATGAAACGGGTCATATCGTGCGGGTGAACGGCCAGGCCGAAAGGCTTTTTGGCTATGCCGAGCGGGACCTGGTCGGCCGGCCCATCGAGATGCTGATTCCCGAGCGTGCACGCGCCGCGCACAAGGGGCACGTGGCCGAGTACGCGCACAATCCGCGGGTACGTCCCATGGGCGCCGGGCAGGAATTGACGGGCTTGCGAGCCGATGGCTCCGAGTTTCCCGTCGAAGTGGCGTTGAGCCCGGTTCGTTCGGAGAACAGTGCTCTGTATGTCGCGGCGATCCGCGACATTTCGGAGACGCAGCGCGCCCGTCAGGCGATGACGCGCGCACGCCATGACAGTGCGATCGCACAAATCGGGCAGCTGTTGCTTGCTGCACCCAATCTGGGGGAAGCGATCGAGGTGATGACGCAGCAGGTAGCTGCCGCTTTGCAGGTGCAGGGTGTGGTGTTGGCCTTCAAGGAGGGCTTGCACGAACGCATGGTTGTGCATACGTCACTGGGCGTATCGATGGATGTGGTGGACACGATCAATCGTAAGCTCCCCTCGGGTTTGATCGAGGCGCTTTCGATGGACAACACGCCCCGTATTTTCGAGCCAGCCATGTTGTCGGCCAGTGCGGCCGCGTCGTTTTCCGCTGCCGCCATCGCTCCGCTACTCGATCCGATGCGGCCTGCTGGTGCGCTGCTGATATTTTCTCGCGCTGCGCGTGAGTTCGATCATGATGCGATGCACTTCCTGCGCTCGTTTGCCCTCATGCTCACGAGCGCCATCCAGCGCATTCAGACGCAAGATCGGCTACTGCACGCGCAGCGTCTGGATGCCGTCGGGCAACTGACTGGCGGGATCGCGCACGATTTCAACAATCTCCTGACAATCATTTCAGGCAACTTGCAAATACTCGAGGATGAGCTGAGCAGTCGTCCGGATGTACTGGATGTGGTCGGAGCGGCCCGACGCGCCGCGACACGCGGCGCGGATCTGACACGCAAACTGCTGGCTTTTGCCCGACGGCAGCAATTGTCGCCCCAGGTCTGTGTGGTGGACACGCTACTGAACGACCTCGGCGACATGCTGCGACGCACGCTGGACGATGCGATCGACCTGCAGATCCATTGTCCGAGCGACATACCGCCGATCTTTGTGGATCCGGGGCAGCTCGATGCGGCGCTGGTGAATCTCGCGATCAATGCCCGGGACGCGATGCCGCGTGGCGGTAGGCTATCGATTGCGGTGACCGTCAGGGACGAGCGGCCACCTGAGCACGAAGCCGCAGCAACAGCGACCTACGTCGTCCTGGCTGTACGCGATACCGGCATGGGCATGTCACCGGAGGTGCTGGCCCACGCCTTCGAACCGTTTTTTACGACCAAGGAGCAACACAAGGGCACCGGCCTTGGCCTGAGCATGGTGTATGGCTTCGTCAAGCAATCGGGCGGGCATTTGACGATCGAGAGCAAGCTCGGTTATGGCACTTGCATCGAACTGCATTTACCGGCGGCCGAGTCCGTTAGCGTGATGGGCCAACCCGGGAGCACACAGCATGCGCCGGCGCCGACTGACCAAGGTGTGGTCCTCGTGGTGGAGGACGAGTCCGACGTTCGCGATGTGGCGTTACGTTTTCTTCGATCATTGGGCTACAGGGCGCATGGCGTGCGCGATGCCGAACAGGCCTTGGACACGCTTGACCGATGGCCGGATGTCACGCTGGTTTTTTCGGACATCATGCTCGGTAGCGGCATGACCGGCATGGCATTGGCGCAAAGGCTGCAGGCGACGCGACCGGATCTGGCCGTGCTACTGACTACCGGTGATGCGCGTTCGTGGCAGGCCGAGAGCCATGGCCATCATGACTACGAATTGTTGCCCAAGCCGTATCTTCGCGATGACCTGGGCATGGCCTTGCTGCGTGCCATCCATAGGCAACGCGCTTCGCGTCAATGAACGCGTTCGGCCTGCTCGGCCAACCGCGACAGCGCGACGGCGTCGATGATCTGCACTTCACGCAGGTGGACACGGATAACGTCCAAGGCGACTAGGTGCGACAGTGCGCGCGTGACGGTCTCGTGTTTGAGTGCCAGGAAGCTGGCGATGTCGATGCGGCTCATGCGCAGCACGAAATGCCGATCGCTGAATCCCAGCGCTTGATACCGCGCAGCCATCTGAAGCAGAAACGAAGCGACGCGTTGCTCCGCACCCAGCGTACTTTGCGCGAGCATCCAGCGCCGGTCGTGACGGATTTCCTCGGCCAGCAGGTCAGCCAGGCGCGCCTGGAGTGCCGGGACCGTGGCACAGGCGCGCAGCAGACCGGCGTAGGGCACCTCCCAGACCACGCTGGTATCGAGCGCCACCGCCGAGCAGACATGCACACTCGAGCCAATCGCTTCGGCACCCAGCATGTCCCCGCGCATGCGAAAGGCCGTCACGCGCTCCCGTCCATCCTCGGACACCAAGGTATTTTTGAGGAAGCCCGCGTGTACCAGAAAGATCGATCGGAAGGGCTGGCCGGCGCGATACAGCGATTGGCCGGCGTCGAGCTTGTGCATCTGGACCAGCATGTGAGTCCGCAGGGTGTCCAAGTCGAACCCGGACAGCGGCGGCCGGACCTGCTCGGTGGCGCTCGATGGCGGTGTGCAAAGGAACCGTTCCTGCAACGCTGCATTCATGATCGTTCTCCCCGGTATGCGCTGATGCCCTGGGGATGAAGTTAGCGGTCATTGTCGACGCGCGGATGAGCGCGCGGTAACGCTGAGTAACGGTTTGTAACTGACATCGGAACCGCAGGGCGCGCGGTCGCGCCTTGATGTATATCAATGCGAACCGTCGCGGTCGGCCTAGATTCTCCAGCCATAGAAGCTTGCCTGGCCGCCATGATCACCCAAGACACTCCCTCTCCCTTTGTCGACCCTGCCGCGGTGGAAGCGTGGGACGCATGGTTTCGCTGGCGTGAGCATGATCGGTTGCAGGACATCACGATCGACGGCACCTGGCAGCGCGTGGCCCGTGCATTGACCACGGCCTTGCCCGCTGATGAGCGTGCCCAGGCCGAGCAGGACATCCTAGAGGCGTTCCGCGCGTGGGAGGTGTTGCTCGATGAGCGCGTCCTGGCCACCGCCGGGACGGGCGCGCCCGATTGGCCCAGCGACGGGCTGACAGCCGTCGTGAACGTGGCCACCTTTGTGCGTGGTGTGGGTGGGCTGCCATATATTGATCTCGCTGGTGTGCGGCGCGCGGCGAGCCTGGCCGTCACCTTGACCGATCTGGCGGCGTGGGCAGCCGATGCCCATCGAGGGCGGATCCTGCACCCGCGTATCGGCATCATCGGCTTTGGCGATGCCTTGGTCTTGCTGCGCATGAACTATGGCAGCGCGGCGGCGTTGCGCGTGGCCGCCCAAGTCGCCCAGGGATTATTGGTCGGCGCGATCACTGGCTCGATCGAACAGGCGGCGCGTTACGGGGGATTGGTGCGTGCGGGCGAGAGGCGGTCGGTGCAGTGGCTGTCCGAGCTTCCTCCCGCGCTGCGCGACATCGGCCAAAAAGTTGGGTTGCGACATGCGACGCTGACCGCCATCGCGCCGCAGCCGCAGTTGGCCCTGTTTGCCAACGGGGTGGCCGACGGTATCGATCCCGCGCTGCGCAAGCCGTGCGAGCGCCGGGTGGGTGCGGGGCAGAGCGCGCGCATCATCCCTTCGCTCGGCTACGCGCAAATCGTGCTTTCCCTTCATGGCCTGACCGCCGAGTGGCCGAGCCTGTCGGCGGAACAGCTGGCTTCCGCGATGCGAGAAACCGTGGACATCATGCAGCCCTGGATCGATCGCCCCATCACTCAACCGCGCCTCCCTGTCGAGGTGTCGGACCACGCCATCCGCCCCTGCCTGTCACCGCCGTGGCGCGGGGAGGTCCTTTAAAAAAAAGCCGCCATAACGGCGGCGGGTGCGTGCATCGCACGAGCTCAGAAGGCATGGCCTCAAAAGTGCGAGCTCGCCGATAGGTTAGGTCAGGCACGCGATGTCGGCTTGATCGCGATCAATAACGTGGCACACGATCCTGGAGCGCAACGATGCGAGCTCAACAGATAGGCCATTCGCGGGTCATCCAGACCCAAGCGGAGGTCCCCTTGACCGAGGCGGCGCGCATCATGCGTCAACACCAAATCGGCTGCCTCGTCGTGACGGCGGCATCCTCGGAGGGAATCATACCCATCGGCATACTCACGCACCGCGACGTGGTGTTCCGGGCGTGCGCGGTTGCCTGCGATGTGAGTGCCCTGACCGTGGGCGATGTTATGTCTTCACCGGCGGTCTGCTGCCGCACGGACCACTCGGTGGACGAGCTGGTCGCCATCATGCAGGGCAACGGTACGCGTCGCCTGCCGATGATCGATGACGCCGGTCGCCTTGCGGGCATCGTCTGCAGCAACGATGTGCTGGGGGCGATAGGCGAACTGCTTACCGGGTTGGCGCAAGCCGATAGCGCCGGCGGCCGGCAAGATCGACTGGAGATCTGAGATGCGCGGCAGGTTTACAGGGGTGGGTCGCATCGTGGTGCTCATCGTGCGCCTGAGCGGGGCGACGGTGTCGCTCGCTGCATCCGCGGCCTATTTCTGGCATCCGGAAATCGCACCACGGGGCCCCAGGGTGATCGTGGTCAGCCTGAAGGAACAACGGATCTTCGTTTACAGCAACGGCACGCTGATCGGTGCGGCACCGGTCAGTAGCGGTAAACCGGGCTACGACACACCGCCGGGGGTGTATCGCGTCCTGCAGAAAGAGCGCGAGCACTATTCCAATCGCTACGACAATGCGCCCATGCCATTCATGCAGCGCCTGACCTGGGACGGCGTGGCGCTTCATAGCGGCGAGGTGCCGGATCATCCGGCCTCGCACGGTTGTATCCGGCTGCCACCGGCGTTTGCCCAACGGCTGTTCGCCGCGACGCGTGCAGGCGATGTCGTCGTCGTGGCCGGCGATGGTGCCGCGCCCGTGGACCAGCTGTACCCGGCCGTGGTGGCCCCCATCAATCTGGCCGGGCAGCCGATGCTGCTCGATGGGCAGGACGCCTCGTCGCTTGCGGTACTGGACACCTCGCCGTTGAACATCGTCGTCAGCACCCATGATCTGCGCGTGTATGTTCTGCAAAATGGCGTGCTGCTCGCATCGTCCCCCATCACGGTGGATGCGAACTACCCGTTCGCCGGCACGGTGCTGTATGTGCTCGATCCGCCACGGACGAATACTGTCCGCGGTGTGCATCATTGGTTGGCCTATCGGTTGGCCGGGGATGGCGCGGTACCGGATGCTTCCGATGTCGCTCAGCACATCCGCGCACCGGAGGTCTTTGGTGCGCCCTTGCGTCAGGCGCTGCAACCGGGTGCCGCCGTCCTCGTCACGGACAAGCCGGGGCGTCATCGCGACGTTGCGGACGAAGGCGAGCAGGACAATGACGTGCCACCATGAGTGATATCACGCGATCAGCCCGGACGCGGCGATCGCCATGATGGCCGTCGCTGTCCAGCCCAGCCAGCGCAAGGGGCCGCGGACGGTAAATTCACCCATGACGCTCGGTCGGCCCGACAGCCACATGATGACCGCCATCAACGGTACCGAGATCACGCCATTGATCACGGCCGACCAGAACAGCATGCGGATAGGGTCGATGGGCGAGAGCGTCATGAGCGTGCCCAACAGCGTGGCACCACCGAGAATCGCATAGAACACGCGCGCTTCGGCCGGCTTGCTGCCCAGGCCGCCGCGTACCCCCAAGGCTTCGGCCACCGCGTACGCCGCCGAGCCGGCGAGCACGGGTACGGCGAGCAATCCCGTACCGATGATGCCCAGGCAAAAAAGCAGCGCCGCGAACGGGCCGGCCAAGGGTTCGAGTGCCTGGGCCGCATCCGCCGAGCTGCGGATCGTCGTGACACCATGGACGTGCAGCACGGCCGCCGCCGTGAGCATGATGAAAAACGCCACGGTGTTCGAGTACAGCATGCCGATGTTGGTATCGGTGCGGATGCGTGCGAAGGCGTCCCTGGCCTGCGTCGGCACCTGCAGCAGCGGCGAAGAGTCCGGATCGGCCTCTTCCTCTTCGGCCTCCTGCGAGGCCTGCCAGAAGAACAGGTAGGGGCTGATGGTCGTGCCAAGCACCGCGGTGATAGTGACCAGGTACGCGTGGTCCACATGGTGTGGCCACACGTGGAGAGCCAGGGTGCGCCACGGGATGTCGACAATGCACGCGGTCAGGACATAGGCGAACAGACTCAGCGTCATCACCTTGAGCCAGGGGGCGTAACGGGGAAACGGTACGAATGTTTCCAACCCCAGGGAGAGCAAAGCCAGGCCCAGCGCGTACACGGTCGACCGGCCACCCGTGACCAGCGCGGCCGCCTGGCCCATCGCACCGATATCGGCGCCCAGATTGATGACATTGTTGATGAGTAACAGCCCCACCAGGCTGGACACGAGCCAACGCGGCATGATCCGGCGCATGTTGTCGGCCAGGCCGCGGCCCGTCACGCGTCCGACGTGCGCACTCACCATCTGGATGCCAATCATCAACGGCAGCGTGAATACGGCCGTCCACAGCACGCCGTAGCTAAACTGAGCGCCGGCCTGCGAATAAGTGGCCACGCCGCTGGGGTCGTCGTCGGCGGCGCCGGTGACCAGGCCCGCACCCAGTCGGCGCCACCAGTAGGGGGATTTCACGCATACAGCTGAAGAGACTGCAGCCATAACGATGGTGCCTTGAAGGGAGTCGCGTGAAGGCTAGCGATGCGCTGCCTGCGCCCACTTGATCGTCGTCAAGATGGCGCGCGCGCGCCGGGGCAACACTGCCGTCGAACTTCAGACAGGGTGATGCCTCATGAACATGTTGCATGGCCGGTTTCACCGGCAACGTATTCGCACCGCCGCTCACTTTCGCGATGCCGCACAGGTCCAGGGGCGATCCACTCCGCCGGATGTGACGCAGGCGCCGTTCAAACATATCTGTCTTCCGATCGACGGCACCGAGGCATCGTTCGACGGTGCGGCCAAGGGCGTCGCGTTGGCTGCCGCCATGCAGGCCAAGGTCTATGTTTTTCATGTGCTGCCGCCGTTGTCGACCGTGACCTACCTGGCCGACCTGATCCAACAGCTGGATGCGACGTACCAGAAGGCGGCCATTGCCCGGGCGCAGCAGTACCTTGATCGCGTTTGCGCGATGGCCGACGCGGCGGGCGTGGCGTACGCATCGGGCTATGCCTTCGACCAGCGCCCGTACTGCGCCATCGCCGGCGCCATCGTGCGTGAGCGCTGCGATCTGGTGGTGATGGCGACCGAGGGTGTGTCTGCCCACGTTCCCTGGCGGCATGCCAGCGAGACACGCAAGCTCATCCAGACGACCGATGTGCCGGTGCTGGTGTTGCACTGATGGCCTGGCCGCGCCTCCGACCGTTTGTGCCGTTCCTCCTGGGGCTATCGACCTTACTCTTCGGTGGTGCGCTGCATCTGACGCATCGGGAGCTGTGGGCCTCTCGCCTCTGGGCGGTCATGGCAGGGTTCGCCTGTGTGGGGCTGCTCGTGTCGATGATCCGCGCCTGGCGTCGCGGCCAGTGGGGCGTGGATGGGATCGCGTTGATCGCGATGGCGGCGGCGTTGCTTTACGAACAGACGCTGGTGGCCGCGGTCATCGCGTTGATGCTGTTGGGCGGCCAGGCGCTCGAGGCCTATGCCAATGGCCGCGCGCAACGTGAACTAGCGCGGCTGATCCAGCGTGCCCCGCAGCGTGCGTGGCGTTACTGTGGCGCGACGCTGGAGGAAGTGGCGGTCGAGCACGTCGAGAAAGGCGATCGGTTGTTCGTGCGCTCCGGAGAAGTCGTTCCCGCCGACGGCATCGTGGTCGAGGGCGCCGCCGTGCTCGACGAATCGGTCCTCAGCGGCGAGGCGATGCCGGTCTACCGGGCGCGAGGGGAGACGATACGCAGCGGTGTCGTGAATGCCGGCGCGCCCTTCGACCTGCATGTGACTGCGCCCTCGGCGGAAAGCACGTACGCGCGCATCGTTCGCCTGTCACGCGAGGCATGCCAATCGCGCGCACCGATGGCGCGTCTGGCGGATCGGTATGCATTGGCCTTCGTGCCGTTGACGCTGGTGGCCGCCGGTGTGGCTTGGTACGTCAGCGGCAATCCGTTGCGCGCCCTGGCGGTTCTTGTGGTGGCAACGCCATGCCCGTTGCTGTTGGCGGTGCCGATCGCCATGGTGGCGGGCATGTCGCGCGCTGCCCGCCATGGCGTGCTGGTCAAGAGCGGCCGCGGGTTGGAAACGCTGGCACAGGTTCATCAGCTGTTCGTCGACAAGACCGGCACGCTCACCGTCGGTCATGCCCAGGTGTGCGACGTGGAAACCGCCGGCGCGTGGGCACCGTCGACGCTGCTGCAATGGGTGGCCTCGTTGGCGCAAGGGTCCAGCCACGTCGTGGCCAGGGCGATCGTGACGCATGCGCGAAGCCAGCAGGTTCGCCTGGATTCGCCCACGGACGTGGTCGAGACGGCCGGTGCCGGTGTGCGGGGTCGCGTGGACAACCACGACGTGGCGATGGGGAGCTTGCGTTACCTGGGTGGGGACAACTCCGTCGAGTCGCTCTGGGTACGCCGTCTGCTGAACCGTGTACGGCATGACGATGCCGGATGCACGTTTGTCAGGGTGGACGGCGTGCTCACCGGTGCGGTGGTATTCAAGGATCCGTTGCGCATCGACACGCCACGTTGCGTACGTCGGCTGCGCGCTGCGGGCGTGACACGTATCGTCATGCTGACAGGTGATGGCGAGGCGCGCGCGCAGGCGATTGCCGAAGAAGCGGGTATCGATGAGGTTCGGGCCAACCTCACGCCAGAGCAGAAGCTTGCCGCGGTCGTGGAGGCCAGCGCGAAGGCGCCAACCCTGATGATCGGCGACGGCATCAACGACGCGCCCGCCTTGGCGGCAGCGAGTGTCAGCCTGGCGGTGGGATACGAACAGGGCGTGAGCGCTGCGCAGGAAGCGGCGGACATCGTGCTGCTGGATGCCCGTTTGGACCGCATACCCGACGTGCTTCACATCGCGCGCGACACGCGCCGCATCGCTCTCCAATGTGTCGTCGCCGGCATGGGGCTATCGTTCGCGGCCATGCTGCTGGCCGCCCTGGGATGGCTTGCGCCCCTGGCCGGCGCCCTGGTGCAGGAAGGCATCGACGTGGCGGTGATCGTCTATGCCCTGCGCGCGCTGGGCCTGCGGCGCGGCCAGCCGGTGCTCGCCGCCGACATGCGCGGTCGGCTGGATCGGGAGCATGCCGAACTGGCACCGGTACTGGATCGCATCCATCGGGCGGCGGAAACCCTGGGACAGGCGACCCCCGCCCGGGCCCGGCACGAATTGGCCGATATCGTCGATCTGCTCGCTCATAGCGTGATCCCGCATGAGCGCAACGATGACATGCAGCTGTACCCCGACCTGGCTCGGCGACTGCCGGGAGACGACCCGCTCGCGAGTATGAGTCAGACACACCGCGAAATCTTCAGGTTGTGCCGGTTGCTTGACGGGATGAACGTGGCCGGCGACGACCCGGCGGTGAACGCGCCGGGCGAGATACAGCGCCTTCTGGTACGTCTGGACACGGTACTGCGGCTGCATCTTGCCCAGGAAGACGAGCTTTTCGACAGCCTGGGCGCCCCGCCGTTACGCCGTTTGGCGAGCTCTTGATTTCGGTCAAGACGCGCTTGGGCGTCATCGACTAAAACCAACGAACGCGAATACACGCGACCTTGCCGGGAGCACGACATGTCATCTCTGCCTACCTCAGCCGCCACCCAGGCCTATGCCGCCATCGCGGGTGATCATTGGATCGAAACCCTGCACGACGGCAGCCATGTACTGATCCGTCCCTTGCAAGACGACGATCGGGAGCGCGAGCGTCGTTTCATCGAGCGGATGTCACCGACCTCGCGTCACTTTCGTTTCCTGGCCCAAGTGCGAGGCGCGAGCGATGCCCTGCTGGGTCAGCTGATGAACGTCCATGAACCCGATAGCTGCGCATTCATCGCGCTGGTTCATGACAATGGTGAGCTGCGCGAAGTCGGCGTCAGCCGCTACAGCGCCGCCACCGAAGGCAGTTGCGAATGCGCGGTGACCGTGGCCGAGGACTGGCAGCACCGGGGGCTGGGCGTCGCCTTGATGCAGCACCTCATCGCCAAGGCGCGCGCCGCCGGGTTCAAGACGATGTATTCCATCGACAGTTCCAGCAACAGCGCCATGCGCGAGCTGGCCGCCTATCTCGGATTCACCCGGGGCCTGGATCCCGATGACAGCACGCAAGTCATTCATTCGCTCCACCTGTAAGCCGAGGCGTCACGCATGACCACGCAGCATGCCAAACCGAGGGTTGTCCCCGCCATGCATCGGACAGCGCTTCCGGCCGCACCGGTGATCACTGGTATCCTGGCGCTGGTGACCTCCGGCGCCCCCTGGAGCGCCGCGGCGACGACCGCGGTCAACCTGGCGGCGGCCTGGGGAAGCTCGTTGACCGGTTGCCTGCTGGAACCGCGGCCCGCACCACGTCGAAAAAGCGAGCCGACGGTGATGTCGCTGCTTTATGACCCGCCGGGCGTTCCGGCCGACGCCAGCGCGAGCGGGGACTTCGCCGCGTTCGCGCTGGAAAAAGGCGTGCACCAGGTGCATTGGCGTTGCGTCGACGAAGCGTTGCCTGCCTTGCTGTCGCAACTGGGCAACTGGCACGACCTGGCGGTGCTCGAGCATGCGCTCGTCAAGAGCGCAGGCATCACGTCCCGCTTTGGTAAGGCGGTGTGCGTCACGCGGATGCCCTGCTTGATCCTGCCCTCCAGCGATGTCCCTGTATCGACGTTCGATCAGGTAGCGCTAGCGTGGGATGGCAGCGATTCGGCCACGCGCGCGATCTATTCGGCGTTGCCGGTGATCGCCCGGGCGAAACAGGTCTACGTGTTGGACGGCTCCCTGGAGACGCATCGACGGCGCGGCGCCATGCCGCACTTTGATCCGTACCTTTATCTGTCGCAGTTCGGCATCAAGGTCCATGCCCGCATGATCCATACCGATGCGTGCGCCGGGGCGCCCTTGTTGGAAGAGGCTGCTCAGCTGAAAACCGATGTGCTGGTGATGGGGGCCTACAACCACCCTCGCCTGGAAGAGCATGTGCGCGGCGGAGCGACGCGCTTTGTTCTTGAACATGCCACGGTTCCTGTATGGATGAGGCATTGAGATGGCAGTCATCACGCGAGATTCGGTGGTCGAGCTTCCGTCGCGCGAAATGCGTCAGAGCAAGGGAGCGACGATGACTGCACGAGGCCAGGCGGTGACTGGTGCGCAGGATGTGCTCACGTACGGTTGCCATGGCGCGGGCTGGGAGGTGACCGGCTCCTGTCATCTGGTGCAATGCGGTTCCCAACGGGTACTCGTCGATTGTGGGCTGTTCCAGGGTGGCCGCGAGCTCGAGGTCGCCAACCGTGAGCCGTTTGGCTTCGATCCCGCCTCGATCGATGTGGTGATATTGACGCATGCGCACCTGGACCACTGCGGTCGCTTGCCCCGTCTGGTCCGTGAGGGTTTTCGCGGGGCAATCATCGCGACGGCCGCGACGCGTGAACTGGCCGCGCTGGTGTTGGCCGACGCCGCCCGATTGCAGGCGGAAGACACTCGACATATGGCCGGGCGGCCGCCGCTCTTTACCCCCGATGATGTCGACCGTTGCCTTGCAACGTTCGATACGCCCGCGTCCTACAACGTGCCCTTGAGGCTATGCGAAGGAGTGGTGGCAACCTTTATCGATGCCGGACACATCCTGGGTTCGGCCTGCGTGCTGCTGGAGCTGGACACTGGCTGTCGCCGCCGTCGCATCGTCTTCTCAGGCGACGTAGGCAGTGACGCGCGCCCGATCCTGCGTGATCCGACGCCTGCGCCGGAGGCGGATTATGTGGTCATGGAAACCACCTACGGTGACCGTGCCCATCGCTCGCTCCCCGACTCGGTAAAGGAACTCTATGGCGCCGTGGCCGAAACGTTGGCTCGTGGCGGGAACGTGGTCATTCCCACCTTTGCCTTGGAGCGCGCGCAAGAGGTGCTCTATTACTTGCGTCAAGGCGTTCTGGAAGAGGCGCTGCCGCGAAGCATGCAGGTGTTTCTCGATTCGCCCATGGCGATCTCGGCGACGGCTATTTTCAGGCGTCATCCGGAGTGCTTCGACGCGGACTTTCTTAAGACGCTCGGTCAGGGCGATCCCTTTTCGCCCCCGAACTTCCACATCACTCACGACGTGGGCGAATCGATGGCCATCAACGGCATGCGCAGTGGCGCGGTGATCCTTGCCGGCTCGGGCATGTGCAACGGGGGGCGAGTGGTACACCATCTGCGACACAATCTCGCGCGCGAAAAGTGCAGCGTGATCTTCGTCGGCTACGCCGCCCAGGGCAGTCTGGCCCGGCGCATCATCGATGGCGCCAAGAGCGTGCGTATGTTGGGCGAGTCGGTACCGGTGCGTGCGCAGTGCTGGACGATCAACGGTTTTTCGGCGCACGCCGATCAGGCGGGATTGCTTGCCTGGCTGGGCACTGCGCCGCGTCGCGGCGTTTTCCTTGTGCATGGTGAATACGAGCGCGGCATGTCCGCCATGGCCACCTGCCTGACTGCCCGGGGCATCGCGCACCGTGCACCGGCGCGTCACGAGACGATTGCTTTGGCGTGATGGGCTGAGTTGATACGCATCAATGCCGCCGGGCTGGCCAGCGAGCATGCTGACTTCACCTTCTGGTAGATGAGGTGGTTATGGCCAGCACACACGAAGTGCGTCAAGCGCGCCGACAGGTCTGGATTCCCCGCGCGTTGTTAATGATTGCCGTAGGTGCCGCGGTGCTGTTGCTGATCACGTTGCCGGACCCCTTTCCCGCTGTCCTTCAGTGGCTTTGCGGTCTCAGCGCGGTGGGGTATGTCATCGCCTTGTTTGTCATGCGCGATCGCCCGGCATGAGTACGCACGACGTGGGGAGATTCATTCATGTATGACCTGATCATTCATGTCGAAGATATGCGCGACGATGCGCCCGTCGTTCAGCTCGGCCTGCCGCTTGCGCACCGGCTGGGTGCGTACGCGACCGGGCTGCATGTGATCGACATCGTGCCCGCCTCGCTCGCCCTCCCGGACGTGGCGGCGGTGCTCGCCCAGATGGAAATCGAAGCCGAGCAGCGCACCGGCTGGTGGGCGCGTCTATGCCGGCAACATCAGGTGGAAGGATGCTGGGAGGTCGCGCGCGGCCCCTATGCCAGTGCCTTGGCGCATCGCTCCTGCCTAGCCGACCTGACCGTCAGTACGTTGCCGAGCCTGGATACCGGTTATTCGCTGGGATTTGACTACCTGACACACGTGCTCCTCTCCGGTGCGTCGCCGATGCTGCTGCTTCCTGCCGATCCGGTGCCGGATCCGGAGTATCGCCACATCATCGTGGCCTGGAACGGATCACTCGAGGCGGTGCGGGCGCTCCGCGCAGCCTTGCCGTTTTTGCGACGTGCGATCGCGGTGACCGTGATCGACGGTTCCACCGAACCGCTGCCCGGACTATCGCCGGCGCGGTTACCCCTACGCGAGTGGTTGAAACGCGAAGGCGTCGACGCACTGGCCATTCGCACGGTAGAGATGTCCGGGGAAGCGATTGGACCGACGTTGCTGGATGCCGCGGCTGACGCGCATGCCGATCTTCTCGTGATGGGAGCGTGGGGACATTCACGCTTCAGCGAATGGATCTTGGGGGGCGCGACGCGCTACATCCTGCAGCGCGCCAGGTTGCCCGTGCTCATGGCGCATTGACGCGCGCGTGTCGAGGGAGGAAGCGACCGCGATGCCTTGGCACGCGGCCGCTTTTTTTGACCACTCAGCGGCACACCAGGACCGGAATATCCCCTTGCACGAGGACGTCGTGCGTCTCGCTACCCAACAACAGCCGGTGGATGCCCTGCCGGCCATGGGATCCCATGACGATCAGGTCGCAGGCGTGTTCCGCGGCGACATCGAGAATGGCCTGTGCCGCGCGTTCGCGGCACAGGGCCAACCGTTGGCAGTCTCCCCCCGTTTGTGCCACGACCGTTGCCGCGGCATCGAGGTAGGTGTGCGCCTGACGCTCCGCTTCGATCGTGTAGTCGATGTCCACCGACGCGAGCATATCGGCCAGATAGGCATGGACATGCAAGGGCAGCACGACATGCAGCACGGTGACGCGAGATTGGCAGGCCGCCGCCACCCTGGCGCCGAGCGCGACCGCGCGAAGCGACAGTTCCGAGCCGTCGGTGGGAAGCAGGATATGTTTGAACATGGGATGCTCCAGAAAGGGATAAAACTACATGTCCAGGACGATGCGTCCGTCGATGCGACCCGCTTGCATGTCTTCGAAGACCTGGTTGATATCGCCTAGCCGCGCGTGATGGATATGCGCCTGCACCTGGCTGTCGGCGGCCATGGCGATGGCTTCGGCCAGATCCTGCCGCGTGCCGACGATCGAGCCGCGTAGCGTGATGCGCTTGAGCACGACGTCGAAAATGGGCGTGGCAAATCCACCGGGTGGAAGGCCGACCAACGCGACCGTGCCACGGCGACGTACCATCTGGAGCGATTGCTCGAATGCCGGCGGGGATACCGCGGTGACTAGCACGCCGTGGGCGCCGCCGCCGGTATGTTCAATGACCTTAGCGACCGCATCGGCGGCGTTCGCCATGACGGTGGCATCGGCGCCCAATTGACGGGCCAGGGCGAGCTTGTCTTGCGCCACATCCAACGCGACAACTTTCAGTCCCATCGCCTTGGCGTATTGGACTGCCATGTGGCCCAGCCCGCCGACACCGGAGATAGCGATCCATTGGCCCGGCCTGGTGTCGGTTTCACGGATACCTTTGTACGTCGTTACTCCCGCACACAGCACCGGCGCGAGTGCGCTGAAATCCGCGTTCGGGGGCAACCGAGCCACATAGTCGGCGTCGCCAAGGGCGTATTGTGCGAAGGTGCCATTCACGCTGTAGCCGCTGTTGTGCTGTTGCTCGCAAAGTGTTTCCCAACCGGTCAGGCAGTGCTCGCAATGGCCGCAGGCATCGTGGAGCCAGGCGATGCCGACCGCATCGCCCATCCTGACGTGATCGACGCTAGCGCCCAGCGCCACCACCACGCCGGTCCCTTCGTGTCCGGGAATGAACGGCGGCGAGGGTTTAACCGGCCAGTCGCCACGCGCGGCATGCAGATCGGTGTGACATACGCCGGTGGCGGCGATCTTTACGAGCACCTGGCCCGGCGCTGGCGAAGGGATCGGCACCTCATCGATCGTGAGGGGCTGGCCAAACGTATGAACAACGGCGGCTTGCATGGTTTTCATCGGTCACTCTCCGGCGTGGACGGTTGCCGACCACCCTAATCGGGCGATGCAACCGCACGTTGATGCCGGTCAAGTGGAAGCATGTTGTCCTGCACTGGAGGTTTGGCGATCTCGGGGCGTCGCAGGGGGGGGCATACGCGCCTGGCGCGCCACGACGGACGCGTCGGACGCACACTCGGTTTGGCACGGGGACGCCGTCGCCATGGTGCCCGCGACGAACTTCACCCCGGTCATCCAGTTATCGATCGCGGTATCCACTTGTGTACGGGTTTGCTGGAGGTACTGACCGATCCACTGGCGCCATGCATCCATGGCCTGATCCACCGGGCTCAGACCCGTCGTCAGAACGGTAGGTTCGGCGCTGTCCCGTGATACGGCGGCGGGGAGCCATGCTCGGCCCGACCCTGGCCGCAGGGTCTGCCACGCGTACCAGCCCAGGCCCGCATAGATCTCCGGCGAGACCATGGCGCCAAACAGGTGGCGGTTCCACTCGGTCATGGCGTCGATGGTGCATGCGCACGCATCCAGCCAGGGGCTCGCGGGCGCCGCAGCGGGTGTAAATGGATCAAACGGCAGGACAAAACTATTCCATGCATAGCTCATGGCATGTACCTCCCTACGTTAGGGTGAATGCAGCTTCCATGGTCGTTATTCCTTGGGTCTCAGTGAGACAGGAACAAAGGAAGCTCTGCGCGCTCGAGCAGTTCACGTGTCACACCGCCAAGCACCCATTCATGAAGGCGTGAATGGCCATATCCTCCGGCGACCAGGACACCGGCTTGCACGTGCGTGGCATGCGCCATGAGTATCTCTGCGACGGGTGTGCCATTCGAGCGTCGGGCGACCCAGGATGCTTGGATACCGTGCGCGGACAGGTGGCCCAATAAGGCCTCCATTTCCATGTGCATATCGTCGGGCGCATCGACGGTCACCACGTCGACGGTCCCTGCGTGTTTCAGTAGCGGCAGGGCATCATGCAAGGCGCGTATAGACTCGCGTACGTTCTTCCAGGCGACCACGGCTCGTGACAGGTGTCCCGTCAACGCACCATGACGCGGGACCACCAGTAAGGGACGCCCGCTGCGCAGCAACAGAGGGGCGAGATTTCGCCGAAATCCGCTGGCGTCATCGTTGCCGCGATCCTGCGAGGCCACCACGATAAGGTCGGCGCACGGGGCTTCGTGAACCACGGTACTCCAGGGCGAGACATAGAGCGCATCCACCACGTTGATGGTTATCGGCACCCCGTGGTGACTGAACTTCGTCCGCCACTTAGCGGCCATCGACTGTGCGGCATGGCGAATCTGATCGTACACCTCGCTCATGTCATAGTCGGGCAGGATCGACCAGGCGTTATAGGCAGGGATCGGTAACTCCGCGATCTGCAGGCCGCGCACGCGCGCCTGCATGGATATGGCCAGATCGCTGGCCACGCGCAAGGCATCTTCATCGTCAAGACCGCCCATCAAGGGAACCATGATGTCTTTCCACATAACGCACCCCGCCTACGAGTAGAAGATGGCTGAGTTACCCGCGGCGCAGCAGCCGTATGCCAAAAATACGCGCGCATCGGGGCGGGACGTTGATGCACATCAAGTCCGGCGTCCATGGTGTGGAGTATTCCAGGGGAAACTACGGCCCTCGACGATCTGCGCGCCGGGCGATTTGAAGGCGCCGCCGTCCTGACAGCGGTCTGACGCAGGTGACCTGCGCACGGTTGCGTATGAGTAGTTGCCCTGGCTAAAGCGGCCTTGATCGATATCAACACACCGTCTGCGGCAAATCCGAACAATAGAACCCGGCTCCTTATGGAGCGATGCCTGAACGACAAAGCTCTCTGCCGCCGCATGCTGGGTGAACTTCATGGCGAGATAAGCGATAGGCGCGAGCGGAAGGCGGCGAGACGTGCGCATGATCGAAGACCGTATGCGCGTCGGAATAGCTCTGTCACCGATGTGCGCGAGCCGAGCATGGATGCGAACAGCAATACTGAAACAACCACTTTTCTGGGTGAATCTCATGACAACGACATGGGTAATGGTCGCCGATGCCAGTAATGCACGTATCTTTGCCACGGTCGAAGAAGATGCCGGCCTGACTGAGGTGATTTGCTTTTCGCGGCCGCACGATAAGCATGGGACGGAAAAGAGATCCAAGAAGACGGACCGTGTGCGGGATCAGGCGGTGGACTATTTTGCGAGGGTTATTGCGCACGCGCTGGGGGCGGGGCTCGAGAGCCGCCAGTTCGATCGCATCGTGCTGGTCGCCCCGCGGAAGTTCCTTGATCGCCTGAACCTTCATCTCGATAGCAAGGTGTTCGACATGGTCGTCGGGGAAGTCCAGCACGATCTGGTCGACCTGTCGCCGAAAGCCTTGCAGGAGCGCTTAAGTCGGGTGCTTCCGGATGAAATCGCCGCCTGCGAGGTCTGACGACATGACCGACACGCACAGTTTGGCGCCACCGTGCCGTATGCCCGGCATCGGCATAGCGTCTTGTCACGGTCAGGGGATGTTGGATGTCCTTGTCGAGGCTGAACAGCCGTGCAGTGATGTGGCGTTATTGCGGTTTGTCTTCAGTCTGGCGCGCCAGTACAACGCGCATGTCACAGGCATGCATGTGGTCGCGCTGGATGCGCCGCTTCTTGCGGTTCCCGAGCCCACCGATCTGCTCGATAGCGAAGAACTCATGGCCTGGGAGCGATCAGCGTGGTGGCGCACCCTATGTTGCAGTAACGGCGTGTCCGGTGACTGGGAGGTCCATCGCGGCATCTATGACGACGTCATGGTCCGGCGGGCCACGTTGGCCGACTTTGTCATAGGGCGGCTGGTTCGTGTTGAGTCGCATCTTTTGCCGTTTCCCGGTCGGGGCGTAGCGCGCCACGCTACCCCTGTCATTGTCGTGCCCGACAGTTGGCAGGGAATGTCCGGGATACGCCGGATCGCCTTGGCCTGGGATGGTTCATTAGGGGCTGCGCGCGCGATCAAGGCAGCGCTTCCTTTACTGCCCAAGGCGATGGAGGTCATCGTGCTTTGCGACGAAGGCATGGTCCAGGCGAGCGATATTCACTTGTCGTTGCCCGTGCTGCCCTGGCTGAAACGCCATGGCCTGCCCGTTCGCCATCATCCCTTGCGCATCCAGGGCGAGGTGGGTGCCGTGATTCAGCAGCAGGCGCTGGCTGTCCATGCAGACCTTCTCGTCATGGGCGCTTGGGCACATCCCCAGTCGACGCCGTACACATTGGGCGGCGTAACGCGATACATGCTGCAGCACAGCCGGCTACCGCTTCTGCTTGCATGTTGAATCGAGCCTGGCAAAGGAGGCGTAGCTCAGTTCAGTTGATGCATATCAAGGTGGCCGCGCTTGGCAGATGTTTCCATGATTCACCGGCTTTCCCGGCTAAGGAGTCTTCCCATGATTCATCGTCACGCTATGTTTTGCGCCATCGCCGTCCTCGGGCTGGCTGTTCTGCCTTCGCTTCCGGCGCGGGCGCAATCTGCCGAGCTTGAGTGCACCATGAAGTTCTCACTGAACGAATGGTCGGTCGTCTATAAGCACGCCACAGGTAAAGGCGTTATCACGTGCAAGAACGGCGAGACCCGAGATGTCGTGATTACGGCTAACGGCGCCGGTGCCACTATCGGTAAATTTCAGATCGACAATGGGACGGGCAAATTCACCCACGTCCGTACGATTGACGACGCGATCGGCGCGTACGTCGCCGGCCAAGCTGACATGGGTGTCGTCAAATCGGGCGCGGTCCAGCTATTGACGAAAGGGACTGTGTCACTCGCGCTGGCTGGAGCGGGTGAAGGCATCAACTTGGGTGTCGACTTGAGCAGATTTTCCATCAAGGCTGCAAAATAACCTTCTTCTATTGTGATCCACATGAGAGCCTCCGTTGGGCCCACACGCCTGACAGGGCTCTCTTGCATCATATCTCACGCACTGCTGTACGAACTCATCGATCGTGGGTTGCCATCATGTTGGGTAGTGATCGGGGTGTTGCCTCCCTTGGTGCACGGGGTGACCATACGGATTCATCGGGTCGCGACAAGCGAGCCTGCGCGTCACGCCAAGGACGTAGAGATCACCAGCGATGCACCGAGACACCAGGTCACCATGATTAATACCGGCCACCTTGCCCAGGTGATCTCCATGAAAGCGATCGCGGCAAAGGCGATGTCGTAGCGGCTGCGCACCGCACTCACCCATACATGATTATAGAATGCCGAGGCAAGTAGCCCTACGATGATCGCGTTGACGCTGGCGAGCAGGAGTCGTTGAAGTCTTTGGCGAGTTGATCAAAGAAAAGACGGCGCAGGTCAGCTGAATGATGAGATGAACATTGTTGGCTGCAGAAAACTCATCATGATTAGGGCATCATGGTACAGATCGTGCCCCTTCATTTGTCGCTGTTGGGCGACTCGCATTCTCTGATGCCGAGCCAGCGAATGGTTTCGTTCGCGACGTTTTTGTTGGGCTCAATGACGGTGGCCTCTAGGACACCAATGAGTATGGCCTTCGTAACATTGACGATGCTCGGGCCGTGATATTGCAGAAAATTGAACGAAATAACTGTCAGTGCGCCAAGCGTGTTTGGGATGCGTGGTGTGGTACAAGCAAGAGGGTAGGCAAACTCACTAAGTCCTTCTAGATTATTTCTAGCAGTGCGCGGCAGATCCAAATTCCAAGAGCGGCCTGATGCGGCAATGCAAAGGTCGCTGACGATTGGTAATGTATGCGGGGCGACGTTGGAGACTGACTCCGGCGGGTGCCGCTGCATTCCACCAGGAGTAGCTATGGATCGTACGACTGCGCTTTCGTTGCTGGCGGCTATCCTTAAGGAAATTACCCTTTCGGATGGAAGAGCAGCGACCGATGTATTTCCCGGCCTGCGCGAGGTTGACGCTAAAGTTCGAGAGGTCCGACACGTGATTGAGGGCGTGGAAGGATTGCCAACGAACATGCTGGCTCAATTTGATAGAGATCCTAACTTCGAAACAATGAGTCGCCGCGTCAGGCTTGAAGCACTGGCTGCCCACATTAAGAGTGCGCAACGCTTCTTGATTGCGGCGCCCAATGCTCCGGTAAAGAAGCAAATCATTGCGCCACCCGACGTATCTAGACTGACTATTACGGTTCCATCACTGAAGGAGTCGGTCGAGCGTCGATGGCGTGAGGCGCAGAAGTGCGTACACACCGGCTGCTACACCTCGGCTATCATCATGATGGGCAGCGTGCTTGAAGCACTACTTCTCGCGCGTTCGCTGCGGCATCCCTCGGTGGCTTACCAGTCGGCGAAAGCGCCGAAAGATAAGAACGGAAAATCACCAGCTATCCAGGACTGGACACTCAACGTCTTGGTGGACGTAGCCGTAGATGTTGGCTGGCTAAAGAGTGATCGCGGGAAATTTGGCCATGCGCTGCGTGAATCCAGGAACGTTGTACACCCATGGGTGGAGGTGTCGATGCAGGCAAATTTCGATGAAGCGACGTGTCGTACGTCATGGGAGGTTCTGCGCGCGTCCGTCGATGACCTCATTCGTTCGGTATGAAACGCAGGCCAAAGGCCAGGAGCAAAAATCAGAGTGAAGCACGTGCCTAAGCATTTCCCTTGGAGAACTACGCCAAAAACCATAGCCAAACCCCGCAAGAACTAAGCGTTGCTCAGGTGGCTGGCGACCGGCCTTGAGGTAGCTCCACAAGGAACGCGTTGAACACCCGCCGATCCTCCTTACTCGAAAGGAGTACAAGCAATTGACTCAGGTTTTCCTGAGTCAATAGTAACCGCCCAAGTGCAACCACTCCTGCGGCCTGAGCTAAGTTCGGTTCGATGACTTCACTCCACTTAGCAAGATCCCGCAGCGTTTTTTCCTTGGCGTTATCGATGTCCATCGCTTTCACGGCTGCTAGGTTGGCCATGTCGACCACAAGCAGCCGCCGTAAGTCGTTCTCCTTATATAAGGCAGCGATGCCGTCGAGTTGGCCGATCACCTCCTCGACATAGTTCTCACCAGGCTGGATGCGCTGGCCCATAGCGCGCATGCGCTCCAGGTCTGTGGCCTTGGCGACGCTCGAACGGGTGAGAGCACCACTGCGTCTCCGTACGAGGCCGCCGACGATAAGAAGGACAGCCAAAGGCAGTCCCTTGCGCGAGTCGACTAGGTGACTGGTATGCCTATTGACCCATTTGGCGCCGTTCGGTTCATCCATGAGCACGGCGATGCGTTCCTCGATAGTGGGAATGCGGTGCTGGAGCGCGACCAGGATCTCCCTGCGCTCCTTGTTGCGCAGGTCGCGATTGAATGCCTTTGCCATTCGCTCGAACGCGACCTCGAAATACCTTTTGCCGCAGTCTTTACCTATGTTGGTCTCACGCCCATCGCTGGTCGCCACCAAATAGCCCTTGCCGTGGGATGTATGGCACGAGGACAGCCCGCAGGGAAGGAACGGGAAGAGGGCGTAGCTACCAATAATACGGTCGAGTTTGACTGCCTTTGGATCGAGGTCGGCAACGAAACCTGGACGGGTCAGGACGTCGTCCCACGATTCCAGACGCACCAGCCCTTTCTCGGTGTTGAGAGTAATCATCCGTTGTTCCCCATGTTCTTGCGGCTAGCCTACACATCTTCTCTCGGGGTTTTTCAAGTGCATGTCAAGTTTGCTTGACATGCGGCTGGTCTCCGCTTTGGTGGTTTAGCGCGAGTGGACTAAAGAGCGGATGCCACCAATTCGAGGCTATGGACGGCCGCATATTGCCGCCTAAAAGGAGCCAAGGAAGCGCAGCACGAAAGGCGTTTAGCTAACAAGTTGGCAGGACTGGGCTTTTTTCGCCTTCCCATTGCTGCGTGGCCATGCGCAAGAGCACCGGAGCCCAACGAGTTCGGCGCCATCGCCTAATCATCCAGCTTTATAGTAGAGCACCATAGCGCGCGAACGATGGGCAAGGATCTAGTAGCACTGGTACGCTTCTTGTGAATGCGCGATGGCGTTGCGATGGATGCAGAGGACCTTGGCTAAGCGTGCGACTTGATTTCCCCACCTGCGACGGAACGTACATTTCGTACGACCAACTTGCTCACTTGTGGGCTAAGGCTATGCGAACCCCTTACGGTGAGCAGATTGTTTTCGACTTCTCGAAGTGTTTGAAGTTGGGTCCAATCGGAATGGTCCTGCTTGCTGGGCTCTATCGAATCCTGCGAGGTCGGGGTGTTCCTGTTCGGGTAGACATCGCTGCCATGAGTGACTCGGTCTACTTGCGCTTCCTAGAAAGTGGCTGCGCACAGCATATGATCTCCGGAATGTCCGCTCCGTCAGGCGCGTTATTTCGGCATGATCTGATTGATAACCACGATTCGATCATCGAGTTTCTGAAAGAAAAGTGGCTTGCACCTGCCAGCTTGACCATGAGCCCCTTGTTGCAGAATGCATTCATTAGCCGGCTATGGGAAATCTATGCCAACGCTTTCGAACATGGCGACTCGCAGCACGGCGTGTACACCTGCGGTGAGCTTGCGTCCGATAACACGTTGCTACTCACCGTGGCGGATTTCGGTCGTGGCATACCGTCAAACGCTGCGTTGAAGCTGGGGCGCCAATGGATTAATGGTAGGGAGGCGTTGAGCTGGGCGTTCACACGAGGAACCACGACGGCGGTTCATGAACGGTACGCCCGGGGCCTTGGTCTTGATCTGATAAAGGATTTTGTCAAAATCAACGATGGGGCTGTGGAGGTTTATAGCCATCATGGTCACGGAAGTGTAACTCGCTCTATGGAAGAGTTTCGGCACCTTCTGCTATCCATTTCGGCAACGATCATTCATTTGAAGATTCGCTGTGACAACATGCACTACATGTTCGAGGAAGAGCTTTCACAAGAACAGCCGGCCAGCGGAACCCCGATATTTTGAAAGGTAACCTATGAAGATTTCAGTGATCGATATTTCGGGCCGAAACGCTGTGTCCTCGAAAGATGGCGAAGCACTTTACAACCTCATCATGCAAAACATTGCTGATGATCACATCGAGCTGGACTTCTCCGGCGTCGAAGTATTTTCTACGCCATTTTTCAATCTTGGGATTGGTCGACTGCTCGCTCGCTTGTCAACTGATGAACTCAACAGGAAGTTAGAATTTCAGCATCTCTCGCCGCTGGGGTTCCAGACTCTTCGTCGGGTCATTGACAACGCTAAGAAGCATTACGCCGCATCTGCGCCCAACTAACGGAACCATCTTCGGTGAATGCACGGATCATGAACCGCCCAGTGAAGGCTCGGGTGTACGACATCAGAGATGCAAATACCGCACTTCCTCCGGAAGTCTTGGTCGACACTAACGCGTGGCTCTGTACACAGTACAGCCGGTTCTCGCTACCAGGCGTTCGAGTCGAAACACCGGACTATGCGGACTTCATTGCCCGATGCCTGAATGAGAGCTGCGTTTTGCGTCGCAGTTCTTTTACATTGCCCGAAATGAGCCACATCATCGAGAAAGAGGAGGTGGCTGTTTCGAATAGCGCTTCGGGACGGAGGATTTCGGTAAAGGACTCACGATATGACACCCAGCTACGACGCAAAGTACTTGTTGAGATACTGACCACCTGGAGGGGAGTGGAATCTGCAAGTCAGTCTTCGCACGGATTGAACGTCACGGCCCAAACTCCCACCGTTATGCTTGGGGACATCAGTCAGTACAAGCTTGACGGTTATGATCTCTTTCTCTTACAGGAAGCCCGCTTCACTAATACCCTGGCCGTCCTGACGCATGACATCGACTACTTGTCGGTACCGGACTTATGCGTTTTTACCGCAAACGCCGCTAGCGTTGATGCCGCTCGGAAGGCAGGCAGGTTGCGCACGATCTGGCAGCGACCTGCGTGTTCTAGCTAGCCACCGTGCCTTAACAGTGGGTATGGCGGTACCAGTCACCGCTTACTTTAGTAGACGGGCCGCGGGGTTGTCTTCCGCTTGTCCGCTTTGAAAATACCCGATCACGCTCGCTACCGAGCGATGCTCTGTCATCGCCATCACTGCCGGCAGGGGGATGCCTTGCTTGCCCGCCTCGGTAACAAAGCCCGACCGCAAGCTGTGTGCGCCAAAGTTCCCCTCTAAGCCAGCCATGGCAGCCCGCCGTTTGACGATCGTCGCGACGGAGCCTGGCAAAAGGGCAGGGCCGACGCGATCTTTCCATATCCGCCGAAAAATCGGTCCATTGCGGATCCCCGCCGCTTCCAGCCAGGCCGTTAGCGCCTGGCCGCTGCGCCCCAGGATTGGCTTGTCCGGAGTCGAATCCACCGTCACGCCGGCCTGTTGCGTCTTTGAATACTCCAACCGGTAGACATAGCCATCCTCGCCGGTTTTGCGTAGGTCACGCATATCCGCGGCCGCGATCTCACTGCGCCGGCGCCCGCCGCTGGCAAAGCCAAAGCAGAGCAGGGCGCGATCGCGTCGGCCTTCCAACGAATCGTTGCAAGTCGCCAGCATGGCTTCAAGCTCCGGGCGCGTGATCGCGGTTTTCTTGACCGGACGCTCGCCGCGTTTGACCGCCGAGCGTCGAGCACGGCTTAGCAGTGTACGGATGCTAGCCAGTTCGCAGGGGTTGGGCAGCCGCTTTAGCTTGTGGGCTGTCGACAACACGGCCACACGCTGAGTGACCGTCGATAGCTTGAGCGACCCAAGCTTGGCCTTGAGGCCGGCCGCGACCAGTGCTTGGTCAATCGCTGGCGACAGCTCGCTCACCAGGCCGGTCTTGTTCTTGCGCTGAATGTGATCGACGAGGAATTGGATCACCACAGCCTCCGTGACCGGCAACGTTAATTCGACGCCGAAGCGCGCTTGGTGCCAGCCAGCCCAGTAGCGCAGGGCGGCGGCGTAGCTGCGAGTCGTGTTGGCTGCCGCGGCTTCAGCCAGCAGTTCACGCACTGCGTCGGCGGCCTGTTGCGCCAGTTGCTCGGGCAGCACCAAGCTGGAGGCGGATTCGGCCACAGCGGGCAAGATGTATTTTTTCTTCATAATATGTAATGTATATTACGAAATGAGGCCTGCACTGGTGATAATCATCACTTATCGTGAGTACGTCAAGGTAAGGGCAGGGCGTCGATCGAGGAGACCGGGTATGGCACGCGGGATCACCCAAGAGCAGGTCAACACCGCCGCCGACTCGCTGTTGGCCGCCGGCGAGAATCCGACCGTGGAGAAAGTCCGTGTCGCGTTGGGGACCGGGTCACCGAATACGGTCATGCGCATGCTCGACACCTGGCGTGTCGACCTGGGCGAACGGTTGCGACGACTTCAGACATTGCCTGGTATCCCGGTCGAGGCGGGGCAGGCGATGACCGAGCTGTGGCGCGTAGCGGTCGAGCATGTCGATCACCTCCTCCAGGCGCGGCTCAGCGACGATCGCGCCGCGCTGACCGCCGCCGAAGCTCGCCTCGCGGATGAGCGAACTCGTTGGGCCGGCACCCTAGCTGAGGCCGAAACGGCGGTTGCCCAAGCGCAGGCACGCCGGGACTTGGTAGAGCATGCGTGCGCCACACTGGATGGTCAATTACGAGACAGTCATGCCTTACGCGACGACGTGCTGCGGCAGCGGGATCGCCTACAAATATTGACGGATCAGCAGCGTGCAGAGATCGATGTACTACGCGTTGAGCAGGCCTCGTTAGAAGCAGTCATACGCAGCGAACGTGAGCAATATGCGGCGCATATGCGCGATGTGGAAAATCGCGCTCATCAGGAAGTGGACCGCGCGCGTCAGGAAGCTAAGGCGCTTCAGCAACGGCTCGATAGCCAATCACGCGATCACGCCAAGGCGTTGGCGAGCGCGACGGAGCAGAATGTCACCTTGCAGGCTGCTCGGCAGGAAGCCGAACGGCAAGCAGCGCACCATGCAGGACGCGCTGCCGCCCTGGAAATAGCATTCGCTCAGCGAGCGGCGACCGACGCGCCTTCCAGAGCACGAAAAGCTAAAGCGGCTGCGAAAACGCCTGCGCGACCCAAGGCCACAGGGCGGCACAAGAAGTAGGCTCCTCTGTATTATTCAAGAGAAGGCACCCGTTTGCGCTCGTCGTATAAGTTGAACGAGGAGGTCACAGCCATCGTCTGTTTCCAAATAGTCAGACGGCAAGTGCCCGCCCAGAGCCGGCAAAGGATGGCTTAGCCATCCATCAAGCCATGAGGCGGCATCAAATTCGATTGAGTTTCCGCTTTCATGGACTACATCCTGCAGTACGGAAAGGATGTGCTCGCGGCGCTTTGCTATTTGGTCGGCCATTGGTCACGAGCTCGGCAGGAACGGAGGTTAAGGCAAGCATGCCGGGATCGCATGGGAATCGCACGCGCCCCGGCAAATCAGTGAAGCTCGGGTGTAAAAAGATGACATGGTTATGGGAGGTGACATAGTTAACCGGATTCCGGCGCGCGTCATCGCCATTGGTCTGCGGAATCATTAGTTAGCTAAACCGTCCTAGTCAGTCGATTGGCACGGTCATTCCTGCGACACAGGTGCTCAATGCGAGCAAAAGATGACCGAGTATTAGGGGGTGACATGGTTAATTGGCAAGGTGACATAGTTAATGGGTAGACGACATAAGGCCTTGCGGATATGCTTTCTGTAATTTGACATAATATACATTATGCGCAATTACAGATGTGGTGCGACATTGCCTGTTTTGGCTATTTTCCTTATCAGAACCGGCGCTTTGGCTCGTCTCCCCTGAAAAAGATCAGCCGGACACCGTGCCCAAACTGGACCCTATAAACGGCCCGAGCACGCGTCGCTCTGCTCAGGACAACGCCGTAACCAAGACCCGCCTGCCAAGTAATTGTGCCTATACGCGGATACCGCTGCCGATCTTCGCTTTCGGCTCGCGACAATGGCAGAAGTTCGCCTGGATCGAAGGCCCTTGGTTGCCCTCGGGTGCTTGAGTCGGACTGCGTTTGGGTCTGGCTCGAACTGCCTCCTGGAATCCTGTCCTTGGCGGATTCCTCGGCTGCTAGCGCGTTCACTCGGTCCCGAGCCAGTTCCCATGCGCCTTCAGCGGCCGGATTCGAAATCCAGGTCCGATTGGTTTCCGAAAACAGAACCTGGTTCCTGAAGCCTTCGGCATCAAATAAGGTGTCCGGGCTTATTTGGGAAAGGTTGATTTCGATCATCCGATGCCCGCCTTGGCGAACCAGGGCCGCTTTGGCGTCGTCCACGGCATGGCTCACTCGGATCTCGATGAGAAGCTCTCCCTGCTCGTCTCTGGCAGCGATGTCTGGGCGAAATAGTCCGAAGTCCGGCTCGAGCCGACTGTCGCCGAGATCGACGGTCTCGGCCGGCCAAACAATCTTGTCTCCAGCAATCAGGCGGCCCGAAACGGTCTGGGCGATCGGCGGATTGGGGAATCCTGGCAGCCCCGCCCAGATAGGCAGAAGTATCATAGAATTCTCATAAATCAATCGTTTAGCACGGTTATGTATTGCGGATTCTAGATTCCCGGAGCACTCGCCGGTGGCCCTATGAGAGAAATGTGGCCTCCTCTTTCCATGCCCATGCTTTGCCACGAGCGGAGCCGCACAGGCCGGACACACGCAGCCGCATGCCTCACCGTTGTCGACTTCGAGTGGCGCCCATATCCGCCCATCCCGGAGACCAAAGGGTATTTGAAGGTGGAGTCGCCCTATTTCTGATTGGCACATCGTCGTCTCTCCCACACACTTGAGGTGGAAAACACGATCGGGGGAAGGTCATGGACGAAAACAGGGATAAACCGGCCGAAACCGGCCATTCGCACCTTTGGGCAGCCAGGTTGCTTGTCGATTGGCTTGAGCGAGAAGGCGGAAATAATAAGTTCAGACGGGCACTTATCGTTCTGGCCGATATGACAATGGCCGAACTCGAAGCCTCCAGGCGTCCACCGGTAAGTGAAGTGGAGCAGCTCGCGAATAACTACTTCAATAAATACGGTGGCAGTCTGCGCGAAGCTACTGCCGGCAGATGGCTGCGTCGGGAGGAGGTCGAACGCTGGTGGAATTCGAGAAAATCATCCATTGAGCAATGGTTTCGGGCGGCCGGATCGCCTTGGATTCCAGCCATCACCGTGGCCAGCGGCGGCGGCCGCGGCAATTCGACCGAATATAGCTTCCGGTTTGATGAGATGCCGGAGTTGAGCGATGAGCCCGTTGACTCGCCATCGCAGCCGTCATCCGACCCCGGCTTCGGAAACTCAGTTGCTGTTGCCTATACCCGCGAGCCGGCCGAACCCATTTTCTGGTTGCGGTGGTTATTGAAACACCCCTTCCCTACCCGATCGTGGCGCGGAATCGTTCTCATCGTATGCCTAGGAATCGTCATGGTGACGACACTCTTGCTTTGGTACACGCTAGCTTTCGTATTGATTGCTCAGCGATCAATGTCGTTTCAACTTATTACGTCAATTGCATTCGGTGCAGGTATCGCATCGCTAACCTGGTGGAGCGTTCGTTCGCTTTGGGAGTTGCCCCTTGAGCGCATAACTATTGCGCCCGACCTGATACTCAGCCTGCAGCAGACATATGCACAGTTGCGCCTGACACGCGACAAGGACCGAAAAACCGGCCCTGGGTGGCTCAGTCTGGTGCGACATTCGTCCACCTGCCCTGTTTGTTCGGGGACGATCGAAATACGCGCGGGTAAGGCGGCATACCCTGGCCGCTTGGTTGGTAGATGCTCGGATAATCCGCGCGAACATGTATACAGCTTCGATGCGGTGACATTGACTGGGCGGTTGCTTGTTCCGAGGTGAGACTAGTCGATGGTCCAATAATGTTTCTGGACTACCCCCGATTTCTCGGACGGTTTAAATCGTCACCGTGAGCATACGCTCAAAACTGTCCGGCGATTGATAGTCAAGACTGCTGTGCAAGC